>QHYH01000079.1 GCA_003223215.1 Acidobacteriota bacterium
CAAACTGTACCTGGTCATCGAGTCGGTCAAGATGGACACAAAACACTGCCGGTGTTCCACAACTCCTGCTCCTGCTGGCGGCGCGGGAGGATGGCTCATGAAGTAAAGATCGACGTTGCACGGGAAAAACTAGAAATCAAGCCTGCTTGTTCTTGCGCAACAGGAAGCCCATGGGTGTGTTCCAAACTCGCCGCCGGGCCAAGTGGCTCAACCCAAACCGGCGAAAGTGGATCCCTTTTAAACCGGCGCTAACACTGGTAGGACGCTTGAGCTACACGACCTAGCTGGGCTTGTGCCTGAGCAGTAGCCGCTGGCTGGCCGAAGTTCTCGTTGACTACCCGTGAGCTGACGCTGTGATTGATTCCCGAGCCAGCAGCTACAGGAGAATTACTCACCTCGGAGCCTTGGGCGTTCAGGGTCGCTGGGGGCGCGGGCGCGCCTGGCCGCCGCGCTGTCAAGGGCGCGTGGTTTTCGCGTTTATCGGAGCGAAGCGGGAGACCCTTGATCCAGGAGAAGCGGGCGGTCCAGGCGCAGATTTTCGGCAGGAAGGGCAAAAAGATGGAACCTGCGGAAGGAATCTGCAGTGGCGCAGGATGGGACTGCGCGCAGGTCTTTTGCGGATTGACATGGGGCAGGCGTCTCTAGAGACTTTCAAGGGGGCAAGAGGGTAATGTCCCTCATGGCTTTGGTCACTTCAGTTTTTGGAGGGAATCATCGGAATATCTTGAGTTGAGTCCAGAGTGGTTTGAGCGCCGGGGACAGGGAGTCCCAACGTTCCCACGCCCCCACCAGCCCGGCCAGCATACCCGAAAGGAGTGAGAAGTGTGGGCGGCCGAATGTTTCTGCCGACTGGCCGAGTCGAACACCGGATTGCAAAGATAGAAGTCGTAGAACTCTTGCACGTGGGAGAATCGCCGGTTGCGAAAGTTGAGGCGATCACAGAAAACGTGAGCCTTCGAGGCGCGCGGGTGATTACCGATTCAATTTGCTCTCCGGGGAAGCTTGTGAGTTTGGATGCACCAGAGGAGCACCTGAAGTTGCAGGCCCGGGTAGTTTACTGTCAATTTCTGGGGAAAGGGAAATTTGCTATTGGGCTCCAACTTGACGAGCGCGTTGAGGAATGGCAAAAGCCGCCTTAGCTCTGATGGTGATCACCTTTCAAGAAGCGTGGGTGCAATCGGTTCTGGGTGCCAAGCGGCCACGTTTCTGCTCTTACGCCTAGGGCCTAAGCAGCAGTGGTGTCGGGAGCTCGTTCACAAGGCCTTCTTCGTTGGTGCGAATGGAATCACATAGCGGGCATCGCCACAGCCGGAAGGCCCTTTTCTCTGGATTAATTTCCGCAAGATACATCCGTTGACCGTCGCGGCGGCATGTGACGCGAGGAGTCATATCGTGTTCGACCTGTCCGTGCTTAGCGGCAAGGAAGTATCCTTTTGATGGCGTGTAGCTGACGGCGCAATCTGGTTCCGGACACGCATACGTTGACGTGTGCGTTGGCGCACCCTCGGTTTTTATGAGAACCTCGGTCAGCCTCATTTCAATATGATGTTCGTGGCAAAGCGCGTGAAGTTGTTTGGCGGGCTGAGGTGTTGGCATAATGCCTCCTAATCACGCGCCGCTGGTGGAAGCGTTGCTCGACCCTAGACTATCAGGGGAATCCACTAATAGTTGAGCGACAATCGGCAGCCAGTTCTCCGGACCGTTCAGTCTCACGTTGTAATCTGCTCTGAGGACTTGTTGATGAGGCGGATTCAAGGCAAGGATTTCGACTTCCGGGTATTTCACCTTGAGCCAACCAACCATTTCTCTTCTGGTCTCTTCAGGTGCAGCGTGACCGACGATGAAGAGGTCGTAATGCTGAATCGAGCTTAAAAGAACTTTGGCGGCTTCGTTGCCCAACACCGAGATGACGCCATAGCCACAGCCCAAAAGCAGTTCAGCTCTCTGAAGTCTTGATTCTTCATCGTAGGCAATCTGGAAAATCCGCTTGATGGATCGCCCTGCCAGGGGCATATTCATCTGCGCGACAACTTGGTGTGTGTTTCTATCGGCGGCAAAGCATTCATTGCTAGTGCGTTTCGATAGCTCTTCGAGGGATAACTTGGCAAACTCCAGACCGGTGACGGCGGCCCTCTTTACAGAGGAACCATCAGGCATGACCTCGAAAATGCCATACGCCCGATACACTGCTACACCTCTCCGGGCCTCCTGCATCGGCGTCAATGATGGCTCTGGTGCGGAGCGCCGGACGTTCTTAAACCATTTGAAAGTCAGCTTGCGCTGTGGCTACTTGCTCGAGAGCGTAGACCCACGAGGTGGGCGTCGTCAAGTCCCTAATCTTTGGCGGAAAAGACCTAGCAAACGAGATCCCTAAAAACCTCAGCGTTTATGCGGCTTCTGCCACTTCTCAGCGGGAACGGTCAGTCGTTTCACCGTATATCACATGATACAACGCCGTTGCAAAGCGGCTGTTTTGAGTCTCTGGGGATTTCCAGCGGGAATTATCGTGTGACTCTTCTATCGGCTCGTTAGATTCGCAATTAAAGGGTGAACGGACAGCTTCATGACAGAAACCAAGCATTGCAAACGCTCAAACGGGACAGAACGAGCCTGGTTCCGTACCAGAGAAGAGGCTGAGGCTTCCGCTGGCGACCCGAAGAATCATCCGGTGTATCGTGGGGACGCTGCACACCTGTGCGGAAAATGCGGATTCTGGCATCTCTCCAGGGCGGAGTGGTTATTCCCTGAATGGGAGACGTTGGAAGAAAAAGCGACCGTAAATTAAACGGAGAAACATGTACGTTCCAAAGATGCTTAACGGCTGGAAGAGAATTGGAATCATCCTATCAGTCTTTTGGATTCTCGTTGCCTACGGAGTAACCTACATGAGCACCCTGGATCTCGGTGTGCGTGGTGCCAATGAAGAGGCTGCACTGATCGCCTTCTTTCCCGTACCACTCGCCTTGGGGGTTCGTCTACCTCATTTTGTTTCTTGTGCGGTGGGTTAAGCGTGGGTTTGAACAAGCCCGATAGCCAGGAGACCCGCCTGCGTCCTTAGCCAACATGCTACGTTCTGCTACATGTAAGCCCGATTTGAGCGTATATTTCGAGGGCGCGAAAACACTGACGATTTCTGTGTTTTCATAAATGCCTTGAAAATCAGCATTTTTCAGACAGCATACAGGCTGCGAGAACCATTTCCGCGTTGTCTGGCCCAAACCTATTCCGAATCATCTTCATCTTTGGCAAAATAAAAGTTGCATGTCCAGCTTGCAGAGAACTGACTGAGCTATACACTTTCTTGCTCGATAAAATCTTGCAGGCTCCCAGTCCGGAAATCCGAAGTGCCGACAATGCGGGGCCGAGCTTCGCGCCGATGACTCAGGTAAACCGTCCAGTCAAAGCCGACATAGAATCCCCCAAAGCTGATTGGCCACGCTTTCCACCTGCAACAATGGAAACCCGTTCGCCTGTTTCCCCGTTGTAAATCACGTATTGACCTGGCCTGACCCCTGCGAGTGCTCCGATACGTCGTCTCGCGGCTTCAAACGTTCGCGCCCTCTCTATGAAATGAAGCTCTCCATCGTCGAGGACATCGCCGAGTACTTTGAGGACGCAGAAAGGCAGGCGCACGCGGCGATTTGCTGCAAGCCACTTTCGTGAGTGGACACTGCGCCAGTACGAGGACGAGCGTTTCCAAAGCGTCTTAAGTTCGTTGGACATATAGGCCATCCAGATTTCAGCGTGGCTGGCTCCCTCCAATTTGCAGGTTTTCAAAGCAACATCCATCGGGTGAATACCTAAATTTTGAGGGGGTGGAAAGGACGCGTTGGTAGGCACCTTCCTCTGTCCAGCCCTCTGTAGAAGGGGGGCCATGCGTTCGTACGTTCGTATTGACGCTTCCCAAGCCCCCACGTCGTCGACGTCGTGCGGGATACCAACAGTTCAAGTCGAATCGATCTCTCCACGTGATTTAAGCCCGGACCCCGATGCCGGGAGCAAATGGCAACGGCAAATTTTCATTCGGTGGGCGGCGAGGTTCAAGCAGATGTACGGCAATTAAGGTAGATTGAGGGAATAGGAGGGTCGTGTGTTCGACAATCCCTTCATTCACGTAGAGGACGTTTGGCGTATCGTTGGATTGGTGTTTTTATCGATTTGCGGAATCGCAGAACTCGTTGCGATTAGCCTAGCAGAAGGTCATCGGCTAAAGAACAGAGGTCTTAGCAAACAGCCACCTTCTCGCGCGTTTTAAGAAAATTTCTTGTGGGTCCTACTGGACATGGTAGCGGATCTACGAATCGCGAAATCGACTATGCTGCCCGGCACCTATGCGAGGACCTCAACCACATGCAGCCCGTAACCTTGGAACTGCAACTCAAGAGCCGAAATGTGCCGCCTGCTCTTGAATCAGAAAACGGCCCGGCCGAAAACCCACAAGAAATTATTTTGGATTCTCCCTCGTGTAAGCGCTTATTTTTGTGGGACCTATGAAGACACCCTTTTCAGCGTGGCTGTTTGCTAAGACCTCTGAAGAAGAAACTAGAGGTCGTCGCCACTGCCTTCCTGTTTTTGTACATCGGCTCAGATGTCGTAGCACACAATAATGAGGTAGCCGCACGACAGCTTGAAACGGATGGGATTCAAAATCTTCTCAAATTTACCGCCAATTTTCTAACTGCTAAGAATCGTTCCTTTAACGATGAAATGATCTTCCGAAACAGGGCACGGGCTGAAACTGCACGGAAAAGCAATGAGCAGCCGAAGATTGCTGTTAGCCTTAGCCCAGTTATACTGGGCGCTGTAAGCGTAGATATACTTTCAACAAATTTGGTGCCGTTTCGATACCGATATAGGGTCACTACTGAGGGAGGCGGTGAAATTTGCAGTTCGCCTGATGAACCTCAAGACGTGGTTCCCAATGGTACACTTCTGTTGGTCGGTTGCAGTTTCTCGGTCGAAAAGTTGCGACACGGATGCCTTGAACTAGATTTCACCGTGCTTTCGATGCCGAACAAGCCTCGCTACGAGGAAAAGATCGTGCGAAAGTACAGACTTCGTGAAGACAAAATGTCGCTAGAACCGATTTCCTAACCCTTAATTGAAATGCCGAGCAGTGGAACGGAACCGGGCGGACTTGAACCGCCAAAATCTACACCTCCTTAACCACATCTCTCGGATTCTTATCCTCGCGCACCTCGCGCAGTCCAACGAACTTTGAATGCCTGAGCCGATCTGCCTCTGTCCACTCCAAAAATTCTATTTGGGCGACTGCCTCCGGTCGAAGCCAAACACATTCTTTCGTTTTCTCGGCAGTCAATTCGTCGCCCCATCGAGACTTGTGCGTGTCCGGCAGATTGACAAAAGGCATCGCAGGGGATGCGAGGGAGCGGATTTTCTCAATACAGGTTGGAAGACTTACGGGAGCTTCGCCAGATCGAACTCGGCAGCGATCCGTTGACCATCTGCCGTAAGGACTACCACTTTGGCGTTGTCCGGGGCAATCTCGTCCCCGTCGTAGTGCAGAACAACGTCGAAGCCAAAGTACGCGTCGCCGACCGTGTAGCTGCGGAAGACTGGTATGCCGGGAAGCTCCAAGGGTTCGATGAGCCTGTCCCCTTGCCAAAGTTGAACCTGAAAACCCTGCCCACCATCGGAATGAGACCGGACATCCTTCCGAAGCTTTGAATCCTTTTGCGTCGCGGTTTGGGCATAAGTGGACGAGGAGTACGTGTCGGTGAAAAAGACGCGCACTCGCAGGCGAAAAACATCACCACGATCACGGTACTCCTGGGTAGCCTGTTGTGCACTGTAGCCGACTGTATGCTGACGAGAGAGGTCGACGGCTTCAGCATAAGGGGTGAAGAGTTCGATTTCGGAAACGTACAGGCCGGATTGCGGCATGGGTAGACGGCGGAGGTAGCTTTCCAGGAACTGAGCAGTTCTTTCGTCGTTCCGTTGGCCGAGGAAATACGCCTCGCGCACAGCTTGGTCAGAAAGGTGTGTGCCGAATGCGGCGGAACAGGGCCAAACAAGAAGCGTGACGGCAAGCGCGGAAACTACGGACTTGGGAGTGTGGTACATGGGTGGCCTCCGACAACTACATTCAATCCGCCGTTAAATCACCGTTCCCAAAACCTTAGACGGCGGCGCCCTGATTCTCGTTTCAGCAAGAAACGTTTCATTGTGGAACCCGTGGCTGTGCTGTCGCGACAACACATTCACCCCGCGATCAGATTTGACCCCGACAGCGCAGTAGCCGTCGAGTTTGATTTCGTAAACCCATTCCGGCCCGTCGATCAGCTTTGGGACGGGAGCGCAGTCCATTGGTTCGATGAAGTCGGCCTTTCTTTGCGGCAGGAGGGTCAGGTTCGGTCGAATTGATTTCACCATGGTCCGCTCATCAACTTCTTGTGGTCGTTCAGTGTGCAGACATAAACGATGTGCTAATGCGAACGAGGGGTTCAAAGACATGAATCCCTCCACCACTGCAAAAAATAACAACCCGGGCACACCTGTACCGTCGGCCAGCTTCAGAAGCGTGCGCGGGGCTGAAAAACTGAAGCATGTGAGGGGGTACAGATAGACCCCGTTCGCACCTTAGAACTGGTGCATCTTTCGAAAGAGTAGCCCACTACTTACTGTGGGAGAAAAGGAACTCCGTCATGCGGGTGACGAAACTATTGTTCATGCTGTTGCTATTCACCGTTTGTTTGAAGGGACAAAATCAGACACGTATTGCTCTTTCACCACGTTCAACTCTACCCATGTCTCTCGTCGCTCAGGGGCTGGACAGAAAATGTTCCGGGATACTCTTCACGTCGGATATTTCCAAGGCTGACTACGTACTGGAAGCCTCGGATACCGATGTTCGTTACGAATTCACACTACAATCTCCATCTGGTGATGTGCTGTTCCATACGAGCACCAGGAAACCTGACAATGCTATGAAAGATGTATGCAAGTTTATAGGGAAGAAGAAGTAATGGAAAGCGACACAATGAAGTAAAGTTTCGGCCCGTGGCGGAACGGCAGACGCGCACGGCTTAGGACCGTGTTCCCTAACAGGAGTGTAGGTTCGAATCCTACCGGGCCGACCAGAGGAAATAATGGATCAAAAAGCATACATCAATGCGATGTGGATTATGTTCCCAAATAGCACCCTGCAAAAACACGGCACCGGGCGAAGTGGTGGACCTGGGCGAGATCGGTGCGACGAAAACCAACCGGGCTTTATATGGGTTGCTGTGGGTATTAGAAATCCTGGCGATTGTTGTTTTGATTCTGGTCCTTGCTCTGCCGAATCCAGACTACGCCTGGAGACAATCCATCGAGTGGCAGCAACATCCGTCACCAGACCTACAAGGCACTTCTTGAGAAGAAGCGGCAAGGCACGGCCCTGCGTCTGATATTCGCACTCCCATTCGGGGTCACCGCCGCCTGCCCCTTTTGCAGGCTGTTTACGGAGCGGATTCTGTCGTCTCGCACATATTCCCGGAATGGCACCGTCTAAAACGCTTCTACGTGTCAAGGCGACTGGCCGAGAGATTGAGGAATTCGTAGCGAGGCTTAGTGTTGCCGATTGTTGCCAAATTGATCGGTCATAACAGGTCATATCGGGACATTGCAGGATATTGATCCCATCCTGTAACCAGTTGAAAACCCTAAACATACCTGCATTTTGGCTGATTTTTGCCAAGTGCCTGCCGGGAACGGAGCCTTACGGCGCATCGGGTAAGACCTCACGCGCTGTGGGCGACTTACCAGGGTAAGGGCGATTTGCCGCAATCCCTACCTCCGCAGTCGGCTCTAAAACACGAAGAAACCTGCTGCTATTTTTGACAGTATGCATAAACCCTGCAATTGTAGATTGTTTGGTAAGTTCGACGCAGTTCGGACTCCACGCGGGTAGATCCATGCGGTTCGACAGCGCTCGTCTGCGAAATATGTTTTGTTATGGTGCGATCCTCGCTGCGATCGGTTTCGCAGGCTGCAGCAATTCCTGCTTTGTCGGCGTCTTCAACAATGGCATCGGTGTTGTAACCGTGCAAGCCGGGAATCCGCCTCCACCTTGTTCGCTTCCACAACCGAGGGCGGCGATCAATGTGGTTGCACTCAAGTCAGCTGTCTGCGAAACCTGTACGGCCGACGCTCGCGTGGAACATGTGTTTGTCACAATGCAAAGCGTTCAGCTCCTTTCGAGCGGGACAGATGACACAAGCAAGGATTGGCTCGAGATTGCGCCTGAGCTGGCTAACGAACCCCGGCACATGGATTTGGTGGGCAATTCTCTATCGGAGATATTGGTAGAGAATGCGAATATCCCGGTGGAAACCTACCGCGAAATCCGCTTACGATTTTGTTTTGATTCCGGTTCAAACCAGGAATGTCACGCCGACACCGCTTGCGGTGGGACGCTACGGAATTGCGTCATGACGGCCGATGGACGCATTGAGCCACTCCACTGGCCTGCTGGTACTCCAGAGTTGGTGATGGCCATCCGGACTCTTGACGGCGATTCGTTGGCCGTTTTGCCAGACAGCATCACAGATCTTCGGCTTAGCTTACAAGTACAGCAGGCGTTTAGCTTTTCCAGCATCCGAGGATTGCGACTGCAAGACGTCCTCGTCGGATGCGTCATCGCTTTGCCGCGATGGTCAACCGAAAAAGACAACCCCAAGACTGATTGAACTCATCGCGGATGCCCGACAACGAGCAAGCCGTCCCTATAGGTAGT
Organism: Acidobacteriota bacterium; assembly: GCA_003223215.1. Taxonomy (GTDB): domain Bacteria; phylum Acidobacteriota; class Terriglobia; order Acidiferrales; family UBA7541; genus Acidiferrum. The sequence goes on from QHYH01000079.1 coordinate 8,738, forward strand.
AGGAAAAACCTTTCCATTCCAGTTTGTGGGCCTCTCCACGAGTCAGTGGTTGGTAATTCGCGCCGAGATGACCGGCACCCGCTCGCAGTAGCGGCCCCCTTTATCTTGGGAAGCTACGGGAGAGCGTAGGAACCAGAGGGGGACCATGCCAAACTAGCGGCGCTAGCGAGGACAAGGATTCCTGATGCGCTTTTTTCGGCTGAGAAAGGACGCCACGGAACGGGGACATACCCATTACATCCGGCTGAAGCTCCACGACGTGAGCCAACTGTTCAATTCGATGGATCCTTCACCGTTCATCGAGAAAGACTTGGACGCGGACGCGGAAGAGTTCATCGTGAGCTGGGCCCAGGAATTTCCCCGGGACGATCCGGTCCGACTGCATATCTACCTGGAGCAGTGGCCCGCCGAAGACCCAAAGGAACCCATCAAAACCGCGGTGCACAACTACTTTGCGCACCGCGCGGAGATTGCGGACTTGGAGTTCAAGCGCCTGCTCGAGCAAGGCAGGATCAGCCTGGTCATCGGGTTGGTGTTCCTCTCCACGTGCCTGGTGCTCAGCAAGGTGTTGTTAGGCCATGCGGGAGGCACTTGGGCAGTTGTTGCGAGGGAGAGCCTAACAATTGCCGGTTGGGTGGCCATGTGGCGGCCGATGCAAATCTATCTTTACGATTGGTGGCCTGTGCGCCGGCGCAGGCGAATCTACGAGAAGCTCAGTCATATGCCGGTGGAAGTGGAAGCGAAAGGAAAGAGTTGAAAGGGAGGAAGCAGAGGCTGGAGGGTAGGTTGGGAAAGGGCGACTCATCGGCTCCGACGGATGTCCTCTCTGGATGCGGCCGAGGCGCGCATCTCACATCCCGGCGGCGTTGCCCTGGGGCAGGTGACTGCGAGCGAAGATGCTCAGTTCTGAACGGGTTTTTCGCCGGTGGGTGCCGAGCGGTTCAGTCTCTCCAATTCCGCCAACCGCTCTCGTACCTGACCCGCGTCTTTGGCATGCGGAGCTAAGTCCAGGTAGGCTTTTAACTCCGATATGGCACCGGCGTAGCTCCTCTTGCGAGCAAAGATTTCAGCCAGTAACAGATGCAGCTGCGGAAAATTAGTGAGCAAATCCACGTGTTCCGCCTTGAGCGCGCTCTTCTCGGCCTCTTGGATGTGGTTGAGCTTGTAATTGGCCATGGCGTTAAAGAAATAGGCCTCTGCGGGATACAATTCATCGAGATCCAAGACATAACCAGCGCCGAGGTCACCATGATTCAGAAGATCGTGATCGATGATGTGATTTGTAAATTGAAGGACATCGGTCCAATTTCCTGCTTCGTACGCCATTGCCGCAAGCGACAGATATGGCGGCAGAAACCTCGTATCGATGTCGGCAGCTCGTGTATACGCCGCGCGAGCCGAATCCTTCTGGTTCTCTTTCTCCAAAACCGTGCCCAACTGAAACCAGGCGCTCGCGTACCTTGGGTAGATCGCTAATGCCTGTTCAAAAAACTTGTGCGCCTCGGTAACTTTCCCATTCCTCTCGGCCTCGAGGCCTTTTTCATAGGCCTTTCTGGCATTTGCCGGTGCCTTGTAGGGGGTAGCGCTGAGAGTCATACCTTTAATCTTTGCAGCTCTCTCGACCACGATCGCGCCCACATCTATGACGCTGGCGGAAGGGGTCAGGTCCAAAAGGGTGATGCTACCCGAACGAAAACCTGCAGCCGAAGCCCGCAGCTCACAATTCATCAGATCGCGCCGTGGAATTCCTCCGGTCGGGTCCCTCCTAGCCACGCCCTCTCGCGAAGCCGGGCCAGCACTTGCGTCAAGGAAGGAATCAAATCTCGATTCCATTTGCATGCTGAAGTCGCCATGGGGTGTCGCATACACCTGTTGACGCACAGTCGCGTTGCAAACCCGCTCCACCAAGGTGTCGTTTGGAAGCGATGTGCCGTCGTTCGTCGCAATCCGGCCACGGAGAAACAACACCAGATCGTCCTCCACGCCGCGTTGCGTTGGTTGCGAACTCAAAGGGGTGGTAGTAACAGGCTGGGTTGGTTTTGAGGGCGGAGGTGCAGGAGCCGGGGGCTTTTGCGACAATGCGACCGGCACAAGAAAGCCCATCGCCAAGACTACCGCGACGAGACTGCGCCCGCAGTGACTCACGACCTGGTCTCCAACGTGAAAGCCAATGTACTACAATTCCGGATGGGTGAAAAGAGAAACTACCGATGAACGAGCTAGTCGCCGTAGCGCCTAGCGGGACGAACTTCTCGTAGGAGGCGACTCTTCTGGCACGGACCAGGTTTTTCGTAGATTCGCAGCAATTACTGCCATTTTTGGGACTCGGCCTGGGCTAGCATCAAGAGGGCGTGAGGGGGCCCGGCGTTTTCGAGCGTGCGAGCCTACGCAACGGCTGCTGCTGACGGCTCTCCTGACGGCTTTGCCGGAGCCAGCGCGATCAGGGTTGCGCCGATGATAACCAGCACGGCCGACCCAATGAGAAAGCCCATGCGTTCGGTGGCAATCGGGATGGCTAAGAGCGACATAACAACGGCGTGCGCAAGGCTGGACCATGCGGCAAAGGCGATGAGACTGCGATGCGCGGGTTGCGCACCGCCAGTAGCAGGAAGACTCCGAGGGTGGCATAGATGCTCGCCATCATCGTGTCGCCCGTATCCGACTGATCGGGATGCAAGACGCCGCCTACCATGGGATAGACGGCGGCCACAAAGAGGAGTCCCAGCAAAACCAGCACAACCTTTAGCGCCCGATCTCGACGCATGGTGACCTCCTGCTATCACGCCGTGTGGAAAGGACCAATCAGAGCCCGCTAAACAACGCCCATGCCCCCGCACCGAGCGGCGAGACAATTCCGTAAGCTCCGAGCATCTGGTCTGAAGTGAGCGGCATTGGTCGAGTAATGATAGCCCGGAGTCGCGAATTGGACCTTCTTAGACCGGTCAGCGCCTGGTTAGATCGCCGATAGAAGCTCCAAGAAATTTTTGTCGTAAACTTTGCAGATGGTTCGCGCCCTTATCGCCCCGGCATCTCGTTCTCCCAGGGCGCAGACTTAGACCTAAGGATGGAATCTTCGGTGATCTCTATCGAGCCCATTACGGCGTTGAATACCTTCCTCTTCAAAGCTGTTCGCTTTCGCGCTTTGCAGGATGCCCCCCACGCATTCGGCTCGACGTATGCAGAGGAAGCTCAGCTCACCGACTCTGACTGGATCAAGCGCGTCGAACGATGGAATGGCGAGAGCGGGGCTGGTTTCTCGCGATGGATAGGGATATTGCGTGCGGCATCGCTGGCTCATTTCTCGATGAAAATGATCCGACGCGTGCCTATCTCATCTCCATGTGGACGGCTCCAACGCATCGTCAGCGGGGTATCGGTCGTTTATTGGTGAAGGAGGTCCTCAACTGGGCCCGAAGTCGCAATGCCCGCATCTTGCAGTTGATGGTTACGAGCCATAACGAACCCGCGATTTGTTTCTACCAACGACTTGGGTTCGCTCGAACCGGGCGAACTGAGCCTCATCCGAATGATCCGGCTGTGATCGAATACGAGATCTCGCGGGCGATTCCATGACCGATGGACCTGCCACAATGCAACGACTCCCTCGAAGGGGCAAAATCGCTGAAGTTGCCACGAAGAGCCACTTGGGAGGTTTGGCGACGCAATATAAAAGTGCGCAATGCGGGATTCTGCTCCTGCTCGAGTGCGTTCTGCTTTTGGTGTTGGAGGTCGGGGAGCTATCATGTATGAACCCCCGGCAATCCACATATCGGCGGATGGGGAGGTGACGGTGCCCTTAGAAATTACACAGCGTGAAATGAACGGCATTTACCTTCTGGCACTTAGAGGGCGTCTTGTGCTCGGAGAAGAGAGCAGCGGGTTTCGTACAACCGTTGACAATCTTCTGTCATTAGGCGCGACAAGAATTGTCGTTAATCTCGAGCACGTCAATTATGTTGACAGCGCGGGCCTCGGCGCATTGATCGAAGCGCATCGAAAGACAAAAGCCCAAGGCGGACGGCTTAAGCTTTCGAATCTCGGCCCGAACTTCAAGCAAGCCTTGGAACTCGCCAGGCTCCTGACAATATTTGACACGTGTCCGACCGAAGCTGCCGCTGTCGCGGGTTTTTGACGACGACAAAAAAATCTCCGCCACTCCCCTTCCCGCTACGAACCTGTCCGGCAATCAGAACGAACCAGGCATTGGCCGGCGCGTGCTCACGAAATGGCGCGTGGGTTCGACTGCCACCACGAGTCGCCGCCCAACCGAGAGCTAAAGGAAATACGTCCTGCTTCTCTCTCATGCGGAGTTATACTCGCATCAATCGACATCTCGTCGATATCGGCGCTCTTGCCGAGAAGGAGGTGATCCAGTGAGGTACGATTTACGCTGACGCAGTAGAGGAGGCGCTTGTGATCTTACCGAGCGCCTCTCTCCTTTTGCCCAGGCTGTCTGAGTTTCCCTAGAATTTGACAAATCGCCTTGCGTCTTATCGCTGGCAAGGGCCTCCTAAGCGAGCTTCGCGGACGGGTGGGCTTTTGGTACGAGCTTGGGCGATGCGAAACACCGGAGGCAAAGTTGATGACGAGGTTTTTTCCGACGCAATACGGAATTGATATTCCGAAGGTTTCGAATTATCGATGCGAGCCGCACTGCGCAGGCGTTATTCCGGGATCGTCGGCGCAGATCCCGGTAAGCGTCCATCGGTCCTGCTCGAGCACGCTGGCGCTTGGGCTTATTCTTTGCGCAGTCCATCCGCGGTTGAAGGATTGCTCGTGCTCTTCCCTGCCCGAGCGAATTCTCCTCACCGTAATTTCGTTCGAGCTTACTTCTTTTTTATTTTGATCGAATCCAATACGATAATCCCCGTTCGAAAGGATGGCTCTATGGCACGTTCATGTCCTGGTGTTGGTTATCTGCTTTTTTTGTGCGCTTGCCCCGCAGCCACCATCGCGCAAGAGGCGGCTCCACAGCCAAAATTCGAGATCCCTGCGGACAAGCTGGCCGCTTTCGTCGGGCAGTATGTTTTCGACGATGATCCCGACCTCATTCGCTCCGTCTCTCTGGAGGGCTCCCGCGTCTTTATAGAATCCCTCCGCACGCGGAAAGTCGAACTTCTCGCGGAATCCGAAGACACTTTCGCCGCTCTAAATGTTTCCGTGAAGTTCAAGTTCCTTCGCTCCACAGACGGAAAAGTAATCGGCTTCAACCGCATCGTTGTGGAACGTAACGACCGCCCCAGCCCCGCGGAGAGTAGCGAGCACGCGAGCAAGATCAGCGATCAGCCTCTCCCATTTAACAAGGTCGAATACACGCGCCAGGAAGTCATGATCCCCGTGCGCGACGGCATCAAGCTTCACGCCGTCATCTTGCGCCCCAAGGATTACACCACTCCGCTTCCCTTCCTCATGGAGCGCACTCCCTATGGCGTGGACGGGAACACGCCCGAGTCCATCAATCCCCGACAGCCGGAGCTCGCTGCCAGCCGTTACATTTTTGTTTTCGAGGATATTCGCGGCCGCTTCAAATCGGAGGGCACTTTCGTCATGAGCCGTCCTATGGCTGATCACCGCGATCCGAAGCTCGTTGACGAAAGCACCGATACTTATGACACCGTGGACTGGCTCCTCAAGAACATTCCTAACAACAACGGCCGCGTGGGAGTCTTCGGTGTCTCCTACCCGGGTTTTCTCGCCATGGCCGCCGGCATTGATCCACACCCCGCCGTAAAAGCCATCTCTCCCCAGGCTCCTATGATTGACGTCTGGATGGGCGACGATTTCTTTCACAATGGCGCTTTCCGCGAAACTTACGGCTACGACTACACGCTCGGAATGGAAAGCTCCAAAGAAAACGCGTTTGCGACGCTCGACGAGGATGCCTACGATTTCTTTCTCCGCTCCGCCTCGTTCGCAGCCGCCGCCAAGCGCGATGGCGTCGACAAACTCCCCACCGGTGTCGCTTTTCTCCAGCACCCTGCCTACGATGAGTTCTGGCGCGCCCGTGGCGTGGAGTGGCATCTCAACCAGTCCGCAGTCCCCACCCTTTTCGTCGGCGGCTTCTGGGATCAAGAAGACCTGTTTGGCCCGCAAGAAGCCTACGCGAGGCTCGAGCTTCATGATCCGTCTCATGAAAACTTTCTGGTTATCGGTCCATGGAACCACGGACAGTGGGGCGACACCACGCGTCATCTGGGAGAAATTTATTTCGGCGAATCCACTACCGACGAGTTTCGCAGGAGCTATGAGGCGCCGTTCTTCGCCCACTACCTTAAAGATGAAAACGGATTCAGCCTGAAAGACGCCGCTGCGTTTGAAAGTGGCAGCAATCGCTGGCGCGAATATACGCACTGGCCGCCGGTGGAGAGCAAAGCACAGAATCTCTACCTCTCCGCGGACGGTTTGCTGCTTTTTTCTTCATCGGAACCGAAAAACTCCGCGCGGAATAAAAAAGGCGTCCCAAACTATCGCGAGTATGTCTCCGATCCCGCCGATCCCGTACCGTATCGCCATCGGCCGATTCAAGCCACTTACGCGGAAGGGTCCAAGTGGTACACCTGGATGGTCGAGGACCAGCGTTTCGTTTCTGGCCGTCCCGATGTCGCCACTTGGACGACCCCGCCTCTCGATCGCGATCTTACCGTAGCAGGGGATGTGATCGTCGATCTGTTCGCCTCCACGTCGGGCACGGACGCGGACTGGGTGGTGAAGCTGATCGATGAATATCCTGAGGCGGCGCCAGCGAGTTCCTCAGCCCACTCGGCAACCTCCACTTCAGATGCGTCTCGGCCCGACATGGCCGGGTACCAGCTCATGGTCAATGGGGAAATTTTTCGTGGCCGTTATCGCAAGAGCTTTGAACACCCCGAAGCCATCCTTGCTAACGAAGTGCTCGAATACCGCTTCAGCCTGCACGCTGCCGATCACGCCTTTCTCAAGGGTCATCGCATCAAAGTCCAGGTGCAAAACACGTGGTTCCCTCTCTACGATCGCAACCCACAAAAGTTTCTCCCCAACATCATGACCGCCTCACCCGACGATTTTGTCAAGGCTACCGTGCGCATCTATCCCGCTTCTCGCCTGGTCTTGCCTCTGGCCCCGTGACCATCGTCGAGACATCTGGAGATCTGCGCTCCCAAGGGTCGCACAAGCTCCCCCCGGCGAATCCTGGTAACGTGCTTGCCGTCGAAGCTGGTACCGCCGGGTAGTTGTCCTGGAACGGGCCAATCGGGAGTTGCTTGCTCGCGACCGGGCACCTCGAATGTAGCTGCCCTGGCGCAACGACGAATCCAGACAAAACGGCTAGCTTATTATCCGTACGCGGGGCATGGGCCCGGAACCGTGAGGTTTGCAACGGATAAGAGCTCGGCCGGAACCATGCCTCGCGTTATGTCCGCCGCCATACCTCGAGCCGCTTCTTTCGGTCGCGGCATAGCGCAACGCAAAAAGATTCCCACGTTGCAGCCAATGCCTTGAGACATAAGCCTCGAACTCGAAACCCGCAGAACAGACAGGAAGTTTTGATTGTAAGCGCCGGGGTTGATCCGGGCGCCAGGACCTTTAGCCGTTTGCTCCTTAATCAGGCGTATGGAGTTGCATCATCGGGCACGGCGTGGTTTAGAGGAACAATCCGAGCGAGCAGCGTCCTCGGCTGAAGCATCAAACCGGACCAATCGATGTGGAATGTCCAAGTCCCGCACAACGCGTGGACACCGGCATTATTTGGTTCTCTTGGACTCAAGCGTAGCGACCCAAGCTTTCGGTGTCATTCCAAGGGTCTTGCGGAAAAGTTCGACGAATGCGCTCGGCTGCCGATAGCCGACCTCGGCAGCAACCGTCTTCACAGCACATCCCTCAACCAGCAACTCTATTCCTTCCACCAGACGCACTTGTCTTCGCCAAAACTCGTTGCTCGTCCCAACCTCTCTGCGGAAGATTCTTTGGATTGTCCTGACGCTTGCACCAACTTTTCTGCACAGCGCCCCGAGCGATGGAGCGTCCTGCTGATTTGCCATAAAGGCTCGAGCAAACCGAGAGCTCTCGAATCGTCAGGCAGTGTCACAAACGTCGCTGCAGGCCTGGTTTTAGGTAAAGCGTCCGCATCGAAACCGCGTGTGGCATGCGGATTCGGTGTCGTGTTCCGGCGGGAATCCAAACCGCAAGATGAGGAGGTGTCAGCCAGAGGTTCTTACCCGCAGAGATTTCCATGACTCCCCGTGTTGCGTAGATCAGTTGATTAGAGCCATGAGCGTGTTCAGGGATTTCGTATCCCGCTGGGTATTCGTAGGCCAGCGTGGCAATCGAGACGCCTACGCCAGGATCGTAATCCCTTAGGGTGCCGTGTCGCATGAAAGATATATTACGGCGCAAGAGCGCCGCAGCGACAGGGGCGATCGGGTGGGATACTAGCCGCATGGCGAACGACTCGGCAGAATTTGCACCCCATATAAAGCGCCCCACGCCGAGCGAAAGGAGTCTATGTTGGGATCTCAAAAACTTGTGGCTTTCGTCGCCACTCGCGACCCGGTTCAAGCCAAGAAATTCTATCGGGATAGCCTTGGTCTGCAACTGGTAAGTGAGGACGAATTTGCGCTGGCTGGTGTTCGACGCGGCCGGAACAATGCTTCGAGTTACTTGCGTGCCTGAAGTAGCGGCAGCGAAATACACGGTCCTAGGCTGGCATGTGCCGGACATCGTTTGGACAGCAAAGCAACTCCAGACGAAGGGTATTGCTACAGAACATTACCCGGGAATGCAGCAAGACGATCTAGGCATTTGGCACTCACCAAGCGGCGCCAGGGTGGCGTGGTTCAAAGACCCTGATGGAAACACATTGAGCATCACCCAGTTTCCGGCTATTCCAGCGTTTGGCGTTGCGCGTTGACTTCCTGTAACACGTCGTCGAGGGAGCCTTGGAAGACCAGTATCTTCGTTTCCATTGCGCGGGTGGCAGCGGGCGCCAACGGAATTTGCTGATCTACGTGCTGGCAGGTCAACTCCGGATTACTCCACACGTTGTTCGCGCAAAGCTTGCTGGCGGGAAGGTCAGTGTCGGCTGCGATGACGATGAATATCATGGGTGGACGAGGTTTGTCCTCTGGTGCGGTTCCGTTTTTCGATTTTGCGTCAGAATCGGTTATTCCTTGAAGATTGGCGGAGGCCCGCTGACTCGTCTTCCTTTTAGATTGATGGTAACCTCGACCGGGTCTGCGATCTTTATGAAGGGGATGCCGCTGTTCATTCCATACTCCTTGCGGTCGAACGCCATTGTTCCTTTCAGTTCACCCGTCCCTTTACCCTTATCAGCAGTGGTGAAGGTCACCGTTTCCGGCTTTGAAACGCCTCAATGCGGTCGATTCATTTCGATGCACAAGGTTTTAGCCGGACTTACTGGGACTTCTTTAGCGCGTTCGGGCTTTTTTTCTCTGTGTTTCTTTTGTTCGCGGCGCTATTAGCGTGGCAATTGGGCGGCCTTCCGGCAGAGACCTTTGCACGCATGCGCCCCACTGCGTGGGCGCTCGCCATTTGCTTTGCCGCCGTCACAGCTTTGAGCTGGAGATACGCTTTCACCACCCCTATCGTTTTCTCAACCATTATCACGATGTGTTTGATTGCTGCGGCATGGCTTGCAGCGAAGAAGCCAATCTGAGGCCTGCTGGACTGTCTTAAGTCTGTCTGATTAACGTTAGTGTCCGTTAGGGCCTGCGGCCCCGCGAAACCTTATCAAAGTCTTCCCAGAACCCCTTTTGTTTTCAATACCGGAACCGCGACTTTCGAGGCTGTTTTATCGGAGGCGCGCATTCGAGCAGGACGCGACCGGTGACACCGTGACTGTGGCGCGCGTTTTGCATCTACGGCTATGGGATTGAATCTTTTCGTGCTTGCAACTTATTGATTTTGCGTAGCTTAGAAAAATTGGGGCAAAGCGAGAATCGCAGTTAAAAGTGCGAACTTTCGGCATGCCGTCGAGAGAGCATAGCGCGCGAAGGTCGCGGCGCAACCGAGAGTTAGAATGGCATTCGCCACCCTTGCTGATGCAATGTTCGGAACCGATCCTACGCAGCGAGACTTGGCCGACCAACCAGGTTGATCCACACGTTCGGTATACTCGATCTTGGGCTTTTGTAATACGATTGTCTTGCCACGGCTTTGCGCTATCCGGCCGAAGCCCCGGCGAAGCGACATGTCAGCACAACTTCCATGGTGGTACCATTCGTTCGATTCGAGGTGATCTGTGTCTCACCACACCAGACGTGAGTTTCTCAGAGCCGGACTTGCCAGTGGTGCCATTGCTGCCAGCGGAAGGCTTCCGCTGAGTGCGGCGCGGCAGACTGCGACAGATTGGGTAACGCTAGGAAAATCAGGAGTGAAAGTGACCCGCCTCGCCTTTGGCACAGGCAGCTTCAGCGGCCAAGTACAACGCAATTTGGGACAGGACGGATTTACCAGGCTGGTGCGTTACGCCTACGACCAGGGCATTCGCTTCTTTGAGACGGCTGAGTCTTACGGCGAGATGCACCGGATGCTCGGAGTCGCCCTGAAGGGCATTCCACGCGACAGCTATCGGCTTATGTCGAAGGTGACCACCCGGCAAGGCGTGGATCCGCAGGAGAAATTCGACGAGCTGCGTAAACTGGCGAATACGGAGTACTTCGACATAATGCTGCTGCACTGGCAACATACCGCGACTTGGCCAGCAGACACGCGCGGGTGGCAGGATGGAATTCTGGAAGCTGAGTCTAAGAGGGTTATCGTAAGCCACGGCGCGTCGGTTCACGGTCTTCCGGCATTGCGCCAAGTACCGGGAAACAAGTGGCTCGACCTCGCCATGATCCGGATGAACCATAAGGGCACTAAGATGGACGGCGAGGATTACAACACAGACGGTTTGGGTGACGTACGCGAGGTTGTCACGCACGTCAAACAGGTCCGCACAGAGGGGATGGGCGTAATCAGCATGAAGTTGGCGGGAGAGGGCACGTTCAACCGCGAGGACCGCCGAGCGGCCATGAAATTTGCATTCAAGAACGCGGGAGTTGACTGCGTAACCGTCGGCTACAAAAACACGGCGGAAATCGACGAGGCCATCGAGAATTTAAATCTGGCACTCGCCTAGCGAGCTCCGGTGCTTCCACAAGATCCTTGCGACTTTCGCTATCGCCTTGATTCGCCATCCGCAAACAACCACTACAGACTAGGAGACGAATCCGTCAGACCCGTTGAACGTTAGCAACTTCCCTCGTAAGGGCTTTTTTTCTGCAATCCGTTTGATGACTTTCGGTAGGTCGTGAAAACTTGACCCCGAATTCCCTTAAGACGCAGGGCAGGGCTTGCGAATAAGACAGGCTGTCAAAGTTGACAAAGGGCAAGACCGGCACAGCCGGGGATGGTGCGCAGCAGATGTTTGAGTGGCACACAAAAGAGAGGGTATTAGGATGAAAAGATGATCAGATGATCGTAGTCGCACTGTGGCTGACAGGCGCTCCGCTGTTATGGTCTCCGGGCGTGCATGTGCAGGCTGAATCTTCGGCGCAGGATTCGATTGACCAGAGCGTTGCATTGCTTCGGCAGGACCTCCGATCGGGTAAGAAGCAAACGATCGCGACCAGCCTTCAGCTCACGGACGCGGAGGCTGGCAAATTCTGGCCTGTATACGATCAATACAGTGCCGAGCTGAGGAAACTGGGGGACCAACGATACGCCTTGATTAAGGAGTACGCAACGCGTTTCGGGCGCCGCGAGCTTGACGAAGTATCCCGTTAGTTGGCCCCGTCGTCCGGGCTTTTCGCTGGAGCAAACCCGCTAACGGGCAATCCTTTGCTGACAAATCGCTTACCCTGAAGGGCCGCCGTCACCGCCGGTAACAAATCGCGTCCCGATTGCTGCTTGGCAACATAGCCCCGTGCACCCAGGCTGAGCGCTTCTTGCACAATCTCAGCAGAAGTCTCTTGAGTCAGGAAGACGATCTTCGACGATGGCGCGAGTTCGCGGATGCGTCGAGCCGCCTCCAGGCCATCGAGGTCGGGGAGACCAATATCCATCAGGATCAAGTCCGGGTTAAGTTGCTGTGCTTTCGTGACCGCTTCTAGCCCGTTTGACGCCCAGAATACTTGCATGTCTAAATTTCCACCGAGCAGCGAAGTCACGAATGCGCGGAAGGGCGCAAAATCTTCTACCAAAAGAATGCTGGTGCCAGTTCTCTCGAAGGGCCCCGAGACTGAGCACCATGGCAAAGATGTCCCCATCATGAGCAGGTCCGATTTCCTAAGGATCTCGCGGTTTTAGGGCAGGAGATAATCAGCCTGACCTTTTCTCTTACACAACTGGGAGAAGCGAATCGGACGTTCAAGTCCGCGCCACTCCTCCAAATCTTTCTTCGGCGGAACAGTGCCGAAAAGTCGCGTCCCCCCTCCATGCCAGTAGTCCGCAAGAAAACGGAAGAGCATGTCTCGTGCCACGTTTTGGGCTGACCATCGGAACTCTCGGATAGAGCTAAGTCCAATGTGCAGAGTGTATTTCCGCTGGAATGCAGAAGGCAGCGCACCATCGTTCAAGAAACCTAGGACCAGGTTGGAAGAAACGTTTTCCAGGATTGTGGAAGGAAATTTCGCGCAACTACGAAGGCTAGCAAGGTCCCGGCGCTCTCAGTGCCGCAAGGACCTCCCGATCCCCGAGGAAGTGGTGATTGCCGCAATACGCGATGCCGTGACGGAAGCGCAAGGCGAAAGCTCGAGCCATTAGGCGGCGCTTGAGTTGTGCAGGAGTCCCGACGCGCCATGCCCAAGGGACAAGAGCTCACCGCGTTTTCGCAGACAATTGCTTTTGCCGTCGCCCTTTGCAGTTCGCGACTGGGTATTCGGTATGACTCAAGGCAAAACGAATATGGTGCGCGTTTTCGGGTTCGGATCTTTTAGGCCGGCGTCATCAGTTACCGTAAAAGTGACAACGAATACTCCGGGCGTAGAGTAAGTTACACTGCCGGGCGTAGCCACATTGCTGCCCTCGGGCTCGCCACCAGGAAACGACCAAGAATAGCCAGTAATTTTGCCATCAGGATCGCTGCCCGATCCTGAGAAAAATACCGACTGCCCGGCCAGGACAATCACACTGCCCGAGGGACGGTCGATCGATCCCGTGGGAGGCAGATCTGAAGCTGGAGCTGCTCCAAGCGCCTGGACTAAATCCAATCTGCCATGGCCCATTTGAGCGCCTACGGGAACTGCATGAGCCACCGCGCGGGCCGCTTGAGGCTCGTTGGTATTCGCTTGCATGTTTAACAGCAGCGAAGAGCCGCCTGAAACAAACGGGGCACTGAATGAAGTTCCCCATCCGGCCGCGTAGGTGCCGAAGGGATAGGTTGTGACGATGGCTTCTCCGGGAGCGGCGACCCACACGATGGCATTGCCATAGTTGGAGAACGAAGACCGCGTGTCTTGGTCGCTCGTGGACGCGACTCCCATCACATCGTTTTGCCACTCCGCGGGATAAACGGTGAGTGGCGGAGCGGATTGAGCTTTGTTCCCTGCCGAGGCAACGCAAATGACGTTCCTTTTATTGGCGTAGTTTAGTGCTGTTTTCAGTTCCCGCGAGGAGGTCTGGGTGTCAAAGCTCATGTTGATGACCTGGGCGTAGTTCCGCACAGCGTAATAAACGGCCCGCAGAATGTCGGAGAGAAGGCCTGTGCCGTCCGATTTGAAGGTTTTCAAGGCCATAAGTTGCGCCGTCGGGGCGACCAGGTGAATCACGCCCATCACCATGGTACCGTGGCCGAAAGCGGCGTAGTTGTCGTTGCCCTCCAGTACGGCAGCGGTGGATTGATCCAGCACGGCGGCTGTCGATTGGTTGACTTGCGCCGAAGAGCAATCCGGGCAGCGTGGAGGTGGACACGAACTGAAGGGGCACGGGGAAGAAGAAATATCTGCTAATTCCGAACCACCCGGCTGATTGCGCGTAAAGTCGTACCCTGGCAATAGGACTCCCTGTAGCGCGGGATGAGTAGGATCCACCCCCGTGTCAATGTCCGCGACAATTCCGGCACCGGTGACGCCAAACTGGCTTTGCGCATCCGAGACACGGACAATTCGCGCCGCGGGTTGGTTCGCATACGCGTCCCACACACATGGCGAGAGGCCGTTGCACGCAGAAGTTCGCCCGGAACTGGCAGGATAAGGCACCAGAGTTCTGTCGGACATCAGAGGCGTCAGGTATCCAGCCGATGCTGAAGGGAGCACATTCAGTGACCCAATCGGAAAAAGACTGACCAATTGATCGACTTCGGCATCCACAATTCCCAGCAGATTGCCCGGAAGAGCCAGCAAATCGTTGAGAGCAAGCGGAGTGGTAATGGTGAAAAGTTGTCCCTGGGGATCGCCGAGCCCACTGCCTATCACCGTGCAGATAGGGGTCAACAGGAGAGGATTGCAAACCGTCTGAAGCCCTTGAAGACCAAGGGTCGTGCGGACGATGAAACGGTTGTCGGCGGAGGCTTTAGCCGGGAACAGTCCGCAGAGAAGCAAAAACACACAGAGTGGTTTGAGCCTCATGGCTACGCAACCCTTTCTCGTCAAGTATTCCTAAGACTGGCGACACCCTGACGATCCAGAGATTTTGCGATTCTTATGCCTGGTGCACGACGTCGTTCAAATCAGGCAAACCGGCCGATACCCAGAAGTTTTCTTTGGCTCTTATTTCTAGTGTGATGCCTGGCTGGGGCTCGATTTCAGAGTAAAACTCGCCCCACTCGTTGGTCTTAACTACGCCAATCAGCCCCGCCTGGCCCTGAATAACGATTGGCACGCTGCCCAACTGAGGCTTCTTCTTGGCGGTGTCCAACAGCTGACCCGTCAGGGTGATGCGCTCCGAGTCTCTCCGCTTTTCGAGTGAAAGGTCCGCCACGAGCGTGTCCGTTTCATAACGGAGTTGGCGACAGCCGGGTTCAAGGGAGCGCATACCGGCAGAGGAGAGCTCGAGAAAGCTATCAAAGATAAGCGGCGCGCCTCGCGTGACTTGCCGGGGAAGGACAACCCCGCGGAGGAGGGAATCCAACCATGGCCACAGTTCGCGCAAAAGGTCATCCAGCCGAACTCTCGGAAGCGAATAGGCATCTAGCACTTGAAGCAGTTCCGGGCCGCCTTCCTCCCTTACGAGAACAATAAAGCGGTTTCGCAGGTCGGGAACCCGCTTGTGGAACATGGCGACCACGCGGGCAGGCGGAGAATCTGGGAAATGCGGGTCAAGGATGGCGGCATCCGGTTGTTCCCGCTCAGGCAACTCGAGGGCGTGTTCGAGTGTCGCGGCGACAACGCAGTGGTATCCCATGCTCCGGAGCAAAACGCGCACATCGTCGCGCACCAGCGGGTTGGCACCGAGCATCAGTACCTTGCGCCGGATTCGCGGGGTCTCCACCGACACCTACCTCCTAAGAATTGAAATATTTCGTGGAATTCCTAGATAAAGTAAGAAAGGCTGCCAGTCAATGAAGGGAAATCCTCAATTCTTTGTAGGGATAACCGTGGAACGGATCCGCTGCCCTAAGCGTAAAGCGCTCAGGATCCGCCCCCATGGAACAGGAAGTCACCTGCACTTCTACTTGTTGGCGGTTTTGAGCAGGCCTGACAGAATGGCTAGGATCCGTGTAGGCAATCAATCAGGGAATCCGTAGTTACGCCATTAAAGGGAATACGACAGACGTTTGCGTGCTGTTGTTTAAGCCAGGTCTCCCACTGAGCAAGTCGCGCCAAGTAGGCGTCTTCGTCGGAAGCGTCCGCGCGATTGGGGGCAGGCAGCATCGCGACCCTTACGCCTTTGAGGTTCAAAGGCAGGTCGCGCCGGCCTTTGGGCAAATTCGGGAAACTCGAGACCATCAGGAAGACGTGGTCCGCATCGAGCACGCCAGCCGAAGAATAAAAGCTCAACGCACCTACCATGTCGCCGAGCTTGGCTCCGGGCGAGAATCGCTGCATCCCCTCGGCACACTGATTCAGGAGCGTGGAAAAATCCTGGGCTGAGGAATCCGGGGGCTTGACCAACCGTGGCGTAAATTCGAGCGGAGGCATCTGCAGCGGAAGGGCAGATTCATCCCGCAAGTCGGCCCAAGTTACGGTGACGGGGGGCTGCCAATCGCGTGCGGCCTTGTTCAACGTGGCGGCAATGGTTTTGAGCATCTCCGGCCGCGCTGTGTCAGGCATGTTTTGGAGCACTACGACGTCAGTGCCTTCTTTGCTTCCACTCCCCAGCGCGCGCACGATGCGTTGCTGGGTGATAGCGCTTAACGGAAGGGCCGTCACCGATGCCGCTCCGGCTTCTCGCAGCGCTTCGCTCCAGCGCTGAATTCGCCCAAGATGGTTACCCAGCGCTAGCGCCATCTTTTCCGTTCCCGGGCGGTGGAGCAAAAGAATTCGTTCACCGTTCAGTTGTAATCTGATTGGCCGTTTACCCGGAGGCAAATCCTCGATGAAATCGGAGACGATGACGATGTACTTCGGACCGAGAACGCTTTGCCCTTGCTCTGCCGCCAGCGCCACCGCCCCTGAAATATCCGTATAGGCAGACCGCTCGGAACCGGCCGTTGAAGCCCGCACTACGGTTTTCGTACACGCCTGCAGTTTGTCGACTATCTGGGAGGAGTCATCGTTGTCGCGTTTAATAAGGGTTTGCTGGAATTGGAAAGGACCGCATAGCGGACCTGCAATCAAACTGGCAGTCTGAATGCGTGACCACAGAATTTCTACGGGAGCCTGCCATTCCCGTTGCGCGAGTTCTGATGTTGCTGCCGCGAGTTCCTCGAGTGCTCGCTCATCACCTACGAGAGGCGCAAAACTCTTGCTGAAGTCCACTAGCACGACCACCGAGGTACCGGCGGATTGCGATTTATTTACGGAACATCCTCCCAAAGCGACGGCGACCAACAGCGGCAGTGCAACGCGCGATATGGACGTGGTGAGGAACATGAATGCATTGAACGAATCAAGATGCGCTAAGCGCTAAGCACCGAAAGCGTCTGACGCTTGCTTTCATCAACTCCATGTAGCGGCGGCACTTCGCGACCGCGCAGCCGGAATGCCGGCGCGGCAAGTGCGAGAGCCACGACCTCCAAACAAAAGATGGCTGCAAGAAAAATCCTCACACTAAGTCGTAAGACTTCCTCAACCATAGCAAACAGCACGCCGACACAGGAACGAAGCCATATGTGCAGGCCCTTGCCCGTCGCACTTGCCTGACTCGTAGCAGCACTCAGAGCACCACAAAGGACCAGGATGAGAATGCAGAATGCCGCCTGGTAGCGAGTCACGCCAACCCGCCAAAGAAGTATGCCAAACGCGATGAGAACAATCACCGCCAATGTGATGGCAGTTTTTCTCTTCCAGAACGACCCGGAAACAATGAGCCGCCGATTTCGCGTTCCATCGAGAAGCAGTTCGCCCCGCGGCAGCAACAATCCCAAGATCAAAAAGCAGGCAGCTAAGCCAACCGAGACGAGCAACGCTGCCCTTAGACCGATGTAAGGAAAGAACGCATAAAGTCCGCTCGCAGTGACGATGAACAGACTTAGCAGAGTCAACATGAACCACATCCCGGCCAAGGACGCAAAATGATGGGCTTCGGCCGTGGTCAGCTGTCTGGGTGCTACAGCATCCCCAGGATTGCCGGAAGCCGCTCCTTCCCTCAGCTCCGACACCGAAGCGACGAGCGATGTTGTTTCCTGGGCTGCAGCCTGGAGGTCTTTCCGGATAGCCTCAACTTCGTCTCTCAGGCGGCCTGCGCCTCTCCCTGCACCCGCGCAGGCAGCATCAAATTTTTCGCGATACCGCCACAAGCGTCGTATCAGCGCGGGTAGGTGATCCGCAGACTTCGCAATTCGCTCCAGCGACGCCGACCAGATTGCTCCCAGGCCGAAAAGCACAAGTACAAGAGTCGCCCCCCAAAGGAAGAATAATGTTCCCTGCTTGATTGGTGACCCAATCGGCAATTCAACGAGGGAGCTCCTGCTTGGAGCAACCTGGGAATAAAAGAAGCCTTCCACGCAGGCCATCACCACAGCGAAACCAGCGGCAATGACCGGCCAAAGGGCAAAGCGTGAAGCCTCGTCGGGCGTCGGCCGGCCGGCCGTGTGCACATAGCCCAATCCAGCCTCGACAAGCGTAAGCATGAAGGCGAAAACGAGGTACAGCGGAATACCAAAATAGGTAAGATCATGGGGGATAAATCCCAAATCCCGCAGAATCTGACCGAGCATTCCGGTATTGACAGAGATCAACGCGATCAGAATCATGCTCGATACGAACAAACGGGCCTTTGCGGTTCGCAGACCCCCATGCTGCGCAGGTAGTTGGTCCGTCGTTGGCAGGTTCGGAAAAGCAGGAGCTGTTTTCAACGCAGAATCTGTCAGGTTATTGCTGACTCGCTCAAAAGCGCGCTCGAGATCAGAAACCCGGGCGAGCTGGGGCTTGAGCGTCTTGGTGATCTCGGAAAACGACGCCAGTGCTGCCTCCAGACGCGTAAGGCGCTCCGACACGTAAGTAATCCCGGCATTGTCCCTGAAGTCTTCAATCAGCGCTGCAACGGTCCGCCGCCGACGTTCGCGCGCGGCCGACTGCCTGGAAACTAATCGAGACAGGTAGGACGCAACTCCTCGCCGAATATTTGTGGTTATCGGATAGAAGAGGAAATAGGCGGGAATTGCGGCAATCGCGATCAGTCCGAGAATTGCCACAGACCACGCCAGAACACCCCAGAACCAGGGGATGTGTTGCGATATAAAGCTACTCAACGATTCCATGAGATAGTCCCGTAAGAAGGCTAGCCGTTCCTTGAGTCTATATACATACGCGGGTTGGTGGGTAGGCCGCTAGAGCATACAGCTTGGCTTGTGGCCAAGCAGTTATCCTCGGCGGTAGAAGTCCAGCCCTGCGAATCTTGCCAAATTACCGCGGGATGAAAGCCGGGGGCGTGCTCCGACTACCCGATCCTCACTAGGAGGTTTACGCGGTGCCTTCATGGATGGTCCTAGGCTGGATCACTCTCTATCGCCAACCATTCGGAGGTTGCCCGATACACCTCCTTGAAAAAACTGACGTGTTATCATAAGGCACGTTCTGCAACCGTTCCCCGACAGGTGTCCCATGCCTCTGCGAACTGCCGGAGTCAAAGCAGGGCTTGCCTGCCTCATGTTGGTGTGGACTTGTCGGGCTGCTTCAGGTTCTACGACTCTGTTACGGACCGCATCGAAGATGACTCCCGAACTGGGGCCGGTGCAAACGTACGCGGGAAACATTGACGCGGTTATCTCGAGCGTAAAACCGGCACCAGCAATCACCATTGTTTTGCTCACGGATTCGCTGAGTCCGGCGGAGATGCATAGCATAAAAAAAGATCTCCTGGCACTCTACGCCTCACTGCGTGGACACCCGCTACGTTTGGCGGTGCTTCGCAGCGGAGCTGTCGGGGTCCGAGGCCCCTTCACGAGCTGGGCCCAACTGAACAGCGCTCTAAGCGAAGTTGCAGGGAAAAGCGAACCGTCCGGTTCTGCCGCATCTCCTGCTTCTGCTGCCTCTGCTTCCTCTATTCCGACCGGAGTGCTTTTGGACCATCTTTGTGCGAGTGTTGGCCAGCTAGGCGGGGATTGGTCGCGAGTGCTGTTAATTGGCGAACTTCCGCCGCTCGAAGCATCGGAGAAGGAATATGCTTCGGGTCTCCTTCTGCGAGCTTTTGGCACCGCGCATGTTCAAGTGAGCTGGTATGCGTTCTCTGGTGGCGATGACGGCTGGCTTCCGCTGTTCCGAGCGACGGGTGGCACGATAGTCCACGGGGCGCTAAGCGACTTTTCCGCGGCGGTCAATGACGTATCGCAGTTCTATTTTCAAGTCGACTGGGCGTCCCGCGTCCCAAGCTCTGGCTTCGTGATATCTCGGGCAGCTCTGTCAGATTTGCAGGGACACGTACTGCTTGCGATCCCTGATGTTGCGGCCTCTCCTAGCGCACCGCTTCCCTCGATCGAGCTGTACGCGACGATGCGAGCCAAAGCGAGGGAAGCTGCCGAATGGCTGGCTCAAGGGCCGATGACCGACACAAACGTGCAAGGCATTCGCGATGACTTGCAAACCGCTCTGGACATCAACCCGCGCGACCCAGAATCGTTACTTACCGCCGCAGCCTTCTACGAAAAAAGGGAAGATTACGCTTCCGCGGCGCGCGAGCGAGCCGCATTGACTGAAGTTCGGCCGTCCGATGCCGCGGGTTTTGCGGCTCTCGGCCACACCCTCGTGCTAGCCTCCGATTTCGACACCGCGGAAGCAGCGTTGCAACGAGCCGTCAGTTTGAAACTTCGAACGCCACAAATGGCGGAGGATTTGGCTCGCATACGGCTCGCGCACAAAGACGACAAGGCCGCGTTGCCTTACCTCGCTGAAGCCTTAACTGGCGACGCGAAGCGCGAGGACCTGTGGTTCGTTCAAGCGCAGGCTGCCGAGCGATTGAAGGATTCTTCGCTTGCGATCCGCTCATTGGAACAAGGTCTTGCCTTGGGTGGCGCGCACCCGGTCGAAGGAGCATCTTTAGCGCGACTCTATCTTGCAACCAACCAAAAGACCAAAGCTTCCGAGCTGGTGCAGCAGATTGCGGCTGCACTTCCGCAGGATCCCAACCTTCGCGTTCAGTTCGCAGCCAGCCTCGATGAATTGCAGTTGACGAGCGAGGCACTTTCGGCCTGGAGGCGAGTGCTTGAAGTACAGTCGAATTCCGGCCGTGCGCATCTTCGGATCGCGCAGCTGCTGCTTAGCTCCGGAGACACGCTGGGCGCCGAGCAAGCCGCCAACGTAGGATTGGCGGCGGTGCCCAAATTCGCTCTCCTCTATGCGGTTAAAGCTGATGCTTTAGAGAAAGCCGGCCGACATTACGAGGCACGCAAGGCGTTGGAAGAGGGCGCAGCCAACGTGCGTGACGCGCCATTGCTTACCCGTTTGGCGGCCACAGAAGACACCTATGCGGGCTTGGCTGCCGACGGCTATGAGCGATTGATCGAATCGTTGGATCCGGCGTCTCCCGAGAGAGCCAAGGCAATCGAGCGGGGATTGGCAGTCTCTGTGCGCGACGCGGACCCGAAACACGTCCAGTCCTTCACCGCCATGCTGGAACCTCCTGGCCGCGGCCAGGTGCGCAGCCAGAACGAGGCACAAGAGCAGCAGGAAAACGCCGCGTTGATTCCTGGGGGGCTGGATGCCCTTGCCTTTTCCGCTCATGCGAAGGAAGGCGTCGCCCCGGAAAGGTTCCTCGTCGAGTATTGCCGAGCTCTCATTGAAAGGGTTTCTGAGCAGCCGAACCCCGAGAGCAAACGGTATGTGGAAGAAATCCTGGCACATTTTCAGCGAGTCGCCGCTCTCGAGGCTCTTGGCCAACAGGACGGTAACCGTGTGCTTGTCACGCTCTCCGTCACGGACAAGGAAGCTCGCCACCGCACAGAGAAGGCCCTAGATCTACTAGGAATGAAGTTACACACTTCGAAAGGCACTGTGGAAGTGGACCGTGGTGAGAAAAAAGATGAAGCCGAAAAGCAGGAAACGGTGTCAGCACTGGCCATCGATGAAGTAGGCTTACAAGAAGCCCTGAAAGCCGGTAAACCCTACACCTTGGAAATAACCAACGAATGGGTGCCAGTCTACCCTAGCGAAAAAGTTTGGCGCGACGCTTTTTATCCAAAGGAAAGCGACCCTCGAGCGATCGCCACGGCAATGGTGCGTTTCCCGAAAATGGCACGTCTCTATGTGGGGTTCAGCTACCTCGATCGCAAAGTGACATCCGAGCTCCTTTCCGCAGTTAATTTGACGACCCTGGAACAGCGTTATGCAGATCTCATTTACGCCTACTCGGCCGCCCTGGCCGTCGAGAGTGGCCATGCAGTGGTTCCGGGCGGACCCGGCGCGGAAGCCATCTGGGCCAGTCTTGCCGGTGCCAGCCCTGCCCAGCCGGGCGCTTTTTTCCGCTCACTGTTGGCACAAAACAACGGCAAATTGCTGGCATTTTTCTTTGCCCTATCACAGCTAGATCGCCAACATCAGGAATTCTTTACCGCCAACCAATCGCGCTGTACACAATTTTATGGGTTTTTTGTCGAGTCGGAGGAAACAAGGCGCGCAGCGTATGCGCTGGCGTACGACCCATTCGTTCAGTTCCTGCGGTCGGTGCCACTGGATTCTGCAGGCCACGTTGATTTCCCCGGGTCGGCTGAAGTCTGGATGGTGGCCAAAGGCCATTCCTCAGGCGGCACGCAAGTGGCGAAAATGATGAGGAAGGTTTCCAAAGCGGTCGCGCCGGAGGTGGAAGATGAACTCCTTCTGCACCTGGCGCAAACCCGCTACAAGGACAGCGCGCTCCGCCACTCGGAGCTAGAGAATTTTCTTGCGGTAGTGCGAATTGACGCGCATCGCGCGAGGCCACTCGATGAAGCCTCTGCCTTGCTCCTGGCGCAAAATTACACCGACTCTTCTCCGGCATTTCCCTACTTTACCGAGATCACCGGGCTTGGCTACTCGGACTATCTGCAGTTCTTTGCGGCAGTGGAGCGGCTTGGAACGCATGGAATTCTTGAAACAAATCTCGAGTTGGGACAATTCCATTCTCTAATCGAGTGGATCTGCCTCCTGCGACGCCGTCACGCTATCGACGACAATGAAGCAGCGAGCTTTTCAAGTACGTTTGCGACCAATTCTACGCAGCCGATAGCCCCGCTGCCTATACTAGAGCCTCGCTCGAATCGGCTCGCGCCATTCTCGGATACTGCGAGTCGGACGAAAAAACCATCTCCGCCGACGAAAAGATCAGGGGATGCCTGCTGGGTTCCAAGGCAAGTCCTGAGAGTCGAAGAAGCATCGCGTTTCAGCGCACGCTGGCTCTGCAAAAGGTTCCCAGCCTCGACACTATCTTTGCCATCTACGACGGGCTTGCAAGAAGCAAGGCGCGAGGAGGGGCAGAACTAGACGTCATCAAGAAGAATATCGAAACGCTTCCGCTTGCGCAGTTGCCTAAAGACACCAAAGTCGAAGGCAAGGCAAAGGAGAGCATCGCCCGCTACGAAGCGACACCCGCACAAAAGTTGCTCGCTGAGCTGGCTCTGAAGTTCTCCAAGAAAAAGCCTAATACCAAGGACATCGAGAAGATTTCGCAGGAGTTGCTGGGAGTGCTGCAGCCCCAGGTTACCCTCGCGCTGGCAGGGCAAGTCTACGCTTACTTTCTGCGTCCCTCGGACCTGGTGGTCTCCGAAGATCCTCTGCTGCTTCGGAAGCACCATTATTTCAATTTTGACTGGGAGATGGGCCGAAAACAGTTGCTCACCGGATCTAGTTTTAACCAGAACAGTAAGAACGCTGGAAGTTACTTTCTCGGTGGTTTTGCACAGTTTGCTCCGGCCGCCGGCGCAGCCGCGAGCGTGGGATGGAAAACAGGTGGCCGGGCTGGCAAGGAATCGATCGCTCAAGAAATCGCCGCGATTCGAAGCGCCGCCTGGGATCGCCTTGACGAATCCGATCAACGTCTCGCGAGTTTGCGCATCACCGTAGCGCGAGAATGGATTTATATGTCCGCCAGTCAAGGAGAGGCCTTTCGCGCTTTAGGCGAGGACACCATGGGCGTGTTGTCTTTGTCGCGCCGCGCGGACTTGCTGAACGGAATCGAAATAAGGGATTGGAAGAGAGTTTGGGAGTCGGTCACGCTCCCCGATTTGTTCCTGCTGGGCGGCAAATATCTGGACCGCTTCAAGACTGATCTGTGGAACTCGCCCGTGACGATAGCCCTACGGTCCATTGCGGCGGTCAACGATGGGTCGCGCCTGAATATTCTGGGCCCTATTCCTTATCATTCTCTCGGGTGCCAGCACCCCCATCTAGTTGCCGATGCACCCTACGAGGAATATGCGCTGCGAATGTTCCCGGAGGAGCTGGCCGAGCGTTCCGCAGAATTCAAGCTCTTTCTGGCATTCGAGGCTGACAGCCTTGGCGTTGAGCCGTCCGCTCTCTCCGATATTGCGGAAACGCTCGCTTCAAGAGCGTTCCGCAGCATCCAGATGACGGACTCCAAAGACTGGCGGTCGCTGGTGGCGGGTTTTGCAGGCATCACGCCGAAAGATATAAGACAGGCGCTCGAACAATGAAGGAACCGGTTGGATTAAAGGCGCTTTCTCGCCTGCTGGTTGCTCTCTCGTTCGTTCTTGGAACTTACGGTCAAGAACCCGCGACGGTCATCAAGGTGCAAGTTCGCCTGGTGGAGGTCTACGCCAGCATCCACGATAAGAAAGGACATTTCGTCGATGGACTCAGTCGCGAAAACTTTGAAGTCTTGGAAGATGGAAAACCCCAGCAGATTGCTGCTTTCGATTCCACTACGCAAAGTCTTTCCTGCGCCATCCTGCTTGATACCACCGGGAGCATGGGCGAGGCTCTCCCTCGCGTCAAGAATGCCATGGTTAAACTGATCGACGAGCTAGGCCCTGAAGATTCGGTTGCGATTTACACCTTCGACGAGCGGTTGGTCATCCGCCAGGACTTCACCACCGACAAGAATGTCGCAAAGCGCGCCGCTTTGCGAACACGTGCCGAAGGTGCCACGGCCCTATTCGACGCGCTTTCCGAAGCGGCCCAGGAGCTCTCCCGGCGGTCAGGCAAGAAGGTCCTCATTCTATTTACAGATGGCGATGACAACTCAAGCGCGCTCAATGCAAGCGCCGCGGTCGCCCGGGCAAAAAAAGCAGGGGTCCCGCTGTACACCATTGCGGAGGGAGAGGCGACACACTCTCACAACCTAAGGAAACTTCTCGACGAACTGAGTGAGCGCACTGGCGGCGCCGCCTATGAGGTGAAGAAGCCCGCAGAGATGGAGCAGGTTTTTCACGAAATATCCGAAGATGTCCGGCACTTATACATGATCAGCTACCGGCCACCCGAGGGTGCGAATGACGGAAAATGGCGCAAAATCGACGTGCTCGTAAAGGGGCCGAAAGACTACCGCGTCCGCGCCAAAGAAGGCTATTTTGCGGAGTGAGCATACCGTGCGCGGCAATTTATGTTTCTCGGCTTCTAGTCATGGGTCTTCCGTTCTGGCTCTTGCACGACATGCTACAGCGGTTGGCCGTCGAGCGGAACAGCAGGGATTGGGCAAAAACGCAGGTAGGCGTAGTATTCGCCTCGTACGGAGTCTCATTGAGACTCTATAGGAGGCGCTATGCCGGTTACGGTGAAAAACATTTCGCTTTGGCGGAAAGAGGTCGAAAACCAGGTGGGGACGCTCGCGCATACGCTTGCGCCGGTTACAAAAGCCGGAGCAAACCTGCACGTGCTGATGGGGTACCGGTATCCCGGGGATGGAACAAAAGCTGCCATTGAGCTTTATCCCGTCGCAGGCAAGAAGGTGACTGCGGCTGCTTCTGAAGCGGGGCTGTCGGCCTCTTCCATTCCGACACTCCTGGTTGAAGGCGACGACAGAGCCGGTTTGGGTTTGGCCATCGCCCAGGCCATCGCCGGGGCGGGGGTCAATCTCACATTCTTTGTCGCTCAGTCCGTCGGCAAAAAGTTCTCAGCGGTGCTTGGCTTCGAGACCGCAGCGGGCGCCAAGATCGCGGCGCCGCTCATCAAGAAGGCGACAACCAGCAAGAGGAAGTGAAGGAAGAGTGAATTCTCACTCGAATCCCGCAACCGTTAATAATACGGTCCTTTCCCAGGCATCCATTAAAACAAAAATACAGGTGTTCACCTGGGGTGATTTTGTGCGGACCATTGTGCACCGCACCTCTACATGGCTTTGGCGTGGACGGGCAGGCCTTCGCGATAGATCTTGAGATTATTCTTATTCACTACTACCGTCCCGGTATCTACGAACGCGGGCATCGGCGGTGCCAGGGCCGTGCGCCAATCTTTAAATTGGCGCACGGCGTTGTGGTGAAGATCGTCGAGGAATTTTAACCCGTAATAGCTCATGACATATGGCTTCTGCGCGATGGTGGCGGCAATTGCGCCGCGCTCGATCCAATCCAATGTCTCAGGATCATCGTCAAACGCCACGATGGGCAACTTACCTTCCAGGTTTAGGCGATGTAGCGCTTCCGCAGCGCCGGCCCCCCCGGTTGCTTCCAGGCAAATGATTCCGTCGACTTTTTCTTTCTTCTGCAGCAAATCGGACACCTGGTCAAATGCGTTTCGCGCGTCGCCTTTATCATCCAGGATCTTTGTCAACTTCAGCGCAGGGAAATTCTTCAGCGCGTCGGCAACTCCGGCGACGCGATCGTCCAGGTTATGCTGTCCCTGAATGGTGATAACCGCGATGCTCCCCTTATCGGAAAGCAGCGCCGCCATCCGCTGTAAACTTTCTCGCCCGGCCTTGACATTATCTGTTCCGATATACAGAATCCGTCTCGAACCCGGAACATCCGCATCCACGCAGATTACTGGGATGCCTTGGGCAATCGCTTTGTCGATCTCTGCTTGGAACATTTCGGGTCTCCCAGCGGAAAGGCAGATTCCCGTGGGGTTCTCCTCTAAAACCCTCCGGAACATTCCGAGTTCGGCGTTCGGCTGGTACCCCGGCGGACCGATCAGTTCAGCCTTTACGCCCAGCCCTTTGGCGGCGTCCAGGAAACCGGCTTCCGCGTTTTGCCAATACGATAGGTTGATATTCGTGGCCACGAACACATAGCGTTCGTTTTCCTCGTGGTAGGGCTTGGTACAAGACACGATCAGCGCTGACCCGCCGAGAATAAGAACGAGCGCCAGCGTCGCCCCATGTCTCTTCATTGGAATTCTCCTTTCCCATCTTGGCGGCCTGCGCGAGTGTTCGCTCGCGCCCCGGAAAGCCTGGCTTTTCCCGGATCCTCGCTTGCAAAACTCTCGACGATGTGAGTTTGACAGGAGATGAACGGGGACAAAGGAATGCATCGAAAATCTGTCGATACCGAGGACTCATTGTGAGGGCCCTTAACCTTAGCGATCCGGGGCCAATGATGTTAGCAGAGACAGTAGTGCCAGCCCAGTGAATCGGTTGTTAGTTTCATCGGCAGGCGGAGGGGCGTTGTACAATGCTTCCTGCCTCTCCGATCCGAGCGAAGTTGGCCGCCATGCGTGAGATCCGGAAGGAAACGCGTAATCCCGAGAAGCTTCAAGTGCTCCTCTCGCAAATGGCGGAGCCGCTGCTTGCGGAGTCTGGTTCGACAGACAATGTCAGCTCTCATGGCATGCGAGTCCGAACACACCGCCTCTGGACGCGTGGCTCTCACCTGATAGTGCAATCCTCTGAGGGAGAACTTTGGGGGCGCGCGAAAGTCGTCTATTGCCAGACGCTTCCGGCCAACACCTTTGCCCTCGGCATAGAGTTTGTGGCCCGGACAGGCGGATGGATTATAAGGTCATCAGAAACACGGCCGGTGGAGGAAAGAGCCTGAGAAAGCTGCATCGTCGCTGCGACAGACGTCTCCTGTGTGCGGTTGCCCACGGCAAAAGTTTTCTGTCGGGTACCAGGGCCGGTCGGGCAAAGATCCCGTTTGCTTCGCCGGCTGTCCCGTTTCAGTCCCGCAGAACAGAGCGAACGCTACGCAAAACAAGCACGCGGCGAGACCGCTTGATGCCTTCGGAGAAAACCATCGATCGCAACAGCTAGCCAAGGGCCTGAAACTCCCGAAGATTATGAAACGGAAGCAGCGCATCGCCCACTAGCCGAGTTGCCGCCTCACGGTGCTCTCGCCTCGGTGAACGGCGCCGGTCCCTTGCCGGGAAGACGTTACCCGGGAAAGGTCGGCCTTGAGCATGTGCTTTATTAGGTGTTCCGGTTCCGTTCGGGCGAATCATCTTGGCGATCAATTCCGCCGCTAGATGGGTCAATTTTATAGCCGAGGAATGTTTCCCTTTTGAATCCATAAATATCGTGATACTCGATAACCATGTAGGCGCTCAGAAGCTCGCCGCGCTTTATGCAGCCCAAGCAAGTCAGGTCAAGACTCCTAGACTGCTCCTTGCCCACACCGAGTGGCCCGATAGGTCCAAAATTTCGGCCATCGCTCCGATTTGGACTGCCTAACATCGAACCCGGAGGGAGAATCTCTAGATGACCATATACGTTGTCTACCCAGGCGGGACTTCTGCCCTCATTCTTGCAGATCAACTTCACATTTGCGGTCACGCGTTCGACCGTGCCTTCGGCTTCACTCTTAGAGGCGCTCTGCACCACATGCAATACTGACTTTTCCGACCAGCCGAGCTCCGCCATTACCCAAGCACGCTCCGCATGAATAACATACTCGGCGCTTGTTTTGGCAGCAGCCGCATTATTCTGTGATGCCTCGACTTGTTTTTGGGAAATGCTTAGCTGAGCTAATGTTTCTCTGTGCTGTTTCCGACTGTCCAGTCTGTCCCAGACAAAGATGAGGATCAGTGCGATTCCTGCCAGCCAAATCGCCATGAACTCATGCGTTCTTAGCCAGTCCATGCAACACCTGCCGTGCTTGAATTGCGTCGGAAGAACGGGGACGCGATTATAGCAGCGATTGCTCCCGGTAGAGCCGCGCCACCGTGGCCGAGATTTTCCGCTCGCGGATTGGCCGATGCGCATGCGAGACCATCGACGTCCTGTTCCATAGCTCCCAAAACTGTCTCCCCGTCGCCGGAGCATGCCCCGGGTAGAGTTTTCACAATAGGGCAGAAGACCATCATGTTGTGGGTGCCAAGCCGATTTGCATGTATGCAAAGCCGCCCGCGTACCTTCTGGAAAGTTCTCCTTTCAACGCAGTTTACACGCTCGCCGGAAACTTGGCGGCACTCGAACCCGGCGAGAAAGTTGCCATCCTTCGAGTTCGGGAAACTCAACAAAGACTTGGGCGCTTGTCAGCCTTAGGCGGCCTGCCGGCATTAAATCATTGCCGGACTTGTCTGCCGCCTTGCAGCTCGTCATTATCCGGTTCTTGTGGCGGGGCTTGTCATTCTTCGTCCTGAGTAGGAGCGGAAGGTGAGAGAGAGGTGAGAGAGCTGTAAATTTAGTCAGAAATCGGAAAGCTGTTGTTAACTGTCGGGCTTACTTCGGTTCCCTGACGCTCAATCCTCCAATTTGCGCAAAGTGCCGTTTGTTGAACGTGGCGATCTGAGAGCTGCGCTCCACGACACTGCCCCGACTATCCGTCCTAAAACCTTTTTATCCTATGTCAGCATGCGTTCGAAGCACGATCTTCAGCGAGAGGGAAAACCTCATAGCAGTCAAATGCCACTCCTGCACAGATTGCGCCCTGGGGGGAAAGGCCCGGCTGGACATGAACAACATGACCCGTGCAGTGCCATTCCGCTGCGGGTTTGTGGCTGATTTCCTCCGGCATCGCAAAAACGAGATGCACGGGCGTGCCCTTTTGTAGCGGTAAATCTGTCGCAAAACATATCCCCCCCGCAGAGACATTCAAAGATTCCGCCGATCGCTCTGGCGCCGCGGATTTCGGAATCCGAACGCAGAGGGAGAGCTTGAAGTCGAATCGTGCAGCTAGCCGCCTTTCGATTGCCGTCATAGGAACGAAACATCTTCCTGAAGGACAAGGGAGCAGCAAGAGCCTGGGGATGGCGGAGGAAAAACCCCATTCTGCATACAGGTATTTACCTGCGGGCGAGGATTTTAACGAAATCCGTTTGCTTCCCGTGGAATCGCTCGTGGACCTGCTGTCTGGCATTACCAGGGCGATGGTCGGTGCTAAAATCTCGTCGCCGGGCTGATTCGGGCGGGATGACTTTGGTTGCACAGAGAGAGCAGCGATAGTTCACACTCGTCAACAGAGGCCAAGACCGCGAACGCCAGAAAAGGAGAAATCCAGTGAGCCATCCATTACCGCGCAGAAGGTTTCTAACTCACGCAGGCGCAGCCGCGGGCTGGTCCGCTCTGCTTCAAGGAACCCCGTACAACGCGCTTCCATTGGGCCACGGCGTGTCTGCTTCCCCAGAAATGCCAGACCGCATCGTGGACATGCATGTGCATTTCGACGAGAAAAATCCCAATTTCATCGCCGACCTCCGGAAACTCTCCGACCGGCTGCATCTGACGGCCTGTGTGCTGACCCCTTTTTCCTACAGGAAAGTGGTGCTCGATGCGGCGAAACAGTATCCCGCCGAAATCATCCCCTTTGGCTCGGTGGACCTGGACGCGCCGGACGTAGTCAAGCAAGTGGAAGAACTGCACGCGATGGGTTACCGCGGTCTCGGTGAGCTAGAGTTTGTGAAGAAGCCGTACAACGACCCATCGTATTTCCCGGTGTACGAACTGGCCAACCGCTATGGCTGGATCGTTCTTTTCCATACCGGCATCGTGCTGCGAAGAAAATTTGATGAGCCAGAAGACGTGGCTTCCGGCCGCATGCGGCCGATTTACCTGGAAGAAATTGCCCGGCGATTTCCGAAAATCACCGTGCTGGGCGCGCACTGCGGCAATCCCGAATATGAGTGGGCCGCGGAAATCGCGAGGTGGAATCCCAATGTATTTTTCGACCTGAGTGGTTCCACGCTCACAAAAATGCAGGCGCGCCTCGCGGATTTCCAGAGGATTTTCTGGTGGTCGAACACGGACTGGCAGAGCCCGGAGTGGAAAGTAAAGCCCGCGGACAGCGACCCAAGCGCGTTCGCAAAAATCGTTTTCGGTTCGGACACAGGCTTGGGAGAAATCGAGTCGGTGGTGAAGCAATATCACGCCATGTTCGACGCATGCGCAGTTCCCCAACACACGCGCAAAATGATCATGGGCGGAACGTTGGCCAAAATGCTGGGGCTCTCCGATGGTCATTAAGATTTATGAAGACAAGGCCTCTCTGGGGCGGGCGGCGGCGGAGCAGGCCGCCGTTTCCCTCCGCAAGGCAATACAGGAAAGCGGCCGGGCGCGAATCATTGCCGCGACGGGCGCCTCGCAGTTCGAGTTTCTTGACGCTCTGACCGCTATGCCCGGCATCGAGTGGCCGCGCGTTGAGATGTTTCACCTGGATGAATACATCGGCCTGCCAGCGTCTCATCCCGCCAGCTTTCGGAAATACCTCCTCGAGCGTTTGATTGGGAAAACTAAAATTAACAAGTATCACTTTCTTGAGGGTGACGGAGATGTTTCGAAGACGGTTCGCAAAGTCGCGGAGGAGTTGACCGCAGCAGCGATTGACGTCGCCTTTGTCGGAATCGGCGAGAATGGCCATCTGGCGTTCAATGACCCGCCGGCGGATTTCCAAACCGAAGAACCCTATCTCATCGTTGACCTGGATGAGGCCTGCCGCCGCCAGCAGGTGGGAGAGTCCTGGTTCGCGGACCTCTCGGACGTTCCCAAGCGGGCGATTTCCATGTCCGCGCGCCAGATCTTGAAGTCGAAGGAAATCCTTGCAGTCGTTCCCGAGGCACGAAAAGCGCAGGCAGTAAAGTCCTGCTTCGAAGGCGAAGTCAGCCCGCTGGCGCCGGCGTCCATCCTGCGCACGCACGCGCACACGACGGTTTTCCTCGATAAACATTCCTCCGCTCTGTTGAGCCCGGAAAAAAGAAAGGCCTTCGCTTAGGCACATATACCAGGCAATCGCGGTAGGGCGGCGGCTTGCGATGTCTGGCATGGAAGGTGGTCAGAGCGCGGTGCGCACGGCATGATCGGTGATGACAGCCCCAAGCAGCGGCCCATTCCGCACTTGCGCTGGTGGATTGCGGCGCTGTTGTTTGCCTCCACGGTCATCAATTACATTGACCGGCAGACGCTTTCCTTGCTCGCGCCGTATCTCAAGCAAGACTACCACTGGACCAACACCGACTACGCCAACCTGGTGATCGCCTTCCGCGTGGCCTATTCCATCGGTCAGACACTCTGCGGAAGGTTGATGGATCGCATCGGCACGAGGCGCGGGTTGAGTGTTTCCGTGCTGTGGTACTCCCTCGTTTCGATCCTCACCCCGCTAGCCCGGGGCTTCTATAGCTTCGCGTCGTTTCGCTTCCTTCTGGGCGCCGGGGAATCTGCCAATTGGCCGGGGGCCACGAAAGCGGTTTCCGAGTGGTTTCCGAAGCGTGAGCGAGGGTTGGCTACCGCGCTGTTTGACAGCGGATCGTCAGTCGGCAGCGCCATCGCCCCTTTCCTCGTGTTGACCGTGTACTCTCGTTGGGGATGGCGTCCGGCGTTCGTCCTTCCGGGACTGCTTGGTTTCCTCTGGCTTATCGTCTGGCGGCGCGCGTACCACCCGCCACAGCAACATCCGCGCGTCAGCGAAGCCGAACGCCAAATGATTCTTGGCGATGTCTATGCCCCCGGTGTGAAAACCGGTGGGCCGAAGCCGGGATGGGCTGCGCTCCTCACTCTGCCTCAGACCTGGGGAACGATTGTCGCCAAGGCGCTGACGGACCCGGTGTGGTTCTTCGTCACGGATTGGTTTCCCATCTATCTGGAGGCTAAAGGCATTCCTTTGCAGAGCAGCCTACTGGCTATATGGGTTCCGTTTATCTCGAGCGATTTGGGAAATTTCTTCGGTGGGGCCGCTTCCGGCTATCTGATTAAGCGCGGATGGTCCCTTGGGGCTGCGCGAAAGGCTCTGGTGGTATTTGGCGGCTTCGGAGTGCTTCTGCTCATTCCCACGGTTTTCACTTTCAACTTGTGGGCGATTGTGGCGTTCTTTTCGCTGGCCACTTTTTCCTACGCTGCGTTTTCGACCATTGCCAACGTGTTGCCTTCGGACCTTTTTTTCAGCGAGTCGGTTGCCTCCGCGAGCGGCATGAGCGGAACCGGCGCGGGGATCGGCACGATCATCGCGTTCGAGCTGATCGGGTACTTCTCCGATGCGCACCAAGCGGCACCCGCGCATTCCTTTGACCCGATCGTGATCGTTGCCGGCATGTTTCCTTTCGTCGCCATGATTCTCGTGTTGCTTCTCGTCCGCAACACCCGGGCAACGGAGGAGGGACTGGTCCGGCGGATTTAAGGATTCGCCCCGGTCCGCTTCTCAAAAAGGAAGCTGCGAATTCGCGCGTGTTGCGTTACTGTTTTCCTGTGTACGCGCCGACTGCAAGTCAAGGATGGAGCCTATGGACAGCTCAAACGATAAGCTTAACCGGAGAGAGTTCCTGCAGAAAGGAGCCGCAGTGGCGGCGGGAAGTGCGGCACTGAACACCACGGCACTTTCCTACTCGCGCATTGCCGGAGCCAACGAGCGGATCTCGCTGGGGCACATCGGCATCGGAAACCGTGGCGGGGAATTGGACGGAATTGTGGCGCTGCTCAAAGACACAAAAAATGTGGAGGTCTCGGCCGTTTGCGACTTGTGGACTCACAACCTCGAGCGCGCCGTCGCCGCCAATCAAAAATACTACGGCAAGGCGCCGCGCGCCCTTAAGCACCCCCAGGAGTTGCTGGCGCTCAAGGACGTGGACGCGGTAATGATATCCACTCCTGAACATTCGCATTCGCCGATCCTGAAACTGACAGCCGAAGCGGGCAAAGACGCTTACTGCGAAAAGCCCATGGGTAACGTTCTCGAAGAGGTCAAGGCCGCCCGCGATGCCGTTCTTGCGCGGAATCTCATCGCCCAGGTTGGCACGCAACACCGCAGCGAGCCCTATCAGATTGCCGCTCGTGACCTGATTCGCTCCGGCGTCCTCGGAGACGTCAGCAAGTATGAGATTGAATGGAACTATCACGGGCCTCGCTGGCGCGGGCGTCCCGAAGTGAAGATGATCCGCGAACAGGATGCCGACTGGCGCGCCTGGCTGATGACCAAACCTCTCAGGCCCTTCGATCCGCAGCTCTATTTCGAGTTTCGCCTCTACAAAGAGTTTTCCAGCGGCATTGCGGACCAGTGGATGAGCCACGGCATTGACCTCTGCCACTTCTTCATGGACGTCGACGACCCACACTCCGTCGTCGCAAACGGCGGCATTTTTGCCTGGCATGACGGCAGGGAGAATCCGGATACCTTCCAGGCACTTTTCACTTACGCGAACGGCTTCCTGGTGAGCTATGCGACGAGTTTTGGCAACGACGCGCCTAGCTTTACTCGGATCATGGGAAAGAATGCTACGATGATCAACACGGGAGGTGAGGGCAGCCCGCGCTGGCAGATCGTGGAAGAGAAGGGCAACCACGAAGATGACTTGAATGTCGACTCCCAGCGGGCCGTTAAAGACGTACTGCTTCCCGGAGATACGGCGCTTCCTGCCACGGGGATTGGCGATGAGGATCCCTCGCACATGACCAACTGGCTCGATTGCTTGCGCACCCGCAAGCCACCCAATGCGACGGTGAATCACGGATTTGCGCACGCGGTGGCTTGCATGATGGCCACGCGTGCCTATTGGTCCGGGAAGAGAATTTACTGGGATCCCAAGACCGAAGCGATCCTCGACGAAGCCCCAAAATAGCGCAGCCGGTCGAAGCGACAGAGATATAATCCGTCCGGTGGAAATGGCGTGTGACAACCGGTGAGTCCAATGCTTTTCATACACTTTGTGCGTTACGGTCCGCGGCTCGCCTACTTACTAACGGTAGCGTCGCTTCTAGCTTTGCCGGGGCGGGCACAGAATCAACCTGTGCGCGTCATCGCTTTCGGGGCACATCCTGACGATTGCGACCTCGGCGCCGGAGGCATCGCTGCTAAGTATGCCGCGCGCGGCGACAAGGTGAAGTTTGTGTCGCTAACCAATGGCGATGCCGGGCACCAGTCGCTACGTGGCGAGGAACTTGCCAAGCGCCGTAGAGCCGAAGCACTGGAGGCTGGCCGACGCATCGGCATTGCGTACGAAGTGCTCGCTAATCACGACGGCAAGCTCTTGCCCACCTTGGAAGTGCGCGAGCAGGTCATCCGCGAGATCCGCCGGTGGAACGCGGACCTAGTCATTGCGCCTCGCCCGAATGATTATCATCCGGACCATCGGTACACTGGCGTCTTAGTGCAGGACGCCTCCTACATGGTGATCGTGCCGGATTTGGTGACGGATACGCCGGCGCTCAAGCGTAATCCCGTCTTCCTTTACTTTAGCGACCGGTTCACGCGTCCGGAGCCTTTTCGCGCGGACCTCGTGGTGTCGATTGACGATGTATTCGAGAAAAAGATCAATATGCTGGACGCGCATGTGTCGCAGTTCTATGAGTGGTTGCCGTGGACCGAAGGACAGCTCGAGCAAGTGCCGAAGGACCCGGGAGAGCGCAAGAAATGGCTGGCCGCGGGGCCGTTGGCAACGAGAAAAATGCAGCCGGAATGGCGGGAGGCGTTAGAGAAACGGTACGGCGCGCAAGCGGATCGTATTCAGCACGCGGAAGCTTTTGAGATCACCGAATACGGGCATCAACCGAGCGAGGACGAGATTCGTAAGCTCTTCCCATTTTTTCCTGACCGGTGACACTGTCCTTGCGGTTGACTTGCTCCCCGGAGTTCTGCTCGACAAGGTTCTGCTGAACAGATCCAGGGATGCGGGGCGTACTTTGCCTGACGCTAGGCAGTGTTGCCTGCATCGGTCCCGTCGTAGCTTCGATAACCCAGTGCAACGGGCGTGACGGTTTGTGGAACGCGGTTAACGTTGAAAGTGTGAGGCTCGAGCGTCCAGGCAACGAGACTGGATCGCACCCTGCCAGACGAACCCCTGGGTAAGCCCGGATCCCTCCCTTTCGGCCGACGCAATGCCACCTGCGCCAAGTTCCATCACATGAGCGACACACTCTAAAAGACAGCCATTGCGGTCGTCGGGCGACCACAGGCGTCCAAATCCTTTGCGCCAAAGCGAATTACACAAATCGCAACTGGACAGTCACGCGCCCGCAATAAACCCCCACTAAGCTGCCGGACGCGATTGCCGCCCAAGGTAATCCGGAGAGGTGAAATTCAGCATGAGCACAGACCGTCGAGAATTCTTGAAGCTACTGTCCACCGCGGCAGCTGCTGCTGCTTTTCCCGCACCTATCAGCCGCGCTCTTGCGCTTCCGGCGAATAACCGCACCGGCACCATCAATGACGTCGAGCACATTGTCTTCGTGATGCAAGAGAACCGTTCGTTCGATCACTACTTTGGCACCCTGCGCGGCGTGCGCGGCTTCGGAGACCCGCGAGCGGTCAAGCTTCCCACCGGTAAAAGCGTCTTTCATCAGCCGGACCCCCAGAATTCCGATGGCTACGTGCTGCCCTTCCGTCCCGATGCCGCCCATCTGGGTCTGCAGTTCCTCGAGGACACGCCGCACGACTGGACCGGCACGCACGCCGCGTGGAACGGCGGAGCCTACGACCAGTGGGTGCCGCAAAAGGGCGCGACCTCCATGGCGCATCTGACTCGCCAAGATATTCCGTTCC
Organism: Acidobacteriota bacterium; assembly: GCA_003223215.1. Classification (GTDB taxonomy): domain Bacteria; phylum Acidobacteriota; class Terriglobia; order Acidiferrales; family UBA7541; genus Acidiferrum. Next base: position 45,012 of record QHYH01000079.1, read on the forward strand.
ACTATGCGCTTGCCGACGCGTTTACGGTGTGCGACGCCTACTACTGCTCGTTGCTCGGGCCGACCGACCCCAACCGGTATCACATGTGGACCGGATGGGTCGGCAATGACGGAAGCGGGGGCGGCCCGGTCATCGACAATGCCGAGCTCGGCTACGGCTGGTCGACCTACCCCGAGCGGCTGGAAGCGGCGGGAATCTCTTGGAAAATCTATCAAGACGCTGGCGACGGACTCGATGCGGCCGATTATTGGGGCTGGACCGGCAATGCCTACATCGGAAACTACGGGGACAATTCTCTGCTGTATTTCTTCCAGTATCAAAACGCACCGGACACGAGCCCGCTGGCGGAAAAAGCGCGAACGGGCACCAATATTTTGAAGAGCGGAACGCTGTTCGACATCTTCCGCAATGACGTCCTCAACAATCGGTTGCCGCAAGTCTCCTGGATTGTCGCGCCGGAAGCGTATACGGAGCACGGGAACTGGCCTTCCAACTACGGCGCTTGGTACGTTTCGCTGATGCTCGATGCGCTGACCGCCAACCCCGAGGCGTGGAGCAAGACGGTCTTTTTCTACCTGTTCGACGAAAACGACGGCTTCTTCGACCACATCGTTCCGCCCACCCCGCCTCGGTCGAGAGCCGAGGGCATCTCGACGGTGGGCACGACTAACGAATTGTTCGAAGGAGCCCCGAATTATCCCCTCTCCAGGTTCCCCGCCGGGCCGTACGGGCTTGGCGTGCGTGTGCCGATGATCGTCATCTCGCCTTGGACCAAGGGTGGCTGGGTCGATTCCCAGGTGTTTGATCACACCTCGCTGATCCGCTTTGTGGAACGCCGCTTTGGCGTTTTGGAGCCGAACATTACGCCATGGCGCCGGGCCGTAGCCGGCGACCTCACTTCGGCATTCAACTTTGCGTCACCGAATGACGCCGTTGTGACTTTGCCCAGCACGGCTTCCTATCCGCCGCTACCGCAAGACGTGGCTGCCGGCGTGCGTTTACCCGATTACGTGCCCACTCCGCCAGCGAACCAGGCGCTGCCCCAGCAGGAGCCCGGCACACGCCCGCCACGCGCGTTGCCGTATGAGCTGCACGTCGATGGCGAAGTAAGCGCTTCGGGCATGCAACTTTTCTTTCGGAACACCGGCCAAGCCGCAGCGGTCTTTCAAGCACGGTCGGGCGACGGGCAGACGGGGCCGTGGACTTACACGGTCGGCGCTCGCGACCAAGCGTCAGACCACTTGGCGGCCACCCGCTCTTCCTACGACTGGGTGGTGTACGGCCCGAACGGCTTCCTGCGCACTTTCGCGGGCAGCCTTGGGGCGGACAGTGCCAAGCTCACGGTCAAGACCAGTTACGACCGGAATTCGGGCGGTGTCGCCCTGGTGATTCAAAACCAGGGCTCAAGCGCAGAGAGAGTGAGCGTCTTTGACGCGTACTCCGGCAAAACGCATACGCGCGCGCTCGCGCCGCACGGAAGCGCAACATTTGTGAGCGAGCTCGAAGAATCATCCGGCTGGTACGACTTCCGCGTAACGGTCGAGTCCGATGCGAGCTTCGAGAGGCAATCGGCAGGACACGTCGAAACGGGCAAACCCGGCGTGACCGACCCGGCGATCGCCGGCGGCGTGCCGGAGGCCGCCAGGGTAGCCTGAAGGCAGTTCAATCGCAAAGCTGCGCCCGGCCTCTGCAAGCAGAGCAGGAGGAGGCCGGGCGTTTTCTTAGCAACTCACCGAAACTCGACGTCGGGCTCGATGCCACCAAGCCATGGGGCCGAGTTCCCAGGGCTTGGTGTCTCGATTGAGCGAGCAGCGGCGGCGGGCACAGGCTCAGTGGCCGCCGAACAGGTCCGACATTACGGCAACGTTCGGATCGCAAGCATGGTTCAGGCAGGGAAGCCCCAATGCTGCCTCGATGGACTTCAGCAAAGAGAAGTTGGTGTAAAAGGCATTGCTTTTCACGCCATTTTCGCCCTCGCGGTTGATCTCCACGGTGAGGACGACGTTGTTCTGGTTCTGAGGCGGAAACACACCGTTGGTGTTGTTGAGCAATCCACTGTAGTCGTTTTCATCCCAAACGATGACAATCGCGTTTCGCCCTTCGTTCCAGACTGGCGACGCTTTGATGCCCTCGACCAGCCGCTCGATGGTGACGTCGCCCTGCTGAATCAAACCCGGATTCAGGCCCGCGGTGGTTCCCACCGTCGCACTGCCTGGTGGGAGACCCGGGTCAAAAGCGCAGAAGGCGTCACCGTTCCCGCGGCCGTGTTGATCGTCGCATTGATTCGGCTCACGATGAAGGAGAATGACGGGACATTTCCTGTCGCCAGATCAGCATAGAGACCGCGGGGCCCGTCGAAGCCGACCACGTTATTCAGACTATGCTCCGACGAATAACCCTCCTGCACGTTCTTGAAATAAGCGAAGGGGTTGTGCTTCACCGCATAGGCCTGAACCACGTCAGCCGTCGATCGCGGCGCGAGATCTGTGAAGTCGGTCAGATTGCTTACGGTGCCGTTGGAACAACAGCGGGGAAATGGTTCCGATCGCGCGGATGCTAGGAGACCATTGTTGCTGCACGGTTACGGCAAGGCTTGGCGGAGGTAAACTTTGGGCGCACAGGCTCTAAACCCGAACGGCGCCTCCGCCACCCCGATCACTCGTCGTCGGAATCAGCAAACTGCCTTTACTTTCCTGGTTGAGCTGCATCCACCTGGAGGCGTCTGTGGTGCAAAGGGAAGAGCAGGAAGATCCGTGCAGGCTTGTCAACCGACCCTCACCGAAATGCCGGATGGCCCGACCAGGACGCTCTAGCAAAGAGTGCCGAAACCCTGGTTTGGTGCGCGATCCCGGACTCTCACTTCACTCGCTTCGCGTGTTGGTCGGCTCCGCCTTGGTGAAGAATCAGCTCTGTGGCGTGGCCATGGCCATCCGTTACGAACGTGATCTGGGCATCGACGACCTTGGCGACAAAATCATGATCGCCTTCGGGGAATATTTCGACCCATCCCTGCCCGGTTGCCTGGGTCATGAAATGATCGCCATCCCGCGTGACCTTTAAGACGAAGTTCGGCGCCAATTGATAGCTGCCCACGTAGCCGTCGAATATTTTCGGATCGATCTTCGCCGCCGGGCGCTCCGAGGCCAGCACCACGCTTCCGCCGTCAGCGAGGATATGCAGATTCGCCGCAATCTCCTGAGGCGCCGATCCGTTGACATTCGCGAGGACGACTACCGTGAGCTTGTCGTCGGGATAGTAGGCCAACATCGTATTGAAGCCTTCGATTCCGCCTCCGTGCGCAATTTCTTCGTGGCCATTAACGGAGCCTATGCCCAGGCCAAGTCCGTAGTCGTTTTTGAATGGCGTGGTCATCTTCTTCAAAGAAGCGGGCGAAAGCAGCTTTCCTCCGAATAGGCCCTGTTCCCAGCGCAGCAGATCTTCGGTGGTCGAATAGAGCCCGCCAGCGGAGAGTGGAATCGTCATATCGATGTAGCCCGCGTTAACTAGTCCGTCTTTGTTCGGAGCGTATCCCGACGCCCGATTCGGAATGACCGTGGAGTTGGAGTCGTAGCCCGAGTCCACCATGCCCAGCGGCTTGAAGATGTTATCCTGCAGGAACTGGGCATAGCTTTCGCCGCTGATCTTCTCAATCAGGTATCCGAGAAGGACGTATCCCGAGTTGCTGTAACTCCATCGCTCGCCCGGCTGGAAATCCAGCGGTTTGTCACGGAAGCGCGTGACGAGCTCCTCGGGCGTCGCAGAGAAGGGTTCGAGCTTGCGGTAATCGGAGAAGCTCGTGAAGTTCGGGATTCCGGAGGTGTGCGTCAGCAAGTTAAAGATGGTGATCCGGTCCCAGACCGCCGGAGCGTCCGGCATGTATTTCTTGACCGGATCGTCCACCTTCAGTTTTCCCCGTTCCTCGAGGAGCAGAATGGATGCCGCAGTGAACTGTTTCGTGATCGATCCCAACCGAAATTTCGTTTTCGGAGAGTCCGGAATATTCCACTCAAGATTGGCGAAGCCATAGCCCTTATCGAGCAAGACCTCGTTTTCGCGAGCAACGAGCACAGCTCCCATGAACTGTTTATCCTTAACGAAGGATTGAACCACCTGTTCCATGCGAGCAAGGTTTGGTGCCGGCGCCGACTTCCTTTCCGATTGACTCGAGCCAGCAGACTTGCGGGCATATTCCCGGCTTGCAGTTCTCGCGGCTACGAGCAATGTCGCTGAAGCACATACGAGTACAAGAATGGACCGTTTCATGGCTCCCCATCCGACCTTTAAGGTTAGTTCATTCTACCCGTCCAAGGCGGAGACAAAGGCTAGATCTGTCGAGGACGCAACCTTCTGTGCACCTCCTGAGTCGAAGGGGTTCGATGCATTCTTGAATGCTCGTCACCGAAGTTGGTGCCGGGACAAACCCCATGGGGAGTAACGTATGATTCCGGTGAGGTATCCGTGCTCGGCGACGCGCAGATCAGCCAATTCATCTATGAAGGCTTCCTGAAAATCCAGGAGGCCTTTCCGCGTGAGCTTGCCGCCGAGAGCCGCTCCATTTTGTGGCGGGACACCGGTTGTGAGGAGGCCGACCCAAGGACCTGGACGAAGCCCGTGATCCGCCTAGGCATGTATGCACAAAAACCATTTGCGACGGCCGCGAATACGCCGGTCCTGCACCAAGCGTTCGATCAGCTTGTCGGTCCAGGCCGATGGCGTGCTCGCAGCGATCTCGGAACGTTCCCAATTCGTTTTCCGTCGCCTGACGACCCGGGAGACGCAGGCTGGCACGTTGACAACAGTTTCCCGCATGATTCGAGCGATACCGGTGATTTTCTGAATTGGCGCATCAACGTGGTTTCGAAAGGAAGAGCCCTGCTCATGCTGTTTCTTTTCTCCGATGTCGGCGAAAATGACGCTCCGACTCGCATTCGAGTCGGTTCGCATCTTGATGTCGCAAGGATTCTTGCTCCCCTGGGCGAGAACGGCTTGTCTTCGAGAGAACTGGCCGCCCAGGAAGGCTTTGCTAAAACCGCTTCGCGGCACGAGGTAGCGGCCACAGGCGACGCAGGCACGGTCTACCTATGCCATCCGTTTTTGGTGCATGCCGCTCAAGAGCATCACGGCTTCCACGCGCGGTTTCTTGCACAGCCACCACTTCTGCCGGCCGAACCGTTTCTTCTCCATCGTATAGATGGGGCATACTCTCCGGTCGAACAAGCCATCCGAATCGCGCTTGATATTGCTTGAGTTCAGCCTGACGACTGTAGTCTTCGCGCTGCATGCCAAGAAGGGAACCCAAGGGATCGAGCTCGGATCGGACCCGAGGAGTGGTGTTCTGGAACGCGAGCCGCCGTCTCAGTTCCGAAACGGCGGCTCAACGAGAGCTGCCAACGGGCAGTTAGTCTGGCAGAGATAAGTGCGGCTACGGGTAACGCTGCCGGATTTTCACCGTGCGATCAAGTTCATCGGAGACTTCCAGAATTTTCAGCTGCAGATCCTTGTCGAGCGTCTCCGTGCGCAGAAATGCGTGAACCTGTGCTTGAGCTTCGGCGGACTGTTGACCTCCGATAAACGCGTTGAGCCAGCCCAGGAGAAAAAAGATTTTGCGTTCCCGCTTGATCTGCGGCAGGGCTTCGAGCGCCGGTTTCAGAAAGGGCAGCGTCAACTCGGACTGGTTCCAGTAATTAAACGATCCCAGGCTCTGCTCGATCCAGTCTTCCGGGCGAGAAGAAACCTTCAGATAATCGGTGAAATAGCGTTGCTTGGAAGGGCGTTCCGGCCGCGCGGCTTCGGCCACGTAGGCGTACTTCTGGCCATCGCCGGTGTTGTCGCGCTTCTGTTCGGAGGCGAAGAAAGCTTGAGCTTCCGGATCATTCAGAGCAATGAGCGCAGTGAGGATCGTCCAGCGATCCAGGGGGCGAAGTTCTACACCCGGAACGGCGAGCTTTCCAGCTAGAAGGTTTTTCAGTTCTGCACGTCCCGGCTCGCTCTCGGTGATGGCGCGGAGGCCGCGAAACCAAATGATGCGCAAGTCCTGATTGGGAGAATGAAGCATCTGGTCCGAAGCCAGCATCTCCGCCCTGGGGACCATTTCCGCACGCACCGTCGGGTTGACGTAACGGTGCATGCCGGCAGCGACGTGGCCGACGAGACTCTGCGCCAACGATTCGTCGCTTTCTGTGGGAAGGAGGCGTAGCGCGAGTTCCAAAAAATCACCGGGGCCAAGTTCCGCTTCACGGACGGAATCCCACAACGATCCCCAAAGCAAGGTTCGCTCGAAAACAGCGGAGATTCCGCCCAGCTGCTCCATGACGGCTTTGCGGCTGCGATCGTCGAGAAGGAAGCGGCCGTAAGCATAGTCCCGATCGTTGAGGAATACATATTGCGGACAGGGTTTCGCGATGGCTACCTCGAGTTCGGCCCGCTGTGAATTCAGTTCCGCGCGCAGACGAATTGCGTCCCGGTCGGGGTAAGCGAGCAGGATTTGCATGCCCACGGGCCAAACACCGCCCTCTCCGAGTACATCCTTTTGCGTCAACGAAAAGTGGTTTATCCGGTTTTGCGCATCGCACGACCAGGAAACATCCACCTGCGGCATGCCGCGGTGACGAATCCACATGGCCGCCCAATCCTGAAGCGGCTTTCCGGAAACATGCTCGAACGCGCGTACAAGATCGCTCCATTCCGCACTGGCGTACGCATGCTCGGTGAGATAGAGGCGCAAGCCCTCCCGGAAATGATCTTCCCCGAGGACAAAGGCGAGCTGGTTGAGAACCCCGGGAGCTTTGGAATAAACGATCGCGCCGTAGGCGGATTTCGCGTCTTTGAGATTGGCGATGTCCTGATAGATGGGTGTTGTGCCCTTGGTCGAATCGATCCCATAAGCGGCCGGTTTGATGGATTGATAGAAGCGCTTCCAGATGTTCTCGTTCGGCTTTATCGAGGCCAGCGTCTGATAAGCCATGTACTGCGCGAAACCCTCCTTCAGCCACAGGTCGTCAAACCAGCGCATGGTGGTGAAGTCGCCGAACCATTGGTGTGTCAGCTCATGAAGCACAAGGATGTCGCGATTGAGGTGGTCGCTGTGCGTCGGCGCCGCCCGGAAGAGAACCGATTCCTCTCGCAGAAAAGTTGCTCCGGCGTGTTCCATTCCGCCATAGGCAAAACCGGGAATGAGCACCATGTCATACTTGGGAAACGGGAAAGGCTCGGCGAAGAAGCGGGAAAGATAATCGATTCCTTGGGCCGCGATTTGCTGCACTTCCGGCGCCTCCTCTTCCGCCTTCTTGAATTTGGACTGCCGGACATACAATCCAGGCAGGCTAGGTGTTTCATGCACTTTGCGAAAAGGCCCCGCAGCAAAGGCAAACAGATAGGTGCTGATGGGGCGTGTTTCGGAAAAAACGGTAAGGCGCCGGCCGGGACCAGCTTGGGATTGCGATTCGATCGCCGTATTGGAAACGGCCGTCCAATTTTCCGGCGCGGTCAGTTCGAGCCGAAAGCGGCCTTTCAAATCGGGCTGGTCAAAACAGGGAAAGGCCATCTCGGCGTCCATGGGGACAAACAGAGTGTAGACGTACTCGGTGCTGTCGTCTTTGTCTTCAAAGCGAGTGATGGCTCTCCCCGCCGTCGCGACCGGCGCGGTGAAATCCATGTTGAGAGTATTTTCACCCCGATGAATGGTGTTTGCCGGCAACTTGATGTGGCCGTTGTCGATCTTTGCCGGAACCGGCGCGCCATTGACGGTCAGGTTGGTGACGCTTCCTTCGCGGAAGTCGATCAGAATCACCTCGGAAGAACTGGCACGAAACTTAAGGTCCTCATGACCGGATGCGGAGGAAGCGTGCGGGATAAGCGTGAAGCGGAGATCATAGCGCAGGTCTGATATCTCGGCGGCGCGCTGGCGGGCGAGATCCCGTGGGATGCCCTCGGGCGGTGCGGCCATCAAATGGTTCGCAGCCAACAGGGCGAAGGCGGCAAGAATCATGCGCATCGCGGGAAGAAATTTACACGAACACAAGCTCCTGAGGGAAGACCGGAGAGGGCAAGGGCAGCCAGCCTGCTCGATTTTTCCGCGCAACTTAAGCCAGAATAACGTTATGATAGGGCCCGCCAGAGAGCGGAGCCAGGAGGTGATGGCCTTGCATGCGAAGAAACCGAGCCGCGTGAGTTCTGGATTTCTCGCGGCGCTGCTCTTCGTTGTCTTGATCCTGGTCATGGCCATCTTCGAGCGCGGGCGTTCCCTGGCGCTGGCCGAGACGCCATCGGTGCATGGTCCGTGGATGGACAAAACGCTCTCGCCGGACCGCCGCGCGGATCTTGTGCTCCAAGAAATGACCCTGGATGAGAAGATCGCTTTGCTCCACGGAAACGGCATGCCCGGATGGCCGAGAGCCGTACCTCACGCAAACCCATACCTTGGCAACGGTGGTGCGGGTTTTGTGCTCGGGGTCCAGCGGCTGGGAATCCCGATCATCCAGATGAGCGACGCTGCGTACGGCGTGCGCAGCAGCGGTGAGAACGGCCGCTACTCGACGGCCCTGCCGTCCAACGTTGCCGCGGCGGCAAGCTGGGACGTGCAGGCAGCCTGCGCCTACGGTGCGCTGATCGGGCGCGAATTGCGCGCCCAGGGCTACAACATGTCGCTCGGCGGCGGCGTGAACTTGACTCGCGACCCGCGCAACGGCCGGACGTTTGAATACATGGGCGAGGATCCGGTCCTCGCGGGGACGCTCGTGGGCGACCGCGTGAAATGCGAGCAAGCCCAGCATGTGATCGGCGACATGAAACACTACGCTTTGAATGACCAGGAAAGCGGGCGCAATGAAGTGAACGCGATCATCGGCAAGCGCGCCATGCGCGAGAGCGACCTGCTGGCCTTCCAGATTGGAATCGGCATTGCCGACCCTGCGGCGGTGATGTGCTCCTACAACGCGGTCAACGGTGACTACGCCTGCGAAAACAAATACCTGTTGACCGACGTTCTAAAGAAGGATTGGAACTTCAAAGGCTTCGTGGTTTCCGACTGGGGCGGCACGCACAGCACGGAAAAGGCCTCCGCCGCGGGACTCGATCACGAAGAGCCGATGGACGATTTCTTTGGAGACAAATTCAAGCAGACGGTGGAAGCGGGCAAAATTCCTACTGCCGAGTTGGACGACCACGTGCACCGAATTCTGCGTTCGGAGTTTGCGAGCGGTATTGTCGACGATCCGGTCAAAAAGAGTGTGGTGGACGTCGAAGGCGGCTTGGAAATCTCGCGCCACATCGCGGAGCAAAGCATCGTGCTGTTGAAGAATGACCGGGGGATATTGCCGCTCGATCGCGCAAAGCTGCATTCCATAGCCGTGATCGGGCCGAACGCAGATACCAGCATGATTTCCGGCGGCGGTTCGGCGCAGGTGGATCCTCCCGGACACGGCGCAACCAAATGGAAAGAGCACGTTTGGTTTCCGTCCTCGCCGCTGAAAGCCATCGCTAGAAAAACTCCGGGAGCAACCGTGGAGTTCGACTCGGGCGCGGACCCTGCCTACGCGGCAGCGTTGGCGAAGAGGTCGGATGTGGCCATTGTCTTTGCCTATCAGTGGACGAGCGAGGACATGGACCTGCCGAATCTATCTCTGCCGGAAAATCAGGATGCGATGATTGAGCAAGTGGCCGCCGCCAATCCGCAGACCATCGTCGTGCTCGAAACCGGTACCGCGGTCACCATGCCGTGGCTCAACGCCGTGCGCGGGGTTTTGGAGGCGTGGTACACCGGCAGCCAGGGCGCCGATGCGGTCGCGAACATTCTGTTCGGCGAAGTGAATCCCACGGCAAAGCTGCCTATGACGTTCCCGCGCAGCGAGGCGGATCTGCCGCATCCGCAACTCGCGACGCCGCCGCCGGAAGAGCGCGGGCGCAGAAGATCCGGCGAAGCCAAGCCGACCTTTGAAGTTCATTACGACGAAGGTTTGAAGGTCGGCTACAAATGGTACGACGCTGCGAACAAGCCGGTGCTTTTCCCGTTCGGCTTCGGACTATCCTACACGACGTTTGGCTACTCAGGGTTGCGAGTGAGTACCGGCAGCGAAACGACCATCGGCTTCACCGTGAAAAACACCGGCAGCCGCGCGGGAGAGGAAGTCGCCGAAGTGTACGCGACGCTCCCGGCGAGCGCCGGCGAACCTCCGAAACGGCTGGTCGGCTGGGACAAAGTGCACCTGAATGCAGGCGAGAGCAAGGAAGTGAGCGTGCCGGTGAAAACCTTTTATCTTTCCATCTACGACGAAGCTTCGGATAGCTGGAAGCTTGTGCCCGGCACCTACAAGTTCATGGTGGGTGGTTCATCGCAAAGTCTACCGCTCGTGGAAAACGTCAACCTGAAATAGACCTTGGCGCCCGGAGAGGCGCGCGGCGTTGGAAAAAAGCAAGCCGACGGGTTTCAAGCAGGCCTCACTTGTCCGCCAGGGACACGCAACTTCTGGTCCAAATTCGGGCTATCTCGGATGGCGTTCCGTTTCGCTGCCGCCGACACCCAGGCACAGGGCGGCGCCGCCGGCAATTCCGGATTCTTCGCCATAACGCGCCGGAACCATCGGAATTTCCAGGCATCGCTTGTTCAAGCTCCATCGAGGAAGTTGCTCGCGGATTTTTTTGAAAAAGGGACCGAGCATGGCGGCTGCGCCGCCTCCGATGATGATGACGTCGGGCTCCAGCAAATCCACGATGTTGCCAAGCCAGATGGTGAGCACTTCGACCGTCTCGAGCAGGATTTCCCTCGCCAGCCAGTCGCCCGCTGCGTACGCCCGCCCGACCATCTCGCTCGTAACCGCTTCCATTTTTCCGCCAGCTAGTTCGAGCATGGCGGATTGCCGCCCGGTAGCTTCGGCGAGCCGCGCCCGGGCTTTTTTTGCGATGGCGGTGCCGGAGGCCAGCGCTTCGATGCATCCCTTCTTGCCGCATCCGCAGACGGGCCCGTGGTAATCGATGACCATGTGCCCTGCTTCGTCCGCGGCACCGGTGCGCCCGTGGTAGATGCGTCCGTCAAAAAGGATTCCCGCGCCGATGCCCGTGCCAATGCAGGCGTAAAAAACATTGCGATAACCGCGGCCCGCTCCCCAGAGCGCCTCCGCGAGTCCCGCGGACTTTGCGTCATTGTCGAGCTTCACCGAGCCGTTGTAGCGGCGCGCGATTTCCGCAGCAAGCGGATAATTGCGCCAGCAGGTCACGTTGGGAGGATTCAGCACGACGCCGGTGTGAGGATCGAGCGGTCCGGGAGCGCAAATGCCGATAGGCCGCCGAGCGGCGTTCTTGTCCGGCGCGAGCTTCAGCAGTTCGTCAATCGCGGAGGTCACGGCAGCAAGTCCTTCCTCTGCCGTACCTTGGGAGTTCATCGGCACGCGGGTATGCTGGCGGATTTGGCCGTGCGCGTCGACGAATCCCGCAGCCACTTTCGTGCCGCCCACATCCACGCCGATGGCCCAGGCGCTGCCTCCCTGTTGGGTCATGGTCATCAGTAGTGGATCAATCCGCTAATGTTTTGCATAGCGCACACTGTTCGGCTTCGACCCGCTTAGGGCGAAAAAGAGAATATAGAGGTAGCAGAAGGCCGCCGCAATCAGCGCGTAGTGAATGCCCTGGCCCCAGCTGGTCTCCCCCTGGATCATCCCCGCATAGAAGCGATGGTTAAGGAGATCGCCCACTTTCCCCACCAACCAAGGAATCACCGCTCCGCCCACAATGGCCATATTCAAAATGCCTGAGCCATCACCGGTCAGCGGCCCCAACTCATCGATTCCCATGGTGAAGATGCAGGGGAACATGATGGAGTTGAACAGTCCGACAGACAGAATCGTCCACATCGCGACATGTCCGTTAGTGAAGACCGAAGTAGTGGCTAGGAGTCCGGCCATCATCGCGGCGAACGCCAGCAGCTTGCTTGGTTTGATTTTCTGCAGCAGCCCTGAGCCGATGAAGCGGCCGACCATGGCGCCCATCCAGTACACCGAGATATACCTGGCGGCCTCGCCGAGGGCCGCCCGGTATCGCGTGGCAGCATCAGGAATTGCGGCTGGCGAAAGAAATCCTCCGATGTTGTCCAGCGCAAGGTAGTTCGCAATGGAACTCCCAATCGCTACTTCGCCGCCAACGTAAACGAAAATTCCAATTGCCGCGAAGACGAGATTGCGATGTTTCCACACCGAGTCCTCGATCTTCTCGCCAATGTGGTGTTCCGCGGAAGTCATTCTGGGGAGCTTGGAAAGGCCAATTCCGATGGCGAGCAGCGCCAATGCGGTCGCAAAGAAATAGACATAGAGACGAATCACCGCGTTTGCTTCCTGCGCGGCACTCGGTCTCATCGCTGTTGCCGTTGTCCGGAGAATCAGATGTGCCCCAATCCAGGGAAAGATCGTAGTACCGAGAGAGTTGAAGGCCTGCGTCAGGTTCAAGCGGCTGGAAGCCGTCTCCGGTTTCCCCAGCACTGCAACGTAAGGGTTCGCCGCTACTTGCAGGATCGTGATTCCCGTTGCCAAAAGAATGAGCGCAACCAGAAAAAAAGGGAACGAAGGGATCTTTGCCGCCGGGAAGAAACCCAGACAGGCAACGACCATCGTGAGTAAGCCGACGACGATGGCCCTCTTGTAGCCGATCCAGTCAATGATCTTCGCTGCGGGAATCGAAAAGATGAAATAGGCGGAAAAAAAGGCGGTTTGGATGAGCATGCTGGCCGCAAGCTCAATCTTGAAGACGTGCTGCGCGTAGGGGATCAGAACATCATTCAACGACGTGAGCGAGCCCCACATGAAGAAAAGAGTCGTCAGAATCGCCAGTGGGCCGGTGTAGCTGGTAGCCGCTTCGTTTACGATTGCCGGGCCTTTCACAGATACATTTTCCATCGACGTTCACGTCCATTCTTACAACGTCTGCCTAACCAAGCGCCGGTCGACCGCGGAGGATGATGACACAGTTGGCGCGCGTAGAGAACCTTTGTCGTTGCGCGGGTGCGGGCGCGACATGTTATAAAATTTCGGCAGAATCGTCATTTTACAGACACTGGGTACGATATGAATACGCCAACATCCCTGGCTCTCGTTCTGGCCTGCTGTTCATCCAGTCTCTCTTTCCTTGTTAAGCCCGGCCGCGCGCAAGAAACCGCTGCCCCCGTCGTTGTCTTGAGCGAAGCCGGCTTGCCCTCGGCAGACTCGCCGGCATTTCCTGAGAAGCAACTCGAAACGGCCCTCCTGGGAGCGCGCTTTGCTTCTGCCAAGGAACTCGACTCCCTGCTGAGGGAATCCTCCACCCGTCTGCTTGTCCTTCCTTACGGCTCCGCTTTCCCCGAGGAGAATTGGTCCGCCATTCACGCGTTTCTTGAGCATGGCGGAAATCTGCTGGTTCTTGGCGGGCGTCCCTTCACGCGAGCCGCGTATCACGACGATTCCGGATGGCGTCTGCGCGATTACAGCGTGCGCTTCATCCGGCAGTTGTCCATGGACCAGTTCCAGACCACGCCTGGCTCCGCAGGAATGGAATTCCAAAGCAATCCGGACATCACCATCTCTCTGCCGCGCTTTTCCTGGCAGCGCGCGTTCAGTCCCGTCATTCGGCTTAGCGCGGTGGATCTGTACAACCGCGGCGGCTCGGCGGGCTCGATTGACGCGCGGCTCGATCCGCTGGCCTGGGGAGTGGAAAACGGCCGCAAAATGGCTGCTCCGGCTATAGAAATCGATCATCTGCGAAACGGTTTTGACGGCGGCCGCTGGGTTTTTCTTACCTCGGAACTCCCTTCACAATTCGCGGCAAGCAACGAAGCCGTCGCGCTGATTCGCACGCTTGCCGAACGCGCGCGACACGGCTCCGAGGAATTCACGGCGCGCCCGGCGCTTCCTCTTTATCTGCCGGGCGAACCGGTGGAAGTGGAAGTTCTCTGGCACGCCGCCGAAAAGGCATCTGGACCGCTTAGGATCCGCATCACGGAATTTCCCGAGGCCCAGCCCGCCGAGCGCGAAGCGCAAACGGCAAACCTATCCGCGCCACAAACTCTGTTGTTTCCCGCGCCCAAGGAAAAAGGCTTTCACGTCATCGCAGCCGAGCTTCTCGAGGGCGGCAAAACCCGCAACGTGTACCGTTCGGGCTTCTGGATTCGCGATACCGATTTTCTGCGCTCCGGCCGGCACCTGACGGTGAATCACGATTTCTTCGAAGTCGATGGCCAACCGATCGCCGTGGTCGGCACTACTTATATGTCCAGCGAAGTGCAGCGGCTCTATTTCGATCACCCCAACGTGTATGTGTGGGACCGCGACATGGCACAGATCGAGGCCGCCGGACTCAACATGCTGCGCACGGGTTGGTGGACGGGCTGGGACAAATTCTGCGACGAAAACGGCCAGCCGTATGAGCGCACGCTGCGTACTCTCGAAGCCTACCTGATGACGGCGCGGAAGCACGGCTTCCCGGTGCAATTCAACTTCTTCGCTTTTCTTCCCGATGTTCTTGGCGGGGTAAATCCGTATTGGGGTCCGGAAGCGCGGCGCAAACAGCAGACCTTGGTCACTACCGTTGTCGGCCGTTTTCGCGACGTTCCGTTTTTGGCGTGGGACCTGATCAACGAACCCAGCATTTCGGAGCACTTGTGGCAGACGCGCCCGAATGGCGATCCCATCGAGTTGGCGGCGTGGAACGAGTGGCTTTCGAAACGCTATCCCGACCGCGCCGGGCTCGCGGCCGCTTGGAACGTCCCGCTCGATTCCCTATCAGGAACCGTGTCCTTGCCGGGAGAACTCGAGTTCAGCTCGCGTGGAATGTATGTCGGCCACAACTCGCTTCGCGTGTATGACTATTTCTTGTTCGCGCAGGAAGCGTTTTTGGACTGGGTGCGCGCGATGCGGGAAAAGATCCGCGAGACAGGCTCGCGGCAGCTCATCACCGCTGGACAGGATGAAGGCGGCGTGAGGGACCGCTTGTCGCCCGCTTTTTACGGGGCTGCGGTTGATTTCACGACCAACCATTCCTGGTGGGGGAACGACTCCCTGCTGTGGGATTCGCTTGCCGCCAAGCAGCCGGGCGAGACCATGCTCATTCAGGAGACCGGGCTGCAGCGCGAAATCAATTTGAATGAAACGGCGCGTTTCACGCCGGACGAGGAAGCTTCGCTTTTCGAGCGCAAAGTCGCTCTTTCCTTTGTGCAGGGAGCCGGCGCCATCGAATGGCTGTGGAACACCAACTCCTACATGACGGAAGCCAACGAGGCGCCTATTGGCGCGTTGCGAGCCGATGGTACGGAGAAGCCGGAAGCCACGGTGATGCGTGATTTTGCGAGCTTTGCGAAATCTCTCCATAGCCATTTGCAGGATCCGCGGCAGCCTTCCGTTGCCATCGTCACCTCGCAGGCGGCGCAATTCTCGGTTCTTTCCGACCTGCAGCTCGAGGCGCAGCAGAAAGCGGTCCGCGCGCTCGCCTACCGCCTGCAGGTCACTCCGTATGTGATTGCCGAAAACCAAATCGCCAGGCTCGGCGCGCCGCAGCTCGTCATTCTGCCTTCACCCGAGTCTTTGGACGAAAACACCTGGCAAGCTTTGCTTGCGTATGTGAAAAACGGCGGGCATCTACTGGTTACCGGACCTGTCTCGCGCAACGAACACTGGCAATTCCGCGATCGGCCACATGAACTCGGGTTAAACACGCAAATCGACCCGCAAAGCTACCGAGGCGCAGAAATCCGGCTCCCCGGCAAGGCGGTTGCTCTCTCGTTCGATCAGCAAAAACAATCCGTCCTCGAAGCGCTTCGCTTCAGCGACGGCGCAACCTGGAAAGAGATTCCCTACCGCAAGGGGAAGATCTTTTGGGCTTCGTATTCCGCGGAATTGGCAGAAGGACTGGATGCGGCCGCCTCTGTTTACGGATATGTTTTGGACACGCTGAAAATCAAGCCGCCGTTCGAGTGGCAATCCGCACTCCCGGCAGATGTGTTGATTTCCGCCACCGAACTCCAGGACTCCGTCCTCTACATCCTGGAATCGGAAAATGCCGAAGACGCTGCGATCGACCTTCGCGACGCAGTAACCGGCGCCCGTTTGACGCTGAAGCTTCCCTCGCAGCATGCCGCGATCGCTCTGATTGGGAAACACGAAAAAGCAGTTATCGCCAAGTACGGGTTCTGAGGCGACAGCACGCTCGAAAAGCCTCAGCAGCAGCTATCGGCGCTGACGCCGGCAACGCCATCGCCGTGTAACCTTTTTTCAGCTGGGGTCTCCAATCTATAGGGCGCAAAAGTGTTTTCCGCTTTACCCCGCTTGGAGCGGTAGGCTTTCCAGCCGTTTTTTTTGTCTGCCACGAAGAAGGGTACGTAGGATAATAAGAAGAAAACAGGGCAGTCGTTTGGAGGCGCGAGATGTTGATCCGTAAGGCTGCGGATTTGACGTACGTGGATGTTACGCCGAAGCAGGTCTACTTGAACCGAAGGAGATTCCTCGAAGCCATGGGGATCGTCGGCGCCACCGCCATCGCCGGCCGGCGCCTGTTCGAATTGGCCGCGCCCTCCGAGACCGCGCTTGCCGCGTCAAAGTTCAGCGGCCTTCTCAAGAGCCCGTTTAGCACCACTGAAAAGGAAAACTCCTACCAGGACGTGACGCACTACAACAATTTCTACGAATTCGGCACGGGTAAGGAGGACCCGGCGAAAAACGCGCAAAAATTCGACACCTCCAACTGGATGGTTTCCGTCGAAGGCGACGTTTCGAAGCCTCGCAAGTTCTCCATGGATGAAATTTTGAAGATAGCGCCGCTCGAGGAGCGCGTGTACCGCCATCGCTGCGTGGAAGCGTGGTCCATCGTGGTTCCCTGGATTGGCTTTTCGTTCAGCAATCTCGTCAACCTGGTGGAACCAACTCAGAAAGCGACGTTCGTCGCATTCCACAGCTATTACGATTCCCGCCAGATGCCCCAGGGCAAGTGGGCAGGAATCGAGTTTCCTTATGTCGAAGGCTTGCGCCTGGACGAGGCGATGAACCCGCTGACGCTTCTCGGCGTTGGGATGTACGGAGAATCCCTGCCCAATCAGGATGGCGCGCCGGTGCGCATGGTGATTCCGTGGAAATACGGTTTCAAGAGCATCAAGTCGCTGGTCAAGATCAAGTTTCAATCCAAAATGCCGCCGACCACCTGGAACCTCGCGGCACCAAACGAGTACGGTTTTTATTCGAACGTGAATCCCAACGTGGATCATCCGCGCTGGAGCCAGGCCAGGGAACGCCGCCTCGGCGAAATCTTCAAACGCGCCACGCTCATGTTCAACGGGTATGGCGATCAGGTCGCGAGCTTGTACGCCGGCATGGACCTGAAGAAATACTATTAGACCAGTCCTTTAGAAATGCGCGCTCTACTCACCAACAAGTGGACGAAAGCGGCGGTTTTCGTTGTCTGTTTGATGCCTTTAGGGGCGCTGGTCTGGCGCGGCTTCAACCACGGACTCGGCGCGAATCCCGTGGAGTTCATTCAGCTCGCGGCCGGGGATTGGACGCTGCGTTTTCTCGTCATCACTCTTTCCGTCACGCCGTTCCGCAAGCTTTTGAATCTTCCCGACCTGATTCGTTTCCGGCGCATGCTTGGCCTGTTCGCCTTTTCCTACCTCTCGATCCACTTTCTTACCTATCTTCTCCTCGATCAATCCTTCGATTTCGCCGCAATCTCGAAGGATGTAGCGAAGCGGCCGTTCATTACCGTGGGCTTTCTGGGCTTCCTGCTCTTACTTCCCATGGCGATAACTTCCACCGCCGGGTGGATCCGCCGCCTCGGGGGCAGACGCTGGCAGATGATTCATCGCGGCATCTACCTGGCGGCGATTTGCGGGGTGATTCATTACTACTGGAAGGTGAAGTCCGACGTGCGAATGCCGCTTTTTTACGGGGCGCTCGTTGCTATTCTGCTTTTGTGGAGGTTGCGAGACTGGTTTTTCAAGCGGCGCTCCATGGCCGGCGCGAAGCTCTCGCCGCAACACGCTCCCGCGAACCCGCCCAGCCGACTCATTTTCTAGTTGATCTTGGCGGATGACGGCTCGTTCCGGAATTCCACGCCCCAGAAGCGCGGCGCCGGTGTCAGAAATTCGATTCCTACGCGCTGCCCTTTCTCCATCGGCTCACCCAGATAGACCACGCGGCATTCCTGCTCTTCCTGGGTGAGCGGATTCGTCAGCACCAGCATCTCGCTGTCATCCACTTCGTGTTTGAGAAGCAGCAAGCCCCCGTGGGCACTCACCGCCACCGTTTCGCAGGTTTCTTTGAACTTCTTGCGGTCGTGGGTGCGCCCCTGGGCCTGCACTCGGATTTTGTGAAAGGCCCGCGCGCTGCGTCTTGGCGTTGCGGAAATCACGTCGCTCATAGGGCCATAATCGACGGCCGGCCCCGGGGCGTCAATCTGGCCCTCCGTACAGGTGTTCTCCAAAGACAAACGCTGGAGTCCCGGGACAAGGAAGCGGCTCGGTGCGGGCGGGATGGCTATGGATGGCTAGACTCGTCTTGTCCCTGGGAAGGGGCAGTCATAAAATACAAGGCTGCGGCTAAGTGCGGGCGATCGCACGCTCAGTTCAGCAAATCATCCGCTGCCGCAACCACTGTTTTCGAGCTTTGCGTAAGCAGAGTGAGATTTTGCTTTGGAAAGGACTCCGGAGTCCCTGATGACCCCCGAAAACCTTACGGCATTCATCGAAGGTCGCCGCGACCAGCACCTTGCCGAACTATCTGAGTTTTTGCGTATCCCGAGCATCAGCGCCAAGAGCGAACACAAGCCGGATATCGAGCGAGGTGCTCGCTGGGTTGCCGACCACTTGCGCGCAGCCGGATTCAAGACGGTTCAGATCGTTCCGACGAACCTGCATCCTCTCGTCTATGCCGAATCTTTGGAGGCGCCGCGGCAGCCTACGATCCTTTTCTACGGACATTATGATGTGCAGCCTCCCGAACCTCTTGAGCTCTGGACTTCTCCTGCCTTCGAACCCACCGTGCGCGACGGCAATCTTTTTGGTCGCGGCACCGCCGACGACAAAGGCCAGGTCCACATTCATATCAAGGCACTTGAATCGCTCCAAAAGGTCAACGGCAAGCTGCCCATCAACGTCAAGGTGTTGATTGAAGGCGAAGAGGAAGTGGGCAGCGTAAGCCTTTGGGATTACGTGCAGAAGAACAAGGAAAAACTGAAGGCCGACGCGCTGGTGGTCTCCGACACTTCCATGCTTGGGAAAGGCGTGCCGTCGATTACCTACGGGCTTCGCGGTCTGAACTACTACCAGATTGAACTTACCGGCCCCGAGCGCGATCTCCATTCCGGCGTCTACGGGGGAGCGGTTCCCAATCCGCTGACGATTCTCACCGAGCTTTTTGCCCGCCTCCACGACAAGAACTTTCGCGTCGGCGTCCCCGGCTTCTATAACCAGGTCGCCAAGCTTTCGAAAGGCGAGCGGAAAGCACTGAATGCGCTGCCATGGGAAAAGAAAGACTTCGAGAAAGCCGTGGGCGCGCCCGGCTACTGCGGCGAAAAAGGCTTTACCACTGTTGAGCGGCTCTGGACGCGGCCAACCCTGGAATTAAACGGCATCTGGGGCGGCTATCAAGGAGAGGGCGCCAAGACCGTCATTCCTTCTAAAGCGTTTGCGAAATTCTCGACGCGGCTGGTCCCCCATCAGGATCCGCAGAAAATCGCGCAACTCGTTGAGAAGCACATTCGCAAACTGCTGCCGAAAACAGTGCGCTGCAAATTCGACGTGTTGAGCACGGGAAAGCCGTGGGCTGCTCCTTACCACCATCCCATTTTCCAGAAAGCACAGGCGGCTTTGGAAAAAGGCTTCGGCAAAAAGGCCGTGTTCATCCGCGAAGGCGGCTCCATTCCCTTTGTCACTCAGATGTACGACACTTTTAAAGTCCCTTGCGTCCTAATCGGCTTCGGCTTGCCCGATGAAAACGCGCACGCCCCCGACGAGCACATTGCGCTGGAAAACTACTTCGGGGGAATCAAGGCCATCGCGCACTTTTACTCGGCCCTGGCCACGCGGTGACGCGGCTGTCCCTTCGCGAGGGAGCCCCTGTTTCATTTCTAGCCGTTAATTGAAGAATTTAGCCGGAAAGGCGCGATGGGGGTGTTCTGACACTCCCCGGAATGCGTTCCAGCCGCATTTTTAGCGGGGATTTCCACACCCCCAATCAAAAAACCCGCATTTTGCCGCTTTTTTTGCGATTTTTGCTTGCGTTCCCTGTTTTCCTTGGCTATAGTCCTTGCCGCCCGAGTATTTCACGGAAAATAGAGGGTTCACGCACACTCGGAGCCTGCTTCGATCGCATCGGGGCCTGCCCTGATTGCCTCGGGGTGGAAAGCAAAATCAGGAGGATAAGCAGACTAGATGTCCAAGCCAATGAGCAAGACGAAGGTTGTTGGGCACATCGCCGAGAAAGTCGGAACGCCGAAGAAAACCGCCACCACGTTCTTTGACGAGCTCTTTAAGCTCGCCGTCAGGGAAGCCAAAGGGGCAGCGGGCAAATTCGTGATTCCGGGGCTCGGCCGCTTGGTCAAGGCGCACCGCAAGGCGCGCATCGGCCGCAATCCGCAGACGGGCGAGCAAATTAAGATCAAGGCGAAGACCGTGGTTCGCCTGCGTCCGTCGAAAGCGTTGAAAGACGCTGTCCTGAAATAGTTGTAATCTTTTGGAGGGAGTTTTGGCCCCCCGGTGGCCTGAGAAATCAGGCTCCTGGGGGTTTCTCTCTTTGTGGCCTACGCAGACGACTGCCTCTAGAGGAATTCACTCGCTCACGGAAATACTTCTTACAGCGTCTTGACGTACGCAACGACATCGCGGATTTGCGCCGCGTCGAGCACATCTTTCATTCCCGGCATCAGCGTATCGCCGGTTTCGATCCACTTTGTCAACGAGGCCGTGGTAACGGTGTTTCCGTTCACGGTAAACGTTCCCCGCTTGGAAATGCCTTTCAACCCGGGGCCGATTTTCTTCTGATCGCTCGTCGCAAAATGGCAGATGGCGCACTTTTGCTCGAACACTTCCTTGCCGCGCGTTACCGATCCCGCAGCGGGATGGCCCGTTGATTTTTTTGTGCCGTTACTTGCCGGTGGATCTTGCGCCGCCACGGCCGTCGCAATGGCCAGAACCGTGGTCCCGACTATCACTAAATTTCGCCTCACGATTTCTCTCCTTCGTCTGCTGCAAAGTGAGCTTCCGGCAAACGCCGATTTCGATCTTGTCCCAAACGGCATCCATTTTCCCTTTTTGTTTGGCGAATTTCCACTCGCGCTCGGGCCCCGCTATCGACGCGGAAGGAAGCACCCCGGCACAAAGGACAGGTTCCTTCCTGGCAATCTCCCCGACTTTCGTACTTTTGACCCCTGCGAAACGTTGTGATAACTATGCCTCATGAGCATGGACGCCCACACGCGCGCCTGGGAAATCCTGCAAGACGCCTACCAGGCGCAGATGGAAGGCGATTACGATCGCGCCATCGAGCTTTACCGCTTTTCCCTCGAAATGCACCCCACCGCCGAGGCGCACACCTTTCTCGGTTGGACCTACCATTTCCAGGGCCGCGTCGACGAGGCCATCGCCGAATGCAAGCGCGCCATTAAAATCGATCCCGATTTTGGCAACCCCTACAACGACATCGGGGCCTACTTGATCGAACAGAATCGCTTTGACGAAGCGATTCCCTGGCTCGAGCGCGCCACCGAAGCGCGCCGCTACGAGCCGCGGCATTTTCCGCGTTACAATCTGGGACGCGCGTACCTCGGGAAAGAGATGTACTCGAACGCCATGCGCTGCTTCCAGGAAGCGCTGGAAATCGAGCCGCGCTATTCGCTCGCCCGGCAAGCGCTGGCTTCTCTCCGCCGCATGGTGAACTGAACTCCGATTTCTCTTGTAGAGGCCGGGCGTCGGTTTACCCTCCTGCCCCGAAGGGCCCGGAGCTTTTCTTCTCTCCTTGCTTATAATCACTGCATCGGCTCCTGCACAGATGGCTTGACGACGCGGTCGTAAATCCATAAGAGAAGAACAGTGAGAACGCCAACGGCGGCAATCACCCACCAGACGTTCTCGGGCCGGCCAGATTCGCTCTGATGAACCAGATATCCCCCCAATGGTCCGGCGACGAAATATCCGATACCGATGGGAAGAAACGCATAGCCCATGTAAAGACCTTGCTGGCCGGAGGGCGCAAGGCGTGAGACATATTCGTAATACCGCGAAACCTGCGTAATTTCACCAAGCGCTACAAAGATGAGCGTAATAACGAACGTGAGCATGGAGGAGTGGATTGCCGGGATGATCCAAGCCAGGCCGGTGATCAGGGTTCCCAAATTCATTGCGGTGAAGGCGGGAAGCTTCCGCGTGAGAAATGTAACCGCAATTTGGAAGCAAATCACAATAGTTGCGTCGACGGAGAGAAGTAGGTCAGTACTGGCGTTCGGGTCGATATGCTTGCGAATGAACAGGGGCACCGAAATATACTGCTGCCAGAACACCACAAAAAAGCCCGAAAAAATGATCAGGAAGGCAACGAAGCGGAAATTGCGAAGCACCACAAACATGTTCTTGATCGCGATCAGGATGCTTTCCACCTTTTGCTCTCCTGATCGCACAGGTTCACGATAGAAAAACAACGTCGTCCAGAACATCAAGAACACGCTTAGGGAAGCAACACGGAAGACGTTCTCGATGCCCCAGCCCAGTTGTTTGCGGACCAGAAAAGCCATGATGGGTCCCACCGCGCCGCCAACATTCACCAGCGTGTAATAAATGGAATAACCGATGGAACGCACCTTCTCCGTGGAGGCCCTGGCGGTTGTTCCAGCAACGCACGGCTTCACAACTCCAGGCCCGAGGGCGGGAATCATTAGAATGGCAAGGACCAGCCATTTGTCGGTGAGAGCCACACGTAAGGACTGCATCCACGGGGCGGTCAGTGAGCCCAGAAGGAAATATCCGATGGCCATGATAAGGTAGGCAAACATCAACGCCCGCCGGAAACCAAACCGATCAGCCAGCGTTCCGCCCAGGATCGGCAGGAACCAAACCACAAGACCAAACGTGCCGACAAGCCAGCCCGTAAGTTCACTCGAGAATCGGAGTTGCTCGCTAAGGTAGATCGCGAGCACGGCAGTGGTCCCGTAGTAGGCGACCCTTTCGAAAATCTCGGTGAAATTCGCGACCCAGAATGGCCGTTCGAACCCCTCGCGGATTTCCTTCAGCCTCTGCCCGAAGCTCATGACGCCTCCCCGCTAGGCGCCGGGATCATAGTCGAGGTAAACACGGAAATAAAGGACGGAAAGAGGTCTTCCATGCATCTGCCGGCAAAGGGCGTTGCCTATAGAATGAAGCAGAAGAGGTGGAATGGTATGAGGCGGAAATTCGGAGCGGTGACGGCGGCTGCCGTGGCCGTGATCGTGCTTCGGGCGGGAGCCCAGGAGGCTGTGCCGCCGACTGCCGAGGCGCTTGCCGCGATCTCCGAGCGGGGCCAGCTGCTTTATGAGTACGACCAGGCGGCATGGCACGCCACCGACGCCGTACAGATGGCTAACCCGAAGACTGTCGAAGGGCAGCACTGCATTGCAAGAAAAGTGAACGGCAATTGGACCGTGGTTTTCGGGAAGTTGCATGAGGAGGGCAGTCGATTTGGAATCACCTACGAAGCAAACGAACAAGCAACGCTCCGAGACTTTGCCGTGAGGAAGGAGCCGGAAGAACGGGAGGACGAAGGATTCTTTCTTTATGCGGCGCGGGCCATCGAGGTGGCCACTAAAGATTTTGGCGTAGTAAAGCGACCGTACAACGTTGCGGTGCTGCCGGCTCGAGCAGAGCAACTGTACGTGTATCTGTACCCTGCGCAAACCGGGGCTCGGCTGTATCCCCTGGGAGGTGATGTGCGGTATCTGGTGGACGCCGACGGGACTAAACTTCTCGAAAAACGGCAGATGCATAAGGCCATCACGGAAATCGCCCTGCGACCCGGGAAGAGAGTCGCCTCCGGATTCCATACCCACGTTTTGAGCGATCTCGTGGAGGATACCGACGTGTTTCACGTCCTGACCGAAGACCCGCCCATTCCCGAGTTCATAGCCACGCCGCATTTCCTGTACCAAGTGAAGACTGACGGTACGATTCAGCTCGAAAAGGAAAAGAAGCGAAGAAAATAGAGCAGTTGAACTTTGTTTCGCGAGTTTTAGTGCTGTCCGCAAAGCATCGCGTGGCTTGGTATCAGGACGGTAAGGACGGTTTTTTCCTTTACGGGGCTTTGCGGTTCAGGTTTAAGCTGGGTGCGCGGGAATTTCACGACCATCCATTCCCGGGAGTCCGACATGAGACCTTCGCGTCGGCACGTTGTGTTTTTCGGCAGTATTCGTACCGATTCCTCCGCTCGTCGCACTTCCCATAGCGCCTCCTCTTTGCTCGCCTTTGCTCGTGGCTTCATGCCGGCACTTCTCGTTGCGGCGGCGGCTTTCGGTGCCGTCATTCCCGGCAGCGACGGGGAAACCGGCCCCAACTCCGATCCCAATTACCTCGCGCTGCGCAACATCACGCTCGGAAGCGAGGCTGTAAGCGTCACGAACTTCGATCTCAAGCGGGATGCTGGCACGTTTCATCTACATTCAGGCACAGTCTGCTTTGTTCCGCCGGTGAACGGCAGGGTCACCGGCGCCGTGTTCGCCGGCGATGGCAGTTTCGTTCTCAACCCTCCCACGGAAGCCGAACGCAAAAGCCTGAAATACCTGACCAAAGAAGACCAATTCAACGAAAAATTTGAGCGCCTCGTGCTGCGCTTTACCGACTCTACTTACGACCAGATCAAAAAGGATGGCACTCCGGCCTCCGGCGGCTGCGACAGAGGACTACTGAAAGACAGCCAGAATACGACGCGACACAAAATAAAGACGAATTTGGAAGCCCACCTCCTTGGAGAGATTCTCAGTCCCGAGCCGCGAGGAATCTTTGTCGCCTTTGTGCACGGCAAGCGCTACGACGACAAAGAGCTCTATGAGCTCGACCCCAACGCCAACTCGGACCAGGTGGATTTCTGGACCTATGACGAAAACAAGTTTGGCGATTGGGCCTCCTTCAACTTTACCGAACCCCACGCGAGGGGCTCCGTGGGCCGGACGATCCGCATCGAGCACCACCAGCTCGACACAACGCTCGAAAAGAACGGCGCTCTCTCCGGCAAAGCGACCACTACGTTTGTCTCCGAGCGAAACGGGTTACGGGTCGTCCCGTTCTCCCTCTTCCACACCCTTCGCGTCCAGTCCGTTACCGCTGACGGCCAGCCCCTTTCTTTCATTCAAGAGGACAAGAATGACGATGCGGATTTCGCGGTGATTCTCCCGAAGCCTCTGGCGGCAGGTGAGAAATTTAGTGTTACAACAACCTACGGCGGCAAAGAGGCGGTGTCGAACGAGGGCGGCGGCAACTATTTTCCGATCGCGCGTGACAATTGGTATCCCAACGGCGTCGGTTCTTCGCTGGGGGAATACGCCTCTTATGACCTAACCTTTCACATTCCGAAAGGTATGAAGATTGCAGCCACCGGCGCGCTCGTCCGCGAATCCAACGAAGGCGGACAAAACACGAGCGTGTGGAAGAGCGAGGCTCCGCAGACGGTTGCGGGGTTCAATTTCGGCCGATTCAAAGTCGAGGAGGCGAAACTCTCGAAACCCGAGATGCTCATCCAGTCTTTTGCCAACGAGGAACCGCCCAACTGGGTGCAGTCGTTGCAGCAGGCTGTCAGCAGCACGCTCCCGGGGGCCTTGGGCACCATGAGCACGACCTCCCTCAACAAAAAGGCGCTGGCCGAAGGCGAGCTTGCCGTCGCACTTTACACGGATTACTTCGGCCCACCGCTGTTTACCCACCTGGAGCTGACGCAGCAAACCGCCTGCAGCTTCGGTCAATCCTGGCCCGGACTGGTCTGGATTCCCATTTGCTATTACTTCGACACGACGGTTCGCCACCAGCTTGGCATCGATTGGGGCGACCGCGGCTACTGGAAAGTGGTTACGCCCCACGAAGTGGCGCATCAATGGTGGGGGCATACCGTGGGTTTCAGCTCCAGCCGCGATCAATGGATGAGCGAAGGCTTCGCGGACATGTCGGCGTCTCTTTACCTCAGCATGATCGAAAAGAATGCCAAGAAGTTCCTGACCTTCTGGAATGACGAACGCGAACTACTGCTGGAGCGCAACCCGCAGGGATTTCGGGCCATCGACGTCGGGCCGGTTACCATGGGCTACCGCGCCAGCAGCTCCCGCACCGGCGGAGACATCACGCGGCGGCTCATTTACCCGAAAGGCGCTTATATTCTCCACATGATCCGCATGATGATGTACGACCGGCAGAATGGGGACAAGCAGTTCAAGGAAACCATGCAGGACTTCGTCAACACCTACCGCGGCAAAGCGGCCAGCACGGAAGACTTCAAGGCCATCGTTGAAAAGCACATGACTCCAGAGATGGATGCCGAAGAGAATCACAAGATGGACTGGTTCTTCAACGAGTACGTCTATGGCACCGAACTCCCCAACTACAAGCTGGACTATTCCTTCGACACCGGCGCGGACGGCATGATCGTGATGAACTTGAACGTCGCCGAGTCCGGCGTGGACGACAAGTTCCGCATGGTCGTTCCTGTTTACCTGGAATTGGATGACGGCCGCATTGTTTTCCTTGGAAGGATGCGCATCGTGGGAAACAAGTCCGAGGCAGCCAAGGTTCCGCTCAAGGGGCTAAAGGCCAAACCGCGCCGGGCGATGATCAACTACTACGACGACGTCCTCGCTTCTCCGGGCTAACCGAGGCACCCTTGCGGCTCCACAAAGACGGCGTCAGAAGAACCGGGAATGGAAGGCGAGCGACGCGGAAATGTGCGCTGCGAAGTACGCGGGATCGTGGCGGCCGGGATAGATATGAGATTCGTGCGGGATTTTGCGGGCCGTCAGGATCTTGTCGAGCGCGGCGGCACCTGCCTCGAAGCCGAAATCGTCCTGGTCGCCACAATCGAAATAGATCTTCATGCCGGATAGATTTGCGGAGTGGGCCAGCACAAGAGGACTGTTCGCATCCCAGAAAGCAGTGTCCGGAGGGATCCCGAAAACGCCGCCGAGGACGCGCGCCCGCGGAGATTGCGGGGCGCTCATAAACGCAGGAAGTTTCTCGATGAGCGCGGCGCTGTGCGCGCTGACGGCGCTGAAGAGTTGCGGATGGCGGAAGGCGAGATGCAACGCGCCGTAGCCGCCCATGGAGACTCCGGAAATGGCGCGGTTGGCGCGCCCCGGTGACACCCGATACTTTCTTTCGATGAAGGAGAAAAATTCGCGCAGCAAGAAATCCTCGTAGCGGACTCGTCCATCCTTCGCGTTGATATAGAAACTCGCGCCGCCCGCGGGAGTGGCAATCACGAACTCTTTCAGCTTGCCGCCCTCCCATAAATCTTCGGCGAGATTCCACAAACCCGAATGCACAAGAAACTGTTCGTTGTCCCCGAGCCCGTGCAGCTCGTAAAGAATCGGGAAACGTTTGGCCTTATCAGCGTCAAACGAAGCGGGTAGGACGATGCAGTACGGAACATTGCGGCCGAGGATTTTGCTTGGAATGGTGTTGCATTCGGCCCGGCCGGACGCGAGGGAAGAAGGGGCGTAAACGAGGCAAAGGAAGTAAAGGAGAAAGCGGATTCCTCGCCGCGCTCGGAGAGACGTTTCCAGGGAGGCGTAGCGAAGAGTCACAAGAAGATTCTACTCCTATGAAAATAGCTGCCTATCGCGTTGAAAACAAAGCATAGGTGCCTGGGTCCATTTTCATCCTTCGTTGTGGCTCTCCGAGAGCCATGAGTTACTCGTAGCGAAGGGCTTGGACAGGATCGAGGCGCGCGGCGCGCAAGGCGGGATAAAGTCCTGCGGCAAGACTGACGAGAACTGCAAAACCGATTCCAAAAAGGACGAGCCACCAGGGGACGGAAGAAATGTCGACGCCGGGAAGATTCTGGCGATGCAGGTAGAGATTGGTGCCGAGAGTGAGCGAGCGGCCGATGAGCCAGCCGAGAAGCGTTCCAAGCATGCCGCCGAAAAAGCCCATGACACCGGCTTCCACAAAGAAAAGCTCTTTGACGTCGCGGTCGGCGGCGCCAAGGGCTTTCAGGACGCCGATTTCGCGGCGGCGCTCGAGGATGGCCATGACCAGCGTGTTGATGATTCCGAGCGTGGCCACGGCGAGAGCGAGACTGCCGAAGATGCCGAGAAGAAGATCGAAGACGGAGAAGAAAATGCGCAGGCTTTTCGAAGCGTCGAGAAGAGAGAACGCGCTGAAGCCAAGATCCTTGAGCCTCGCTTCCGTGGCCTCCACGAGCGCAGGGCTTTTAACGCGCACGGTGAGGCTCGAGTAAGTGGGCTTGTCGCTCGAAGAATCGCGAAGAATGTCGCGAAGGTCGTTGACCTGCGCGGCGCGGAGTGTTTCGGCGAGAGGGAGAGGGATGAGGAGACGGCCGCTGCCAAAGCCGCCGAAGCCTGAGGCCGGCTCGGTTTCGACAACACCGATGATGCGAAGATGCATGTCCTTGGGGACGACGGAAAAGCCGCCGGAACTTTCCTCGCCGGGTTGTGCGGCAAGCGACTGGCGTTCCGCGTAGCGCAGGATCAAATCCTTGCCAATCAGCGAAGCGGTTTGCGGATTCAGTTCTTTGGCAAATTCCGCCTGCAAGATGGTTTCATCCGCATTCGGCGAAGAATAAAAGCTGCCCTGCATGCCGTCAAACGCGCCGCTCGACTTCGAGGATTCCGGCATGCCCGCAACCATGGTGGCAAAGGGCTTGCCTTCGTAGCGCACTTCGGTGAAGAAGCGGATTTGCGGATAGACCTCGATCACATGCGGCAGGTGCGAAATTTCCGCACGGGCATCGGCGTCGAGCGGCCGGGCTCTCGCGTCTGGAGTGCGAGTGGCGGGAGGCCCTCCGCCCGGCCTGCGGAGATTCGTTTTCGGAGTGACGAAGATCGAGTCGAACAGACCGCTCTTCGCGAGGCGGCTGGAGGCGAGCTGCTGGAGTCCCACTCCCAGAGAAAGCATGGCCACCAGTGAAGCCACGCCGACAGCGACGCCGAGAGTCGTGAGCGAATTGCGCAAAACACCTTCGCGAAGGTTGCGGAAAGCGAGGTCGCTGAGATCGCGGAACTTCATCGCGGGGCTCCATTTGAAAGGAGCTTGCCGTCGCCCATGACGGCAAAGCGGCCGGCAAAACGTTGGGCGAGAGTGCTCTCGTGAGTGACCATGACGATGGTCATGCCGGGATTTTCTTGGATTTCACGAAGCAGCGTCAGGATGGATTCGCCGGTGGCACTGTCGAGATTGCCGGTGGGCTCGTCGGCGAGAAGGATTTTCGGGCGATTGACGAGCGCGCGGGCGATGGCGGTGCGCTGCTGCTCGCCGCCAGAAAGCTCGCTCGGGCGATGGCCGATGCGCTTCTCGAGTCCGACGCGCTCGAGGGCTTCGCGGACCCGCGCGGCGCGCTCGGAGCGGTCGACTTCCGCGAGACGCAGCGGGAGCTCGACGTTTTCTTCGAGCGTCATGCGCGGAAGAAGATTGAATGATTGAAAAACCATCCCCACGGTTTGCCGCCGATAGCGAGCAAGTTCGAGGGAGGACATTTTCGAGAGGTCCTGGCCCTCGGCGATTACCGATCCGGAGGTGGGACGGTCGAGGCCGGCGATGAGATTGAGCAGCGTGGATTTTCCGGAACCGGAGCTGCCGAGCAGGGCGAGGAATTCACCCGTTGGAACCGTGAGAGAGACATCGTTGACGGCGCGGATGACGGATTCGCCCATGAGGTAGTGGCGGGAAACGGATTCAAGGCGGATGGCGGGAGGAAGCTCGGTCATAAGATGTGAGGTCTATTCATGATACGACGGGCGGGGCCAGGAAATTTCAGGAAAGTTGCCTGCCGGCTGGGACGCGACGCCGAAGCGGAAGAAACAGGAGATGGACCGTGAAAAACCAAGAATCAGGAATAGAATGCGGGCGCGGAAGGAGACGCGATGAAAAGAATGTGCCTTGGGATCGTGACGAGCTTGTTGCTGGACGGGGGGATTTTGGCGCAGAAGCCGCCGCTCCTGCCGGAGAAAGAGGTTCGAGCGCTCGCGAACGAATTGAGCGGAGAGACGGCCAAGCGGAATCTGGAGGTGATTGCGACCTCTCATAGGCAGCGCGGCTCGCAAGGGTTTCATGCAGCCGCGGAATTGGTGGCGGAGCGGGTGCGCGCGTATGGGCTCAGCAACGTTGAGATTTTCGAATTTCCGGCAGATGGAAAGATTTTTTATGGGACGCAGAGGTCCCGGCCGGCGTGGGACGCGGAGCTGGGCGAGCTCTCCGAGTTGCGACACCGAGGTTTGCCATCCAAAGACCGGAAGATTCCAGCTGAAGGGGAACAAACCATCAGGCTCTGCGACTACGCATCAGAACCGGTGGTGCTGGCAGAGGACAGCGAAAGCGCGGAGGTGACCGCCGATTTGGTGGACGTGGGCGAGGGAACAAAGGAGAGCGATTACGCGGGAAAAGATGTAAAGGGAAGGATTGTGCTGGTGAGCGCGCAGCCGGGAGCGGTCGAGGATTTGGCGGTGGGGAAGTTGGGTGCCGTAGGAATTGTCAGTTATGCGCAGAATCAGAAGACGGCTTGGTGGGGAGAGGACGAAAATTTGATCCGCTGGGGGCATCTGGAGACATTTTCGCCGAACAAAACGTTTGGGTTCATGGTGTCGTTGAAAACAGCGCGCGGATTACGGGAGCGGCTTCACAAGGGAGACAAGATTACGCTCGAGGCCGTGGTGAAGGCGGGCCAACATCCCGGGAATTATGAAGTGGTGACCGCGACGATTCCGGGAGCGGAAGGGAAATTCAAGGAAGAAGAGATCGCGTTCAGCTGCCACTTGGACCATCAACGGCCCGGAGCGAATGACAACGCGAGCGGCTGCGTGACGATTCTGGAAGTGGCGCGGACGCTCCAGAAGTTGATTGGCGAGGGGAAACTGGAGCGGCCGGCCCGGACGATCCGATTCATCTTTCCGCCGGAAATCGAAGGGACGCTCACGCTCCTCAATGCCAAGCCGGAATTCGCCAAGCGGACGAAAGCCGTCGTGCACATGGACATGGTAGGAGGCGGAGCCGAGACGAAAGCAGTGTTCCACGTGACACGCGGGCCGATGAGCCTCCCGAGCTTTGCGCATGACGTGGCGTGGGCGTTCGCGGAGTGGGTCAACCAGGAGTCGTATCAATTTGCAGCCACAGGAAGGGCGGACTATCCGCTAGTGGCGCCGGAAGGGGACAAAGGGCCGCTGCGCGCGGAATATTCGGCGTACACGATGGGCAGCGACCACGATGTGTACCAGGATTCGTCGTTCAGGATTCCCGCGATTTATCTGAATGATTGGCCGGACCGCTATATTCACACGAATTTCGATTCGGCGGCGAACATCGATCCGACCAAGTTGAAACGCGCAGCTTTCATTGGCGCGGCGAGCGGGTATTTTCTTGCAAATCTTCAAGACGCAAACGCAGAGCCTCTCAAGGAACTCAATGAACAAGGACGCTATCGTCGGGTTTCTCGGGCCCTGATTCGCAGAGAGGCTCTTCGGGATGAAAACTTGGCAAACTACACACAGTTCTGGACTCGAGAGGAACAAGCGGTGGGCGATTCGTTGCTTGCATTCCTCTCGAGAGGAATCACCGAGGGCTTGCAGGCCTACTACGGAGTTTCTCTTATGGGCAACTCCTTAAACCCCTTGAAGGCTTTGCGTCCCATTCCAAGGGGTGAAGACTTGATTCGGTTTCAAAGGAAGACGGAGCCCAAGGGACCTCTGGCCGTGTTTGGGTATGACTATCTTGAGGATCATGCGAAAGCGGCAGGCGTGGCGACGCCGAAACTGCTGAACTATGAGGGATTGTGGGGAGGCGGCGAGGAATACGCCTATGAAGCGCTGAATTTTGCCGATGGGAAGCGGAGTGCGCAAGAAATTCGCGACGCGGTTTCGGCAGAATATGGACCGGTGCCCCTGGAATTGGTGCTCGAGTATTTGAGGGCACTCGTGAAGATTGGAGTCCTTGAACAGGTGAAATAGGAAGCAGCGCTGAACATTTCACAGTCGAAGTTCACAAAGAAAAAAGAACCCATCCCGAAAGCAAGACACGAGGAAATGACCGGCAGGGCGGTGCGCAGCAGGCCTGCAGCATGCCGAGCATGCCGCCCCTCCAAAGACGGAACAATGGCGGTGTGTTAGCATCGAAAGCTTGCGTGTCGAACGAGGGCTCGAGCAGATGGCAGCAACTATGAAAGCGTTGCGGAAGATGCAGGCCGCGCGGGGCTTGCAGATGGACACGGTCGCGGTGCCGGCGATTGGTCCGACCGACGTGCTGGTCGGCGTGAAGGCCGCTTCCATTTGCGGGACGGACCTGCATATTTACGGATGGGACCGTTGGTCGCAGGGGCGCATCAAGCCGCCGCTGACGCTCGGACATGAGTTTTGTGGAAACGTCGAACGCGTGGGAGACGAAGTCACGGCGGTCAAGCCGGGTGATTTTGTCAGTGCGGAGATGCACGTCAACTGCGGGCATTGCCGCCAGTGCCGGCTGGGACAGGCGCACATTTGCCAAAATCTGCGGATTATCGGGATCGATCAGGACGGAGCCTTCGCAGATTTTGTGAGGATTCCCGCTTCAAACATCATCAAGCTCGATCCGGGCATTCCCGAGCACTACGGGGCGATTCTCGATCCGTTGGGGAACGCCGTGCACACGGTGCTCGCCGGGCCGATTGCGGGGCAAACCGTTTTGGTGACGGGATGCGGGCCGATTGGATTGATGTCGATTGCGGTGGCGAAAGCCTGCGGAAGTTCTACCGTATTTGCGACGGAGACGAACGAGGCACGGCGCGCCATGGCCAACAAAATGGGTGCGGACGTGGTGATTAATCCTGCGTCGGAAGACGCGGTAAAGCGGATTCTCGGCGAAACGGGCGGCACCGGAGTGGATGCCTTGCTCGAAATGAGCGGGAATCCCATGGCGATTCAACAAGGTTTCAAGGCCCTGCGGGCGGGAGGGCGCGCGTCGTTGCTCGGGATTCCCACCGAGAATGTGCCGCTCGATCTGGTGAACGACGTGATTTTCAAGGGCGCGACGGTACAAGGGATTTACGGGCGGCGGATGTACGAAACGTGGGTCGAGATGACCGCGCTGCTGAAAGCCGGGCGGTTGAATCTGGAGCCGCTCTTCGGCCAGGGGGCGCCACTCGCACAATTCGAGGGCGCCTTTGCGAAGTTGCAGGAAGGATTGCCGGGCAAGATTTTACTTTATCCCAATGGAGTTCGTCGTTGAACTGATTCCCTCTCGCTCTCTTTGCGAATCCAAGCTGCGTTTAGGCGGGTCAAATCATGACTACAACGATGGTGGCTCCTCTCCTTCGAGGAAACACGCTAGGCTCCGGCACAGCCAGCTTTGTGATTGCAGAGTGGCGCGATCCTGGAGGCTCGGTGAGTGAGCGGCGGTTGATTCCCCGCCGCGTGTCCATCACCGCGACGATGAAGCGTGGCCTGCGTGCAGGTGGGCGACCAAGAAGTTGAACTGCGGGCGGGCTCGGGCGTTCTGGTGCCCCGCGGCAGTCCACACACGTATTGGAATCCCGGCCCGGGGCCAACGCGCTATCTGCTGATCATGACTGTCGAACATCTATCAGTTGATTCAGGGAAATTCACGCGATGAAGCAGCGCACTCCGGCAGCTCTGGAAGCGGTATTCTCGAAGCATGACTCCGAGCTTGTGAACGCTTAAAGAGCAATTCAGGGGTTTACCGTTGGGCCGCGCTGGAGGACAATAAAGACTCCCCCGGCCGATGCCTACCATCAGGAGCGACCTAATGTCGGAGACTGCCACGCTGGCGACCAAGCAAAATCCTCTGCAGTACGTCACCGATCAGTTGAATGAGCTGCGCGCTAAAGGCGTTGCGCCGAAACTGCGCGTCCTCGAAGGCGAGCAGAGGGCCGTGTGCGTTTTCGATGGGCGGGAAGTGATCAACCTGGCTTCGAACAACTACCTGGGTCTGACCACCCACAAAGCCTTGCGCAAGGCCGCGCTGGACGCGGTAAAGCGGTACGGGGCGGGCGCAGGAGCGGTTCGCACCATCGCCGGAACCATGAAGTTGCACCTGGAATTGGAAGAGCAGATTGCGGCGTTCAAGAAAGTGGAGGCGTGCGTGGTGTTTCAGTCGGGCTTCACGGCAAATGCGGGAACGGTTTCTGCCGTGCTCGGCAAAGAGGACCTGATCGTTTCAGACGAATTGAATCACGCCTCGATCATTGACGGAGCGCGACTTTCAAAAGCGACCATCAAAATCTTCAAGCACAAGGATGTCGAGGACTGCGAGCGCATTCTGCAGGAACACGCGAGTTTGCCGGGGAAGAAGCTAATTATCACCGACGGCGTCTTTTCGATGGACGGCGACATCGCGCCGCTGCCGCAACTCTGCGATCTGGCGGAAAAATACAACTGCACCATGATGGTGGACGACGCCCACGGTTCGGGCGTGCTCGGCAGCAACGGCCGCGGCACGGTCGATCATCACCAGTGCCACGGGCGCGTGCACATCCAGGTGGGAACGTTGAGCAAGGCCATCGGCGCGATGGGCGGTTACGTTTGCGGCTCGCGCGACCTCATTGATTTTCTCTATTTGCGCGCGCGGCCGTTTCTTTTCTCGACTTCACACCCACCCGCCACGGTGGGCGCATGCCAGGCGGCCTTTACGCTGCTCTCTTCGCCGGAAGGCGAAAAGCTCCTGAAAAAGCTCTGGGCCAACACGAAGTTCTTCAAGCGCGAATTGAAAAAGCGCGGGTTCCAGTTCAGAGGCAGCGAGACGCCGATCGTTCCGATCCACGTGGGCGAGGCCGCGAAAGCGTTTGAATTTTCGAAAAGGCTGTTTGATGCCGGCGTTTTCGCCCCGGCCGTAGGTTATCCGATCGTTGCCGAGGACAAGGCGCGGCTGCGCGCCATGGTCAGCGCGGCTCATAAGCGCGAACAGTTACTGCGCGCCGCAAACATCCTCGGTGAAGTCGGAAAGTCCCTAGCCATCGTCTAGAAAACCGCATACGGCCCGACCCAAGGGAGCCACCCTGTAAATCCTGCATGCTCCTGGTCATTTCGCAACGGTTGTAGCGGCCCAGCATGCTCATAACTTGAAGAAACAGAATGGCTTACCGATAGGCACAAGGTTTGCCTCTATCAACTCGCGTCTTGAACACCCTTTTTTACCAGGGCAGTGGGTTCCGACTTTAATTCGCAATGTTAGAGGAGGTCTATTCGATCATGGTTCGCATAGGAATCTCGATGGTGGTGGGCGCGCTTTTCACAGTTGGTGCACCGGCGCAATCGCAAACGGGTGCCGCAGCGCAGGCGAGCGGACAAGCGTCGGTCCAAGCCGGCAATACGCAGGCACAAGCAGGCGCTTCCAGCTCAACGTCCGCGGCGGCTACGGCACAGCACGGCCAAGCAAATGCCGGCTTGGCCAACGGAACGGCATTCAATGCTGCGCTGAGTTCTCCGGTGGACTCAAAAAAGTGCAAGCCGGGTGACGCAGTGAACGCACGTACGACGGAAGCGATCAAGTCCGAGGGCAAGATGGTCATCCCCAAAGGCTCGAAGCTCGTGGGACACGTGACCGAGGCTTCGGCACGTGGCAACGGGGAGACGGAATCTGCCCTGGGCATCGTATTTGACAAGGCCATTCTCAAGAACGGCCAGGAGATCCCGCTCAACGTTGCGATTCAGGCGCTGGCTTCGGCACAGGGCGGCCCGTCGATGGCCGGCGACGAGATGGACACGATGGGAGGCCTCAGCGGCTCCGCGGCTGGCTCGGGCATGGCGGGCGGGCGCGGCGCGATCGGTGGGGTCAGTTCCGCGGCGGGAGGCGCTGTGGGCACGGTGACGAACACCGCGGCGACAGCAGGCGGAGTCGCGAGCGGCACGGTCGACTCGGCAGCCAGCGCAGGCGGAAATGCTGCCGGCGCTTCTCGCCGAGCAACCGGCGGGCTGAATGCTGCCGGGCAGCTCACCTCGAACAGCCAAGGCGTTTTTGGACTCAATGGCTTGAATTTGAGCGCCGCGGCTTCCAATTCGACCGAGGGCAGCGTGATCACTTCGGCGGGGAAGAATGTGCATCTCGATGGCGGGACGCGCATGCTGCTGGTCACGCAAGCACAAGCTGGCAGGGCGGGCGAGTCGAAACGCGCTGCCGAGAGCAAGCCGGATCCCAAATCCAAGGAGAGGCCGTAGCGGGACAATCCTGAAGAACCGTAACCACGGTTCTTCCTGATTAGAGAGGCCGCGCCTGAGGCGAAACTCCGGCGCGGCTTTTTATTCCTGCGCAAGCTGGCGCTTCAAGGTTTCCGTGTCGCCCAGAACAAAACCTCTTACGATTTTCCCTTCCTTGCATCGAAAGACGGCGAGGCCCTGATAGGTGATCTTCCTGCCCGTGCCTGGAAAGCCGAACAACTCTCCGTGGTGAGTCCCGGTGTAAGTCAAGTGGGCAGCGACTTTGTCGCCTTCGGCGATCAGCTCCTCGATGTGGTTGTGAAGATCGGGAAACGCCGAGCGGATGCGGTCCACGTACTGCTTGAATCCGGCGATTCCCACGACCGCCGTGCCGATGGAGCCGCGAAAAACAATGTCGGGAGAAAGGAGTTCTTCTAGCGCAGGCTCGCTCCAAGCATTCCAGATTTCGGAGTAGTACCGGCGCACAACGGATTTGTAATCCTGCACAAAGGCCTTTCTTGCTGCAGCTTGGCCTACACGTCGACCACCTGCAACCGCCAAATTGGTGCGGGTCGCGCATTCCCGATAGAAGCAGGTGTTGCTCTTCCCTGCCGCGTCCCCGTCCTTTGCTATACTCGCGCGGATGGCTTCCGGATCGAAGAAACTCTTCCTTGTGGACGCGATGGCACACGTTTATCGGGCATTTTTTGCGCCCATGCCGCAGCGGCTGACCGGCCCCAACGGCACGCCCACGAACGTTCCTTTTCTTTTTGGAAATATTCTCAAGCGCTTGATCAAAGACTACGATCCGAAATACATCGGCGTCGTTTTCGATCCGCCGGGGGCCACTTTTCGCGACAAGCTGTTTGAAAAATACAAGGCGCAGCGGCAGCCGATGCCGGACGACATGCGGGTGCAGATTCCTTTGGTACGCAGACTATGCGAAGCCATGCGTTTGCCGGTCCTCGAGGAGAGAGGCTACGAAGCGGATGACGTGATCGGGACCATCGCCACCGAAGCCGCCAGGCAAGGATTCGAAGTTCTCATCGTTAGCAACGACAAAGACATGATGCAACTGGTGGGCAAAAACGTCCGGACGCTCAAGACAGGTTCCGGGGGCGCAAAAGGCGACATTCTAGTCGATGAAGCAAAGGTTCAGGAGTTGCTCGGCGTGCCCGCGGAAAAAGTCGTCGACTATATGGCGCTTCTCGGCGACACCGTAGACAACATTCCCGGAGCCAAAGGCATCGGCGAGAAAGGCGCGGCGGAGCTGATCACCAAATATGGCAGCGTCGAAAAGGCGCTGGATCGCGCCGACGAGGTCGCCAACAAACGGTATCGCGAAGCTCTGCAGCAGCAGCGCGACCAGGTACTGATGTCCAAGCAGCTTGCGGCCATTTCGACCGACGTGCCCATGAAACTGGATTTCGAAGCGCTCGAGCGACGTGAACCGGACGTACCGGCGCTTGCCGCGCTCTATCGGGAGCTGGGGTTCAGCTCGCTATTGAAAGAGCTGGGGGCCGGCGCCGTCGCGGCCTCCCGACCGGCGGTATCGGAAGCGGGCGAGACCGATTATGCGCAGTTGGCAAATGCCGCGGAATTTCGCGAGTATCTAGCAAAACTCTCCGCAAAGCAGTCGCTGGCGGTCTGGCTAAATCTGGACCAGGGTCAACGGGAATCGGAAGGATTTGGCACACGCATCGCGGGGATTGAAGTTTCCGCAAAAGCCGGCGAGGGACGGTCGCTCTGGGCGGACGAAAAAGGCGAGGCGCTCAGTGCGCTCGCGCCGCTGCTGAAGGATACGAAGCGGTCCAAGATCGTCCACGACCCGAAAATCGTTTCCCTGCTGGCTGGTGAAACAAAAAACATCCAGCATGCCACCGAGCTCTATTCCTACCTGCTGCGGCCCACCACCGCGAACCACAACTTCGCCGACGTGGTCATGCGCCAGTTCAACGCCATGCTCGGCGGCGGCCCCGGAGAGCGCGCCGACTATTTGCAGCGGCTTGCGCCTCTGCTCCACGAGCAGGTGAAAGAGCGGCAGCTCGAAGGAGTCTACGAAAAGATTGACCTGCCGCTTGCGCCGGTGCTTGCGGGCATGGAACGTACCGGGATTCGCATCGAGCCTACCGAGCTGGAAAAAATGTCGGAAGCGATGGACGGGGAAGTCCGGCGACTGGAAAAGGAAATCTGGAAGCTGGCCGGCGTGGAGTTCAACGTCAATTCGCCACCGCAGCTCGCCGAGATTCTGTTTGACAAATTAAATTTGCAGGCCAATCCGAGGCGGGGGAAAGCAAAAGCACGATCAACCGCAGCCGACGTTTTGGAGGAGCTCTCCGCACAGCATCCCTTGCCCGCAAAGGTCGTCGAATTCCGAGAAGTCTCCAAACTGAAATCTACCTATGTGGACGCGCTGCCCAAGCTCATCCATCCGGAGACCGGACGGCTGCACACCAGTTTTTCACAAACCGGCGCGGTAACCGGGCGGCTGAGCTCGAGCGATCCCAACCTGCAAAACATTCCGATTCGCACCGAGCTTGGCCGGCAGATTCGGGCGGCGTTTGTCGCAGAAAAAGGCAACGTCCTGCTTTCCGCGGATTACTCGCAAATCGAGCTGCGTGTGATGGCGCATTTCTCGAAGGATCCCGTACTGGTGGAGGCGTTTCGCAACGGCGAGGACATTCACGCGCGCACCGCGCAGGAAGTCTTCGGGGTGGGCCCGCTCGGGCAGACTGCGGAGCATCGCCGCGCCGCCAAGGCCATCAACTTTGGAATTATTTACGGACTTTCCCCTTTCGGTCTCGCGCAGCAACTGGGCATCGAACAGAAAGAAGCGGCGCAGTTCATCAATGCCTATTTCGCGCGGTATCGCGGCGTGAAGGAATACTTGGACAACGTTCTCGCCGAAACCCGCAAGACAGGAGTGGCCAAGACAATGTTCGGAAGAATCCGGCCGATTCCCGAGATTACTTCGCCACAGGTGCAACTGCGCAACTTTGCCGAACGCACCGCGCTGAATTCCCCGCTGCAGGGCACGGCCGCCGACCTTATTAAGCTGGCGATGATCAACATCGACCGGCGGCTCACCGAAGAGGAATTCGAGGCACAAATGATTTTGCAGGTGCATGACGAACTGCTTTTCGAATCACCCGCGAAGGAATCTGCCAGGCTGCGGAAGCTGGTGAAAGAAGAGATGGAAGGCGTCCACCAATTGGCGGTCCCGATCGTCGTGGAAATTGGCGTGGGCCCCAACTGGCGCGATCTGGATTAACTTCGACCCGCACTCCGATTGGCCCGATTTGTGCCCCCGGCGTGGCTTGGGCGTTGGGGTCTTTTACGGATAGCGCACGTCCGGCCAGTTGTGCCTAAATCTCCTTGGACGTCTTGATTCTTGTCTTGGTTCGCCAAGTCTAACGGGAAGTCTAACTGGGAACATGGCCCTCGGTCCCTCGAAATTTAACTGATTTCTCTACTGCTAAGAGAACGTTCCCCCCCAGTCCACAGCGAGGTTGCTCATGCGCCGTACGTTGCTCTTGTTTCCTGCTTGCGGTCTATTTCTTTGCCTGACGGGATGCGGCACGACTACCCAAATCGTCCGGCCAATCACGGTGGCGAAGTCCGGCCGCACCACGGGTTTGACCTGTTCGACGGTCGACGCCATGAACCGTGCCACGTCAGTTGCTTATACGACGAATTGTGATGGAACGGGGACGCAGTTCACGGTGAACTACACGAATCAGGTGAGTGTGGTGGGCGGGGATTTTTCAAGCGCAGGAGATTCCGGCTCGCTGATCGTGACACAGAATAATGCCAACCCGCTTGCGTTGCTCTACGCGGATTCGAGCACGGACACCGTTGGCAACCCCGTCTCGGATGTGCTGAGCTTCTTCGCTTTCCACGGCCATCCCGTCAACTTCGCTGGCGCCGCGCGCACTGCTCCCGTCATTGGTTGCACTTTGCCTGGGCCGCAAGCGGCGATGGCGGCGCGGCTGGCGGTCCAAAGGGTTACGCCGTCCGCGACGGCGCTGGCTCCGGCCACGGCGGTGAGGGATAAGCATGCCGCGGAGCTCCTCGCCTATCCCGAAGTGCAGGCGGTCGGGCTTGGCGCAAGCTATGACAATCCGTCCGAGGCGGCCATCTTGCTCTTCGTGATGAAGGGACAGTCGAGATCGAACTTGCCCCCCGAGGTCGCAGGAGTGCCCACACGCATCATCGAGGCGGAGCAGTTCCCGCAACACGGACTCCTTTCCCAGGAAGAGAGTGCTGCGCTCGAACAGTCCGCGCCGCCGCCGCAGCTTGTTTATCCTATTTCGGATTTGGAAGTCGCCCGCGCGAAAGTGGCGCATGCGGCGCACGTAGATGAATGGATGAAAATGAGCGGAGTCCAGGGCGTGGGCATCACCTCAAGTATCGACTCCCCCGGGGAGGCGGCGCTCATAATCTTTCTCATCCAGGGGGTGCCGCATCCGGCGATCCCGCCGGTCATCGACCGATTGCGCACGCGCGTCCGCGAATCGACGCGCTTCCGCGCGGGTCTTGATGGCTCAGGGCGAAACCGCGCGTGTTCCGTGTCAGACGGAACGAGAAAAGCGCTTTTGCGCGCGCAGCCGAATCATACAACTGCGAATCATTGATTCCGGCATCGCGCTCCATGACGTCCAAGAGTCATTCGACCGCAAAGCGGCCGCTTGCTCGGGAGGCCGCGGTGCACGTCGCTTTTTCAATACGTGCGCAGGGAAACTCGTACCGTTTGAAAATACCTGTGCTAGCGTGGACACTCAGACCCTTTAACGGGGTTCCCATGCGCTCTCGTGTTTTCTTGATCTTCGGGCTTCTTGCTTCGGTGTTCCTCGGCTCTTGCGGAGGGGCCAGCGCCCCGCCGCCTCCGCCGGTCTCGGTAACCGTAACTCCGAACCCGATAAGCGTAGCCATCTTCACAACCCAGCAGTTTACGGCTACCGTGAATGGACAATCGAGCACCGCGGTGACATGGGAGGTCAATGGTGTCACCGGCGGGAGCCAGGCCACGGGCTTTATCTCCACGTCCGGCCTCTTTGTTGCGCCTAGCGGTGTTCCCACGACTTCGAGCGGAAACGGCAAGGTGACCACCACGCCCGTGACGGTCAGCGCCGTTTCCACGGCAAATCCAAACTCTTCCGGATCGGCGACCGTCACCATCTTCCCGCCGAATCAAAATCCGCAGGGGGGTGTAATCAAGCTCGGGAGCTCCGGCGGGAATCAGAATGATTCAAGCACAAGCGGGAACCTCATTACTTGCTGCGGAGGCACGCTCGGCTCACTGGTGACGCGGGGCGGCACGCAATACATCCTGAGCGACAATCACGTGCTTGCGCGCACCGATCTTGCTGCTATTGGTGAGTCCATCATCCAGCCGGCACTTGTCGATACCAGCTGCGGACAAGGAGTCTTCGCGACCGTCGGGCAGCTTTCTCAGTTTTACAACCTGGAAATGGGGACGGCTCCCAAGATCGACGCGGCCATCGCACAGGCGGTCACCGGAGCCGTGGACCCAAGCGGAAACATTCTCTTCCTCGGGGCCACGACAGATGCCAACAACGTTCCGCTGCCGGCAGCTCCGCATGCCGGTTCCGGTGTCGCCGCTTCGCTCAGCATGGCCGTGACGAAGAGTGGCCGCTCGACAGGCCTCACGTGTTCCACGGTTCTGTCAACAAACGCGACGGCCTCGGTCCAGTATCAAAAAGGCTGCGGAACGGGAACGATGTTCAGCGAAACTTTTACCAATCAGGTGGACGTTGCCGGCGGCAGCTTCAGCGCTGCAGGGGATTCCGGATCGCTCATCGTTACGCAAAACACAGCCGATCCGGTGGCGCTGGTCTTCGCTGGTTCCGACGCCGATACCGTGGGCAATCCCGTGTCGGACGTGCTGAATTTCTTCCAGAGTGGCGGCAACAGCGTCACGTTTGTAGGTGGTGCGACACATCAAGTCATTGGATGCACTCTGCCGGTTAAGCCTGCTTCGGCGACTTTAACGGTGCCGAGTTCGACGGCCTCAGCCGGAGGGCTACAAAAGGCCGTTGCCGCGCGTGATGCGCACGCCCGGGAACTCCTCGCCTACCCGGAAGTGCAGGCTGTCGGCGTGGGAGTGAGCTACGACAACCCGGCTGAGCCAGCGATTCTGCTTTTCGTAAACAAAGGGCAACCGCCGAGGAACCTCCCGGCGGCTGTCGATCGCATCCGCACACGCATGGTCGAAGGCGAACCTTTTTCCGAGCGCGGCGTTTTGTCGCCCGAGGAAAGCGCCACCCTAGAGCAATCCGCGGCGCTCCCGCAGCTTGTCTATTCCATCTCGGAGGCAGAGGTTTCGCGCGCCAAGATCGTGCATGAAGCGCACGTCGATGAACTGATGAAGATGGATGGCGTGCAGGGAGTGGGAATTACCTCAAGCGTGGATTCGCCCGGCGAGGCGGCGCTGATGATTTTCCTCATCCGTGGGGTGGCGCATCCAGCGATCCCGCCGGTCATCGACGGATTGCGCACACGCGTCCGCGAATCCACGCGCTTCCGTGCGGGTTTTGGCGACTCCCAGCCAAAGCGCGGTTGTTCCCTGCCAAGCCCAGGGAAAAAACCCTAAAAACAGCCTGGCAAAGTCGCAACCAGTTAGCCGGGTAAAACCGGAGGTCAGCCCCAACCACCCCGTTTGCGCTCTTAACTTGACTGACTTAACTTAAACCCTTTCCTTCCACATCGTGTGGGCGTAGAATTCGCTCAAAATCAAGCCGAGTGCGCTCCTTCGGCGGTGCTCGACCTGTCGGGAGGATGCTATGCGTCGGACGATCTTCATTGCGAGTGCAGTGCTGCTCTGTGGAATTCTCTGCCCCAAGCCAAATTTCACTCAGGAAAAAACGGGCTCCTCGGAACCCAAGATGACGCCCGAGGATGCCGCAAAGAAAAACCCCATTACGCCCTCGCCAGAAGGACTGGCGGAAGCACGCAAGCAGTACGGGTATGACTGTGCCATGTGCCACGGCAAGGATGGAGGCGGTAAAGGCGACCTTGCCCAGGATATGAAACTGGAGCTTCATGACTGGCGTGATCCCTCGACGATTGAAAAGATGACGGACGGCGAGCTCTTCTGGGTCATCAGCTACGGCAGGGGGAAAATGGTGGGAGGGGAAGCTGACCGGTCACCTGAAAAGATGCGCTGGAAACTCGTGAATCTGGTGCGCTCCTTTGGAAAGAAGGGCGCGGGGACGGCGGCAGCCGCGGACAAGCCCAAGACCGAGCCCCAACCTTAACCCATCCAGGCGAGCTCCTCTCGGTGACTCGCAACGCCAGCTATATAGCAAGCCTGCCGATCACCTCCGGCCGCTCGTTGACTCGTGGTATGCTCGCTTGAAGAATTTTTTGAGGAGCACGTTCATGGCCCACCCGCCGCAGTTTTTGAAGCTGGTCAACGAGGCGAAGAAGAACATTAAAGAGACGAATGTAGCCGAGGTCAAGCGCCGCCTCGATGCGGGAGAGAAATTGATCCTGGTGGATACTCGCGAGGACAGCGAGTGGGCCAAC
This sequence comes from Acidobacteriota bacterium, assembly GCA_003223215.1. Lineage (GTDB taxonomy): Bacteria > Acidobacteriota > Terriglobia > Acidiferrales > UBA7541 > Acidiferrum. The sequence continues at coordinate 88,848 of QHYH01000079.1, forward strand.
GGACACCTACCCGGAGCGATCCACTTGGGAAAAGGCGTCATCGAGCGCGACATCGAACAGCAGGTGCCTGATACGAAGAGCAAACTCATTCTGTACTGTGGTGGCGGCTTCCGTTCCGCGCTGGCCGCGGAAAATCTTCAGAAAATGGGTTACTCCAACGTGGAATCGATGGACGGCGGATGGAAGGGCTGGATTTCCGCCGGATTGCCTACGGCCAAGGGATAACAACTTTTTGCGGTTTTGCTTTTCTGCTGGAAGAGAATTGGCTGGGGCGGGAGGATTCGAACCTCCACCATCCTCATTAACAGTGAGGTGTCCTACCGGTTGGACCACGCCCCAGCGGGCGCCAATTCCCCGACGATCGCGGGGAAATGAAGTAGGTGGGCTCTGCCGCAGGACCGGCCGGCAGGGTTATCTCTAAAATACCACGGAATCGACACAGGACGCTCGGCGGTTGTTCAAAAAATTTCCCAAAAATCTTTGCACCCATTGCCTCCCTCGTGCATCTAGAACCATGGAAGCCGACATTCAGAAGGGAGTGGAAGGGCATTCGCTTTTTTTTGAAGAAGCTGGAGAATCTGAACCGCACCAAGCCGGCGGACGATCCCCGCAGTAGCTGATCGAGACGGGCCACCGAGCGGGTCAGTGCAAACGAACCTGCGTCAGGTTTTTTACGGATATGCGTGCCGCGAGCGATTTCATATTCTGGGAAGACGCCGCGAAGGAAAATGCGTTTGAAATTTGCGACATGAAAAAAGTTGAAGCAGAAGTCTAAGACCTGAAGTTCTTGAAGTTCTTGAGAAAGGTTGCAATCCAGAAAGTTTTGGTGGAAACTATGCGGTCGACTGGCCCGGGTTTTGCACTTCCCGGTTAACACGTGGGACGCCCTAGCCTAGGGCCCATTCAGCGCGCTCCCCGCCAAAGTGCAAAACGAGCATGGCGCAGATTTTTCATCGAAGCACAAACTTCATCGCCCGATTTAGTGTCTTCTCGTTTATTTTTATCATGGGTTTTGCGGTCTTGGCGGTGCTCCAGGCGGCACGTTCTCCTTACATGACGCGCCAGAACATCACGCGCGAACAACCCGTGCAGTTCAGCCACAAACATCATGTGGGAGACGACGGAATCGATTGCCGCTACTGCCACACGAGCGTAGAGATTTCAGCGGTGGCGGGAATCCCACCGACCAAGACGTGCATGAACTGCCATTCCGTACTGTTCAGCAATGCGGGCTATCTCGATCCGGTGCGCGAAAGCTATCGCACCGACACCTCGATTGAATGGGTCAAGGTGCATCGGCTGGCGGACTTCGTGTATTTCAACCACAGCATACACGTCAACAAGGGCGTCGGCTGCACCACCTGTCACGGCCCGATCGACCAGATGCCGCTGGTCTTTCAGGCCAGCACCCTGCTCATGCAGTGGTGCGTAGATTGCCACAGGAATCCCGCGCCGAACCTCCGGTCAATGGACAAGGTATTTGCGATGGATTGGAAACCGGGAGCCGATCAGGAGGAATTGGGCGAGAAATTCATGAAGGAACGAAAGATTCGGACAGCCGCCGAGCTGACCAGTTGCTCGACCTGTCATCGCTAGCGGATCGTATGAGCGCGCAACGTCACGAAGAATACCAGGACGATAGGCCGGCAGTAGACCAACATTTGGAAGAACTGTCTCTGCAGCCAAGGCCGCTCGACTTGGCTGCGGTGCGCGCGCAATTGCGAGCCAAGACGGGCAAGCAATATTGGCGCACGCTCGAAGAACTCTCCGGAGATCCCAGTTTTCAAGAGTTGCTCCACAGGGAGTTCCCGCGTCAGGCACCCTCGGAGTGGGACGACTCCGTCGACCGCCGCGACTTCCTAAAGCTCATGGCCGCCTCGCTCGCGTTGGCCGGCCTTAGCGGTTGCGAGCGCCTACCAGAGCAGCACATCGTTCCCTACGTCAAGCAGCCCGATGGGTTGGTGCTCGGCAAGCCGCAGTTTTACGCCACGGCCATGCCTTTTCTAGCGGACGCCATCGGCTTGCTGGTCGAGAGCCACGAAGGGCGGCCCACGAAGATTGAAGGCAATCCGGACCATCCTGGGAGCCTCGGCGCGACCAACGTCTATGCGCAAGCTTCGATTCTCAATCTGTACGATCCGGACCGCGCGCAAACGGCCACCAGAGCGGGCGAGATTCGGACCTGGTCGCAGTTCGTGGAAGCCGCGCAGGGGGTGGCGGCAACGCTAAAGGCCACACGCGGCGAAGGCCTGCGCATTCTGTCGGGAATCATCACTTCGCCGACACTCACCGCACAGATCGAAACGCTCTTGTCACTCTACCCGCTGGCCAAATGGCACCATTGGGAGCCAGCCGTAGGCGACGGCGCGCGCGAAGGCGCGAAGCTGGCGTTCGGGGCTTACGTCAACACCGTTTACCGTCCTGGAAAAGCGGACGTCATTCTGTCGCTCGATTCGGATTTTCTCGCCAGCGGTCCGGGGCACATTCGGTACGCGCGGGAGTTTTACGAACGTCGCAAGCTGAACGGCCCGGGCGCCACGATGAACCGGCTGTACATTGTAGAGCCCACGCCTAGCGTGACGGGAGCGAGCGCCGACCACCGGCTGCCGCTGCGCGCCTCGGAAGTCGAACCGTTTGCGCGAGCTGTCGCGGAGAAGCTGGGACTCGGTGGTTCCGCGAAGGTTCCACCGGCTGCGGAGAAGTGGCTCGCGGTTGTGGCGCGTGACCTGGAGAAGCACAAAGGCGCCTCACTGGTGGTTGCCGGAGAGCAGCAGCCCGCGGAAGTTCACGCGCTCGCGCATGCCATCAACGCAGAGCTCGGCAATGTGGGCGCCACGTTGTATTACACCGATCCCGTCGAAGCGCATTCGGTAAATCACCTGGAATCCCTCCGCGAGCTTTGCGCGGATATCGACGCGAACAAGGTCGATACCCTCCTGATCCTGGGGGGCAATCCCGTTTACACCGCGCCGCACGACTTTGATTTTGTGTCCAAGCTCAAATTCGACCAGCAGCGCAAGCGCAAGAAGATCCAAACGGTCATTCACGTCAGCTCGCATTTTGACGAGACGTCGGAATACTGCGACTGGCACGTGGCGGAATCGCACTATCTGGAGAGCTGGGGGGATGCGCGAGCGTTTGATGGGACCGTCAGCGTGGTACAACCGCTGATTGCGCCGCTCTATCGCACGCACTCCGCCCGCGAGGCGGTGGGAGCGTTTACCGACAAGCCGGGCCTCTCCGATTATGACGCTTTGCGCGAGAGATTGAAGGCCACCAGTCCTTCCGGCGACTTCGAGAAATTCTGGCGCAAGACACTGAACGATGGGGTGGTAGCGGGCTCGGCGCTGCCGCCCAGTAAGCCCGCGCTGAAGTTCAGCTTGGCAAGTCTTCCCGCACCTAAGGCGCTGTCCGAGGACCTCCTTGAATTCATTTTCCGCGCGGATCCCTGCGTGCACGACGGGCGCTTTGCCAATAACGGCTGGCTCCAGGAATTGCCGAAACCGGTGACCAAGCTCACTTGGGACAACGCGGCACTGGTCAGCCCGAGGACCGCGGAGAAACTGGGCTTGACGCAACGCGTCGCCCTGCGTGGCGGCGAGCACGGCCAGATTCTTTCTAATGTCGTGGACATCGCGCTTTCCGGAAGCAAAGTGACGGCAGCCGCGTGGATCCTGCCCGGCCAGGCCGATGGGGTGGTCGTACTGCCGCTCGGGTATGGCCGCAAAAGAGCCGGCTACACCGGCACGAACAAGGGCTTCAATGCCTATGCCGTGCGCCATTCCGATGCCCTTTGGGCGGCAGCTGCGCCAGCCAGCGCTATTCAGAAAACCGGCGACAACTACCCGCTCGCCTGCACGCAATATCATTTCAACATGGAAGGGCGGCAAATCCTCGCCGCCGGCACGCTCGAGGAATACCGCAAAAATCCGGCCTTTGCGCACGACGATGAGGAGTTCCAGAAGAAAAAGAAGGACGAGCTGACGCTTTACAAGGAAGAAGAGAACCCCTACGACAAGATGCAGTATCGCTGGGCGATGGCCATTGACCTGAACAGCTGCAACGGATGCAACGCCTGCGTCGTGGCTTGCCAGTCGGAAAACAACATCGCCGTGGTCGGCAAAGAGCAGGTCATGCGCGGACGAGAGATGCACTGGATTCGCATCGACCGCTACTACGGGAACGTCAAAGCCAACGTCGGCGATCCTCGCGCCCAGGATGAATCGCTCGATAATCCCGAGACGTTCTTCCAGCCCGTGCCGTGCCAGCAGTGCGAAAACGCGCCTTGCGAAGAGGTTTGCCCGGTAGGCGCGACGGTGCACAGCGCCGAGGGCCTGAACGACATGGTCTACAACCGGTGCATCGGCACGCGCTACTGCTCGAACAACTGCCCGTACAAAGTCCGCCGTTTCAACTTCCTACGCTTCCAGGATTGGGAAACGCCGCAGTTCAAGCTCCTGCGGAATCCCGAGGTCACCGTGCGCAGCCGCGGCGTGATGGAAAAGTGCACCTACTGCATCCAGCGCATCACCAACGTGCGCATCGAAGCAGAAAAGAAGAATACCGCCATTCCTGACGGCGCAATCGTCACCGCCTGCGAGCAGGCCTGCCCCACCGAGGCCATTGTCTTCGGCAACGCCAACGATCCGGCCAGCCGGGTCTCCCAATTACGCGCACAGAAGCGCAACTACACGATTTTGGGGGAATTGAACACCCGGCCGCGCACCACCTACCTTGCGGCGGTCCGTAATCCCAATCCTGAACTGGAGAAAGCATGAGCGCCGGGCAGCCGCCAATTGATTCCTCCGAAATCCGCCGCCTCACGCCAGTGCTAGGCCCGGGCTACACTTTTGGCTCGGTCACCGACAAAATCAGCTCCATCGTCCTCACGCGGCCGACTTCCTTCGGCTGGTACATGGGTTTTTTGATTGCCTTCGGCCTCACTGGCTTGATGACCGTCGCCATCGGCTGGCTCTTCACCAAGGGCACGGGCATCTGGGGCATCAACATCCCCATCGGCTGGGGCTTCGCCATCGTGAATTTCGTCTGGTGGATCGGTATCGGCCACGCCGGGACGCTCATTTCGGCCATCCTGTTCCTCTTGAACCAGAAGTGGCGCACCTCGATCAACCGATTTGCCGAAGCCATGACGCTCTTTGCGGTGGCCTGCGCGGGCATTTTCCCGCTGATTCACACCGGGCGCCCGTGGATGGCCTTTTATATGTTCCCCTATCCCAGCACCATGGGCCTCTGGCCGCAGTTTCGCAGCCCGCTGATCTGGGACGTTTTTGCGGTTTCCACATACGGAACGGTTTCGCTGATTTTCTGGTTCGTGGGCTTGATCCCGGACCTGGCCACGCTTCGCGATCACGCAGTTAAAAGGCCGGCGCAGATTATCTACGGCATGCTTTCCATGGGCTGGCGGGGTTCCGCACGGCACTGGCACCGCTACCAGTCCGCCTATCTTCTGCTGGCGGGCCTGGCCACGCCGCTCGTGCTCTCCGTGCACACCGTGGTGAGTTTCGATTTCGCCATCGCCATTGTTCCCGGCTGGCATACGACCATCTTCCCGCCGTACTTTGTCGCCGGGGCCATCTACTCCGGCTTCGCCATGGTCCTGACCATCGCCATCCCCTTGCGCAAAGCTTATGGCCTAGAAGATTTCATCACCATGAGGCACCTCGACAACATGGCCAAGGTCATGCTCGCGACCGGCCTGATCGTGGCCTACGGCTACTTCTTCGAAATGTTCCTGTCACTCTACAGCGGAAATAAATTTGATGTGTTCCTCGTCGAGCAGCGCCTGCACGGCCCGTATGCTCCGTTCTACTACGCGCTGATTCTTTGCAACATCCTCATGCCGCAAATGCTGTGGTCTTACAGATTGCGCCACAACGTCGCGTTCTTGTTCTTTATGTCCATCGTGGTGAACGTCGGCATGTGGCTCGAGCGTTTCGTCATCGTGGTGATCAGCTTGACGCGCGATTTCGTTCCGTCCGCTTGGGGACGCTACTGGCCCACCTTCTGGGACTGGGCTACCTTCATCGGCACCATCGGCATGTTTGTGACTTTACTGTTCCTGTTCGTCCGCGTTTTACCGGCGATTTCCATTGCAGAGATGCGCGAGCTTGTAGCGGAGACTTCTGAGGACAAAAAGTAATGGAGCAGCGTTCTCATATTTATGGGGTGCTGGCAGAGTTTGCTACTCCGGAACAGCTCCTCGAAGCCGTCAAGAAGGTGCGCGAGGCCGGCTATCGCCACATAGACGCCTTTACGCCGTTTCCCGTCGAAGGCCTCTACGAAGCCATGGGTTTGAAGCGCAACAACGTGCCGCTCATTACCCTGCTCGGCGGTTTGGCCGGTGGTATTGGCGGTTTTGGTTTCCAATATTGGGTGAACACCTTGGCCTACCCCATGAATATCGGGGGCCGCCCGCTGAATAGCTGGCCGGCATTTATTCCCGTGACCTTTGAGCTTACCGTCCTGGGCGCCTCTCTCTGTGCGGTCTTCGGCATGCTCGCGCTCAACCGCCTCCCGCATCCGCACCATCCCGTCTTCAACGTGCATCGCTTCAAGCACGCATCGTCGGACCGCTTTTTCCTTTGCATCGAGTCCAACGACGCAAAATTTCATGTGGAGGAATGCGCGCGTTTCCTGCACGACCTCCATGCGCATCATGTCACAGAGGTTGCCAATGATTAGCCGATCGCGCTTCCTGCTCGTCGGCTGCGCTGCGGCGGCCTTGCTCTCGAGCGCGGGCTGCCGGTATCTGCACCAAGACATGGCCGACCAGCCAAAGAACCGGCCGCTCTCTCCTTCGGATTTCTTCCCCGATGGCCGGTCCGAACGCCCGCCGGTTGAAAATACCGTGGCTCGCGGCGCCCCGGCCGACGATGACCTGTTCGCGCCCAAGGATTCCAACGCTTTCCCGTTGCCTGTGAACCAGGAACTGCTCGAACGCGGCGAGGAGCGTTACAAGATTTTCTGCTCTCCGTGTCACGGCCTGCAAGGCGACGGCAACGGCACGATTGCCATGCGCGGCATGAAGCGTCCGCCCACCTACCATCAGGACCGTCTTCGCCAGGCGCCTAACGGCTATTTCTACGACAACATCACCAACGGTTTTGGCGCCATGTACGGCTACTCGGCACAGATTCCTCCGCGGGACCGCTGGGCCATCATTGCCTACGTTCGCGCATTGCAGCTCAGCCGCAACGCGAAGGTGGCGGATCTCCCGACCGCACTTCGCCAAAAGTTGGGCCAGGCCGGCTTCACCAAGCCGGGGTCCGAGCCGAAGCCAGAAACAAGCACGACGAAAGAATCCACCGGAGGGCGTAACTGATGGCCGAGCAGCAATATTCTGCGCCCGAAAGCGTGACCCGTCTCGAGCAGCGTGCGTTTGTTGTTGGCGCCGTGGCCCTGGGGCTGGCCGCCTTAGGAGCCCTTCGTTCGCCAGAGACCTTTTATCCCTCCTATTTGATGAGTTTCCTGCTGGTATTGGGCCTGGCGCTCGGTTCCCTGGGGCTCGTGATGCTGCAACACCTAACTTCCGGCCACTGGGGCATCATCATCCGCCGTCCGCTCGAATCGGCTACGCGCACGCTGCCGCTGCTGGTTGTGCTCTTCCTGCCGATCGCCATCTCAGGCATGAAACACCTGTATCGCGCGTGGCTCGATCCCGAGGAACTTCACAAAGAGCCGTTGTCAAAATTCCAGCAGGGCTATCTCACCCATAATGGCTATCTCGTGCGCGCCCTCATCTATTTTGCGGTGTGGCTGGCCCTGATGTTCATCTTTAACGGTTTGTCCAAGCAGCAGGACACCAACCGGGAGGATCGCGCCCTGCGCCGCAGGCTGAAAATGCTGGCCGGACCCGGAATCATCCTTTATGTATTCGCCATGAGTTTCGCGGCCATCGACTGGGTGATGTCTCTCTCTCCGCACTGGGCTTCGACCATCTATGGGTTCCTGTTCGTCGCCGGCCAGCTCGTCTCCTCCATGTCCTTCATGATTTCGACGGTCGTGCTGCTGGCTCGAACGGAGCCCTTTTCGAACGTGCTGCAGGCCCGCCATCTGCATGATCTCGGCAAGCTTCTTCTGGCCTTTGTCATGCTGTGGGCGTACTTCGATTTCTCGCAATTGCTCATCATCTGGTCGGGAAATCTGCCTGAAGAAATCACCTTTTACCGCACGCGCCTCTACGGAGAGTGGGGCGTCGTGGCCGTCATTGTGCTGGTGTTTCATTTCTTTGTTCCCTTCTTCCTGCTGCTTTCGCAGGACCTCAAACGCAATCGCAAAGTGCTGCCCAGAATCGCCATGTGGCTCATCCTGATGCGCCTGGTGGACCTTTTCTGGATGACCCGGCCGGAGTTCACCTCCCGCGCCGTACCCACTTGGCTCGATCTGCTCTTGCCCATCGCCCTGGGCGGCTTGTGGCTCGGCTTCTTTGCTTTCAACCTAAAGCAATGCCCGCTTTTGCCGCTCGGCGACCCGGGACTCGCGGAGGCCATTAAACATCATGAGCACTGAGCCTCATTCGAGCGGTCAGCCGACCGGCCGCGGGCCGCGGCACGCGGACGTCGCTTTCGAAGAACGCGACATCAAGCCCAGCACTATGTATTGGTACTTGTTGGCCTTGGGCCTGGCCACCGCCGGCGCTCTGCTCATCTGCATTTTTGTTTTGCGCTTTACCTCCAACCTCGCGGCTTCTTCCGAGGCCCCGCCCCCACCCTCCCGAGTGGCACAAAGCAAGGATGCTCGCATGCCCCCCGAACCGCGGCTGCAAGGTGTTCCCGGGCACCCCAACGATCCGCAGAAGGACTTGCGGGAAAAACTGCAGGCGGATACGGCCGCCAACGAGAAGCTGGAATGGATCGACAAAAATGCCGGGATCGCCCAGATTCCCGTCAAAGAAGCGATGAAAATCATTGCCCAAAAGGGTTTGCCCACGGCCACGGCGCCGCCGGCAGAAAATAAGAAATAAAGAGATGACGAGATCCGCTGAGATTCTCCTGATCGCCGTACTGCTGGCTCGGCCGCTGGCCTTGCCGGCGCAAACTACTCCGGGCGGGGTGGGCCGGCCGGCCGCGACCATGCCCCCCGTCTTGCAGAACGTGGGCTTCGAGCCCGAGCTCAACCGCCAGGTGCCCCTTGACGTTCCGTTCCAGGACGAATCCGGCCGCAGCGTCCAGCTTCGCGACTACTTTCACCGCAAGCCGGTGGTCCTGGCCTTTGTCTATTACCGCTGCCCCATGCTCTGCAATCAAGTGCAGCAGGGTGTGGTTGGCGCGCTGCGCATGCTTTCCTTCAACCCCGGCCACGACTACGAAGTGGCCTTCATCAGTTTTGATCCGCGTGATACGCCGGAAATGGCCGCGGAGAAAAAGCAAGCCGCACTCTCCCGCTTTGGCCGCCGCGAAACCGAATCGGGCTGGCATTTTCTAACGGGTGCTCGAGAATCCATCGATCGCGTCACCGAGGCCGCCAACTTTCGCTATAGCTTCAGCGCCAAAACAAATCTCTTCGCCCATGCGAGCGGCGTCCTCCTGCTCACCCCGGACGGCCGCATCTCGCGCTACTTCTATGGGGTTGAATACCCTGGCCGGGACATGCGCCTCGGCCTCGTCGACGCCTCGGAGGGAAAAATCGGCACGCCCATCGACCACGTGCTCCTTTTTTGCTATCAATACGACCCCTCGACGGCCACCTATAGCGCGGCGATTCTCAAGCTGGTCCGGCTGGGCGGCGTGCTGACGATTCTTTGCCTGGTCGGAGGAATTCTGATTGCGCGCCGGCGCGAGAAGTTGGCGGCCAGGAATTTCGACCGGCCGCTTTCCGCCGGAGGAACGAGGAGCTGAATAGACCGTGCAGTCGCCATTGCCCATTTACCCCGAGCAAGCTTCCAACTTTGCGCCGCACGTCGACGCGCTGCTGATCTTCATCACCGGGATTTGCCTGCTCTTTGGGGCCATCATCACCACCGCCATTGTCTTTTGCTTCTTTAAGTATCATCGCAAGGAAGCGGGCGCGGTCGGGATCGTTACCTACGAGGATCCGCTGGTCGAGGTGGCCTGGATCGTCGCTCCCCTGATTCTCGCCATGGTCATGTTTGCCTGGGGCGCAATCGTTTATGTCGACTATCGCAACGCGCCGCGCGACACGCTCGATATTTATGTAGTCGGCAAGCAGTGGATGTGGAAGGCGCAGCAGCCCAATGGATTAAAGGAAATCAACGAATTGCACGTTCCGGTGGGCCGCGATATCCGGCTGATCCTTGCCAGCGAGGACGTTATCCACGATTTCTTCGTCCCAGCGTTCCGCGTGAAGATGGACGTGGTTCCCGGCCACTACAACACCATGTGGTTCCGACCCACAAAGCCTGGCCGTTATCACTTTTTTTGCTCGCAGTATTGCGGCACCAATCACGCCGTTATGGGCGGGTGGGTTACGGTTATGGAGCCTACCGATTACGCCGCGTGGCTTTCCGGGGTATCGGGCGGCGAGGCCAATCCCGTGGCTGCGGGTGAAAAGCTCTTCGCAGAAAAATCCTGCGTTACCTGCCATCTCGCCAACGGCACCGGCCGCGCTCCCTCGCTCAACGGCCTGTACGGCGGCCAAGTGCTGCTGGCTGACGGAAGCACGGTCACCGCCGACGACGCCTACATCCGCGAATCCATTCTTCAGGCCAACGCGAAAATTGTGGCCCGCTATCAGCCGCTCATGCCCAACTACCAGGGCCAATTGACGGAAGAACAGATTTTCGCGCTTATCGCGTACATTAAGTCTCTGCAGTCCCAGCCCGTGCCCGCCACGGGCTCCGGAATTGCCCCAGTCTCGGAGAAGAAGTAGGTTATGAACAACACGCCGCCAACACCATCCTACGAACCGCCTCGCGATCATTATTTGATCTCGGCTGGCGGCCACATCCGCTCCTGGCTGCTGACCACCGATCACAAGCGCATCGCTTTGCTGTATCTCATCTCGGTGACGGTTTTCTTTTTCATCGGCGGCGTCTTCGCCACGATGATTCGCATCCATCTGCTGACCCCCGACGGGGTGCTCGTCACGCCCGAGACTTACAACAAGCTTTTCACCATGCATGGCGTGGCCATGATTTTCTTTTTCCTGATTCCATCCATCCCCGCCGTCCTGGGCAATTTCCTTATCCCCATGATGATCGGCGCGAAGGATCTGGCCTTCCCGAAAATCAATCTTTTGAGCTGGTACATTTACCTCATCGGCGGCAGCTTCGTGCTCTATTCCTTCAGCACCGGAGGCCTGGACACCGGCTGGACCTTCTACACGCCGCTCAGCAGCATCTATTCGAACTCCGCGGTCACGCCGGCGGTGCTCGGCATCTTCATCAACGGGTTTTCGTCGATTCTGACAGGCCTCAATTTCATCGTCACCATCCACACCATGCGCGCGCCGGGCATGACCTGGTTCCGCCTGCCGCTTTTTGTCTGGTCGCACTATGCCACCAGCCTGGTCATGATTCTGGGCACTCCCGTCGTGGCTATTACGCTCCTGCTTGCCGGCCTCGAACGCATGTTTCACCTGGGCTTTTTCAATCCGGCCATGGGCGGCGATCCCATTCTGTTCCAGCATCTGTTCTGGTTCTATTCCCACCCCGCGGTGTACATCATGGTTCTCCCGGCCATGGGAGTGGTCAGCGAAATCATTCCCACCTTCGCGCGCAAACCTATTTTCGGCTACTCCTTCATCGCCGCTTCAAGCATCGCCATCGCCGTCATTGGCTTCTTGGTTTGGGCGCACCACATGTTTGTCACCGGTGAGTCCACCTATGCGGCATTGACCTTTTCCTTCCTGAGCTACCTGGTAGCCATCCCTTCGGCCGTCAAAGTTTTCAACTGGACGGCGACACTCTATAAAGGTTCGATTTCCTGGGACGCGCCAATGCTCTATGCTCTCGGGTTCATAGGCTTGTTCACCATTGGCGGTCTTACCGGGCTGTTCCTGGCCTGCCTGGGCCTGGACATTCATATCCATGACACGTATTTCGTCATCGCGCACTTCCACTACATCATGGTTGGCGGCGCGGTGATGGGGTACGTCGGCGGACTGCACTATTGGTGGCCTAAAATTACCGGACGGCTTTATCCGGAGGCCCTGTCGCACTTCGCGGCCATCGTTCTCTTTCTCGGCTTCAACCTCACCTTCTTCCCGCAATTCATTCTTGGGTATCTCGGCATGCCGCGTCGCTATCACAGCTATCCGCCGGAGTTTCAAGTGCTCAACGTCCTGTCGACCGCGGGCGCTTCCATCCTGGCGCTCGGCTATCTCTTGCCAATGGCCTACCTGAGCTGGTCCATGCGTTACGGCAAAGTTGCCGGTCCGAATCCCTGGCCCGCCACGGGCCTCGAGTGGAAAACGGATTCGCCGCCTCCCACGGAGAATTTTCACGTTACCCCAGTTGTCGACTGGGAGCCCTACGATTACCGGAATCGCCCGGATCTTGGTTTGGCTGCGGGAGCGCCGCTGGCGCCGGCTCACAGCGACGATTAGGTTTGGCAGCTTGTATGAGACGGGGCGTGCTTTTTAACGCCACCTTCTCGGAAGCAAAACAGGAGCAGGGAGTGCATCGCACCGGAGAACTATACGGGCAATTTCAAACCCTGGACCAGCAGAAGGAATCCGCCACCTTCGGCATGTGGATCTTTCTGGTCACCGAAGTGTTGTTCTTCGGCGGCATGTTTCTGACCTACACCATCAACCGCCACGAATACTTCACGGCGTTCGGCATCGGCAGCAACACCTTGGACATCACGCTCGGCACGGTCAACACCATCGTGCTGATCATGAGCAGCTTTACCATGGCCATGGCCGTGTGGTCCGCCGAAACGGGCAAGAAGAAGCTTGTTCCGCTTTTCCTGATTCTCACCTTAGGCCTCGGATGTGTCTTCCTCGGCATCAAGTTTGTCGAATACAAGCAGAAATTCGAGCACCATCTGATTCCCGGCCGCAATTTTGCTATCACCTATCGGTCGTCCCATCCCGCCCCGGGCGACGATCCCAAAGAAATTGCTCTGGAGAAGGAAGAGGTGGAGAAGGCCTTCGCGTCCGATCCCGATGCCAACTCTCATGCGCAGCTTTACTTTTCGCTCTATTTCGCCATGACCGGGCTTCACGCCCTGCACATGATCGTGGGCGCCGGCCTGATCGTCTGGCTGATCAAGGCTTCGCTCCGCGGCCGCTTCACGCCGCAGTACAACACGCCGGTCGAGATCGTCGGCTTGTACTGGCACTTCGTCGATATTGTGTGGATTTATCTTTTCCCGTTGCTATATCTGATTGACCGTCATCGTTAGGGGGAGAAAAATCGCGTGCCTGAACATTCCGAACATGTCGTTTCCCCAAAGATCTACCTCAGCATCTTCCTCGCGCTCATTCTCGGCACGGGCCTCACGACCTGGGCGGCTTTCCGGAATTTTGGCCCGTTCAACATTGTCATTGCCCTGGCCATCGCCACCGCCAAGGCCACCCTCGTGGTTCTCTTCTTCATGCACGCTCGCTACGGCGAGCGACGTACCAGACTCGTCATCGTTTGCGCGCTCTTCTGGCTGGCCATCATGCTTGCACTGACTCTTTCCGATTACCAGACCCGTCAGCCGCGCATGAGCCGCCTCCTTTCGCGAGCGGCCCATTACGCTGCCTGATCATCTCTGACCCGACTTGACCTAAGCGCTCCGCTCGCCGACACGAGTTTCTCAAGCGCGCCGCTTGAGACGCTCAGATCGCGCACACGCTCCTGCTCTTCGCGCGCTTGTGATATTTCTGGGAATGGCTTTCTTGGGGTGCTTGGTGAGGCTCAGGAGAACTCGACGCTGCTCACTGGAGGAAGTATCGGGGAGAAGCGAACCGGCCCAGCCCTCAATCCCCTAAAGGGATCCTCGGCTCGCCTCCCCCACGTCTCTTAAGAACTGCAACCTCCGCGCCATACCTAATCCATTTGTTTTCAACAAACTCCACACTATCTCCGAGTAAAAAAGCTCTAGTCCCCCGAAAAATTACCTGCCCCAAACGCCCGCGCGAGCGGCTTGTGGGGTAAACCCTTGAGAGGTAAACTTTTTTCCTGCACTTTTAGGAGGTGTGGGCATGCCTCGTGTCGTCCGCTGCGGCCTGATTCAAGCGCATTGTGATTGGTCTCCGGAAAAATATTTGCTGCTAGACATAAAAAAGAAGATGATCGCCAAGCACGAGCACCTCATCGCCGCCGCCGCCAAGAAAAAAATACGAATCCTCGGCCTCCAGGAGCTTTTTTATGGTCCTTATTTTTGCGCCGAACAGGAAACTCGCTGGTACGAGCTCACCGAGCGCGTCCCCAAAGGCCCCACCATCTCGCTCATGCAGAAACTTGCGAAAAAATATCAAATGGCGCTTATCGTGCCAGTCTACGAAGTGGAAATGACCGGCGTTTATTACAACACCGCCGCGGTCATCGACGCTGACGGCCGCTATTTGGGCAAATACCGCAAGCACCACATACCTCATTGCCATCCCGGTTTTTGGGAAAAATTTTACTTCACGCCCGGAAACTCCGGTTATCCCGTCTTTCAAACGCGTTACGCCCGCGTCGGCGTGTACATTTGTTACGACCGCCACTTCCCGGAAGGCGCCCGCGTCCTTGGCCTCCATGGCGCCGAAATCGTTTACAACCCTTCTGCCACCGTCTCCGGGCTCTCCGAGTACCTCTGGGAGCTAGAGCAGCCCGCTCACGCCGTCGCCAATACTTATTTTGTTGCTGCCATCAACCGCGTCGGCACTGAGCATCCTTGGAAGATCGGCGAATTCTACGGCAAGAGCTATTTTTGCAATCCGCGCGGGAAAATTATTGCCCAGGCCAGCCGCGACAAGGATGAACTGCTCGTCGCCGACCTGGACCTCGATGAAATCCAAAAGGTCCGCGACACCTGGCAGTTTTATCGCGATCGCCGCCCCGAGTCCTATGGAGAAATTACACGCACGCTCACCGCGGCCTCTAGCGAAGCCGCCGATTAGGACATGTTGCGTGTCTAAATTTGAGACGGACTTGAAAGGACGGCCCGCCTGTGTATCATCCTGAGCTCATCCGAGCAAGATGGCCGGTGGATCTCGAGCGTCAACCCTCGTCGCAATCCATCGAGGTGGAGAGAAAAGGTCAAGGCTTCGAATGAGCGAATCTCACGGCCAGGCGCTTCACGCGGACATCGTCGAATCTAGCTCTCTCTACAACAAGGACCTCGCGCCTGTTCGTTCCGAGCGCCGCCTCTGGCGTACCTACAACTACGCCGCTTTGTGGATCTCCATGAGCGTCAACATCCCGACCTACATGCTCGCCAGCGGAATGATTGCCGGCGGCATGAGCTGGAAACAGGCGCTTTTCACCGTTTTTCTCGGCAACGTCCTCGTGCTGATCCCCATGCTGCTCAACGCGCACGCCGGCGCGCAATACGGCATCCCGTTTCCCGTTTTTGCCCGCGCTTCTTTCGGTACACTCGGCGCGAATATTCCCGCGATTCTCCGAGCTCTGGTCGCTTGCGGCTGGTTTGGCATTCAAACCTGGATTGGCGGCGAAGCCATCAACGCCATGATCGTGGCCCTCGCTCCGGGCTGGGCCAAGGTCCACTCTGGCCCAGCCGGCTGCTTTGTGCTCTTCTGGCTTCTCAATGTCTTCGTCATCCTGCGGGGCATCGAGACCATCCGCTTCCTGCAAGGCATCTCCGCGCCCTTCTTGCTCCTCATCGGCCTGGTTCTTCTTCTCTGGGCGCGCAGCAAAGCCGGCGGTTTCGGCCCCATGCTTTCGACGCCCTCGAAATTTCAATCGTTCGGCGGTTTTTTCGAGTTCTTTGTCCCCTCGCTTACCGGCGTCGTCGGCTTTTGGGCCACCGTTTCTCTGAACATTCCCGATTTCACACGCTACGCCCGCAGCCAGCGGGACCAGATGATTGGCCAGGCCCTGGGCCTGCCCGCCACGATGACCTTCTACTCTTTCATCGGCATCGCCGTCACTTCCGCCACCATGATCATTTTCGGTCAAGCCATCTGGGATCCCGTCAAAGTCCTGGAGCGCCTCGGCCATCCCTGGGCCGTGGTGCTCGCCATGATCGGCTTGCTCATGGCCACGCTCAATGTCAACGTCGCCGCCAACGTCGTCTCTCCCGCCAACGACTTCTCCAATCTTTCCCCGCGCCGCATCAGTTTTCGTACCGGCGGCATGATCACCGCCGTTGTGGGCCTGCTCATGCAGCCCTGGAAGCTGCTGTCGAGCTATGGCAGCTACATTTTTACCTGGCTTGTTGGCTACTCCGGCTTTCTCGGCCCCATCGCCGGCGTTTTGATCTGCGATTATTTCGTGCTGCGGAAGAAAATTCTTTCGCTTGATGACCTTTACCGGCGCAGCGGCCAGTATGAATATTCCCGTGGCTTTCATTGGGCCGCCATCGTCGCGCTGGCGGCCGGCGCGGGCGTCGCGTTCGTCGGCCTGATCGTCCCGCCGCTACGGGCGCTCTACAACTACGCCTGGTTTGTCGGCTTCCTCGTCAGCTTTGTCGTCTATTTCGCGTTCATGCCCAAGCCTGCGCCTGCCGTTGAGGCCGCGGACTAGCAGTACGATGGAAAATGCCGCACGGTATCATTCCGAGGCCGCGTCTTTTGCGGCCGAAGGATCCGGAACTTTTGTGTTGCACAACCACGAATCACCTATAGGGAGCGCCGCCCATGGACTTCGGCATCACCATCAAACCTGACATCTCCATTGACCGCATCCTGCGTCTGACGCAGCAAGCCGAATCCGCCGGCTTCTCCTACGCCTGGATGTTCGATTCCCACGTTATCTGGAAAGATCCGTTCCCACTTCTCACGCTGATGGCCTCCAGCACGAGAACCATTCGCCTCGGCACCTGCGTCACCAATCCCGCCGTCCGTGACGTCACCGTTTCCTCGAGCCTGTTCGCCACCCTCAACCTGGCCTCCCACGGCCGCATGGAACTCGGCATCGGCCGCGGCGACAGCTCGCGCCGCGTCCTCGGCAAGAAACCCACCACTCTCGAAACCCTCGAAGAATTCGTCCGCGTCTTCCGCAACTTAAACGCCGGCAAGACCGTCGACCTTGACGGCGTCCCCACGCGCTTTCCCTGGTCGAGCGGTGAAGTCCCGCGCGTCTGGGTTGCCGGCTATGGCCCGAAGGCCTTGCGCACCGCAGGCCGCATCGGGGACGGCGTGATTCTGCAGTTCGCCGATCCCGATCTCGTCGAATGGTGTCTGGGCTTCGTTCGCGAAGGCGCCAAGGAAGCCGGCCGCGACTTCCGCAAAATGGAAGTCATGGCCGCCGCTCCGGTCTGGCCTTCCGACGACCTGCAAGCCGCGCGCGAGCACGTCCGCTGGTTTCCCGCGCTTGTCTCCAATCATGTGATGGACCTTATCTCTAAATACAAGCCGGAGGAATTGCCTGCTGCCCTGACTTCCTACGTCAAGAATCGCGGCCGGTACGACTATCACCATCACTGCGAAGTCGGGAGCGACAACGCCGATTTCGTCAGCGACGAAGTCGTTGACCGCTTCTGCGTCCTTGGCTCGGTCGACGACCATCGGAAAAAGCTCGACCGCCTGCGCAACGCCGGCGTCACGCAATTCAACATCTACTTAATGTGCGGCGACGAGGAGCAAACCCTTGAGGTCTACAAACACAAAATCCTCCCCCATTACCGCCATTAAACAGCAAACCGCGCATTGCGGACCTTGCCGAGCCCGTCCAGGTGAACCAGCCTCACGTGCTCACCGCGTCCCTGCGCGGCTCGGACCTCACCGTGACGGCGGACAAATTGGTCTGGTGGGGCGATCCGGGGCCAGCGGCCCTGGCCTTCAGCCGCCCCGTTGGCCTCCGCAGCGACAACGCAGGAAAACCCGGCTCTCGCAACTCTTTGCAAATCTGCATCTTGCGAGGTTGGTCGTCGCCGTGATACCCGCAGCCCTTTGGCATTTGCCCGGACGCAAAACACCGGCCGCGCTTACCGCAACGACTCGGGGTGCAGTTACTTTTTTCCATTCTGCAACCCACCATCGTATAGTGCTCACCGGTGAGGAATCGCCATGCGCTTTGACACCGTAATTCGCAACGCCACAGTGGTAACGGCCACCGACACTTACCGCGCCGACGTCGGCATCACCGGCGATCGCGTCAGCGCCATCGCCGCGCAGCTGCCTACTGAGAACTCCGGCCGCGTCACCGATGCGACCGGCCTGCTCCTGATCCCCGGCGGCATCGACGTGCACACGCACCTCGACATGCCCTTCGGTGGCACCACCAGTTCCGACGACTTCGAGACCGGAACCATCGCGGCGGCTTTTGGCGGCACGACCACGCTCATCGACTTCGCCATCCAGTACAAGGGCCAGTCGCTCCGCCAGGCCTTCGACACCTGGATGAAAAAGGCCCACGATAAGGCGGTCACCGACTACGCCTTCCACTGCATCATCACCGACCTCGGTTCCGCACAGCTCGAGGAGATGGGCCAGCTTATCCGTGACGGTGTCACCAGCTTCAAGCTCTTCATGGCCTATCCCGGCGTCTTCATGCTCGATGACGCCACCATCTTCAAGGCCATGCGGCAAGCCGCCGAGCACAATGGTCTCATCTGCATGCACGCGGAAAATGGCGGCGCCATCGATGTGCTCGTGCAGCGCGCCCTCGCCGAAGGCAAACGCGCACCCAAGTATCACGCGCTCACTCGCCCCACCACTGCCGAAGCCGAAGCCACTTCCCGCTCGATCGCGCTCGCGGAAATGGCCGGCGCGCCCGTGTATATCGTTCATCTCTCCTGCAACGACGCGCTCGAAAAAGTTCGCGAAGCGCGCGACCGCGGCCTGCCCGCCTACGCCGAGACGTGTCCGCAATACTTATATCTCTCCATCGAGAATTTCGACGTTCCCGGCTTCGAGGGCGCGAAATACGTTTTCACCCCGCCGCTCCGGGAAAAGTGGCATCAGGAAAAACTTTGGCAGGGCCTCGCGAAAGACACGCTGCAAGTCGTCTCGACCGACCATTGCCCGTTCTGCTTCAAGGAGCAAAAGGAACTCGGCAAGGACGACTTCACGAAAATTCCTAACGGCGGACCAGGCATCGAGCACCGCCTCAGCCTGGTCTACACCGGCGGCGTCCACGGCAAGCACTTCTCGCCGAATCGCTTTGTCCAGCTCGTCTCCACCACGCCCGCAAAACTGTTTGGCCTCTACCCGCGCAAGGGCACTATCGCCGTGGGCTCGGACGCCGACCTCGTGCTCTTCGATCCCAACCACGAAGAACTCATCAGCGCGAAAACGCATCACATGCGCGTGGACTATTCCATGTTCGAAGGCATCAAGATCAAGGGCGCGCCCAAAACCGTCTTCTGCCGCGGCCGCGCCGTTATTGACTCCGGAAAATTCGTCGGCCGAGCAGGCGCCGGCCAATTCCTCCGCCGCCAAACCTATTCCGGCCTGTGATTTGCATTGGTAAAGCCCGGGCTGCAGCCCGGCTCCGCCGTTTACCATGCGGCCGATGCCAGGATGCGGTACATTCTGAAGATTCAGCTGCAGCTGGAATTCATGACTGCGCGACTGCCATCCCTGGTCATTGTCGGGCGCCCCAACGTGGGCAAGTCCACGCTCTTCAATCGCTTGACCGGCACGCGCCGCTCCATCGTCACGAGCGAACCCGGTATCACGCGCGACCGCATCTACGGCAAAGCGGAGTGGCGCGGCAAGACGCTGGAAGTGGTCGACACCGGCGGGATCATTCCCGACGAAAAGGCTCTGATCCCGCAGGAAATCCTTCGCCAGGCACAGGTTGCCATCAAAGGGGCGGCGCTGCTCGTTCTCGTCGTGGACAGCCAGGCTGGTCTCACGCCGCTCGATGAGGAGTTGGCGCGCCTCATGCGCACCACGGGAAAGCCGTTTGTGCTTGCCGTCAACAAAGTGGATTCGCCTTCGCAGGAGGCGAATGCCGCGCCGTTTCATTCGCTCGGCGTTCCGGTTTTTCCGATTACCGCCGAACATGGGACGGGCGTCGACGATCTTCTCGACCACGCCCTGGCACAGCTCCCTCGAGCGACCCCGTCACCACCCGCTACCGGTGCGGCACTCCCGCCGGTCGAACTGCCCACGGAATCGGCCCTTATCGAGGTCGCCATCATCGGGCGGCCCAACGTCGGCAAATCCACGCTGTTGAACCAACTGGTGGACGAGGAACGCTCAATCGTTTCGCCCATTCCCGGCACCACCATGGACAACGTGGACAGGGAAATCACGCGCGGCGGCCGCGACTATCGCTTTGTGGACACCGCCGGAATTCGCCGCAAAGGCAAAACCAAGCTGGTCGCGGAAAAGCTCAGCGTCGTGATGGCCCGCCGCGGCCTGGAGCGCTCTGACGTGGCCTTGCTGGTCATCGACGGAGAGCAAGGCGTCACGCAGGGCGATGCGACGATTGCCGGTTACGCCGAGCAATCCGGCCGCTCGATCATTCTGGTCGTCAACAAATGGGATCTCGCGCTCGCCGCCGCCCGCGAAGCGGCATTAAGTGACGCTGCGACCGCCAAAGGAAAATCCAGGCAGTCTTTGAGCGAGAATCGCGATCCCGCGAACATCGATCCCGGCAAGCTGATGTCCGACTACGAGAACATGATTCGTGCGAAATTGAAATTCCTGAGCTACGCGCCTATCGTTTTTCTTTCCGCCAAAACCGGCCACCGCGCCGAGAAACTTCTGCCGCTCATCAACCAATGCGCGGACGCACGCCGCCGCCGCATCCCCACGCCGGCCCTGAACGACTGGCTCAGGCAAGAAGTCGACCTCCAGCGCGGCAGCACGCCGAAATCGCGCCCCGTGCGCATCTACTACGTCACGCAGGCAAAAACCGCTCCGCCCACCTTTCTTCTGTTCACCAATCAAAAAACGCCGCTGCACTTCAGCTACGCCCGCTTCCTCGAAAACCAGCTTCGCGCCAAGTTCGACTTCACCGGCACCCCCGTGCGCTTCGTCCAGCGCCTGCGCAAACGCGAAAAACGCGCCCGCACCTCGTCTCGGGATGACCAATGAACATGACCCTCTACAGCTATGGCCCGCAAACTGCTACGATAGCGGCGTCCCCTTCGGGCATGGAGGAGCATGGCAGGCCACGTCACCGCCACAAAAACCGCCACCGAAGAGCGCCTCTACACCATTGGCGAGGTCAGCCGCCTCGCGGACCTGAAAGCGTTTGTCCTGCGCTACTGGGAAACCGAGTTTCCCATGCTGCAGCCGACGAAAGACGAGGCGGGCCGCCGTGTTTATCGCCAGCAAGACGTCGACATGGTCTTCCGCATCAAGCGGCTGCTGTACGACGAAGGGTTCACCATCGCCGGCGCGCGCCGCCATTTGCGCGAAAAGGGCGCTGTCGACGATCCTGCGTTTCGCGGCTCGAATCTCACAGACGGCGCGTCCCAGTTGCTCAGCCGCAGGGTGCTGCTCGATCTGCGCGATGCGTTGCGCGCTTTCTTGACGCTTCTCGAACGCCGGTGATAGCCTTGTTATAGGAGAAGCTATCGCGATTCGCTGCTTGAGCGCGTTTGTGGGTCGCCGGTTTAGCTGCGACATTAGGTAGCCTAATCTCCTTGGGCTTCAGCCCTGAGGGATGGGCGCCCTAGAAATCGTACCTTGTACACCGGTCGGGACGTAGCGCAGTCTGGTAGCGCGCACGCTTGGGGTGCGTGAGGTCGCGAGTTCAAATCTCGCCGTCCCGACCATTCTTCATGGGTGCTTCCTTTTCAGGAACCTGGAAGCCCACCCTTATATCACTTTTGAACGCCGCCGCCATTCCAAAGAAGTGCTAAATTTATCACACGTTTGCGTGCCGCCGGAGAGGATCCGCCAAAAAAAGTCCGAAAATCGTCCGCTAGGGCCGACCATTTATCCCTGGCTCACCCGATTTTCTCCGATTCGACTGCCACTGTGTTTGCTGGACCAAATGTGGGCCAAATCGAAGCCAGACCGTTGCGCTCGGCCCATTCTTGCCGACACGCGATATCGACCGAGCCACGTCAGTCGGAAGCGCCGGAATGCATGGATGCATGGACGCACGGGTTGACGGCCTTGCGTACCCGTAACACAAAGGGCCTTTCCCGGGCTCGTCGGAGCGCGGATTCATCGAAGCTGTTAATCGTCAGGCAATAAGCGGTCCGGGATCACCCATCGCGGCAAGCAAACTCTCCTTGGCCTCTTCCGCGGCGGGCAGGCGCTTGACCATCCGCACGGCGAATCCAAGTTCCCTTGCCAACGACTCCAGGCATGCCTCCCACTGAAGGTGGCTTATTCGAACTTCGCGAGGAAGAAACCGCGCCGTCTCGATGGCGCTCAACACGGCGGTCGCTAGCATCTCTGACGTAGCCCGTTCCGGCATTCCCGCTTCCGGCGGAAAGACGAGTCCGGAATCCGCATCGGCCACCAGGGCCAGGCGGACGATAGCTTTGCGTTCGTCTCTCTTCCCGACTGTTCCGCCGGCGTAGAAGTGCTCAGCCTCGAACGCGCCCCGAATTGGATAGTTTCTCCGGCGGATTTGCTCGATTCGGTTTTGATCGAGTCTGGCCGGCGCCGGAGTCGTGGCGAGTGGTGCTGTGATTTTCCGCATCTCGATGTCATATCCTAGTCGCTCCTGGCCGCGTTGGGTTGGCGCCAAGAAGGGATAAACGTCAGGCTGGTTCCAGTAATCCCGCGCACCGTTTCTAGCGATGCTTTCGCAAAGAGCGATTACCGCCTCGAGGCATTCCGCAAGAACGTTCCCTTCGTCCTCAGTGAGATACCAGGGCTGATATCCGGGCCGCATCGCTCGAAAGATGGGCGCCTTTAAGCCCCTTTTCAGAGGGTGGCCGAACACCCGCGCCAGTTCGCGGTCCGGCGGAGTCAACTGCGAGAGCCCCACGAATTCCACGTATACGCCGCGAAGGGAACCGTAAAATTCCCCGATCGAGATGGGCTCCCCTGCTGCCATTTTCCTGAAGTAAAGATAGCTTTCTCCTCCCACGTAGGCGTGCAACGAAAATACCTGTCCGAGCGCACCCATCACCGAGCAATAACAAGTTTCGTCGGAAAGCGGGCTTTTCAGGAGAATGAGGTCTTGATCCTCGAGGAATTGCCACGGCCTGATAGCCATCAGCTCGGCGGCCTTTTCGAACAGGCGCTTGGCGGTGGGAAAAGAAACGGGGACCTCCCCAGCCAGCTGTTTTTTGAAGAATTCACGCGGAGCCTCTGTTTCAGAGCTCGCGAAAGGCTTGGGGGCGGCCATAGTTTTCCTCCGGTCCGAAGCCCTTCTGCCGAGTGCCCCGGAGTACGCTGCTTCGGTGAAGTCTACCGCAGTTCTGTGATTCTTTTGAAACGGTTTGACCGGGTGGCTGGGACCTGGTCATACTAGCTTTGCATGGTGCGCCGCGATCCACTGTTGAACGACGCCGTGAAAACGCGCGGCTTTAAACCGAGTGGCTCGATCGCCAGGCGGACCAACAGAGACTCGGACTCGCCGATTTGATTTTATGTGAGGTCCTCGAAGCGATAAGGAGCGATCAGCAATTCAACCGAGTTCGCGCGGAGCGTCTCAAGTTTCAGCTATTCGAGACCGGCGGAGAGCAACTCGGAATCGCAGCCGCACGAAACTTTAGGCGCATCAGGGAGAGAGGTCGCACGGTCCGCAAAACGATCGATTGCTTAATCGCGACATTTTGCCTGGCCAATGCCCATACACTTTTGCATGGGGATCACCATTTTGACGTCTTTGAACAATACCTAGGCCTGGCGGTCCTTCATCCCTGATAAGACAGGTGGCTGCCAGCGCTTAGCGTGACCCAGGCGTTCTGCGCGACAAAGTGCTCAAGCGACATATGAGACATGTACTTCTGACAAACGACGATGGATATCAGGCGGAAGGGCTGCGGGCGCTCGCGGAGGAGCTTGCGGATGTTGTAACACTGAGCATTGTTGCCCCTAGCCGCGAGCAGAGCGGCACGGCGCAATCGCTGACGCTCAGGCAGCCCATCGTGTGCAACCGCATTGCGGAGCGCGAGTGGGCCATTGACGGCACCCCCGCGGATTGCGTGATCGTGGCGCTGCACAAGCTTCTGCCGGAAAAGCCGGACCTGCTGATTTCCGGAATCAACCACGGCGCGAACCTCGGTGAAAACGTGTACTACTCGGGGACCGTGGGGGCGGCGCGGGAAGGCGCGCTGCACCACATTCCATCGATGGCGGTCTCGCTGTGCGCGAAAAGAGAAAATGCGAAATTTGAAAATTCCGCGCGTGTAGCGCGGGCCACCGCGGAAATGATTTTCAAGGAAGGCCTGCCGGACCAGGTGCTGCTCAACGTGAACGTGCCGGAACCGTGGAACGGTAGTGTACAATTCACGCGGCAGTCCAAGAAAATCACGCGCAACCAGTTGAGCGAAGGCAAAGATCCGCGCGGTCGCAGCTATTTCTGGCTGTTCGAACAGCGCATCGAGAGGGACGTCGAGCCAGACACGGACTACGCCGCGATCTTCTCGAGCGCCGTTTCGATCACGCCGCTGCACCTCGATCCCACGCACACCGAATCATTGAACCATCTTTCCCACTGGGCCAAGACCATTGCCGCGGCGTTTCCGAAACAAAGATAGAGCGATCGTCGTGTCGCTCCGCAAGGATGCGGCCTGAAGTCGCCGCAAGAAGGCGCAGCACTGCTGCGGACGGATGAGCGCGCGATTATTTTGCGGGCGCTGCTGCCGGCGCGATGAATGCAATGTTGTTTTTGCGCATGGCGTCGTTGAGCGCGGGCACATCTTTTGCTAAGACGTCCCGCCATTTCCCGAGTTGCGCTTCGAGCCGCTGGTCGAGTTCTGCGAAGACTGCTTCTTCGGCAGAGGTCGGTGCGGCGTCCGCGCTGTCGGTGACGTTTTGCAGATAGGCCAGCTTACTCTCGAGCTTCGTGGGATAGTTGGCAAAATCCTCGGTGGACTTGCCGTTCACCTGAATGAGTTCTTCCTCGATCGCGCTGATTTTCTTGCGCAGATCCGTCGAAGCCATCACCACCGGGTTAGGCGGATCGTTCGCATCGCCTTGCGAAGCTTGCGCCGGACCGAGGCGCTTTTCGAGCGTCTGAAGCTGACCGCGCAGGTCGCGAATCGCGACGATGGTTTTGTTCATCTCATCCTGGCGGTCGCGCATCTTGAGCAGCAGGTCAAACTGCTTGCGCAAGTCCTCGGCGGAAGTCTTCACGCGTGGATCCATCTTGACTTCGAACGACCGAGTTTGCGCTTTGCCGCCCACGGTCAGCCGCACCTGGTACGTTCCCGGTAGAACGAGCGGGGCAATCGGTTCCCCCGCATCGTAAACGACCCGCGTGATTTTCGTCGGAACTTCGTAGCGCAGATCCCAGGCGAACAGATTCAGGCCCGCCTTTACGGGAATGTGTTCTTCCGGATTATCCCGCTCCCATTCTTGGGGCGCTTCTTCCGTTTTCTTTTCTTCGCTGGTGAACGTGCGAATCACTTTGCCCTGCACGTCAAGAATCTCGAGCTTGGCTGGCTGTTTCTGCTCTTCTTTCAGGTAGTAGTACAAGATCGCGCCATTCGGCGGATTTTCACCGACCGGATTGCGGCGCGGATTGAAGTGGCCGGTTCTCGTGCGCCACGCCGTGCGCGGCGTGAACAGATGCGCTTCTTCGGCGACTATCGGGGCAGCGGCTTGCCGAAGCGGGCTGATATCGTCGAGCACCCAGAACGAACGGCCATGCGTGGCCACCACGAGATCGTCGTCATGAACAATCATGTCGTGAATCGGCGTGCTCGGCAGATGGAGCTCGAGCGGCTGCCAATTCGCGCCATCGTTGAAGGAAACCCAGACGCCTGTTTCCGTACCGGCGTAAAGCAGGCCCTTGCGTTGGGGATCCTCGCGCACCGCGTGAACGTAAGAATTGTCGGGCAGACCGCCAATAATTTTTGCCCACGTTTTGCCGAAGTCCACGGTCTTGAAAATATACGGCTTGAAATTGTCGAGCTTGTGCGCGTCCACGGCGGCGTAAGCGGTTCCCGCGTCGAACGGTGAAGCCTCGATGAGGCTGATCATCGCCCATTCGGGAACTTCCTTGGGCGTGACGTTGGCCCAGTTTTTGCCGCCGTCGCGCGTCAATTGAATCACGCCGTCGTCGGTGCCCGCCCAGAGCAGGCCTTCCTGTTGGGGCGACTCCGCGAGCGTGAAAACCGTGTCGTAGTACTCGACGGTGTACTGGTCTTTGGTGAGCGGCCCGCCGGAATCCTGCTGCTTGGATTTGTCGTTGCGCGTGAGGTCCGGGCTGATGGTGCTCCAGGTGCGCCCGCCATCGCTCGAACGAAAAACATATTGCGAAGAGTGATAGATCACGTCCGGATTGTGCGAGGAAATGACAATCGGCATGGTCCACGTGTAGCGGTATTTTTGCGTGGCCGCCGGGTAGCCGTTGGGATCCTCCGGCCATTCTTGAATGCTTTGCGCCTGATTCGTGCGGCGATCGAAGCGCGAGAAGATAGGGCCTTCGTCGTCGGCGTAAACGATATTCGAATCGCGCGGATCGGGAACGATATAGCCGCTCTCCCCGCCGCCGACGGCGTCCCAGTCGCCGCGGTCAATAAAGCCGCGATCACTGCGCGTCTGGATGCCCACCGAAGAGTTGTCCTGCTGCGAGCCGTAAACACGATAGAGAAAATCGTTGTCCGCAGCGACGTGATAGAACTGCGCGGTCGGCTGGTTGTTTTGCGTGGACCAATTTCTGCCGCCGTCAACCGAGATGGTGGCACCGCCGTCGTTGCCGTTGATCAGGCGATTGGGATTCTCAGGATCGACCCACAAAGCGTGATGATCGCCGTGCGGCGCGTTGAGGCGCTCGAAAGTTTTGCCAGCGTCGATGGACCGATAAAGCCCGGTGTTGGCGATGTACACCTTGTTCGAATCCTTCGGGTCCGCCCAAACGTGGGTGAAATACCACGCCCGCTGGCGGAAGCGGTGGTCGTCATTGACAAGCGACCACTTCGCACCGCCGTCATCGCTGCGATACAAACCGCCCTTCCGGGCTTCGATCAGCGCGTACACGACATTGTCATCGGACCCGGAAACCGACACCCCGATGCGGCCGAGCGGGCCTTCAGGGAGCCCTTCGCCTTCCAGGCGCTTCCACGTCGTGCCCTCGTCATTCGAACGGTAGAGGCCGTCTTTCGCG
Source organism: Acidobacteriota bacterium (assembly GCA_003223215.1). Taxonomy (GTDB): domain Bacteria; phylum Acidobacteriota; class Terriglobia; order Acidiferrales; family UBA7541; genus Acidiferrum. The sequence continues at coordinate 116,068 of QHYH01000079.1, forward strand.
CCGCCGCTGTTGAGCGTCCAGGGCGTGCGCCAGCCTTCCCACATCGCGGCAAAAAGAATGTGCGGATTCTGCGGATCGAAGACCACGTCGATGGCGCCGGTGCGATCGTCAAGATAGAGAACCTTCTCCCAGGTCTTGCCGCCGTCGCGCGTGCGAAAAACCCCGCGATCCGTGTTGGGGCCGTAGGCGTGGCCGAGCGCGGCGACAAATACAATATCGGGATTCGCCGGATGAACAATGATCGCACCGATGTGCCGGGTGTCTTTCAAGCCGACGTTAGTCCAGGTCTTCCCGGCGTCGGTGGATTTGTAGACACCGTCTCCGAAAGAGATGTTGCCGCGGATGCAGGCTTCGCCGGTGCCGACATAGATGACGTTGGGATCAGAATCCGCCACGGCGACGGCGCCGATGGAAGAGACGGGTTGCTTATCGAAGAGCGGATCCCAGCTGATGCCGCCATCGGTGGTTTTCCAGACGCCTCCGCCGGTCGCGCCAAAGTAGTAGGTGTTCGGCTGGCTCGGCACCCCGGTCACCGCCAGCACGCGGCCGCCACGGAACGGCCCAATAAGACGCCACTTCATCCCGCCATAGGTTTTCGGATCAATCTGCTGCGCATTCGAAACGAGAGCGGTCAGCAGCAACATCCCGAGAGAGGCCAGCAAGCGGGCTAGGACACGATCACGATTCACACACACCTCCGAACCATCCACAATCGAAACGTTCGATACTATCACTGGCAATGCGTGGGGGCCATTGCACCTTAATGCTTTTTCCCGGTGCTTGCGGCAGGTAACCTCGGAATGCCAGCGAAATCCAAGACCATGCCAAACTTGCATTTTCATCAAACCGCGCCAGGGCATCAAGATTCATCAAGATAACTGTCCGGCGCAAGCAGATGCAAACTGCCCCCAGAGGATAATTGTGTGTTTTTCGTCTTTTTCCGCACACGGTATAAAGCCGTCTGGCGAACTTCAAGTGCAGCGCGAAACGACAGGTTGCGATAGGATTCGGGCGGGATGGGTTTGCACCAAGATGCAGAAAACATACGACGTGGCAGTGATTGGTGCCGGAGTCTTTGGCGCGTGGACAGCGTGGCACCTCGCGAAACGCGGGCAGAGCGTGGCGCTTCTCGAAGCGTACGGCCCGGGGCACTCGCGAGCCAGCTCGGGGGGCGAGACGCGCATCCTTCGCATGGGATACGGCGCGGACGAGCTGTACACGCGCTCGTCGCAGCGATCGCTCATCGAGTGGAGAGATTTCTTTCGGGCGGTGAGGCAGCCGCTGTTTCTAGAAACGGGCGTGCTGTGGATGGCCGGAAAAGGCGACGCGCGTTTAGGTGACACGTCTGCGACGCTAAAGCGATGCGGGGTACACTTTGTGGAATACGACCGCGCGTCCCTGGAGAAAAGGTATCCGCAAATCGCGTTCGAAGAGATTCACAAGGGGATCTTCGAACCCGAGAGCGGGGTGCTCCTGGCGCGGCGGGCCGTGGCCGCCGTGGTTGAGGACGCCCTGCGGCGGGGCGTTGCCTATCGCTCCGCGCAAGCGACGAATCCGAGAGAAGCCGGGCGCATCGAGCATGTCACCACGAACCAGGGCGAACGGATTGCGGCCGGGCAATTTGTTTTTGCATGCGGCGCTTGGCTCGGCAAGGTCTTCCCGGATGTGCTGGGCGCGCGCATTTTTCCATCGCGGCAGGAAGTTTTCTTTTTCGGGATACCTGCGGGAGAAACGCGGTTTGCTCCGCCGGCGTTGCCAACGTGGCTGTTTCAGGAGGATCTGGTGTACGGCATGCCGGACATCGAGGGCCGCGGGCTGAAAATTGCCTTCGACGAGCACGGCGAACGTGTGGATCCGGACACGCAATCCCGAATCGTTTCGCCGGAAATGACCAAAGCAGTGCGCGCGTACGTGGCGCGGCGGTTTCCCTCGCTCGGCGACGCGCCCATTGTAGAAACGCGTGTCTGCCAGTACGAAAACACCTCGAGCGGCGATTTCCTGATTGATCGGCACCCGGAAATGGAGAACGTGTGGTTTGCGGGCGGCGGCTCGGGCCACGGATTCAAGCATGGCCCGGCCGTGGGCAACTATCTCGCCGGGCAACTTCTGGACGGAGCAAAACCGGAGCCGCGATTCTCGCTGAAAACCAAGGAAACCACGGAAAAACGCGCGGTGTACTAACGCCGCTGGTTTCAAACCAAACCGGCTTGAGACCAACGCTTATGCCGGGATGCTTCGCTCGCGCCTGTCTTCTGCAGGCCCGCCGAGCACGACAAGTCAGGTTGGCGGCAACGTTAGGCTCTGGGGGTGCGGCCGCGAAGATTCAGCATGGCGGGAGTGTGCTGGGCTCGCTTGGCTTTTTCGGCATAGAGCTGTTGATCGGCCTCGGCCAGCAGCTTTTCGATGCGCTCGCCGTCCCCCCGGTACACCGCCATGCCGATGCTCGCTGAAAGCCGCGGCGGCTCATCATCGTTGGCCATCACCTGGCGAATACGGTTGACGACACGATGGGCTTCGTCTTCCTGCGATTCTGGAAGGACCAGTGCAAACTCGTCTCCGCCGTAGCGCGCCGCGGTGTCAATGGCGCGGCAGTGAATGCGCAGAATATCGGCGACACGGCAGATGGCGCGGCTGCCTACAAGATGGCCGTAACTGTCGTTAATGGCCTTCAGACCATCGAGGTCCAGAAGCAGCACGGCAAAAGGACGGCCGGAACGGTCGGTGCGCTCGGTTTCGTTTTCCAGAACGTCGAGCAAACGGCGATAGTTGGCAAGGCCCGTGAGGGGATCGCTGACCGCCATGTGGCGGACGCGCTCAAAGAGACGGGCATTGTCGAGAAGCGCGCCGCCAAGCGCGACGGTGTAGCCCAACACCATGAGGCCCTGAGCAAACACGAAGGGAGCATCCATAAGGCGCGCGGACTGCGCCGCGGCCAACTGGGCGGCAACGTTCAACCAGACCGCCGCATACATGGTGCGGTCAAACGAGGAGTCTTCCACGACTAAGCGGCGGCGGTACCAGAACAAGCTCACCACGAAGATCGCGCCGGGCAGCAACTGTTGCGGACTGGGAAAGAACGCGCTCGGATGGGGCGAGACTTGGGGCGGCAAGTGGCGAAGCGCAGCGGCCAAGCTATAAGTGACGGCCACGGCAGCCACCAGCGCGCCGGCAATTTCCCGCTTCGGATGACGCGAACGGGGAATGAAGTGTTCGACCAGGAGCGCGCCGACCACCAGGACCGCCAGAATGAGGCGGCCAATCCACCACGCGATGGGCGCCGAGGGCAGACGCAGAGACGTTTCCGGCAGGAACTGAAAGAAGAGCACGCTGGTGGCGAGCAGCACCGCGCCGCAAAGAAAGAAACCGGCACCCAAAATCAGGGAAATGCGGTCCTGGGTGCCCTGGAAACGAACCAGAGTCACGGCGGCGAAAACAAAGGCCAGCAAACTGCTGATCACTTGGAGATAGCCCTGAAGCAGGCTGTCGGTGGCCCCGGGCAAGGTGCGCAGCCAATACGCACCAAGAATCACAAGCAGAAAAGCCGCGACGTGCGACAAGAAGATTGTCGTGCGTGTGCGTGCGTGCGAAAGCGAAGTTTGGCCCATAGCCTCTTTCGGTCTCAGCTTTTTGCGATGCTCGAACCCGGTTGTCCGGGCTGCCATGCTCTACTAAATTAGACTACAAAGCGCCGGTGAATGTTGCGGGTAAATCAAGGAGGGAGTGAGACAAACGATACGTGCCCCTGAATCTTGGTACCTGTCCGAATGGACAGGTAAAACATTCGCTGGCAAGACGCAGGCGACGCCAGGTGAGGCGGACGGAAATTTTAGTTGTTGCGGCGAAAGGCCAGACTGCGCAGAATGATCTGCCTTGAAACGATTCAAACAACGGAACCCCGTTTCATCCAAAACCCCTTTGGCAAAAGGAGAACAGCTTGGAAAGAGAAAGCGGCCTAAGCGCAGGACCGCGACTGAGACGGTCGCTGACACTGTGGGATTTGATCCTCTATGGGGCGATTGTGCTGCAGCCAGTCGCGCCGATGTCGGCTTTTGGAGCCCTGAGCAACCGCGGCCGCGGGCACGTGGTGACCGCCGTGCTGATCGCCATGGTGGCGATGCTGTGCACCGCGTTCAGTTACGGCAAGATGGCCAGCGTTTACCCGAGCGCCGGTTCGGCTTTCACCTATGTGGCGCAGGAGATTCATTCTTCGGCCGGATACATCACCGGTTGGAGCATGGTCATGGATTACATCGTGAATCCCTTGATCTGCACCATCTGGTGTGCTGGGCAGGCGCACGAATTTGCGCCGGGCATCCCTGTTTGGGGCTGGAAGGTATTTTTTGCCGTCGTGTTCACGCTGCTGAATCTTCAGGGAATCAAAACTTCGGCGCGCGTGAATGCCGGGCTGGCCGCGGCGATGAGCGCGGTGGTGGTGGTCGTCTTTGTGACGGCGATTCGCTATATCCTTGGCCACCCTCACGCCGAGCCGGGCTTCTTTACGCGGCCGTTTTACGACCCGACGACCTTCACGTTTGACAATTTGTTCGGTTGCACGTCGCTGGCGGTGCTGACCTACATTGGGTTTGACGCCATCTCCACGCTTTCCGAAGAGGCGGAGAATCCCAAACGGAACATTCTGGTGGCCACGGTGATGACCTGCGTGGTCATCGGATTTCTGTCGGCGGCGGAGGTCTACGTCGCGCAACTGGTCTGGCCGGCCTCGCAGCCGTTTCCAAACGAGGATACCGCGTACGTTTACGCGGCGGCGCGAACGTGGGCGCCGCTTTTCAGCATCGTCGGATTTACTTTGCTGGTGGCCAACTTTGGGTCGGGCATGGGCGCCCAGATCGGCGCGGCGCGGCTGCTGTATGGCATGGGAAGGAGCAACGCACTGCCGAGCTCGTTCTTTGGCCAAGTGGACCCGAAACACCATATCCCGCGAAATAATGTAATCTTAATCGGCGCGATTGTCCTGGTTGGCTCTTTCTTCCTGACCTACGGGCGGGGAATCGAGCTGCTGAATTTTGGGGCGCTCATCGCGTTTATGGGCGTGAACGCCTCCGCATTCGTGCGCTATTTTGTCAGGGCGGAGCAAAAGAAGGTTATGAACTTTGTTTCGCCGTCTGCAGGCTTTTTCATCTGCCTGGGATTGTGGTGGAATCTGAGCCAGCCGGCCAAAATTGTGGGCTCGATCTGGATGCTTGCGGGGATAGCCTTCGGCGTGTGGAAGACGCGCGGATTCCGGGAACAGCTTTCGTTTGAGGTGCCGTCGGAATGAGCGGAAAAGTCGAAATGGTCACCATGCGAGACGTAGCGCAGGCCAGCGGCTTCTCGCCGGCCACGGTTTCCATCGTATTGAACAACGCGCCGCTCGCGCGGTACATCGCCCCGGCCACGAAGAAGCGGATTGAAGACGCGGCGAGGAAGCTGGGCTACCGGCCGAACGCGATGGCGCGCTTCCTGCGCAGCCGACGAAGCCAGACCGTGGGCGTGATGATCTTCGACATCACCGATCCTTTCTGCACGCCGGTTCTGCGCGGCATCGAGAACGCGCTGTACCAGTCTTCCTACGTCCCGATTTTTGCCGATGCGCACAACCAGAGAAGCCGATTCGAGCGCTATCTCGAAATGCTCCTGGAGCATCACGTGGAAGCGTTGATCGTGGTGGCCAACTGGCTCTTCGTCGACATTCAGCTCCTGGCGGATCTGAGCAAGCGAAACATCACCGCGGCCACCATCGGCTGGGAGGTGCCCGGGGACTCGGTCAGCTCGGTGATGGTGGACAACGAAGCGGGAGGCCGGCTGGCCCTCGAGCATCTCTATCACCTGGGTCACCGCAAGATCGCGGTCATCCGTGGACCAAAAATGCTGATTGACAGCGGGCCGCGATGGAAAGGCGTCCAGAAATTCGCGCACTCGGTGAGCTTGGAACTCGATCCCTCGCTGGTGGCGCAGTTGCCGGATGAATTGGAAGCCAACTCAGGATTCGAGGGCGGCTACCGATTCACGGAAGAATTGCTGGAACGCAAAAAGAAGTTCACGGCGGTGCTGGCCTTTGACGACTTGACGGCGCTCGGAGCGATCCGCGCGCTGACCAAGGCCGGGATCAAAGTGCCAGAACAATGCTCGGTGGTCGGCTTCGACGACGTGCCGCTTTCCGCTTTGGCGGCTCCTTCCTTGACGACCGTGCGTCAGCCTCTGGAGGCCATGGGAAACCTGGCCGCGAGTACCGTGGTCGAGGGCATCAAGGCGGGGCTGGAGAAGCGCGACTGGAGCATCTCGCGGCATAAGATGCCCCCCGAGCTGGTGATTCGTGACTCCACGAAGGCGGTGCCGGCAGCTGCGACGATGGGCTGAGGACCGGCGACAGAAGGCGGCGGAAGGATAACCCCCGCAGAAAAAAGGCCCGCCTCTCAAAATGCGGAGACGGGCTTTTGGCTGGGATCGGGCGTCGGGCCGCGCCCCTACCGGGGAGAAAAGGCCTTCGCGTAGCTTCTCGAGCCCCACCGGATTATTTCTCCGGCGGCAGGAAGGCCTCGGGAGCCTGGAGAAACTGCACGTTGGGAAGCTCGGTGGCCAACTTCACGCGTTCAAAGCGGCCTTTTCCTCCGCCACTGCCCTTGAAGGTCAACAGATACTGGTTGCGGAGGTGCATGGCCAGTTCGTCCAGGTAAGGTTTGAAAGTCACCGCTTCATTAACGCCCAGATAATAGGATTCGGCTCCGCTAGACTCGCCGAGCCGGCTCAAATCATTCTGTCCGCGGAAAGCGCGAAACCCGCGGCTGCCCAAGTGCCCGGCATCGGGGTAGTAGATGGACCAAATATTGATGTTTTCTTTCTGGGCGCGCTCGTAGGTGGACTGCAGGTCCGGACTCTCCGGGAAATTGCCGTGGAAATAATCGATGCCCGAAGAAATCAGCAGAATGGAGCGGCGCTCCGTGGGCCCGGATGGCAAGCGCTTCATCAGATCGAGAAGCGTGAAATACGGACTCGAGAACGCGCCAGGACCGATGGGCAAGCGCAAGGCGTTGGCGGCCAGTTCATGGTCGTTGGTGAAATCCTGGGCTACCATGGCCGTACCGTTGCGAGCATAAGACACGGAAATGTAAGTGGTGGAAGGCTGCTGTTTGAAAAACTCCTTCAAAACGCTCCACTGGGAGGCCACGTCGCTATCCAGAGAATCGTCGATCAAGACAGCCAGATAGAGTTTCTCGCCGCGCTGCCAGTCTGCGATCTGCGTGCGGTCTTTGTTGACGTAAAGCTGCACGTCTTCCCTCTTGACCGCGGGTGGCTCGGCATCTTTCTTGACCGCGGTTACCGTCATGGTGACGGTGCCCGGCTCCGCGGCAACCGCGTCGGGCGCCGCGGATAGGAGCAAGAAAGCGGACAGTCCGACAAAAAGCAGAAAAGAGCTGCGTCTCAACATGTTCATTCTCCCTTTTTCCCTAATTAGTTAGATGCGGCGCGGGACTGCAAAGAAACATGCGCCCGAGTCGGGCCTTATCGGTTCTGTTTGCCACTCCGGCGGCGCTCTACTCGCTTCCTCGAAAGCACCAAAACGGACCTCGCGGGCCGCTTGGTCGGGGATTTCCCTGCTCCCAAAATTAGCGATGCGTAGTATGCTGCGACGCGGCAAAAAGAGGCGGCCCAGGGTGAAAGACTACGTCGGAGCAATCGATCAGGGAACCACCAGCACGCGCTTCATGGTGTTCGACCAAGCCGGGCGCGCGGTAGCGGTGGCCCAGAAGGAACACGAACAGATCTACCCGAAACCGGGATGGGTGGAGCACGATCCGCAGGAGATCCTGCGGCGCACCGAAGACGTCATTGCCGATGCTCTCGGCCAACGGGGTTTGCACGCTTCGGACCTCGCGGCGATTGGAATTACCAATCAGCGCGAAACCACCGTGGTTTGGGATCGTAAAACCGGAAAGCCGGTTGCCCATGCCATCGTTTGGCAAGACACGCGCGTGGCCGATGACGTGAAGCGATTTTCCGCGACGGGCGGGCAAGACCGCTTCCGCCCGGAAACCGGCCTCCCGCTCAGCACCTACTTCAGTGGGCTGAAGCTGCGCTGGCTGCTCGAAAACGTGCCCGGAGGGCGAGCAAAAGCCGCAGCGGGCGAACTGCTTTTCGGAAATGTCGATACGTTTCTCCTCTGGAACCTCACCGGCGGAGCGCGGGGCGGCGTGCATGCCACAGACGTGACCAATGCGAGCCGCACGCAACTCCTCAATATAAAAACACTGGATTGGGACGAAAAGTTGCTGGCGGCCTTCGAGGTGCCGCGCGGCATGCTGCCCGAAGTGCGCTCGAGCAGCGAAATCTATGGAGAAGCGTCGCTGGCGGCGATCGCGGGAGTGCCGGTAGCGGGAATACTGGGAGATCAGCAGGCAGCGCTGGTCGGGCAAGCTTGTTTTCGAGCGGGCGAGGTGAAGAACACCTACGGCACGGGATGTTTTTTGCTGATGAACACGGGCGAGCGGATGGTGCCATCGAGCTTTGGATTGCTCACCACGCTGGCGTACAAGTTCGGCAACGCGCCGGCACACTACGCGCTGGAAGGGAGCGTAGCGATTGCGGGAGCGCTGGTGCAATGGCTGCGCGACAATCTGGGGATCATCGCGAAGAGTCCGGACGTGGAAGTGCTGGCGCGAACAGTCAACGACAATGGCGGAGTGTACTTTGTGCCGGCGTTTTCGGGATTGTTTGCGCCGTACTGGAAGGAGACGGCGCGCGGTGTGATTGCGGGCCTGACGGGATTTGCCAATAAGGGACACCTGGCGCGCGCGGTGCTGGAGGCCAGCGCCTTTCAGACGCGCGAGGTGATTGAGGCGATGGAAAAGGATTCGCAGATTTCGCTCGAAAGTTTGCGCGTGGACGGCGGAATGGTGGTTAACGAACTTCTGATGCAGTTTCAGGCGGACATTTTGAACCGCGAGGTGGTGCGCCCGGTGATTCAGGAAACGACAGCGCTCGGGGCGGCCTATGCAGCGGGCCTGGCGGTCGAATTCTTTTCCGGGTTGGAAGAATTGCGCGCGAAGTGGGCGGTGGACCGGAGGTGGAAGCCGTGCCTGGCGGAAGCGGAGCGCGAGCGGCTCTATGAGCGATGGAAGAAGGCCGTGACGCTCTCTTTCGATTGGGTGGAATCTTGAGCGGCTTGTCGAAAAAAACCGGCCCGCTAGCGATGAGCGTGACCGAGGCGGTCGCTTCAGCTTGCCTGTTTTAAGCTAGAGGGATTCCGATCAAAGGCTTTTTTTGAACCAACTTCTCGTAGGAGGCCTCGATCTATGACTTCACCGTGGCTCGGTGAATTTCTTGGCACCATGATTCTGATTTTGCTGGGTGACGGAGTCGTCGCGGCGGTGCTGCTCAAACGGTCGAAAGCAGAGAGCGGCGGCTGGATGGTGATTACGGCAGGATGGGCGTTCGCGGTGATGGCCGGGGTATTCACGGCGATCGCTTGCGGAAGCAGCGACGCGCATTTGAATCCCGCGGTGACACTGGGCTTCGCCGTGCGCGACGGAAATTTTGCAAAACTCGCGCCGTATTTCGCCGCCCAGATGCTGGGAGCAATGGCCGGCGCGGCGCTGGTATGGCTCCATTACCTTCCGCATTGGAAAGAAACGCAGGACGCGGCGATGAAACTCCTGTGCTTCTCGACGGCGCCGGCGATTCGCAAGATGCTGGCAAATTTGGTGAGCGAATTAATCGGGACGTTCGTGCTCGTCTTTGTTGTGGGCGCGATTTTCTCGAAGAGCGTGGCCGCATCGGGACCGGCGGCCGGCTTGGCGCCTTATCTCGTGGGCAGTCTGGTTTGGGGCATCGGACTTTCGCTCGGCGGCACGACCGGCTATGCGATCAACCCCGCGCGGGACCTGGGGCCGCGCATTGTGCACGCGATTTTCCCCGTGGCCGGCAAAGCAGGCTCGGACTGGGGCTACGCGGCGGTTCCGGTGGTGGGCCCGCTCGTGGGAGGAGCGCTGGCAGGTGTGCTGCTGCGGGCGCTCGGCGTTTAAGAAGCCTGTGGTTTAGAATTTAGGTTGCCCTGGAATACAGGCGGCGTCGCGGCGAACGCTTGCATGCGACCTACGGAGATCAACAACAGCCTATGAGCCTGATGCGCTCGTTCCTGCTGGCCGCTTCACAAAACCGTTGGCTGCGCGATCACGCTTCGCACTACAAGTTCGTACGGAGAAGCGTAGCGCGGTTCATGCCCGGCGAGACGCTCGATGATGCGCTCATCGCCGCGCAGACGCTTCGCAGAAAGAAAATTGGAACGGTTTTTACACGCCTTGGAGAAAACATCAGTGACCGGGCGGAAGCACAGGAGGTGGCGGATCACTATCTGGAGGTTCTCGAGCGCGTCCGGCAAAAGGGGCTCAAAACGGAGATCTCCGTCAAGCTGACGCAACTGGGGCTGGACCTTTCCTCCGAACTGTGTTTTGGTCATTTGCAAGCGATCATCGCGCACGCGCCCAAGGAATCCATCGTCTGGATCGATATGGAAGCGAGCAACTACGTGGACGTGACGCTCGACTTGTACCGCCGCGCGCTCGGCGAGTTTCCCAACGTGGGCGTATGCCTGCAGGCGTATCTTCACCGGACCAAGGATGATCTTCGAAAGCTGCTGCCGCTGCGGCCCTCGATCCGGCTGGTCAAAGGCGCCTACATGGAGCCGCCGGAAATTGCGTTTCCGCGCAAGACGGACGTGGATGCGAATTACTTCGCGCTCGGCAAAGAGCTGCTTAAGGCCAAGAAGGAAAACGCTTGCCTGCGAGTGGCGTTTGCGACGCACGACGTGGCGATGATCCGCGGACTTTCGGAACAGGCTATCGAGGAAGGCTTTTCGAAGGCCGATTTCGAGGTGCAAATGCTGTACGGCATCCAGCGCGGCGAGCAGGAGCGGCTGGCTGCCGAGGGATGCACTTCCATCGTTCTGGTAGCCTATGGGACCTTCTGGTATCCGTGGTTCGTGCGGCGGCTGGCGGAGCGTCCGGCGAACCTGTGGTTCATTGCGCGCAATGTGTTTGCAGGATAGTCTGCAACTAGAGATTCTGTGTCAACTCGCGGTATTGGCCCTGGCGACCAGAAAAATCGCGAGAATGTAGAAGACAAACATCAGGGCGAGAAATGTTTTCGCGCGGCGAGTGGCTCCCTCGAATTCCTTCCAGGCAAGAACACCCCAGAGCGCAGCAACCATCGGAGCAGACTGGCCGATGGCGTAGGAAATCGCCACGCCGGTGAAGTTTGCCGCGACCAGATTAAAGACTGTTCCGGTGCCCCAGATGATTCCTCCAAACAGGCCAAGCAGGTGGCCCGAAGCCGGCCCGCGGAAAAAGTCGCTGAAATTGACCGGAGTGCCCACCAGCGGCTTTTTCATGAAATAGACGTTCCACAAGAAGCAGGAAAGAAGCGCCCCGAGGGTGAAGAACACGGCTACGCTATACGGCCCGAGTGTGTGGCCCTGGGTCATCGCGTGCGTGACGAACGGCGCCCAGAGGCCCATCAGGATTCCGGAGACCACGGAGACGAGAAGGCTTTTGCGGGACAGAGGGCTTGCCGCCTTTTGTAAACCTGCGTAGGCCTTGCCATCGAGGATCACGGCAAGGATGGCCGAAGCGACTCCGGCGGCGAGTAACAGGGGATTCCCTTTTGGCTCGATGATGTAGCTCGAGACCACGCCGACGACCAGAGCGATGCCGATCGAAACGGGGAACGCGGTGGCCAAGCCCGCCATGTCGATGGCGGCAACCAGCAGAAGGTTCGCCAGATTGAAGATGGCACCGCCGACAAGCGTGTAGTAGAAATTCGCGGTGTCCGCAGCATGGACATTGTTGGGGAAGCTCGAAGCGTCCTGCGTGCTGCTTCCCATGGTGAAGGCGAGCACGAGCGAGATCAGAAAAATACCGATGGCATAGTCCCAATAGAACAGCTCGAATCGGTAGTTCTTCACGCCTTTGTAAGTGTTCGCCCAGGAGCCCCAACAGATGGCGCTCGCGATCATCATGAGAAGCGCGGAGCCGACCGAGTGGGGTGCAAACATAAATCCGCCGCTCCTTTAACCCTCAACCCATTCGAACGCATGGCTTGCGACAAGAATCGCGGGACGCGAAGCCGTCCCGCGCCATTGCTGCCCGTGCTTATAATGGGGACAAAGAACGGTGTCAAGCAGATACGAAGAAAGAAAGCCGGCGCCCTCCTGCGCCAGCCCGGGAAACAGTGAAACGCTGGAGGGAGTGGCCGTGGAGGCTCCCGGCGCGAATTCTTATATAATCCGCGGACAGCCAGGGGTGAAACGATGGCCAGCCGACCCTTCATCGCCGTTGTGGGTAGCGCGAACGTGGACCTGACCACGTTTCATGACGCGTTTCCGAAGCCGGGAGAGACCATCTTTGGAAAGAGCTTCGACCTGGGGTTTGGGGGGAAAGGCGCGAACCAGGCGGTGGCCGCACGCTTGTGCGGAGCCAACGTCGCCATGGTGGCAAAAGTAGGGAATGATCTATTCGGCCCGGCAACCATCAAAAACTTTGAGGCGCAGGGGATTGACGCCAGCTGCGTAGGGATTGCCGAAGGCGTCTCGAGCGGCGTCGCTCCCATTTTCGTGGACAGCGAAGGGCAGAACCGCATCATCGTCGTCAAAGGCGCGAACGATTTGCTCGCGCCCGAGGACGTGGACAGGGCTGAGGCGCTTTTGCGGAAGGCAAACGCCATCGTCCTGCAATTCGAAATCCCGCTCCGCACCGTGTATCACGCGGTCGAATTTGCGAAACGCACCGGGATCCCCTGCATCGTGAATCCCGCGCCCGCGCTCCCCGTCGACTTCGCCGAGCTCCGGGGCGTGGACTATTTCATCCCCAACGAGAGTGAGGCGGGAACCATCACCGGGATGCCCGTCGATACCGCTGGCGACGCGAAGGAATGCGCACAGTTCCTAATGGCGCAAGGCGTCAAGCGCGTGGTCATCACCAGGGGCGAGCGCGGGTGTCTTTTGGCGAGCGAGGAGGGAACGGAACTCGTGCCACCCTTCGAGGTCGCGTCCGTGGATACGACCGGGGCGGGCGATGCTTTCATTGGCAGCTTTGCCGTGTTTCTGGGAGAGGGTCATCCGGAGAAGGAAGCGCTTCGTCGGGCGAGCCTCTACGCGGCCCTTTCCACCACAAAGGTGGGCACGCAGAAATCGTTCTGGAACCGGGCGGAATTCGAGAAAGAGTGGCAAAAACGCTGCGCGCGAGTGTAAACCCGCCTTAGCGTGGTGATAAGATGAAGTGTCCATGCAGTTTTTCTGATCCTGTGCGGAAATCCCATGACGCCTCGCGACAAAACTCCGGCGATGTCAGATCCCGACCGGCTTTCCGTTCGAATGCCGGGTGCGGTCTCGCCTTCCGACACCGCCATTGCGCAGTACGCCGGGCGCGACCTGCAGCCCAACCGCGGCATCCCGCTCAATCTGGATCGGATTGACGCGGTGCGCGTGAATACCAGCGCGGTCGAGCGCCGCGCGCAGACGCTGGTCACGCGGCGAACGGTGAAGAAGGAATGGCAGGCCGCTTGGCTGCTTCGCGCCATCACCTGTATGGACCTGACCACGCTTTCCGGCGATGACACCGACGAGCGCGTGCGGCGCCTGTGCGCGAAGGCGCGGCAACCGATTCAGCAGGAACTCGCGCAAAAACTTGGGGTGGAGGGCCTCGGGATTAAGGTTGCGGCGGTGTGCGTCTATCACACGTTTGTGGAGACGGCTCGCCGGGCGGTCGAGGGCAGCGGGATCCACGTGGCTGCGGTCTCGACCGGTTTTCCCGCCGGACTTTCGCCGCTCCGGGAGCGCGTCAATGAAATTCGCAGCTCGGTGGAGGCCGGGGCGGATGAAATCGACGTGGTCATCACACGCGCTCACGTTTTCAGCGCGAGATGGCAGGCGCTTTATGATGAAATCGCGACGTTTAAGGACGCCTGCGGACCGGCACACTTGAAAGTGATTTTGGGCACCGGCGATTTGCTGACGCTGCGCAACGTGGCGCGGGCGAGCTTTGTGGCCATGATGGCGGGAGCGGATTTCATCAAGACTTCCACGGGCAAGGAAGCGGTAAATGCGACGCTGCCGGTAAGTTTAGTGATGGTGCGCGCGATTCGTGAGTACGCCGAGGAAACCGGAATGGCCGTGGGGTTCAAACCCGCGGGCGGGATTCGAACGGCAAAGCAGGCACTCGAATGGCTGACGCTTGTGAAAGAAGAGCTGGGCACCTCGTGGATGAAAGCGGAGCTTTTTCGCTTTGGCGCGAGCGGCATGCTTGCGGATATCGAACGCCAGCTCGAACACCACGCGACGGGACGTTATTCGGCGGATTATCGCCATCCGCTTGCCTGAACAGGATGACCGTGGCGGAATAAGGAAGGGAGCGCGAAGAAACCGGTGGGCATCGTCGAAAAATTCATGACCATGGAGTATGGTCCGGCGCCGGAAGACCCGCGTGAGGCGCTGGCCTGGCTCGACGTTCACAACCGCCGCTTCGGACATTTCATCAACGGCGAATGGCACGCTCCCGCAGCGGGAACCTCTTTTGAAACCGCCGACCCTTCGACTGGCGAAAAACTGGCGACGGTCGCACAGGGCTCGCCCGGCGATATCGACCGCGCCGTCAAAGCAGCGCGCGCTGCGCTGCCCGCGTGGCAAGCTCTGTCTCCCCATGCCCGCGCACGCTACCTTTACGCGCTAGCGCGACAGGTGCAGAAACATTCGCGCTGGCTCGCAGTGCTCGAAACGCTGGACAACGGCAAGCCCATTCGCGAGAGCCGTGACATTGACATACCGCTCGTCGCGAGGCACTTCTATCATCACGCGGGCTGGGCGCAGATCTTAGAACAGGAATTTGCCGGGTACACGGCCTGTGGCGTCGTGGGCCAGATTATTCCCTGGAATTTTCCGTTGCTGATGCTCGCGTGGAAAATTGCACCGGCGCTGGCCACGGGAAACACCGTGGTCTTAAAGCCTGCCGAGTTCACTCCTTTGACGGCGCTGGCTTTTGCGCACATCTGCCAGGAAGTGGCGTTGCCTCCGGGCGTTGTGAACATCGTCACGGGAGACGGCTCGACCGGCGAAGCACTCGTGAAGCATCCCGAAGTGGACAAGATCGCGTTCACCGGCTCGACGGAAGTCGGCCGGGCCATCCGCAAGGCCACTGCCGAGACCCACAAGAAACTCTCACTCGAACTCGGCGGCAAATCGCCGTTCATTATCTTTGAAGATGCGGACCTGGATAGCGCCGTCGAAGGGCTGGTCGACGGCATCTGGTTCAATCAGGGACAGGTTTGCTGCGCGGGATCGCGCCTTCTGATGCAGGAAAGCATCGCTCGGAAATTGACCGGCAAAATTCAGGACCGCATGAACGCGCTGCGCATCGGTCCGCCGCTTGACAAAGCCATCGATATCGGGGCGATTGTCGCGCGCGTGCAGCTGGAACGTATCCGGCGCCTGGTGGATCAGGGCGTCGCCGAAGGCGCAACCTGCTGGCAGCCCGCGATTCCTGTTCCCTCGCGCGGTTTGTATTTCCCGCCGACGCTATTGAGCAACGTGCATCCGAGCTCCATCGTCGCACAGCAGGAGATTTTTGGCCCGGTCCTTGCGGCAATGACCTTTCGCACGCCGCGCGAAGCGGTCGAACTGGCGAACAACACGGTGTACGGTCTTGCCGCCTGCGTGTGGAGCGAGAGCATCAACGTGGCGCTCGACGTCGCAGCGCAACTGAAAGCCGGCGTGGTTTGGGTCAACTGCACGAATCTTTTTGACGCGGCTTGCGGATTCGGCGGCTACCGCGAGAGCGGATTCGGCCGCGAAGGCGGCCGCGAAGGCTTGCTCGAATATTTAGAACCCGCCTGGTTTAAGCAGGCGCCGCCGACTCACGCGACGCCCCTGGCGACCGATCAGCCGCCGGATGCGGCTCTAGACTTTTCCTCCCCGCCGATGGACCGCACGGTGAAGCTCTACATTGGGGGCAAGCAGGCGCGGCCAGACTCCGGCTACAGCATGGCCGTGCGCGCCGCCGACGGCCGCGTGCTCGGCGAGGCGCCGCTCGGCAATCGCAAAGACATTCGTAACGCGGTCGAAGCGGCGCGCAAGGCCGAAACCTGGGGCAAAGCGACCGCCCACAATCGCGCGCAGGTGCTCTATTACATTGCGGAGAACCTTTCCGGGCGCGGCGAAGAAATCGCGACACGTCTGGCTGCCGTAGTGGGGAAAAAGCAAGCTGAAATGGAAGTTTGCCTTGGTATCGAGCGCATTTTTTCCTACGCCGCCTGGGCCGACAAATTTGACGGCGCGGTGCACAACCCGCCGTTCCGCAACGTAGCGCTCGCGATGAAGGAGCCGGTCGGCACGGTGGGCATCCTGTGCCCTGCGGATGCGCCGCTGCTTGGGTTTCTGTCGCTGGTGATGCCCGCGATTTGCGCGGGCAACACGGTGATTGCGATTCCCTCGGAAAAATATCCCCTGATGACGGGCGATCTCTATCAGGTCTTTGACACGAGCGATTTACCGGGCGGCGTGGTGAACATGGTCACGGGCCGCCCTGCGGAACTATTGAAAACGCTCGCCGAGCACGACGACGTAGACGCGATCTGGAGTTTCACCGATGAAGCGAGCGTTGCCGCGGCCAAGACCCTTTCCATTGGAAATTTGAAGCAGGTCTTCAGTAACGAAGGCCGCGCTATCGACTGGTTCGACCGAAAGCAGGGCGAAGGCCGGTGGTTCCTCGATCACGCCGTGCAGGTTAAAAATATCTGGGTTCCTTACGGCGAATGAGACGCTAACCTCTCTAGCTCATGCTCCTATGCTGGGGTTGCTGCGGCGGAACGCTAAGCGGTTGTCTTTTCTGTGGCTTTTGCGCATTCCCGATCACGGTTTGCGGCGGTTTTCGGCGGCGATCGTTCCCCACGCTTGTCGCCCGCCTAGCAAGCATCAGCCGGCAGACGTTTCTTTCGATCTTCTGCTCCGCTAAGGAGTCTACTGCCCCGGCAATCAGGTCTTTCCCCGATTGCAGGGGCAGTATAGCTAGCAAAGAATGATAACGTGGGAGTGTATTCGAGCAATGCGAGCTCCCTTGTTCGACTGCTCCTGGAGCGCCCAGCACTGGGGTGAGGAGATGCCCGCGTCTACCATTCGTCACCGCTTATTTTTCGGAGTCTTTTCTTGAAAGTGGGTCGAATGAACCATGACGCGGGACGAGGTGTGCTATGGCTGCCCCCAAGGAACGCTTCTCTCCCGACAACAGTTCTGGCGACCAACCGTCCAAAAAACGGCCAGGATCCCCTGAGAGGAGGGGTGGAAGTTCGACCGATTTCGAGGAAGTTCAGCATGAGAAGTTGCTCGAGATGGGGCTGTCCTTCCGCAGGATAGTGGAAAGGACAAGCGAGTACGCCATCTTTGCGCTTGACCGTGAGGGGCATGTTGCCAGTTGGAATGATGGCGCAGAAAAGATCAAAGGATATAAAGCGGAAGAGATCATCGGCCAGAATATGTCGTGCTTTTATACCGCCGAGGATGTCCAGCGTGGCCACCCCGCAAAGTTATTGAAGATCGCGGAATCGCAGGGACAGGTGACTGACGAGGGTTGGCGTGTGCGCAAGGACGGCACGATCTTCTGGGCAGACATCAGCATCACGGCATTGCGCGACAAAAAAGGCGTACTCCAAGGCTTTGGCAAAGTTACGCGTGATGTGACGAGGCGTAAGCGAGCCGAAGAAGCTCTGGGGGAATTGGCGTCGCGGTTGCTCGAGGCACATGAGCGGGAGCGAGCGAGGATCGCGGTCGAGTTGAACGACAAGACCAGTCCAAGGTTTTCATCGTTGCTCGCAAAGCTGTACCAATTACAGAAGCGAGCTGACGGATTGAGCGACGAAACGTTACAGTTGGCCCGGGACAGTATTTCATTGGCCGAATCCTTGTCCACGGATATCACCGTCGTTTCTCAATTTTTGAACCCGCCTTTGCTTGATAAAGAAGGTTTGTTGGCGAGCTTGCGTTGGTATCTCGAGCGGTTCGCCAAGCAGACGGGAATCTCCGTCGACATTGATTTCCCCAAAGAACTAAAGAGGTTCCTGGAGCCTGCCGAGCGGGCGCTATATCGCGTCACCCAGGAGTGCCTTACGGATATTTTTGGGCGCTCAGGGAGCTCCCGTGTCAAAATACGGCTCTTCGTCGATCAAGAACTTCTGACACTTGAGGTAAACGATGATGGACGTGGGTTATCTCCATCTCTGCTGGAGTCCCTCAGGAAAGGGACTGGCGACTTGCGGGTTAGCATAGCAGGCATGCGGGAGCTAATGAAGCAATTCGGCGGCCTTCTAAATGTCACTCCGTCAGACTCGGGCACGTTCTTCACGGCGATTTTGCCAATGGAGAGAAATGCCGGCGTGTTTCCCGATAGAGTGGTACATGATGACCGGTCGAATGGGCGAGTGGGCAAGAAAGTATCGGTAGCACTTGGCCGCTCGGATCATCCGGAGCCAACGGAGAAGGCCATATCGCAAAATCTCAGTTCTCATGGGATGCGCCTGACAACCGAACATGCCTGGCGTCCGGGTGAGCAAGCGCTGGTTAGCTCACCGGGTGGTGTGCGCACCGAAGCAAGAGTCGTTTATTGCGAGTACATGGGGGCGGATAAGTTTGCCGTCGGGTTGGAACTTGTAAGGCCTTTAGAAAGCTGGACGAGTCCGGCTTAGCTTGAGGCTGTGGAGAAATGCGCGAAATACGGCCCCGAGCTTCAGGACAGCTGTAGCTCAGGCCCTTCCAGCAATTCCACGACGGCGTTAGCGCCTTCCGGCTTGGCTTCGCTACTGGCCATTCCGACAAACCTCGAACTCCCGAAAGTGACCAACAGGAGCCGCGGGGCGCTCCGCGGTGAATCACCGACGCTTATCTCGGGTCCTCATCGAGGCTTGCGATCTGTGCTTTGATAGTCTTTCATGATTCTGGTCAGCTCTTTGACCCGCCTCCCAAAATTGTGGGAGACACTTCGACTCGGCCACCGAGAACACCGAGAAGGTTGCTATTGACTATCAGAGATGGACAATGATACAGCCTACTAGGGGCGGCGCGCAGACATTCCGAAAGATCTTGAAACGATCAAGGAAATTCTTGGCAGATCCACCTTCAGAGGGCCGAGCCGAAACCCGCATTCCAAAGCGGATGCTTGTGCGCCTCTGGAATCCTGAGAATGCCGGATTGGAAATAACCCCTACGATTGACATCAGTTGGCATGGCGCACAGGTCGTGAGTAAACGTTTCCGGCAACCGAACGACCAGCTTTTGGTGCGATCGATTCGTGGCAGTCTCTATTCGCGAGCTCGCGTGGCTCATTATCGATCGGTTACAAATGACTCCTACATGGTTGGGCTGCACCTGTACCGCCCGACGCGGGATTGGCAAACGTCTGTCAATCTCCAAAAGTCGTCAAAGACCGCCGACACCTCTCTACCGAAGCGATCAGTTAATCCCCATGAGGCCTTGACGGAGCTGTGCCTTCTGTTAGAGGAGTATGCCCCCGCTTGGTACACGGATGAACAACGCGGTAGGGCTTTGGCGGAACGGCAACTTCCAGCAGGAGCTTTGTTGGAGTTGGTTGCTTTGCTGGAAGAATATGCCCCCACTTGGTACACGGAAAAACAGCGCGATAGGGCTTTGGCTGCACTGCAAGTCCTGGGGCTTCTTAACTAATAAGGATGGTTTGCATCACCGATCGCCGGGGCACCGTGGCCACATCTCGCGCGAAAACCTCGCATAGCAACCGCCCCGGTTGCCCCGTCTCTCGACAGTTCCCGGGAATCGGATCGGCCGCCAAGTAAATTTGCAGAACTGCTACGAGCTTCTTGCCAACACTTTACACATTCCCTGCCCTTCCGCATTACTGCTTCTTCCAAGCAAGAACGCCCGTCCAAAAGACTTCGCGACTCGCGACATGATCTTTGTCGCTGGTGATCCAGCAAAAGAAGTATTCCTGCTGGTAAGCGGCCGGGTGCGAATAATGCAGTTTTGCAGGAACGTTCGAGAAGGGATCGTTCGACTCGAGCGGCCTGGAGAGCTGATTGACGTTATGAGTTCGAGTCCTTCATGTCCTGCTTGGCCTGCTTCGTCGCGCTGCGGGCCTCAGCCTTAGCGTCGGCCTGCGGACGGCATCCTTGAATGCCCGCACCGAGGTTCTTCGCCGTCGAGAGATCGGCGAGAGTGCAGCTCGGGAATTTGTGGTTGATGTGAAGAGCCGCAATGCACTGGCCCAGGGTCTTGAAGGGCTTGCAAGTGCCTGCAAGATCGCTCACCTGTATTCCGCTCTTCGCCAAAGCCTTACTCAGCGCCCCACTGAGATGCGAGTTGCGGGAAAGAACAGCGTCAGGTGAACTGGGGCTGGTCGTCGGCCTCGATGAGGCATGACTTTCCCCGGAAGAGGCGCCGCCGTGCATACTCGGGGCAACCGCACCGGGCGAAGCCGGACGGCCGTGTTGCGCAAACGCAGGTGTGTTGGCGATCCAGAAAGTCGCCGCTACAAATGCAGTTGCGAGAATTGAGCGCTTCATTTTCCCTCCTATCCTTCAGGGGTTCCTGTCGCCCCCAAGCGTTAATTGCAAGCCTCGGGCCAGTGTGATCTTTATATAAGTGGCTTCTGTTCAACGAGTCACGAAGGTTGCTTGGTCAAAAATCTGGGCGGGCTCAACACACAACTGGGTGGGTAAGATACAAGCCGGAATCGTCAATGACTACTAGGCGTGTGACGCCAATCGTCGATTCCGCTCAAGGCTTTCCTCTCGGGTGTGCTACCTGACCTGCTCTTGCAGCCGCAGACCGTTGATCGCCTCTACCCTCGCCGTTTGCGGCATGCGAACGCATCTCCGCAGTCGGCCGGGGCGTTTCGGGAGGTGTATCCATGCCAACTCGTGTTGAAGATCCTGCGTGCACCAAAACGGATGTGCTGGAATGGCGTCCCGTTACTTCGACCACACCCTCGTAGACATGCACCTCCGTCTCTTGCCGCTGACTGACTTCGACTTCAAATTGCGTGCCGCGAACGGCAATGACCGCGCTGGGAGTGCCAAGTTCAAAAGGCGGAGCGCCACCCGTGCGTTTGTTGATGGTAGCCCGTATGCGCCCCAGCAGCAATTGGAAATAACCGCGGTCGCCAGGCGCCGGTTGCTCTACCGTCAATCGCGTGTGCGCGCGGATGAGCACCTGACTACCGTCGGCGAGTTGCAGCAAAAGTTTTCCGCCACCCGTTTCGAGAACCGTACCCGGGGGGAGCGTTTCGCCGATCGTGGGAGCCGACGGGGACTGGCCGGGCAGGCTCACATGGATCTTGCCCTTCCACTCGGAAATCGTCGCCCCTGCGAATGGCGCGTTTACCGGAACAGTGTTGGGCTCCTGAGCCGGTGCTAGACCTACCATCGAAAAAAACAGAACCAAGAAAATTGCGGAGTTAATGCAAGCACGCCGTTTCATTGTAGTTCCTCACTGGATAGAACCCGCTTGGCGGCAAGTGTACTCGAAAACATGTACCCAATTCTGGTTCACTGCTGGCCTCTACTTTGCCTCCGTGCTGCTCGGCGATGCGCTTGACGAAGGCCAGCCCGAGGCCCCAACCGGGAGTCGCGCCTTCCCGCTCCGGTCCTCGGTAAAACGGTTCAAAGAGGCGCTCTAGGTCGTCAGGCGGAATGACCGGACCCGGGTTCCAAACCTCCATCACGATCATGTTGCTCTCGGCCAGCACGCGAAGTTTGACCTCTTTTCCATGCGCTGTATACTTGACGGCATTGCCCAAGAGGTTAAGAAGGGCCCCCGCGATCAAGTGCGGATCGCCTTCGATGGGAGGTAGGTCGCAAGCGATCTCGGTCGTAACCAGGATCTTCGAAGCTTCCGCCAACGGTTGAAGCACCTGTTTCACTTGATTCACGGTATCCCTGACGTCGAAACTCTCCCGCCGGAGCGGCCGCGAACCCGCTTCGAGTCGCAGCACATCGAGGTAGGTGTTGATCATGGCCACCAAACGCCCCGATTCCCTGAAAATAGTCGCTGCCGCTTCGTTGCTGGCTGCCTGCCCGGGATACCGCAACAGGTATTCAGCGAACCCTTGAATAGAAACCAGCGGCGTGCGCAGCTCGTGAGTCACAAAACTCAGGGCCTCCGCTCTTGCTCGGTCCCGTTCCAGGCGAGCGGTTAAATCGGTCACGACCAGCAACGTCAACCCAGCCGGATTCGTTTCCGACGTGGAGGGCAGCCTCGTGGCCCGCAACTGAAAAAGACTATCGCCCCACAGCACCTCGGAATCAAACTGCCCGCCGGGCTGTGCCAATGAGTCACGTAATTTGCAACGGGTTGACTCGTTGAAGGAAGACGCCAGCTCATCAAGGTTAGCCGAGGGATTCCCATTTTGCCTCGCGCAAAGGCTTTGCCACCGCGGATTGCAAAAGACTAAGCGATTGTCCGAGGCAAAGACAGCGAGACCGTCCCCGATCGCATTCAACAAAGTTTCGTCAAACGCATAAAGAGAAGTTAGCTCGGTCTGCAGTTCCTGCAACAAATTGATTTTCCAGTGCAGATCTCCGACGGGCGGGTTCTTTTCCGAGCGCAAAGCCGCGGAGACATGGCGTGGGTTGTCAGACGTTGACGGTCTCAGAGCAATCTGCAATTGGCGAAGCCCTTGGGTAACCCTTCTGTCCAACGCAATAAGATTCTGCAACTGGGCTACGGGCCCGGCCAGGACACCGGCGCAAAGAAACGGGCCAAACTCAATCAAGCGATGCGCCCATGCAAACAACAAATAGCTCCCGAGATAACTAACCGCAATCAGGGTCATCAGCGAAAGCAAACCCCGCCATCCCGGCGATCGCAAAACCATCCACGTTGCAGTGAGCGTGAAGCCTACCAGCAGGATCACTTGCGGTAGGGTTCCCCAAGCCTTTAAGCCGCGTCCGGCCAGGATCGTATCTACTAAGTTCGCGTGGATTTCTACACCCGGCATGGGAATTCGTCCGCTGACGGGAGTGGGTAAACGGTCCCCAATCTCCGTGGAGCTAAATCCCATTAGCAGCACTTTCCCTCTCAGTTGGTCGCGCGTCCTCCCCTCCAATAGGTCGATTACCGAGAAGGCCAAAAATGGTGGCGGTGTCTCTCCCGCCTGGAGCTGTCCGCGATAGTTGATTTCTAGAAAGCGCGGCGACTCGCTCTCGACTCCCGGCACTTTGAGCTGCCAAGCCTCCCCGATGGTGGGAATTCCAATTTTTCCCAGACGTAGGAATTGGCCGTCATCTTCGAGCGGTGTTCGCAGTGCGACGCGGGCAACTTCCAGGGCAAACGCCCAGCGCGCTCCTTCGATGGTTAATTCCTGAACAGGAACGCTCCGGCAAATGCTGTCGGGTCCCAGGACTGCTTGGGCATGGCCTATCGCCACGGCGCTCTGGGAAAAAAGGGGCAATGGTTCCTCCCAGAGTTCGCCCCCTTGTGAATTGCTGACCTTGCTCACCAAGACGGCGTTGCCGGCCGTCTTGAGCGCCGCTGCGAATTCCCTGTCGTTCTTTGCGTCTTCCGACTCTAAGAGCAGAATGTCGAGGCCGAGTGCTTTGGGTTGTTGCGCGGCCGCCGCTCGGACGACGCGTGCCAGCATCGAGCGTTTCCAGGGCCAACGACCGTAGCGGTTCAGGCTGGCGTCATCAATGAGCACGAGGGCCACATCACGCGAAGTCGTTCGCGTCCCTCGCAAACGAAAGTTCAAATCTGCAATCCGGCGGCTCAGTTCCTCGACCGGATAACTCATGCCCAGTAGTCCCACGACGGTGAGGAGGATCGCATTGAGCAGCAGCCATCGCTTGGCCTGAGTGTGATTCTTTGCCGGATGCAGTTCTCCAAAAATCTTCATGACGGCCTCGACTGCAAATCAATGGCCAGGCGGCGCGCCTTTTCATAGAGGGTCTTTCGCTCAATCCCGAGCATCCGAGCGGCCAGGGATTTGTTACCCTTGGCTTCGCGCAATACACGAAGAATTTCCTGACGCTCGATCTCTTCAAGCTTTCCGCCGAGTGTGGAGGCCGGGTTTTCTGATCCCCTGGCCGCCCCGGCCCGCTCGGTACGCTCCCTCTCGACTTCTTGCGCCGTGATTTGGCCCGTGGCGGTAAAGATGGCAAGCCGTTCGATTAGATTTTCGAGCTCGCGGACGTTACCCGGCCACCGTAAAGAAGTCAACCGTCGAACTGCACCTTCGCTGATGGTCACCTGGCGCTGGTTGCGCTGATTGAATTGCGCGAGGAAGTGCTCGGCCAGCAGCGGGATATCTTCAAGCCGCTCCTCGAGGGAGGGGAGGTCGATGGTTATCACGCTGATACGGTAATAGAGGTCTTCGCGAAATTGTCCCGATGGTATGAGCGAATTGAGATTCTTGTTCGTCGCCGCCACAATCCGAACGTCCACCGAGGTGAAGGTATTTGATCCCAGGCGGCGCACCTGCTGCTCCTGCAAGACGCGAAGCAACTTCACCTGAAAACTTAGGCTCGTCTCGGAAATCTCGTCCAGGAAAAGCGTGCCGCCGCTGGTGGCTTCAAACAGTCCGGCGCGACTGCTGTCCGCTCCGGTGAACGCACCTTTTTCGTGGCCAAAAAGTTCGCTCTCGAGAATCGTTTCGGGGAAGGATCCGCAATTGATCGGAGTGAAGGGTTTCCCTGCGCGCCTGCTGTGCTCGTGTATGGCGCGCGCCACTAGCTCTTTCCCGGTTCCGCTCGCTCCAGTGATCAGCACGCTGGCCGTACTCGGCGCTACCCGGGCTATGGCACGGTAAACTTCCAACATTTTGGGGCTGCGGCCGACGATCGCCGTGTCGGGAGCAAGGCTTTCTTTCGCGGTCTGGGATGGCTGCTGGCGCCGGGTTTCCATCCTTCGCACAACCGCCAGCAGATCGTCGATCAGAAGAGGCTTGCTCAGATATTCGAGCGCTCCTTTGGCGACCGAACGCGCTACCGTTTCCATACTTGCATGTGCCGTCATCATCACGCAGTTGCATGCCGGCTGCAGCGATTTGAGTTTCTCGAGAAACTCCAGGCCGTTCTTGTTTCCCAGGTAAATGTCTAGCAGGGCTAGGTGGAACGCACCCTCATCGAGCAACGGTTCTGCCTCCTCAGAGCTGTGGGCAATGCGGCACCGGTAACCCTCGGCGGTCAGCACCGCATCCAACCACCGGCAAGTCGACTGGTCATCGTCAACTATGAGAATTTGCAGTTGCTCTCCCATGCGGCTCTCCGCGACCTCGTGAAGCACTATTTAGCAATCTGCCTCGGTCTTCCTTTCTGTTTTGAATTTCTCAAAACTTGTCCGCTCAACTGGCAACTTCATGCCGTGTGGACCGCACCTAGATTCCGCTCGCGCTCGAGCAGTGCCAGCATAAGCCCCCTTGCCAGACGGGTAGCCCGCAATCCCTTGCCTCCATTCTACGCGCCAACGGATTGCCCCTGACAAAGCATTCGATTGGCCAACTTTGACCGAAACTTAGCCCTTCCGGGAATGGACCAGTTGTGGACGCTGTCCCCGCCTATTGTATTGAATCGTCATGGTTTGCTCGCTTTCCGCCCCTAAGATCGTGCCCAACTACACACGCTAAAAGGGAGCAACCAGAACCTCCGCTGGTCGCCATCTGGGAGGTCTGCTGGGTTGCTGCAACACAGGTGTGTTGTCCTTCCCCGGGCGAGACTCATTAACCGGGTTGCAATCATTGGAGTTATTTCCCCTGAGTTTGGCAAGCGGGATGCCTTATACCCTTATACAAGGATGAGCCGCAAATGGAGCCTCCGCGAGCGATTGGGCGATGAGGTCATTCTGAGATGCAATCGAGCGATGGTCAAGCACTGGGCGGTCGGGGAGATCGACACGTGGCGTCACGTCCAATGCGGTACGGGTGGTCGACCTTAGACGGCGCATCCGGGCCTCTGCCCTTGGCCGGCCCGGAGCAGGCAGCTTTGCGACCACAAGAACCCCCTAACGGCCGAGCTCCTGTGCTTAGCGCGAACGTCCCAGTCGAGGGCCGGACCGCCTTTGAACTGCCGAAGGATAAGACCATCACGATCTCGATCATCACAGGGCCGTCGAAGGGAATCACCCATCAAATCCACAAACCACGCATTAGCATCGGAGGTGCGGGGGGCGGCGCTGATATCGAAATCGACGACCCGAAGCTATCTCGTTTGCACTGCGCCCTGGGAGTGAGCCATGGCGCGATCCGGCTGTGTGCCTTGGACTCGACCAACGGAACCTATGTCAATGATGAACTCGTCCAGGCGACCGAGCTCGGACACTTGTCAGAGTTCCGCGTGGGCTCGTCGCTGCTCCTGGTCACCATCATCGCAAAGCGCGAGATGGACCATGCGTGAATCCGTAACTACTGGTTCCTGTCAGCGTTGCCGACTGCGCCCAATGAGCAGACCGCCCGTCTTGAGTATTCCTTCGAAACCCAGTCCATGTCGTAAAACACTTCGAGCAGCGTGTTGAAAAGCAGAAAACAGCAGTGCGAGGACAGGAGAACTCGGAGAAGGAGAGCACATGCACGGCCAGGTCAAATGGTTCAATAATTCCAAAGGTTACGGCTTCATCGGGCACGCGGGTGGCCCGGATGTATTTGTCCACTACACGGCAATCCTGGCCGCGGGATACCGAACTTTGAGTGAAGGGGACTCGGTTGAATTCGAAATCGCCCATGGTCCGAGCGGACCGCAAGCTGCCAACGTGATCAAAACGCCGGAGCCGCAGGGTGGATGACCGAGTGATTGCGCTCGCGAGATCGCACATCCAATTTTTCGGTGTCGGAACACGATAGGACTCCTCTTACTGGACCGCGAACGAAGCGGATTCAATACCTACGTCATTGTGGCCATCAAACGCGTAGACGTAAATCTTCCACACTCCAGCAGTATTGGGCGCTGTTACCAAAAAGGTCTGCGGGCCGGTCGGCGTGAAGGTGGCATTGGAGAGAGACGTACTGCCGTTGATGTACTTTTCGCTGAGCATAATGTTGAAGGTCGTGGGGTCGTTTTCAGGATCGACGAAGTCGGTTGTCACTGTAAAGGGGCCGCCCGGCGGAATATTGCATGTTTGGCTTAACGTCATACTTTGACAAGCGGGCGGTTGATTGGCCGTGGATGCCGCTCCCGTGTACATCTTGTACTGCGAGTAGTAGGAGAGGCGCCTCGTCATGGAAGTAGTGTATTCGTCGTTGAACCAGACACCCCCGAAATCGTTCTTGTTGCCATAAATGAACGCGGTCGCGCCCAGCGACACTCCAGCAGCACCGTTGCCGTCAGAGCCCGTGATGCACGCCCAGGCATTAGGATATGCTGCGGCCTTCTGTAGATCGGTGGGCTCGAGCGGCACGCCATTGGAATCATTCGGAACTTCCCACTCACCGGAAGGCCCAAACTCGGTAACGATGTAGGGCTTGCTGTAGGACACGCCGTTGTTGCTCGGGCCGCTGGCCCAAGCACTCTGGACCGTGCAGATGCCGCCGTAGGAGTTTACCGCGAGCAGGTCCAAGTCCGGTGAATACTGTGCGTAGTATGGCCAGGCCCCGGTCCAGGCGTCCGTAGAAGTGGTTGGGTGATTTGGATCCGTCGCGTGGATGCCCTGCGAGATTTGATTCACGAACTGCGCATAGCAGACGCGGTCGTTCTCGAGCGTCGTGCCGGAGAAATAGTTCTGGGCTTGCAAAATCACCTCGTTGCCGATGTCCCAGATCAGCACGCCTGGGTCATTCTTATAGGTGTTCACCCAGTTGACGATCTGGTTCAGAGTCGTATTCAGATTGCTCGCGGTGCAGTAGTTTACGTTCTGGTTTAACCAGAAGCCCATGACCACGTGCGCGTTGTATTTGTCCACGGCTGCGAGCAGATTGGCGGTGGTGGAGCCCGTTCCCCATGTGCGCGTCGTATTGGCTCCCGTCGCTACGAGGTCCGCCGCGTAGGCGTTTGTGGTGCTCTGGGTGGTCTTGAGGTCCGGCCCATAATCCAGGCCTTTAATGTAGTAGGGTTGGCCGTTAAGAGTGAGTTGCCAGTTCCCTTGCGTGCCAGAAACTTTGACGACGCTTTGCGCCGTCGCTCGACCAGCAAGGATGCCCATCAAGATTAGCGCTGAACCGATTGCAAGGCACTTCGAGCAGGTCCCTAACTTGTTCGCTATGTTCATGGCCCCTCCGAGGTTTTGACCCTCTTGGTCGGGTAGGGTATTTGGAAATTAGATTGGAAAGATTTCCCTCGGCAATCGCGTGTCTTTCTCCAACTCAGAGCAGGTAAATCCCTTATGAGGAAGTGGTCGGGGCGAAACTGCGCTGATCGATTCGTTTTTGGCTCTCCGCTGGAAAGCTGGATTTTGACGTGCGTTCGACTCCAATTCTCCTGCAACTTAAACCAAAGCTGTGC
Organism: Acidobacteriota bacterium; assembly: GCA_003223215.1. Lineage (GTDB taxonomy): Bacteria > Acidobacteriota > Terriglobia > Acidiferrales > UBA7541 > Acidiferrum. The sequence goes on from QHYH01000079.1 coordinate 144,493, forward strand.
TTCTCGCGAATACTGGGAGCAAGCATAGCCCTGTTGCAAGTCACATCTCGCCTTAAGCTGGCGCGTCGCTGTGTTTTTTGTTAGCGAATAGAGTAGAGGGATGCCGCCCGCTTGTGCCTCCGTTCTTCGGTCAGTAGAGAGTCTGCCAAGGGTGCGGTCAAGTGCTAGCCGTGTATCCAAGTTTCGCGCTCGCTGCGTCCACTGTGGTAAGCAGTGGGCGAGGTGCGGGCCGTTATGAGGAGCTCGGCCAGACGGTTTGCAGCTTTTTGGCCCCCGGTGCTGTCAATCCCTGGTTCATACAGTGGGTAATCCGTCCGCTCCAGGTCGTCCATCAACTTGTCGGCCATCCTCTTGGGAGACAATTCGCCCGGATGGACGATGTCGACGAGGCCGAGCCGAGCAAATAGTCGCGCGCGTGTTTGCTGCTCCGCGCTTGGCCCGGAACGCGGAATGACCAGTCCCTTCTTGCGCAGCCGCAGAAGCTGATACAGGGTGTTGTAGCCTGCCATGGTGACCACCAAGTCGGCCGCATTCATGTAGCTCAAGTGATCGTCTACATGGACCAGCACTCGGACCTTTAACCCGTTTGCTAACTCGCGCAGGTGTTCGCGCTGACCGCCCTCCATCAAAGGCCCGGTTATAAAGATGGCCTCCGGACCCGCGCTTGGGCCCAATAGCCTCAAAGCCTTCATGCACTCCAACATCATCGGAAAGGCGTCCGCTCCGCCGCCCCCGGTGACCAACAACAATTTGTCCTTCACCTGGAGCTCGTTGCGCATCTCGTTTTGACTTCTGTACGGCTCCTTTTCGCATACATATCCGACGTAGCGCAATTTCGCCGCGAACTCCCCATCCAGTCCATAGTGGGCCCCGGTATCGAAGATCTCCTTGCGGCCATAGATGAAGATCTCGTCGTAATAGCGGCGGATTGCTTCGTAGGTTCCGTCCCTTTCCCAGAGCGTGCGGGTAACTTCCGGGGCGTCCAAAATATCCCTAAGGCCGAGGACGATGGTCGGTCTGTCGCCCCGCCGTTGCAACATCTTGAGAGAGGGCAGTAACTCCCCCCAGATCCCCACCGGAACGTGATCCACGAGAAGGATCTGCGGGTGAAACACGCGAACAGCCTCGTGGATTGTCGCGACGCGCAGAGCTTTGGTCTTCTCCAGGCCAATCCGCAACCGTAACGGCAACCAAACTCCAGTCTGGCGTTTGACGACCGAAGGAAGCTTGATGAAGTCCACGCCCGTTGGCAGCCTGAACACCGCCCCCGAGGGGCACCCGATCATCATTAACACGCTGGAGTCGGGAACCTGGTGGGCCAGGATCGAAGCGATTGTCGTGTTCCTTCTCAGATGCCCCAGTCCAAACCCATCGTGAGAGTAGGTCATGACGCACGTTGCGTTGTCATCCTTCTCGAGCTGATTCATTCGCGTCCTCCGTTCCGACTGGACAAAATACGGGGCCGAGGGTTCGCCTTTTCCTACATCGCGTCATTGGTCCTAAACGGCAGTTAGGTTGGCAGCAACGTTTCTTGGCGACACGCGATAGTGTCGGGTGCTGCCGCAAAAAAAAATAGCAAAGTCGCTAGTCGTCCGGCTTCGCTCTGGAAAATCGGCGGTACCAAGGAGTTCACTGCTTCGTCTTCGCCGGCACTTTCGCGGAGGCCCTCTCTTTCTTCGTATGTCGGGCAGGCACCTTGGACTGGTTAAGCTAGCGAGCTTTCTCGACCGGCATTATGTTGGTCGTGCAACGGGGGGTACTTCCCAGCGCGGTCCCGGTTGGGCGACAGTCGCAGGTAGGAAGAACTTGAGCATAAAATGCTTCCCCGGCCGGAACTCTACCAAGACCCATTCGCCCTCCTTAAAGTGCGCTCGTGTCTTTGGTAAATGTCGTGTTAATTCTCCGCGAAAGGCGCGTTATTGACAATCAGGTGTTGTCTTGAACCGGCAAGAGAGAAATGCTTAAAACGCACTGCGGAAAAGGAACGAGGGCCGCTGCCTCTGGCGCGACGTAGAAGTCGGAATGGTCATGGGCATCGGGTCTTGCTCTGAACGGCGTGGACGAACCGGTAGGGCCGTGCTTGTCAGGGATGCCTTCAAGAAATGCCTTGCTTGCGTCTTCCGCCTCGGCGGCGACGACGGCCAGAGCAACCGCCGCCTGACGCAGAGAAGCAAGAAGCAAAAAAAAAGGGCAAGTGACTAAAGAACAGATTGGGCCCATCTCTACAAAGTATGCGGCTCGGCGCAGGTTGTGACATTCAACCAAGTTCGCAAAACGAGGCTCGCTATGCGGTGTAGCGGAAAGACGCCGTGAGCATCGCCGGTACAGTTCAAGGCGCCGACGATGCCACTGTCGTCGACGCCTAGGTGACTACCGCTTAATCGGAAGTTCCACATGCAACTTCGGTTTAATGTGCGCGGCCCGCTTCTTCTCTGCAGCTCGCGGCGGAGCATCGCGCTACTGAAAGAAGTCCGCCATGGGCACCCGCGCGGCTGCTGCACCCAGGCCGGACGTCTTCAGTCCAAGCGCATCAGCGATCGTGCGCAGGATGCTTGCTTCATCGTACGTGCTGTTGAAGTTGGCGGGATCACCGGCCGTGGACTGGTACGCCAGCTTGCTCCGCGCGCTGACCACCACGGTTTCGACTTGACCGCCGCAGCCTTGCCCAACCGTCGTGGTAGTACAGCTGGGAGTGCCTCCCTTGTCGTCCTCATCAAAGGTGATAATCAGCAAGCCGTCGCCCCCCGGTTGAAAATAGCTGCTCGCCAGGAGTGGGCCGATTTCGGTCTTCAGCCAGGTGTCGAACGTGCCGACCGAGCAGTCATGGGCGTCATCGCAGCCGTTCGGCGCCAGCCAGGAAAAATTCGGCAGCGTATTATTGGCCAAGTCCGTGGCGAATTGGCTGAAGCAAACAAAATTCGCCGTGTTAATGTTCGTAAAGTACTTGAGCGGATCGTGGCGGACGAAATAGGCGCCGCTCTTCAGGCCTCCACAGCCGCTGATGTTCGGGTCGCTCTCCGCGTAGTCTTTCCAGGTTTTGCCCGCCTGCTCCACCTCGTGGGCGATGTTGTCAATCGCCAGCGGCAGACTGGAGGGGGTAGCGCTATCGTTGTTAGTGGAAATCACGCCGCTGGCCAAGTTCAAGTCGTTGCCAATCGAGGGATGGGTATCGGCCCAATAATGCAGGGACACCCCGTACTGGTTGGCGAGGGAGGTCAGGTACGGCATGTTGCTGCTGCTATAGGTGCTGCTAAAGCTCGTGTTCTCTCCTTCGACAATAAAGACGTGCCCAAACTGCGGCATTGTGCCACCACCAGTGCCGGTCGTCACAGTGAGGGTGGCAGGATTACTGGTCACATTGCCGGCGACATTGCTAACGGTCACGGTGAACTGCGCGCTATTGTCCGAGGAGGTGGTGGCCGGAGTGGTGTAGCTCGCTGCCGTGGCCCCCGATATGGCCGTGCCGTTTTTCCTCCAAGCGTAGCTCAAGGGCGCGGTGCCTGTCGCTACCACCGTGAAGGTGGCCGTCTGACCCACCGTCACTGTCTGGCTGGCCGGTTGCGTGGTGATGGAAGGCGCCGTCGCAGCGCTGTTCACCGTGAGTGTGGCGGCATTGCTGGTCACGCTGCCTGCCGTGTTGCTCACCACCACGACGAACTTGGCGCTGTTGTCTGCGGAGGTCGTCGCGGGCGTGGTGTAGCTGGCCGAAGTCGCCCCGCTGATAGCGGTTGTGTTCTTCTGCCATTGGTAACTCAACGGTGCCGTGCCCGTGGCTACCACGGTGAACGTGGCCATCTGCCCCACAGTCACCGTCTGGTTCGCCGGCTGCGTGGTGATCAGGGGTGCTACCGCTCCCGCATTGACCGTAAGCGTGGCGGCGTTGCTTGTCACGCTCCCCGCGGTGTTGCTGACCACCACAACGAACTGCGCGCCGTTATCGGAAGAAGTCGTCGCGGCGGTAGTGTAGCTAGCCGAAGTCGCCCCGCTGATGGCCGTGCCATTCTTCTGCCACTGGTAACTCAACGGTGCTGTGCCTGTGGCCACCACCGTGAACGTGGCGGTCTGTCCCACCGTCACTGTCTGGTTCACTGGCTGCGTGGTGATCGAGGGTGCTGCTGCCGCCGCATTGACCATAAGCGTGACCGCGTTGCTTGTGACGCTCCCCGCAGAGTTGCTAACCACCACTTGAAACTTGGCTCCGTTATCTGACGAACTTGTGGCCGCGGTGGTGTAGCTGGCTGAAGTCGCCCCGCTGATGGCCGTGCCGTTCTCCTGCCACTGGTAACTCAACGGTGCCGTACCCGCGGCCACTACCATAAACGTGGCGGTCTGCCCGATGGTCACCGTCTGGTTCGTTGGCTGCGTGGCGATCGAGGGCATCACGGGAGGCGGATTATTTGTGGCAGCAACCTTTCCGGTGCATCCAGCATTCACAAACGCAATTGCGCAGAGCAAGCAAAGCGAAGCCACACCAACACGGTTCATAATCACGTCTCTCTTTCTTGTTTTCCCCGTCAGGCGTTAAGTTGGAACGCGGGAAGAGCCCTCGACTGCGACTGCGGGCCAAAACAGCCCGCCGTGGTTCGCCTGTTGTATAGGCCGGACTCGAAACCTTAAGCCTTGGGCATGCCAACGATCTACTGTGCAGAAGACCAAAAAATGGTGCTCGGCCTTTCTTGCCCTCAAGTACAGGTAGGGACTCGTATCGAGCGTGGCGCCCCGTCAGCGATGAGGCATTCGCCGAGGTTGCTCTTGCGTCCCCAAAAGGTGGCCGCGAGGTCCTTCCGCAGTTGTTCCCGAGTGGCTCGTCTTGTCCGTCAGGTTAGCGGATTTTCTGGTGTGAAGACCGCGGGTTGGTGCGGGGAGACCTGAAGTTGATAAAGATGCGCGTACCGGCCGTTGCGCGCCAGGAGTTCCGCGTGAGTACCTGCCTCCGCGATGCCCGCCCCGTCAAGCACGACAATGCGATCTGCAAGGCGCACGGTGCTGAGGCGGTGAGCGATGATGAGCGTAGTGCGTCCGGCTGCCGCCCGCTCCAGCGCGTTCATGACCGTGTGCTCGGCGTGGGCATCGAGACCGCTGGTGGGTTCGTCGAGAATCAAAATAGGCGCGTTGCGCAGCACGGCACGGGCGATAGCAATTCGCTGTTTCTGCCCGCCGGATAAAGTGGTTCCCCTTTCTCCCACGCGCGTATCGTAGCCCTCGGGAAGCCGACAAATGAACTCGTCCGCGTTGGCGGTCCTGGCGGCGGCCGAGATCTCCTCGTCGGTTGCGTCCGTCTGACCAAATGTGATGTTGTCCCGGATCGTACCGCTCAAAAGCAACGAGTCCTGAAGGACCAAACTGATCTGCTCGCGGACCGAGCGAAGGAAATAATTCCGAATGTCTTGTCCGTCGATCATGACCGCGCCTCCAGTCGGGTCGTAGAAGCGGGGAACTAAACTCACCAGCGTGCTTTTCCCGGCACCGGTGGCCCCGACTATGGCGAGTTTCTCTCCCGGTTTGATGGAAAGGTTGATGTTGGAAAGAACGGTTACGCCTGGCTCGTATTCAAAGCAGACGTTTCGAAATTCTATGGCTCCCTTGAATCGGGGGGCTGGCCGCGCGCGTTTGCGGTCTCTGACCTCACTGCGATGCTGCAAAACCTCGACGATGCGCTCGGCGCCTACACTGGCCTTCGTAAAGGTATTCGCCGAACGTGAAATGGACTTCATGGGAGTGTAGAAGTTATTCACATAAGCAAAGAAAATGATCACATCGCCGGTTGTGAGCTGGCCGTTAAGAACGCATCTGGCGCCGTACCACATCACCATGGTTAGCCCGATGGCTGATAAGCAATCAACGACGGGCGCGATCCGCGCCTGATACCGCACGCTCTCCAAGAAGGCCTCTAGAGTGGTTTCGCTTTGTGCCTGGAAGCGGTCGTCGATCTGGTCCTCTTGCGCCAGCCCTTGGACGATGCGAATGGAGGCTAGCGTTTCTTGCGCAAGCGCGGCCAGCAGTCCGGTGCTGGCGCGCGCTCTGCGCGTCGCGCGCTTGATGAGGAGTTTGTGACGATAAACGATCCAGAACATCAGCGGCGAAATCGAGAGGGTAGCGAAAGCGAACCTCCAGTTGACCCAGAACATCAGGACAGCCATCCCGGTCAGCAACAGCGCGTTGCTGCAGAAGGAGGTGACGCCGCTCGTAATGAAGTCTTGGATCGATTGAATGTCCGACGTCAACCGCGTTGTGAGGTCGCCCGTCCTTTGCGTGTCGTGGAAACGCAGGGACAGACGCTGCATATGGGCGAACAGGTCCCGCCGCAGGTCATAAACGAAAAGCTGGCCGACTTTACCGATTAGGCGGGTATAACAGTAAACGGTTAGACCGGTGGCGATCGCGATAAGAAGGACAGCCGCACAGGCGCCGTACAAGATTTGCATGCTTGTGAAGGGCGCGGCGTCCAGCCACTGGTGGATCAGAGGCACGCGGCTTGGTTTGTGCGAAAGCACCCGATCAATCACCACTTTGAGCGGCCAAGGACGCATGACGCCGAGTACGGCCTCGAACAGCAAGCCCAGAATGGCAAGCAAGATTTTCTTCCAGTAGCGGGGAAGAAAGCGCAGAAAGTAATGCAGGGTTTCTTTTTCGCGACTTCCAAAGTTCGTCTGACTCTGCCGCTCTTGTCGGTCTTCTGGTTTCGAACTCCGCTGGTCGGAGGGAGTCGGCGGTTTTTGCCGGGGTTCGTAACCGCGCGCAGTTCCCGCGGGCAGCCCGGGCTCCCCGGGCATCACGTCGACTGCCGAAGCCTGCATCGCATCGGTTCTTCGCGAAGGCGATGACGCCGTCGGAGCAACCTCTCCCGACCAACCTGGGTAGGCTTCGTCCAGTGCTTTTAGGAAAGCCACTTTGTAGGATCCCGCCATACTCAATTTTCCGGCTCCGCAAAGCAGCCTGCTTGCTCGAAGATCGCCTCCATTGCTTGCCTCCCGCCTTCGGTCTGCGGCATCACCCCTTCCACACATCCAGGTTTACAGATTTGCCGTCCTCGGCGCTGTTACCACGCCAGAATCGCAGGCTCTTGCTGGCTTTGGCTAGGGAGGATCCGCCTAAACGCTATGGTGCGAAGACACCGGCCCGCGTCGCTCGACAAACAGAAAGGTGTGACCCTCTGGTCGAAACTTGACTTAGGCCTGTTAGGCCCACGGTTCCTTTTGCAAGCCTTAGGCACGGTAAAAGTTTGCTAAATCTACGGTAACAAGCCAATCCGGCTTTCGCCCGATAACCCCCGCGGGAAATCCAGCAGTAGTCGAGCGAGACCTTTGACGGCGGTCAGGACGAGCCAGTCCGGTGCTCGCCGGGAGTGAAGAAGGCGATGGTCCGGGTCATCATCGGCTCGTGCGAAAAGTGGCCGGCCGTTCGGGCCTTCCCGTATTTCACTGAATGAATCTACCTGCCGGATTTGAGGTATTTCTTGGATTGAAAACCGATTTCCTCTTTGTAGGATCAGGTTTGAGGCGAAGTACCCGCCCTCAATCCTCTGGTGGTTCTCGCCCAGGCGGCGCGATTGCCTTAATGAGCGAACCCCGTGGCGACCGACGCCCGCTGGGCAAAGACCCTGAGACTGCATGCAAGGAAGAGGAGCGCACTTGGATCTCAGTAGGTGGATTCTGTCTCAAAAGCAGCTGGGACTCGAAGGGCGGAGCTGTGTCCCTTCAGCGCAGACGATTTGATTCGATATCTCGTCGGAGTTTGTCGGACAGCGGTTGCGTGAATCCGCAGCCAAATGGACATCCAAAGGTCGGATATGTCGTGAGCGCGTGGCCGCGGTTATCGGAGACTTTTATCCTGAATGAAGTGGTTGGCGTCGAGCGACTCGGAGTCCGCCTGCAGATTTTTGCTGTGAAGGACGCAAATGATAAATCCGCTCATCCCAAAGTGGCCGAGGTACGAGCACCGGTGACCTGCCTTTCGATGAAGCGCAACCACAAGGCCATTGGGCTGGCCAGTGTCCGTTTGCTCTTGCGGCAGCCTGTCAGCTTCTGCCAAACCGGACTCCGTGCCTTGCGATACCGTCGGCGGGGTGCTCTCCGATGCTTTTTTCAAGCGACTTATCTTGCGGAGATGCTCTTCCGGGAATCGTTGACTCATCTGCACGCGCACTTCGCGCATGACCCAACCCTGGTCACCATGTTTGTCCATTATCTGACGGGCATTCCCTACAGCTTCACCGCCCACGCCAAGGATATCTACGTGAAAACCTCGCCCGAGCTGCTTCGCGACGAGGCGCAAGCTGCCGAAGCCGTGGTGACCTGCACGGAGTACAACCGTCGGTATATGTCAGCGCAAATCGGCCCAGCCGGCGCTCGAAAACTACATTGCATTTATCACGGCCTTGATCTTTCACCATTTAAGTTCTCCTGCCGGCGTGCTCTTGCTTCAGAGCCAATGGTGATTCTGTCCGTGGCCAGGCTGGTCGAAAAGAAGGGGTTGCGCGACCTTATCGCGGCCGCGGACATTCTTCGGCAGCGCGATCGCCGCTTCCAAGTCGAGATTGTCGGGGACGGCCCTCTTCGCCAGAGCCTGGAAGCCCAGGTGAGGCGGCTTGCTCTGGACGACCGAGTAAAATTCTCAGGACCCTTGCCTCACGACGAGCTCTGCCGTGTTTACCAGAGAGCTTCTCTTTTTGCGCTTCCCTGTGTAGTTGCCGCCGACGGTGACCGCGACGGCATTCCTAACGTTTTGCTGGAGGCCATGGCTAGCGGGATACCGGTCGTGTCCACGCCGGTTTCGGGCATTCCTGAGGTGATCAACTCAGAAAGTGAAGGCCTCCTTGTCCCCCCGAACAACCCCGCCAGCCTTGCCGAGGCGCTCGACAGACTTCTCCACTCGGCTGAGCTGCGGGAACGACTGGCGCTCGCCGCCAGGGCCAAGATCGAAGCTTGCTTCTCAATCGAAAAGAACTCTGCGCAATTAGTGTCTCTTTTCCAACAGGACGGGGGCGGATGAAGATTCTTTATCTATGCAACGACCCGGGTATCGATCTGGCTGGAAAAAGCGGCGCGGCCATTCATATCCGCTCTTTTGTTCGCGCTCTTGCGGATCTCGGTCACGAAGTTGCTATCGTCGCTTGCGGTCTGCCGAGCGGTAAGCAAGCTCTCGAAGACAACTTGCGTGCCACGATTTTTCCGGTAGCCCTCGCTCCGTGGAATCGCGCGCTCGCTCGGGTTCTGCGAACGGCCAACCGGGCGATCGGCCGAACTCCTCGGCGCAGCCCAGATGCGGTTCGCCTCCTTCATAATCTGACGTTCTTCCTCACCGCCAGGCGGGCCGCGGCGCAACTGCGTCCGGCTTTCATTTACGAGCGTTACAGCCTCTGGGCTGTGGCGGGCCTGTGGTTGGCCAAGGAATGCTCCGTTCCACTGGTCCTCGAGGTAAACGCGCCCTTCGCCTACGAACAGCAGCACTACCGGTCCGGTGTGACCTGCCCGCCGCTGGCCCGTTGGGTCGAAGGGATGATCTGGAGAAATGCCGATCTGGTGTTCTCTGTTTCGGAACCACTCTCGAGTCAATTGCGAGATTCCGGGGTGAAGCCCGAGCGGATTCACGTTCTGCCCAACGCCGTCAACACGGACTTGTTCCATACCGGGCTGGACGGTTCGTCGGTGAGGCAACGTCTTAACCTGCAGGGACGCTTCGTCATCAGCTTCGTCGGTACTTTCAAACGCTGGCATGGAGTGGATTTCCTGCTCTCCGCGTTTCAGGTTTTGCACCGGAGTGACCCCTCGATGCACTTACTCCTGGTGGGAGACGGGCCGTTGCGCTCCCAATTTGAGGAAGAAGTCCGGAAGATGGGGTTGCTCCAAGCAGTCACCTTCGCCGGGGCTCTCGCTCACGAAGATGTGCCTCCGTATTTGGCCGCAACAGACGTCGCCGTTGCTCCTTACCCCGCTTTGCAGGATTTCTACTTCTCTCCGTTGAAGCTCTTTGAATACATGGCTACCGGTCGCGCCGTCGTTGCAAGCCGAGTTGGACAGGTCGCAGAAGTCGTCACCGACGGTGTTACGGGTCTGCTATTTGAGCCAGGCAACGTCGCGGATCTGGTCGGTTGCATCCGGAGCCTCCGGGACAATCCCGCGCTGCGTAGAGAACTGGGGCGAAACGCCAGCGCGGCCTGCGCCAAGCGCACGTGGACCCATAACGGGGCCAAGGTTATCGATCGAGTCCGGTCGCTCTTTAAGCAAAATGCCGCCTGGCCGCGGCATGCAATCGGGTTAGGCAACTCGCACGCTGAGAATTAGGTTTTCCTCGGTCTTCGTGATGGGAGGAAGAAAGTCGGGAATGAACATCGACGACGTGCTATCGGGACGCGCGGGGTCGCAGGGTATCCGCTGGCTCTTGCTTTCCACGACAGCCAAGAAGGCGTTGGCGGATCAGTTGAGGGCACTCCTTCCGGATGGAGCAGCCGTGCGAGAGTGTCGCTTACGGGAGGTAAGGTTCAAGCCTGGGCGCAAGATCACTGCGTATTACGACGTGTCGGCGAGCCCCGTGGATTCCGCAGGGCAGCAGGTTCGCCCTGTCGCCGTAACCTGGGAACAAAATGCACACGCACCTCGGCACGAAGAGACGGCTGCTCTTGCCAGAATGCAGGCGGAAGTGGTGCGGCGCGGAGTGGCGGCGCCCTTCGAGCGACTTCTGAGGCATTCTTGCGATTGGAAAATGCGTATCTGTGTTTCGCCGCTAGACGCCCGATTCACGCAACTTGCCCGGGTTTCCGATCCGCGGCACATCCGCAACTTGCTGACAAGGACCGGGATTGCCGCGTCGCCTTCGCGGCGGAGCGGCGAGTACACCGTTACCCCTCTGAAGTACCGGCCCGGCAAGACGCACATCTTGCGCTACGACCCACTGGACCCCGGGGGCGACAGCGTTTTTGCCAAGCTCTACATCATCGAAGGCCAGGAACGCGCCTTTCGCCGCGAAGACCCGGCACGCTGTTTTCGCGTGGCGCGCAACGCGGCAGACTGGCTCGAAGAGCGTGGAGATTGTGGGCGCGCCTTGCGGCCGCTGGCCTACTTCGCTGAGGACGCGGTCGTTGTTTACCCGCAAGCGGCGGGCACGCCCCTGTCCGACTATGCCCGACGCCGGGTCGACGAGGTCGCCCCGTGGTTCGAGCGCGCCGGAGCGGTCCTCCGTAATCTGCATCAGATGCCGGTGGAGCTGCTCGGTCCTCTCGGCCCGCCACATGATTTTGCCGCGGAGATTCGGTTAATTGCGAAGAAGAGTGAGCACATCCTCGCGCTCGTTCCCGAGGTCGCGTCGGCGATTGAGGCGTTGCTCAACAGCGCGCGAGAACTCGCCGAACGGCTCCCCCAGGAGCCCCCGACCTTCACGCACGGAGACCTCAAATCCGAGCACATCTGGGTTGCGCCTGGCCGGATCACACTGATGGATTTCGATACTTCTCATTTAGCCGACCCGGCGCTCGATTTGGGGTGTTTTTTGGCCGATTGGCAGTTTTGGAATGTCACTTGTCACGCTGGATTAGAAAAGATGCAGGAAAGTTTCCTCGCGGGTTACTCGCCCGGCGTGCCGAAAGAGCGCTTGATGCGCGCTCGTCTATACGAAGCCATCGAGTTGGTCAAATGCGCTGTTCGTCGGGTCCAACTCTTCGAGCACGATTGGGTGCACCGTACCGCCGCGCTGGTTGAACGCGCCCAGGCAGTGCTCGACCATCTTCAATTTACCTTCGGCATAGCTCGCTACGGCTGTGCCGCCACCACCGGTGAAGAACGGAGAGAACTACCATGATCCAAAGATACCTTTGCCTGCCCGTCCTCCTTACGGCCGTATTTTGCATGGGCGCGCCTGTCCGCGCACAGCAAGGCTCTCCACCCCAACACGCGCAAAACCAGCGCGCGCTGAGTACGCCGGACTCGGCTTCCCGCAGCGTCGTAGCGGGCGGAACGCCGTCGGTGCAAGAGGTGGAAGTGAGGCGCGTGCGCATCTCGAAGACGGACCGTTGCCAAGTGATCATGGAACTCGGAGGCCGGGTGCACTATCAGGCCGTCCGCCTCTCTGATCCGGATCGCATCTACTTCGACATCGAACACGCCCGATTGAGCAATGAACTCCTGGACCAGCCGATCGACGTTCCTTCCGGTAGCTGCCTGAAGGCGGTCCGCGTGGCACAAAACCGCGCGGACGTGGTGCGCGTGGTGCTGGATGTGGCCCAAGTAAAAGATTACTCCGTCTCTGAACTTGCCGATCCCGATCGCTTAGTGGTCGATCTATACGGGGCGGCCAATAGCACGGCCGCGGCTGCAAATTCCGCGACCGAAACGAGTGCGAAGACCGTGGAAGTGAGTCGCTTGCGCGTCTCGAACGCGAACAACTGCGCCCAAGTGATCATGGATCTCGGAGGCCGGGTGCAATATCAGGCCGCCCGCCTCTCTGATCCGGATCGCGTCTACTTCGACATCAAACACGCGCGATTGAGCAATGAACTCCTGCGCCAGCCGATCGACGTTCCTTCCGGCCGCTGCCTGAAGGCGGTGCGCGTGGCACAAAACCGCGCGGACGTGGTGCGCGTAGTGCTGGATGTGGCCCAACTAAAAGATTACTCCGTCTCTGAACTCGCCGTTCCCGATCGCCTGGTGGTCGACGTATACGGGTCAGCCGATAACACGGCCGCAAATGCCGCGCCGGAAACGGGCGCGAAGACCACCGCTTTGGCGCCGGGGAGCTCGGCGCCTGAGGTTCGAGGGGAAGCTTCAGCACCAAAGACAGCGCCATCGGAAACCGCGCCAAGTCCCGCCACAGCGGAAGCCTCAGCACCAAAGACAGCGCCATCGGAAACCGCGCCAAGTCCCGCCACAGGGGAAGCCTCGACACCAAAGACAGCGCCATCGGAAACCGCGCCAAGTCCCGCCACAGCGGAAGCCTCGACACCAAAGACAGCGCCATCGGAAACCGCGCCAAGTCCCGCCACAGGGGAAGCCTCGACACCAAAGACAGCGCCATCGGAAACCGCGCCGGGTCCCGCCATAGCTCCGCTGCCTCCTTCCGTGAAGGCCCCGCCTTCTCCATCGCCCATGCCCACTTCGTTGGGAGTCGCCACGGCAACCGCCGTTGGGCAATCGCCATCGCCAAAAACCACGGCCGATCGCCAAGACCCCCGGCCCGCCTCAAAACTCACGGTAGCCAGCAGTCCTCAAGACACAGGGGCGGTGCGCGGAAACGTTCACGATCCCGACGGCACCGCCGTGCCGGATACCAATGTTGATCTGACCAACTCGAGCGGAGGGCAGCGCCTTAGCACGACAACCGACGAAGACGGCGTTTTTGAGTTTACGAAAGTCCCTCCGGGAAACTATGCTCTGCATGTGATCATCCCCGGCTTCGAGCCGGTCGAAAAACCGGTCGTTGTCGGATCGGAACCGCTAGCCCGCATTCGGGTAAAGCTCAAGATTGCGCAGGTTTCCGAGAAGGTGACGGTCAGTGGACAGTCGGTCGTCGTCGCGGAGGAAAATCGCAGCCAGGCTCGATTCGATGAGCACATGGTGATGAACATGCCGGTGCGCGATGCCGACCCTTTGGTTGTTCCTTCTTTGTTTCTCAACCCTGCGGTGGTCGGTTCGAGCGGACCGACTCTCATTGTGGATGGCGTGGAGACCAGTTCTCTCGATCTGCCCACTTCGAGCGTGAAAAGCGTGACCGTCGACCAGAATCCGTATTCGCCGGAATTCGGACGGCCCGGCAAGGGCCGGCTGGAAATCACTACCCGGAAAGGCGTCCACAGCCGTTACCGGGGCAACGTGCTCGCGATGTTCCGTAATTCCGCGCTGGATGCCCGTAATGCTCTAGCGGTGGAGCGGCCGGTGCAGCAGCGCGGAATCGGCGAGGTGGAATTGGATGGCCCGCTTACTGGTTCCGGACTGACGACCTTTTTCGTGGCGGGACGCTACCATCTCTTTAACAATAGTGCGGTGGTTGACGCAACCACACCGCCGGGACTGGTCGTAAACAACATTACGACGCCGGGAGGCAGCTTGATAGAGAACGTCGCGGTTCCCGAGCGCACGACCTCTTTGTTCGGCAGGGTCGACAGCCACTTCCGCCCGACTCACACGTTATCCCTTTTCTATAAGTACAAAGATAGCAAGCTGGACAACCAGGGCGTTGGCGGGCTCGATCTTCCGGATCGAGGAACGAACTTTTTTGAGCATGAGAATGAGTTTAGGGCTGTCGAAACGGCAACACCTTCGGCAAATTTTCAAAACCAGGCACGCTTTACCTACAAACAGGACCGTCAGAGTACAACCAGCGTGTCCAATGACCCTGCCGTAATTGTCCTCGGTGCCTTCAATTCCGGAGGCGCCCAAACGGACCGCCACTTGACGGAAACCATGGCCGACGCGCAGGACGTGGCCTCGCTTTTTTACGGCCGCCATAATCTGAGGTTCGGTACGGGGGTGAAACTCCGGTACTTCTCCGCCGAAGACCGCTCCAATTTTGGCGGTACCTTCACTTTTTCGAGCCTGGCAGATTTCCAGAGCACGCCATCCCCGCAGCCCTCGCAGTTCAACATGAACTTCGGCAATCCCTCGGTTGACTTCCAGGACCACCAAGTTTTTGCCTTTCTGCAGGACCAGCTACGTCTGCTGCCGAACTTGTCGGTTATGGCGGGATTGCGGTATGAGTTCCAGCCCGCTGTTTCCCACTACCAGAATCTAGCTCCGCGTCTCGCGGTGGCTTACTCCCCCGGAGGCACCAACCGCATTCTCTCGAACACCGTGTTCCGCGGGGGCTTCGGAATTTTCTACGATCGGCAGCCATACTTGATGCAGCAAGACGGCCTCCTTTATGACGGGTCGGCTATCCGCGGGATCGTTCTATCTTGCCCGTTATCCTGCCCGTCCTACCCTAACGCCTTTCTGCCTGGCAACCCGCCGGCGGCCGTGGCTACACCTAGCATCAGAACGACTGATCCCAATATCCGCTTCCCCTATCTGATGCAGGGCAGTCTGGCGATTGAGCGCAAACTCTGGCGCGGCCAGAATTATCTCACGCTGGAACTTTCGACCGTGCGTGGCCTGGACCTCTACCGCTCGCGCAACATCAATGCCCCGCTCCCCGGGACCATCAGCCCTCCCAACCCCAATTTTGTCAACATTGATCAATTCGAGGCCTCGGGCTCCTCGCGCAGCAATAGCTTGTCCATCGCCTACAAGGGGGACGTCCACAAACTGAATATCATGCTTCAATATGTCCTCTCCCGCACTCTTGACGACGTTAATGACGTCAAGAACGGCTTTCTTTATACGCCGGCCAATAATTACAATCCGCACGGCGACTGGGGCCGCTCGGATCTCGACCGCAGGCATCGCTTCAATGCGGTTTTCCTCTATCCATTGCGGTTCGGCTTTCATGTGTCGGGAATCGTCAATGTCTGGTCGGGCCTCCCCTACAACATCACCACGGGCAAGGACGACAATTACGATACCGTCTTTAATGATCGCCCCCTGGGCCTTTGGCGCAATGCCGGGCGCGCGGCGGGCTACACCGACGTGGACTTGCGTCTGACCAAACGCTGGCGGGTCACGCACAGCGAGCATGCGCACTTTGTCGAAGCTGCGGTGGACGTCTTCAATATCTTCAACCACACAAATTTTGGAAGCTACAACGGTGTACTCTCCTCGCCGACGTTTGGCCAACCCTACACCGCCAACTCCGCCCGGCAGCTCCAGGTTTCTGTGCGTTATCACTTCTGAACTCTAAAACAAAGGCAGAGGGGGCACCCAAATGCGTGACCAACGAAAGAGCGTGCTGCTGACCGGCGGAGCCGGATTCATCGGATCCCATCTTGCCGAGGCCTTGCTGCGTCGCGGCTCTCGGCTAGCCATCGTGGACAATTTTGATCCCTTCTACGACTACCATTTGAAGAAAGCCAACCTCGAAGCCAGCGCCCGCGTTGGCAGCTACGAGTTTTATGCCGTCGATATTTGCAATAAAGCGCAGCTTTCTCAGATCATGACAGTCCATCGTCCTGAGGTGGTCATTCATCTGGCCGCGTGCGTGGGTGTGCGTCCCTCCATCCGCCAGCCCCACTGGTACGAACAGGTAAACGTGGCTGGCACTTTGAACCTGCTGGAGCTCTGCCGCGAGTTTCATGTGGACAAGTTCATCTTTGGTTCCTCCAGTTCTGTCTATGGCGCCACCGACCGTGCGCCTTTTTCCGAAAAGCAATCGGAATTACGTCCGCTCTCTCCCTATGCGGCCACGAAACTGGCCGGTGAGATGATGGCTTACACCTACGCGCAGTTGTTCAGACTGCAGGTAATCTGCCTGCGCTTCTTCACCGTGTACGGTCCACGGCAGCGCCCAGACCTCGCCATCCGCAAGTTCACAGCGTTGATCGAGGAAGGCAAGCCGCTCCCTATTTTTGGAGATGGTTCGACGGCTCGTGACTATACCCATGTGAGTGATATTGTGGCCGGAATACTGGCTAGCCTTGATTACAGCTTCAAGGTTCCCTCGGACTGTGCCCCCTTTGAGGTCTTTAATCTCGGCAATTCGCATGCGGTCAAGCTCACTGAGCTTATCGAATTGCTAGAGACGGTAACCGGACACAAGGCCATCTGCGAATGGCGCCCCCCGCAGCCTGGCGATTCGCCAGTGACCTGGGCAGATATATCCAAAGCGAGCCACCTGCTCGGGTACCGCCCGGCCACATCCCTCGAAGAGGGGCTTGCAAGTTTTGTGAACTGGTACCGGGACGTGGCGCCGGTGTGGGCGCCCACCGCACACACGGCTGTGGACAGTGTGCAAAATGCATTGGGCTAGATTTCACCGGTCCGCCCGGTGAGTTCATCTGGCAGTCCGGGATGGACTGCAAAGCGCCTGAAGAGTGCATGATTTTGCGTTAAAGAGTATGAGGGAAGGGAGACGTCATGCGAATCGCTTACTATGTTCCCCGTGCAACCTACCTTGAGAGTTGTCCCGGCGGTGAAAAACACACCTCGGGGAGTGGCATGTTCATCACCAACGTGTTGACCGGTCTCAGAGACCGCGGGCATGAGGTGAAAATTATTTCTCGGTTGGACGTGCGTGGCTTCTGGCGTGGCCAGCTCCCCGCGCGTCGTCTCCTCGCCGAGGCGGCTTTGGTGCGCGGGGAAGTTAAGAGATTCTCGCCAGACGCCTGGCTTGTCTACGCCTCTTCGGTTCAGTATCCCGACCTGTTCGGCTGGTGGCAGCATCCCAAAAGGTACGTACTCCTCGGTTGCGAAGGATCAGGCGAGCAAAGAGTCGAGGCGTTGCCCAAACCGTGGCGACACCTGTACACCTTTGCGTTCCGGAAGTCGTTACAGCGAGCGCACAAGGTCGTCGCGGTCCGAGCAATGGGGGAACTCGGAGGAGCGATGCAACATCTCCGCAGTTGGGGGGTTCCTGAAGAAAGAATCTGCTTCCTTCCGCTCGCGGTAAAAACTTGGACGCGCCTGCCCAGCCGCGAGGAAGCACGCCGCGTGCTCGGGCTGCCGCAGGACGGGCCGATCGTCCTGTGCGTGAGCCGCTTTTCGGTTCGAAAACACAAGGATGACCCGCGACCCGGAAAAGCGGAGTCGGTCCTCGACTTGATGCGTGCCTTCGCGGCGCTTCCTCGAAACGCTCTCCTGCTGCTGGTTGGTGACGGCGACGGCCGCGCCCAAATAGAAAACGAAGCGGCAAGGCTCCATCTTGGGGAACGCGTCCACCTGGCCGGCGAAGTGCAGCACAGCGAGATCAGCTGGTACTACGCTGCTTGCGATTTCTTTGCCATCCCGGAGAAGGCCGAAAGTAACCGTCCCTATCAGGCATTACTCGAGGCTCAGGCGGCTGGTCGGGCCGTGATCACCATGGATACGGATCTGGCCCAGATAACCACGGAAGCCGGCCGCTCGGGTCTGCTCGCAAAAGACTCCGAGGAGTTCCAAACTCACCTGCGCGCACTCGCCAAGGACCGGAGCAGGTGCGACGAGATGGGTCGGGCAGCGGCTGCCTTTGTGGCGCGCTCCTACTCCATCGAGGTCCGTGCCGCTCAAATCGAGCAATTACTCCTCGGTTCCGCGGAAGCTGCAAATGGCAGGTATCCTCTTCCCGCTCATCAGAGCGGCGTTTTCTCCGCTCAGGAGATGCTTACGAAGAACCCGCACTAGAGCCAGGCCAAACCGTGAATGGATCGTCCCGCCTTGCGCGAGGGGAGCAACATGTCGGAACCGATGGGCAACTCCGGGAATTCGCAACTCTTCACTCCCGCGGTTCGCGGCGATTCGCCTGATGCGATCCCCCGGCTCGCCGAGCTGGATGGCTCTACGTTGGCCGAACAAATCGGCGGGCTTCCCACCTCTCGGTGGCCCTGGGGTACCCCCCGAGAGGTTCGCATCCAATTGCTGGCCTCGCACCCGGAGCCGCACTGCACTTTCGAGATCGGCGTCCGCGCTCGCGACGGGTGGCATCGCCTGATCGGCAAAGCCTACGCGACCGACCATCACTACGTGTATCAAGTCATGGAGAGACTGAGGTATGCAGGTCTTGGCCCGGAAGACGAATTCTCGACCCCACGAGCGATTGCTTATCTGCCGTCCTTGCGTCTGCTCTTGCAGGAAAAGGTCGAGGGAACATCAGCGAAGGACATTTTCAAACTCGGGGATGACCGCCCATGCCGATCGGCGGCAGATCGATGCGGGCGATGGTTAGGCCGCTTCCAAACCTTAGCCCCGACCTCCGGTCGAACCTCGGGGATCGCGAGGTTTCTTACGAGCGCGGAACGTAAATGCCGACTGCTCTCCGAGGCAGACCGTGCTTGGATGGTCAGAACCGAGCAACTGCTCGAACGCTTGAAAGCCGCCGCACCATTTCTTGACCCTGGCCTTGCGTGTGCTGGTCACGGCGACTTTTGCGAACACCAGATTATTCTCACCGAGGGACGCACGGTGGTCTTTGATTGGGACCTTCATGACATCGCCCATCCCGCGCGCGACGTCGCAAAATTTATTGTCAGCCTCGAGCGGCTAGCGATGAACGGTCTTGGCTCCGTCCGCGCCCTAGACACTGCCGCCGAGGTGTTTCTTGGGGCTTACCTCGGCTCCGGCGGGCATCCGGAGGTTCCCGCTGCCCTGCCGTTCTACAAGGCGGTCTTCTGGCTAAAGGGCCGGACTACAGCAATTCGGACGAAGGCCGTCGGGTGGCGCGAGCAAGCCGAGATCATGTTCAGTGAAAGCTTGAGAAACATCGCTAACGGTCTTCCTTAAAGTTTCACCTTTCAAACACTGGGTGTTGGGATCAGCGATGAGGCACTCATCGGAGCACTGCGTTTATCATCGAAGGATGACGGAACCAGCGACTTCCTCAGCCATTCAAGTGGTCGACCACGGTCGGGATTGGCCTCGAACATTTCTTCGGCTTAGGGACTGGATCTGGCCTTCTGTTTCCGATGTGGCGATCGCGATCGAGCATGTCGGGAGTACCGCCGTCCCCGGAATGGCGGCCAAGCCAGTGATAGATATGGACGTAGTGATAGCGTCGCGTACCAACCTGCCATCGATCGTGTCGCGCCTCGGGAGCTTGGGCTATCAGCATCGCGGCGATCTCGGCATCGCGGATCGTGAGGCGTTCCTAGCTCCGCGGAATCAACCAGCCCACCACCTCTATCTATGCGTCGAGAATAGCCTTGCGCTCAAGAACCACCTAGCGGTTCGTGATTATCTTCGGACCACCTGTCGGACGCGGTGGCTTATTCCGCTCTGAAGAAGGCCTTGGCGAAACGATTTGGCAAGGAAAGAGAGCGCTACGCCCAGGCGAAAACGGATTTCATCCTGTCCATCCTGGAGCGCTGTGGGTTCTCCGAGAAAGAGCTAGATTCCATCAAGCGCGCGAATCACTTACGTCTGAGATGGCAGTGCCCATAGTGCCCAATCCTAATCTGGACTTGATGCGAGCTGATGTATAAGAATTGCCGGATGAGTCCATTTCCCGATGTCAATCTCTGGTCCTCGCCCGAGCATGCGCTCGAATATCTTCAACGCGCGTGAAAACGAACCAGTAGGCCAGAAAGAACACCGGCCACAAGCCAAATCTCGCGATCCGGAGCGATCGTGCGGTGCGCCGGTCTCCGCTGAACCACTCGGGTAATCCTTTTCACCGCTTCCGGAGTCTCTGGATGGTCCGGACTCAAGAACCCACAGGGCGCAATCAGCTCGGCTTCAGTCACTGTGGAGTGCCAAGCATCCGCCGCTCGGATCGCGATGTCGCCTGTTTTGGGAAAACGATCTTGAAGAATATCGAGCAGGCCAAATTATGGAAGCTGTCCGATACGGTCCAGATCGCTTAATGTAGGTACCTGCTCTTAACTCGGGAACTCCCCGCAAAGCTGCGTGGCACCAAGAATCGCCGTGTGCGCAAAACGAGCGTGCGCTGGACATCGTCTATAGCAGCCTCAGCACAGTCAACTACCCCTTCAATACGGGACGCCCAGTCGTTCTCGAAGAGCGGTACCCGGCGCACCGCACATTTGAGCAACTCGACGGCCTCACATAGGCGGGAGCGGATCGAGAAATCTTTCCTCGCACTGGCGGCGTACCCGGCAAAGAAACTCTGGTACATCCCCTCTATTTTGGCCTGATCCCAGTCGGCTTGCTGGAACTGCCAATCGGCCAGGAAATATCCTACATCGAGGGCCGGGTCGGCCGGGCGCGCGCTGTCGAAATCCATCACGGTAAGCCCGTCGGCCGCAGCCCAGATGTGTTCAGTTTTGAGGTCACCGTGTGTGAAGGTTGGCGGTTCCTGGGGCAGGCGGTCGTGCAATTCCCGCGCACGGTCGAGGAGGGCCTCAATCGCCGATCCGACATGTGGCAGGAGAACCGCGATAGGATGGCTCTTCCGCACAATCGACCGAATCTCTGCCGAAAGATCATGGGGCTCAGATCGGCCAGCGAGCGCCACAGGGAGGCGATGCAAAGTGCGGAGCGCTGCCCCGGCACGGCGCAGCCACCGCGCGCTGTCCAGGTTAAGGCGCCGCGCGTAGGTGGACAGGGGCACACCGCAAAGTCGTGGGTAAAGGACAACCGCATCCTCAGCCAGGTAGGCCAGCGGCCGCAGACAATTCAAGCCCCTGCAGTGTTCTGCCACCGCGTCTGCTACGTCGCACGCAACGCGGAAAGTGCGGGCTCCGTCCTCGCGGCGAAAGGCGCGGGCCTCTTCTTCGGCGATATAGACTTTGGCGAATAGCGTTGCCCCGCTAGCTGGATCGCCCGGATCGTAGCGCAGCACGTGTCGCCTGCCCGGTCGATATTTAATTGATGTGACAATCCAATCGCTGGTTTGATGGTGATGCGACGCTGCCTTACCGGACTCGTAGGTGTCGGCCAGCATGGCGCGCACGTGACGCGGATCCGACAGGCGAGCAAGCTGGGTGAATCGGGCATCCAGCGGCGAGACCTGGATACGCATGCTCCAAGCGGGAAAATCCGCCATCAGTTGCAGGAAGGGTGCCGCCACCGAGTGGCGCTCCGCTTCGGCCACCGCCTTGATGATATCGGCCTTCCAATTTGCGCCAGTATCCGGTCCCCAGGATACCGCTATGGGGCGAACGCAAGTCTCCTTCGTCTCCCTGCCTTCGCGGTAAATACGCGCGTCGTAGTAAGCCGTGAGCTCGCGGCCGGGCTTGAATCGCACCTCCCTTGGATGAAGCGGCCCCGGCAGGGCCCGCGCCGGTAGAAGGGCCCTCAGCTGATCTGCTAAAACCTTGCAGGCCGTGGCAGAGAATAACACCCATTGGATACCTCTCCACTTAGCCCGTCCTGAGACGACGTCAGCAATGTTCATGCCCGCCCTCTTTCCTCAAGGAAGGGGGCGCTCTGGTGCACCAAAATAGCTATCTTTGAGGTTGAAGCTTGGCTATCTTTTGTCCAGTCCATTAGAAAGGGGTTCCCCCTGTCCAGTCCGCGGGGGATCATGCATCGTCGGTCATGCGGGACCCTTTATCTATTTTTGTTCCCGGCAACCGCAGGAAATTGTTGGTTGCGGCAGTAGTATGCGGAGCAGCGATTGCCCTGCTCGACTGGTGGACGGAGCCCTATATCTCGTTAGGCTTTCTATACCTGTTTCCGATCATGATTGCGGGAGGATTCCTGTCTCGCCAAGGGATTGTCATCGTTGCCCTGTTGTGCGCTGGTCTTGATTTCAGCAATCTGCCAAAGAATCAGAACGAGAGGCTCGTACACCTTATATTTAGCTCCGCCGGCTTCATGGGCACGGGGCTGTTTATTTCGGAGCTTAGTCGCAACCGACGGGTCGCACTCCAACGCCACGCGGACGAACTGGCAGACCAGGTGAAGCGTCGGCAGGAAGCGGAAGAGCAGTTGGATGTTCTTGTCGAAAGCAGTCCGGCTGCTATCGTGACAATCGGCTCGGACGGGAAGATCCTTCTCTACAACGAAGCGGCTCAGCACCTGATGGCGCCGGAAGCACAACCGTTGCGGGGGCAATCCATCAGCACTTACCTGCCTGCCTTGCAACGAGCCGTTGAGACTCCATCTTCCACAGTATTTCGGACTACCATGCAATGCACAGGGCAGCGACATAATGGAGAGCTATTCCTGGCCGGCGTCTGGTTTTCTACCTATAGGACGGTTTCGGGTACGCGGGTGGCGGCGATCATAGTGGATCTCTCGGAGGATCTGCGTAGCCGAGAGGATCTAAGCCTGGATTATTTATTGAAAAAAAGCCGCATTCTCATGAGTGCAGCTGCCCACGAGGTTCGGAATTTGTGCGGTGCAGTACTGGTGGTTTACAACAATCTTTTGCGGGTTAAGGAACTCCAGGACAATGAGGACTTTCACGCTCTGGGCACCCTGGTGCAGAGTCTGCAAAGAGTATCGGCTTTGGAGTTACAAGCCGCCCCCGGCCAGAACGCGGCTGTGGTTGAGTTGAAAACCGTGCTCGACGAATTCCACGTCTTAATCGAGAATGCCTACCGCGAATCGGGAATCCAAATTGTATGGCAAGTCGCTGAACCGCTGCCCCTCGTTTGGGCGGACCGCTATGGACTCGTTCAAGTCTTCTTGAATCTCGCAAAGAATAGCCAACATGCAATGCTGGCGACAAAAGCGAAGAGACTGTGCGTGCAGGCGTCGCAGGAAGATGGCTGGATCGTTATCCGCTTCGAAGATACTGGCGTTGGGATCGGCTCCCCGGAAAATCTGTTCCGACCTTTTCAGCGCGGTGCTGACCTTGGTGGGCTGGGGCTTTATGTGTCGCGTGCGATAATGAGAAGTTTCGGCGGTGAGCTGGCCTACGAAGCCAGTCCTGCGGGGTGTTGCTTCGCTGTATCTGTGCCAGTGTTGCGCGCCGCCAAGGAAAGCGTCAATGCCTGAAGCAATGGAAAAAACGATTGCCATCTTGTTACTGGACGACCATGCGCTTTTTCGCGAGAGTTTGGTGCGTTTTCTGCACGCAGAACCGGGGTTGGAAGTAGTGGCGCAGTGCGGTTCAATCGAAGAAGCTCTTAGGGTTCTCGAGAGAAGGCAAGTGGATGTCGTGCTGCTTGATCTTGATCTTGGGAAACATAACGGAACGCAATTCCCGAGTTCTGCAAAGCAACAAGGCTTTGGCGGCAAGATCTTGGTAGTGACTGCAGGGGTCGATCAAAACCAAGCAGCCGAGTTAATCCACGACGGCATCTCGGGCATTTTTATGAAACATCACTCTGCGGCCTTGCTCGCGCAAGCGATCCGCGACGTAGCGAACGGAAAAGTGTTCTTCGACCAAAGACTCTTGCAGGCAGCTATGGCGGCGACTGCGAGACGTACACCTCCCTCTCGTCCAGAACAATTCACGCCACGCGAGCGGCAGGTTCTTTCTTTTGTCTTTGAGGGCCTGGCTAACAAGGAAATCGCGGGACGAATTGACGTCTCAGAGAGTTCTGTCAAGGCTACCCTGCAGCAACTCTTTGCCAAGACAGGCACCCATACCCGCGCTCAGCTTGTTCGCGTCGCTTTGGAACAGCACAAGCACAAAATCTAGGCCCTCGTTCGCAATGGGCCGGCTGCAAATGTCGAGATGGCAGCTCGACACCGCGGCAATTCACATTCTTGGTCATTCCAATAGGTTCCACAATCTCAATGTGGATTTGTGGTGTGCCAAGCGACGGGGTAATGGCGGCGGTCGCTTAAGCCCAGCACGTACGCCGGTGGCCAGTGTGCCGGCGGACAGACTTTTTGAGCTGCTTCGTCATCCATTCGCGAACCAGTTCGGAGACTTATCGCCTCAAAGTAGGCGCCGGCTTTTTCGGCAATGCAGACGTACTCTCCCGTGAACCGAACAATTGCCGGCGGGCCGGTTCCCGTCATCTGATGAGCGACGAGCGTCCCACTATATTGAACAGCGATCCCGCCTCCCAGTTCGCCCGAGAAAAACTCCTCGAGGATAAATGTCTTTCCTTCGAGTGTGCCCTGCCAGCAGCCGAGCAGTTTGTAGTCCGCAATGGATGTGGAAGATGGGCCTGCGTTAAAAGGATTTCTGAGATCAGGGGAGAGAATGTGGGGACAGGAGGACAGCGAAGCAATGGGCTCAGCGGCTCCTGCGAAATCCGGGACGGTCTCCGCGCCGGTGCTGACGTTCCGGGTGGGCGAAGAGGGTTGCGAAGGGCCGCATGCGGCGAGCACCAGAAGCGCAGCCAAGCAAAGCGTGCCATGAAGGGCGAAAGGCGGCACTCCCCTCGCGCCGTGTTCAAGCTGCCCCGCATCAGAGGTCATTCCGCGCGAAGCCTCACCACATGCTTCGAAAGCCTGCGTCATTTGCCAGGTCCTCGTCGACCCTGCCCCCAAAGCAATTCTCAGCGTATTGCCAAATCACTGTGTTGGGATTGCATGGCGGCATGTCTGGGGCGAACGCCGGGGCTTGCGCAGCCGTCGTGCAACCAGGCTCAGGCTCAGAACTAAAAATGTAAGCCGCGACTTGATCGGTCCCCCGCATGTTGGGGTCACCATTAAAAGCATTGCAGTAGGGGACGTTAAAATTCGCTGCGTTGGTCTTGTGGGGGTTGCCGTAGATACCGCCCGCGCCTCCAAACTGCGAATTGAGCATGGTGTCCGACCAGCCTGCAAACCACTCAGGGGTTGGCGTCCAGCCAGACTCGACGTCGGCGTAGATCCAGACGCCGCCGGGAATGCCGAGGGTTTGCGCGGCAGCGATCGCTTTGTTCGCGTCATTCGCTCCCTCGGCAAAACCTCCCTGCACACTTCGAGGAGAATTGCGCGTACCATTATAAACGACGAGTATGCGGCAGCCCCTGTCGTGAAGAAACTTTTCCTCGACTGCTGTCAACGCAAAGCGTCCTCCAATATAGCGTCCCCAAAAGGCAGGCGGCTGCCCGCATTGCTCGGTGATGAAATCGAACAGCGTTTGGTTTTGCACCATGCTATTTGCAGGCTGTGCCGAATCTACACCCCAGAACGTCGTCATGATCGACCCCCTTTCCCCCGACTGTCGAGACGCCTCCGGACCTTGGATCTAGCAGCTAGTTGCGATTCGTGTTCCGAGTCGTCAGACGTAACAGGAGGATTGGGCTGCCGCTCTTACGACCAGCGGTTCTCCGGAGAATGTGGACATATTGTAAACTCTCCGCCGCTCATTTCCTCGAAACGGTCTGCCCAAGAGCATGGACGCAAAGAGAATTTCATGTAAGCACCGCATTCGGCGCGGGTGGCGGTACTCGTCGCCATGCTGTCCGTTGCTGACGAAAGCGGCAACTCAAAGACAAGCACGTATTCGTAGAAGAATCCCCCAAGCCTGCGCCAGCCCCCGAGCGCGATACCAACATCGCGCACAAACGAAATGATTGTCGGCGCGAGTACTCCAATTTGGAATCGAGTGTCTTTTAGTGTCTTGGTCGACGGCCGCGACTCGCTCAAGTCATCCAGGAGAGAATCCCGCGCAAATCGATGGTTTCCGTCGAAACTGTGCCGCGGGGAAGAGCCGGTGAAATAGCAACGGCTTCCTTGTGATTTTCGAACCACACCAGAAAGAGCGATTTTTCAGACCCGGGTAGCCGCTGCTGGTTCATCCAGTTGTAATATGCACCCATATCCGCGTCCACCAGCGAGCCAACCGGATCCAATGCAACCTGCTCCGGGCCGGGTGAGAGCAGTTCGTGCATGGGCTTTTGCCGCTGGCGAGGTGCAAAACGGGCAAGCACCGTCAGGGGCTCGGCGCGTCGAAGCGCTTCTCGCGCCGCCCATTCGACAAAGCTCGTGCTGAAGATCTGCGTCCCTGATCCTTCCGTCAATAACTTGATCTGGAAACGGTTGAGAACCGGGTCGCCGCCAGGAGCCATGCTCAACTCCACCGGCCGCAACCGGGCCATCAGCGTACGCAGGGCCTCCGGCCCCATGCCTGTTTTCTGGGTTTCCGCATGGATTCTCGCGAGGAGCGCCGCACGAACCGGCTCCATGGCCTGGTAAGAAACGCTGGTGACTCCCGAAGCATGGGGAAGCGGTTCTCCGCCGTCGATATACCAGTGGCCATAGGGGGCGGGATTCGAGTTGGCCCGCGCTGCAACTACCTCGAGCAGCTGCCGGAGACCGTTTTCCGGATTGACGGCGCTGAAGTAGGCGCCATAAGTGCGCAGTTTTCGAAACAGCGGCCCTGGCGCAACATCGACTCCCTGACCAATCACGGCGATCCCTAAACGGGGGGATGTCGGCGGTTCTGGGGCGACCGCCGCGCGTAACTTGTCCGCGTAGCCCAGGGCCGCGTGGCGAAAGGCATCCATCTGGTGGGTGGCCCAAAGATGGGCGGAAAGCTGCTCTACAAATTGTGCCGGCGAAGCAATCCAGTTTAATTTCTCAAGGCTTTCCGACAGCCTGATCTCCGTGAATTCTCGAAACCATGCCCGCAGGTCCTCGTGCGAAAGGGAGCGCAGATTCCCGAGTTCCTTCTCGAGATGCCTGCGCTCCACGGGAAATTTGAAATCAAATTCAATCACCTCCCGCAACAGGCTCGGAAGGAAGCTCAGCGGCAATCGCCTGAACGTCTCCAGATAGTCCAGCGCCAACTTTCTCGCTTCCGGCGGATAACCGCTGAACTGTTCGGGCTTAAGATCTTCCGGATGCATAAGGCCTACAGGATCTCGGTAATCGGCTTGCCCCTGGAAAGCGACGCGGTGAACCCCATCATGGAGCCGAGAGTGGGAACCAGGTCAATGCTGTCGACCGGCCGGTCGTAAACTACGCCCTCACGGATGCCGGGACCGAGGGCCATCATCCAGGTGGTTCGGGAAATGACATCCCCCGTACGGTGGTGCTGAAAACCGTTGCCGCCGGCGTCCTCGTCGGAATCACGCCCGAAGTCCGGAAGTATGAAGAGTGTGCACTTACCCGCATATTCCGGTTCGCTCTGGATGGCCTTCCAGATTTCCGCCGAGAGGCGGTCCGTCCGCCGGATTCCTTCGATGTACAGGGAATACGCGCCGGCGTGCGCGATATCAATGTCGTGCAAGGTAACCCAGAGGAGACTGGGAGCAAACTGCCGCATAAGTTGCCGGACGATATACACGGAGAGTTCATCCGGGCTCGACAACGTTAGCGCGTGCGCCCTGAAGTCCTCCACCGAGAGTTTCAGGATCGTCTCCAACTGCTCCAGCTCAAAGATATTCCCACTTAGCTCCGGCGCGTACAGCGGCGTTTCGTAGCTGTCCCGAAGCAAGTGTCCGTAATCGCCCAGTCCGGAAGTTGCCGCGCCCAACAAATATTTGGGCAAAATCACTCGCGCCCCCGAACCGGGACCAAAGGAGCGGTGACTGCTCTCCCCAATGCGATTAAACCCGTTGCTGGGAGCAACGACCCAGACATCCGAAGCAGGCCGCTTCAAGTCTTTGCGAAAGTACTCAAATACCGTGGGAGATTCCGGCGGAAGCGAGGCAAAGTTATTTATGGTCTCGTACACACCCGTTGCCAGGCTTGCGGTGGCGACGTAGTGGCCGAGGATTCCCCGATTGACCACTTGGGTGAAGAACGTCGACTGTGGGGCTAGTTCGCGCAGCAGGTGCGGAACATTTTCCTGGCCTTCCGGCGCAAACGTTTCCTGATCGCGCGCTCCACCGCCGAAGGTAACGACGACGACTTTTCTCTTACGGGCGGAGATGCCCGTTCGAGCGATCAGGCTGGAGGGCAGCAGGGAACTGCCTAGAGCCACTCCCGCAGCGCCACGCAAAAATTCTCGCCGGGTCCAGACGAGGTGTCGCGCGAGTTCTTGTGGAGTGGATCCTTTCGCAGAGGCTAGGCGAGCGCGATCCTTTGCGGTTCGCAATGAAGTGTGGGAACTCATTCCATTTGAACACTTTCCGTAAAAGCTACGACGCGGCCAAACAGGTGTCAAGACATCCGTCAGACCAGACGGACGAAGCTTCTTTTTTCAAGCCCGCACGGCGGACCGAAGTAAATCACGGTTTCGCGGAAGGGGAATCCTTCGCCGAATAAACAAATTGTCGAATTTCGGCGCGCTGCTTGTCCAGGTCCGCGAGATGTTGTTCGCGGAGCCGTTGATAAACCTGAAACTGCTGCTGGGCGCGGTCCCTGTCGCCGGTGCGAACATAAGCCTGGCCGAGGCGATAGTAAGCGTCGGCAAGATCGGAACTGAGTTCCAGCGCGCGCGTATACTCGGGGATGGCTTGGGCATATTTATTTTGGTCGGAGTAGAGATTGCCCAACTGCAAGTGCGCCTCCGCGAGCTTGGGGTCGATCGCCAACGATTTGCTCAGCAGAGATTCGATTTGATGAAGATCGAGATCCGGATCTTGGGCACGCTTGCCTTTCCATAAACTCATCGCGTAGTAGTAGAGGGCGCGCGCGTTGCTCGGCTGAAGTTCCGCAAAGCGGCGGAAGCGCTGGATGACGTCGCCGGCCTGACCGGGGGAGCTGTCGTAGGCCTTGGAAAGGAAAAGGTAGCAGCCAGGGTCGGCGGGATTGAGATCGGTCGCGCGCAAAAGAGATTTGACCGCATCGTCGTAGTTGCCACGCGCGTAGAGTGCGACGCCAAGACCGATCGCGAGTCGCTGCGAAGCAGGATAGCGCTCGGCGGCTTGCTGAAACACTTCGACTGCCGGTCCGAGCGTACGATGGAGAAGGAGTTCACTCCCCCAGTCAAAGAGGTTGCTCTCGCTGGGTTCCATGTGCGCTGCCGTTTCGTATTCATTTTCAGCCGCGACGAACTTGCCGTCTTTTTCTTCCACTTCACCAAGGAGGTTGTGCAATTCCGCGGTGTTTTTGCGTTTCAAAAGATCCTGGATCAGTTGCCGGGCGTCTGCGAGCCGGCCGGTTTGAATGTATGCCAGAGACAAATCGTAGCCGTTATCGTAGGCGGAAGGATTGATTTGCTGGGCCTTTTCGAGGAAAGACGCGGCGTCGGCGATCTTGCCGGAGCGAACGTAGGCTTCGCCCAGGTTGTGATTGGTGTCGAAGTTGCGCGGGTCAAGCTCGACCGCTTTCTTGAACTGCTCGGTAGCGAGGTCGAGTTTGCCAAGCCGCGCTAGATTGGCGGCAAGGTTAGTTCTGGCGGGCGCAGAATTGGGTTTGAGATGAACGGCCTTCTGGAGATGTTGCGTGGCTCTGGCATCCTGCGATTGCGCGGAATAGACCAATCCCAGGAGTTCCTGGACTTCAAAACTTTCAGGGGCTTCGCGCACCAGATTCTCCAGCTTTGAGGCGGCTTCGGGGTAATGGCCCGAGTGATATTGAGCGACGGCGGCCTGGAACTCGCGATCTAGATCGCGATTCTGCCGAGGGCCGTCAGCCGCCTCTGCTATAAGGCATGCCAAAAAGGCCAGTGACATCGCACAGATCGACCGTTTTCTCGTCATCACAATGATTGCAGATTACCACCAGGCCGCAGCGCGCGGAGCAGGGGATTCAGAGAATGACATGGCGAAGACAAAGGCCGCCCAAGTCCATTGAGGCGCCCTTTGCGGGGTGTCACTTGGGCCTAGACTAGTAGTACAGTTTCAAGGCGAACTGGATCTGGCGCGCGTCGTAGGGTGCGTCGCGTGTAGAGCCGATTTCGCCAAAGTGCGTCGTATTGAAATTTGTGGATCCGGAGATGGCGACAACACCGTTGCCGCCGAAGCCGGGAGCGTTGAAGTTGGGGTGATTGAGTATATTAAAGATCTCTGTCCGGAACTGGAAGTGGACACGCTCGTTGACCGGAAGGTCCTTGAATACAGAAAAATCCAGCCTGTGGAATCCCGGTCCGGGAACCTGGGCCGGACCACCGCCCAGCGCAGAGATCCCACAGTTGACCAGCGCGGCCCCCACTGTTGCCTGTGTACACTTCGGCGGCTGAGTGAAAGCGCCGGGGTTTCCAAACCAGCTCAGCTTTCCGTTCGCGTCCGTGTGCAGGCCTAGGTCCAAGGGTTGACCGGGCACAAGGAGGTCATAGCAGCCTGTTCCAGTGGTGGTACCGTTGGGACAACCAAGAGTAATTGGCTGGCCACCTTGAAGAGTAGTGATCCATTGCAAGCTCCAGCCACCGACAAGCCTGTCCGTTGCACCGGTAGCGCTGGACATGTACTTCCTGCCTTTGCCGAAGGGGAGCTGATACCCACCACTGAAGTGGAAGACGTTGCGGATATCGAACGAAGCAAGGCCGTAATCGTGCTGAATCCCTACACCCGGAACGGCCGGTGCGCGGTAGCCCCGCAGGCTTCCGCCGTTTAGCAAATCGCCGGCGTCCGAGAGCGTCTTAGAGAAAGTGTAAGTGACCAGGAAGTTCAGGCCACCCACGAATTGCTTTTCGACCTTGGTCTGGAGGCCATGGTAAGCACTGCTGCCCTCGGTTGCCGCGTAGCTCGCGCCTCGGCTAAAATCCGGAAGCGGTAAGAATTGTGACGTTTTTTCGCCTGCTGGCAAGCTGGCAGGCAAGATTTGGCTGACGTTGTTGGAACCCGGAAACGCCTCCAAATGCCGCGCCAGCGACGTCACGTAAGCAGCTTGAACGGACATCGAGTGCGTCAGTTGATACTGCAGGGTGAGGTTGCCGCTCATAGAGTAAGGAGTCTGGTAGTTGAATTGGATTCCACGTAACGACAACCCGGATGCGAGGACCTGAAGTGGACTGAGCGGGTTGCATGAAAAGCCGGACTCAAAGGTCGGAGTGTTCCCGGTAGCGGCAGTAGCAGGACAGCCCACATAGTTGGTGGGGATTTGCGAGGGAATTGTGGCTGTTCCGCTACTGCTGTCTCCATAAGAGAAATTGAATTGGAAGGGATAGTTCTCGCCGATGTTTGGCGAAAACCCGCGGTTTTCAAAGCCGTTGTAGAAGATGCCAAACCCGCCACGGGCAACGAGTTTGGGGCTAACTTGATACGCGAAGCCGACTCGCGGCGCAAAATTCGTCTTCTGCGAGTTGCCGAGTCCTCCACCATAAGCATTCGTAGCGACGCACTTAATGCCGTCTTGAGCCAGCAGCGGGAGGAAACCTCCCGGGCCGCTCGAGAGATGAGACGAGTCGCATGCGTTTGTGCCTCCTGGCATCAGGTAAGTAGGACCGTTGAGCGGACCGCCTGAGGGAATGAAATTGGCTTGGTTGTTGTGGTGTTCGTACACTAGTCCAAAGAAATCCCAACGCAGACCGAGGTTGACGGTCAACTTGCGAGTAAGCTTGAAGTCGTCGTTACCGTAAACACCATAATAGTTTTTGCCGTTGTCCGTAAGGGAGATGTTCGAGAGGTAGATCTGGTTTGGGCCTCCGAGGAAACCAACTGTACCGCCATTGGCAGCGGCAGCCGGGATCAGCAGGAAATTCGCGATGCCGGTGTTTCCATTGGCATTGTTGGGGATGTCCGTGTAATTGCCGTTGTAATCGAATTCACCTCGTGACCAGGGAGGTTGCAGGGTCGAAAACTTGACGTGCTGATATTCGATCCCCATCTTGAAAGTATGCTTGCTGTAGATCTTGGTGACGTCGTCGGTGAGTTGGATTGTTGAGGTGACTTCGTCCGAAGGCAAGAATGCATTGCTGCCCAGGGTTTGCAAACCGTTGATCCCAAAAGCTGGAAGTCCGCCATTCAGTGCCTGCTGAGAAACGCCCAGAATTCCGTAGTTTCCCGGGATGTTGGTTAGATTATTGGCCTCCGGCGAATAGCGTGAAGTGTGGAGGTAATTCAGCCCGGCGCGGGCTACGTTCACCAAGGTGGGCGAAAATGTATGCGTATAGCCAAGGGCACTCTGCTGGGCATTCGCCGTTTGCGTACCTTGTTGGAAACCACCACCGTCGGCGATACCGCCAAAAATGCTGGGAATGAGCTGGGGGTCGTCCACAAAACTGAAGCGGTAAAACAGTGTGTCCTTCTGGCTGAAATTGATGTCCAACCGGGAATCAAACGCGTTGCGATGCTCATTGAGCTTGGGGGAATTGGCGAAATTGCTCGAAATCCCAGTACCGGTCGGCAGGGGATAGAGCTTCAAGAGCTCGATGGCATTTGGGTCCAATCGCCCGGCAGGGAGATGGTTCGTAACGCAAGCGCCCACTGTAAAGTCCGTGGTTCCGGGGCCACAGCTGCTGAATGGGTCGCGAACGAACCCGCTGGACACCGCAGTTAATCCGGATACGGAGTCAACCGCATTCGCCGTGACCTGTCGGGTGGTTGTTGGATCGAAGACGGTGCCAATAAACACCGTCCGACCAAGAGGGTCTTTTTCCGTCTTGGTCTGAAGCCGGTCCGACAAGTCTGTGAAGTCAGAGTTTCGTTCCGCCACAGTGGGAACAGAGCCAGTGAGCACCGTTCCTTGAATTCTTCTGAATCCTTCGTAGTCGCCGAAGAAGAACACTTTGTTTCGACCGTCAAACAGATGCGGTATTACGACGGGCCCGCCTGCGGAAACACCAAACTGATTTTGGCGCAATTCGCCCTTCTTGATGCCGCCTGCATTTTCAAAGAAGTCCGCCGCGTCTAGTTTGTCATTGCGGAAAAACTCCCAAACGGCGCCATGTAGCTCATTGGTGCCCGATTTGATTGTGGCGTTCAGGACTGCGGCGCCAGAGCGGCCAAACTCCGCGCTAAAGCCAGTGGTTTGAACCTTGAATTCTTCAATGGCGTCAACGGGAGGCAAAACGACGAAGTTCGTGCCATTCAGGAAGTCCACCGTGTCCGAATTGTTGTCAATGCCATCGAGCAAATAGTTGTTCTGGGCGGGCCGATTGCCATTGGCGGCGAAGGCGCCGCTGGCAGCGTTGCCGCGCGTGTCGGCCTGGGGAGTGTTCACACCAGCAGCGAGCTGGGCCAGGAAAGTGAAATTCCGTCCATTGAGCGGAAGATCATTAACACTACGTGAGTCTACGACTTGGCCGACAGATCCGCTTTGAGTTTCAAGTACAGGAGGGGCCGCAGATACTTCCACCGTCTGGGTCACCGCGCCGGGCTTGAGCTCGAAGTTGATCACTACGTCCGAGCCCACATTTACCGGGATATTCGTCTGCGTGGTGGTCTGGAACCCCTGGAAGGATGCCGTGACCTTGTAACTCCCGATTTTGAGCGGCGTGAACTTGTAACTTCCATCCGGTCCTGTATTCGTCGAGAGGGCCGCACTGGTCCCTTCATTGGTCAGCGTCACTTTAGCGCCGTTGATCGACGCCCCCGAAGCGTCCGTCACGGTCCCTAGGATAGTGCCGGTGTCCACTTG
Organism: Acidobacteriota bacterium; assembly: GCA_003223215.1. GTDB lineage: Bacteria > Acidobacteriota > Terriglobia > Acidiferrales > UBA7541 > Acidiferrum. Next base: position 178,185 of record QHYH01000079.1, read on the forward strand.
AGCATAGAGAGGCGTCGCGCTCAAGAACAGAACTAACAGCACGCCTGTTATTGTCAAGGATGCTCGCAGGAACCCGGATGAGATGGCCTTACGATTCATGACCGTCCTCCCCGCTTTGCACCATTGCGCAGCTAACTCTTGCAAGCGCTTTCACTCCATGCTAACTACTCGACTGTTACAGGGAAGCGAAAACACATTCCCTAGTCTTCCTCGAACGGTTTCTAACGTATATTTTTCTTGAGACCCTTGAGCGCCGCTGTGGATGTATAACACGATACCAATCGGGCCCCAAACCACTTAAACGCTTAACCTAGTTTGCCATCAGTTACACCGTTCATTGCATCTTGTCAAGCAATTTTTCCCATCTATACTTCCCCGGCAGTGGGCGTGCCTCGAACGCTGAAGACAAGCCGGAATCGCCGGTGAGCGGCTGAGTAATCCAACATGGGCCTAACGATTCGTGATGTCGAGAAGGCAGCCGGCGTTTCCACTGCAACCGTTTCCAACGTCTTGAACAAGACGGGCAGAGTGGGGCGGCGCACGCACCTGCTGGTGCTCTCGACGGTAAAGCGCTTTGGGGGTAGTTCCCTAATGTTCACGCGCGCCACCTCGCCTCGCGCGATAGTCGGACGCTCGGCATCATCGTGTCTGACATCGAAAACCCCTTCTTTCCTGAAGTGATTAAGAGTTTCGACGTCCGCGCCCGCCAGCTCGGGTATGACGCAGTTCTCAGCGATACGAACTATGGTCCGCACCGGACCCGCGAGGCCGCCGAGAGAATGATGGAGCACGACGTCCGTGGCGTTGCTGTGATGACCTCCGAAATCCGCTTGAAGTTAATCCGGGAACTTGCCCGCAGAAGAATCGCCGTGACGTTTCTCGATCTCGCTCCCGTTCGGAGTTACGTGAGCAACTTGAAAATCGATTATTTCTCTGGAATCGAGCAGATCCGCAGGGGAGGGAATATCAGATTCCCGCCGAGCTAATTTGGGGAGATTCCTCAGGTCCTGCTCCGTCTGAATGATGCCTTGAGGTTTGGAACGACCTCACGCCGGTGCTAGCATGAAAAAAGTTCGGGTATCTTAGCTTGGACACATAGGAATGGCGCGTCGCAAAGGCAACAATCAAGCTTTTTCACGTCGCACCTTCTTGCAAGGCGTGCGGTGGGCGCCCATCCTCTTTCTTCCCGCTCCTATCCGTGAGTTTCCCTTACCGTCAATACGCCCCGAGAGTTCCGGAGAGGGGATCGCCAATCTTCCTTTCGTTGATTTTCGCTTGACGCCGCACTATCCGGTGAAGTCTCCATTGGATGATGTTTTGGGCCGAGTTGCACCGGGCTCGGACGAGTACATCACGGAAAAGTACGCTTTTGAAATCATGCAGCTCCTGGGTGAATGGAGCCAAGCCCTTAAGTTCTCACCGCCGGCTCTAGCAGTTTTGGCGAAGTTCCTGGACGCATCGATTAAAGCCACTTCGCTGACATCGGTACAGGAAAAGATTGTGCGCTCGGGGAACGGCTTAGATGTCTTTCGAAGGGAGTTTTCAACCGAAGTGATGACTAACCGCGAGCGCTTTCTTCAGGACATGAAGAACTACCTGGCGCCGATGTCGCGGGTGGAGGTGGCTGAATTCGAAGTCGTCGAGATCAAGGAAAGTTCAGGATCATCGATGACCGTGCAGATTGACATTCGGTATGACTTTGTCGGAACACGAAAGGACAATGGGCGCGAGGAGCGTATCGGACATTGGAAGACCAAGTGGACACGCGGTGAATCCAGCGCATGGCGAGCCATTCTGTGGGCGGCGACCGAAGAAACGCTGAGCCGCGCGCGCGAGCCAGTTTTCATTGACATTACTTCTCACGCTATGGGCCAAACGGAATCGTACAGAAACCAGATGCTTCACGGAGTTGATTATTGGCGCACAGTTCTGGACGGTGCATGCGGGATCGACGTTTATGGGAACAACGGTTTGGCCACAGGGGATTTCGACGGCGACGGAATGGATGATCTATATATTTGCCAACCTGCGGGACTTCCCAACCGGCTCTATCGCAATCGCGGCGATGGGACGTTCGACGACGTGACAGAGAAGGCAGGAGTGGGGGTGTTGGACAGCACGGCTTGCGCTCTTTTCGCGGATTTCGAGAACAAAGGGCTCCAGGACCTTTTGGTGGTTTGCGGCAGCGGGCCGCTACTATTCTTGAACCAAGGAAACGGAAGCTACTCACTCAAGCGCGATGCCTTCCAGTTTGTGCAGCCTCCGCAGGGGACGTTCACGCATGCCGCCATTGCGGACTACGATGGCGACGGACGGCTCGACATTTATTTTTGCCTCTACAGCTATTATGTGGGACTTGACCAATATCATTATCCCGCGCCTTATTTTGACGCGCGGAACGGCCCGCCGAACTTTCTGCTTCACAACGAAGGGAATGGCACTTTTCTGGACCGGACAGAAGCCGCAGGGCTGAACGTGGATAACGACCGCTACAGCTTTGCGTGCGCCTGGGGCGACTACAACAATGATGGCATTCCGGACCTCTATGTGGCCAACGATTTCGGGCGAAGCAACCTTTATCGCAACAAGGGGGATGGACAGTTTACCGTCGTCTCTGCTGAAGCGGGCGTTGACGGCGTGGGGGCGGGAATGAGCGCCACTTGGTTCGATTTCAACAACGATGGGAAGCAAGACATTTACGTTGCGGATATGTGGTCCGCCGCTGGCATTCGAGTTTCAGGACAAGGGCGGTTTCATGAAAACGAACCGGAAAACATCCGTGCGCTTTACCGTCAGCACGCGCGAGGTAATTCGTTATATTGCAATGAGGGAAATGGAAAATTTCAGAATGTAAGCAGTCAAGCCGGAGTTGGGATGGGCCGGTGGGCCTGGTGCTCAGACGCTTGGGACTTCGACCATGATGGTTATTCGGACCTCTACATCGTGAATGGTTATATTTCAGGTCCTGAGAATTCGGTACGCAACAAGAGTGATCTTTCGAGTTTCTTCTGGCGGCAGTTGGTGGCGAAATCGCCCCAGAGCCAAACTCCGTCGTTGCGCTACGAGCAGGGATGGAACGCTATCAATGAACTGATTCGGTCGGATTACTCCTGGAGCGGGCAGGAGAGGAATGTTTTCTACGTGAACGATCACGACGGCACGTTTTCAGAAGTCTCAGGCGCAGTGGAACTGGATTTTCTTGAAGATGGCAGGGCGTTTGCACTCGCTGACTTGGACCAGGACGGGCGATTGGAAGTGGTCCTGAAAAACCGAAACGCGCCGCAGCTGCGGATCTTGCGCAACTCCATGAAGGACCTAGGTCAATCGATCGCCTTCAGGTTACGCGGGCAAAAGAGCAATCGCGATGCGATTGGAGCTGCGGTAACGGTGGAAGCCGAAGCACATCGACAGACGAAATCTCTTCAGGCGGGTTCGGGATTTTTGTCGCAGCACAGCAAAGAGCTTTTCTTTGGCGTTGGAAAGGTCCAGGGAACTGTACGGGCCTCGATTCGTTGGCCCAGTGGTTTGACGCAGGCTTTCGAGCATTTGCCTGTTAACCATCGAATCGAAATTCAGGAAGGCTCCGATAAATTCCTGGCCAAGCCCTTTGCGGCTTCACCAGCTTCTTATGCGCGAGCGGGCGAACCTGAGAAGCCAGAACTTCTGCCTTCGTTGGTGGAAACATGGCTCATCGAGCCGCTGAGCGCGCCGGAGTTTTCCTTGCCCGACCTCGGCAGCGAAAAGCAGGATCTGCGGTCGTTCCGAGGCGGCGCGTTGCTTCTGAACTTTTGGGCAACAGCTTCGCCGCCCTGCCGTGAACAGTTGCGGCTCTTTCAGAAATACCAGTCAATTCTCGCCGCGAATGGCCTTCGAATTCTCGGCATCAACGTCGATGACGCGAACGTTGGGCAAGCGTCGCGATCACTCGCCGCCCAAGAAGCACTTAGCTTTCGCAACGAGCTTGCCACTCAGCAAGTGGCTGGCATCTACAACATCATTTACCGCTATCTGTTCGACCGCCGCCGGGATCTGCCTATCCCGGCCTCTCTTTTGCTCGATAAGGACGGCATGATTGTTAAGGTTTATCAGGGGCCAGTGCATCCCGAACGGCTGATGGAAGACTTGAGATCGTTGCCAAGCACCCAAGCTGAGCGCATCGTAAAGGCGCTTCCTTTTGGTGGAGTGCTCTACCAGGGTGCGTTTCAGCGCAACGATTTCACCTACGGTGTTGCGATGTTCCAGCGCGGGTACCTGGAGCAGGCAGCGTCATCCTTCAAGCAGGTCATTGCGGCCAAGCCTGAAGACCCTGAAGCCTACTACAATTTGGGAACGCTGTATCTCCGAAGAAACTCCCTCCAGGACGCACGGCACTACCTCGAGCAGACAGTAAAGCTGCGTCCGAACCATCCGGAAGCGTGGAACAATCTGGGAATGGTGGCCGCGCAGGAAGGCCGGACGGACGAGGCGATCCGCAACTTCAAACAGTCTTTAGTTCTCAGGCCAACCTATGCCATTGCGCTTGCAAACCTCGGAAATATTTATCGCCGGCAGGGCGACTTCGAGGAGGGGGAGAAACTTCTGAACCGCGCGCTGGAAATTACACCGGATGATCCGGAGATCAACTATAGCCTTGGAATGCTCTACGCGCAGCAAAACCAGCTCGAACAGGCCGCGCGCTATCTGGAGAAAGCAGTGAGCTTGCGGCCGGATTATCCCGACGCGTTGAATAACCTAGGCGTCCTCTTTGTTCGGGAACGGCGCAACGCGGACGCGGAAGAGAGATTCAAGACATGCATACGCGTTGCCCCGAACTTTGACCAGGCCTATCTCAATCTGGCCCGCCTCTACGTGATTTTGGAGGAAAAGCAGAAAGCCAAAGATGTTTTGCTGGCGCTGCTCCAACAACAACCGCAGCACAGGGTGGCTCGGCAAGAACTGGAAATGCTAAAGTGATTTTGAAATCCCAACAAACACTCTGCTTGGGGAGGCATACGGGCAGCATGAACCTCGGCGATACCCTTCACCATTCATCCAGACTCGTGGTCAGCAGTACGAACTGGAGCGTAATACTGGCGCTGTCCTTGCTTCTCCTGAATTCGGCAACTGCCGTAGCACGGCAATCCGTCTCCGCCAAAAAGAGTCCTCAGCAATCTTCGAAGACCCTGCCTCAGCTTAAAGAAGCCAAGGAGTTACTAACACAAGGGTTGCTCGAACAGGCCAAAGAAAAAGCTCAAGAAGAACTCCAACGAAATCCCTCCAGCGTGGAGTGCTACAATTTATTGGGGATTATCTTCAGCGGCCAAAAAGACTACGGAAACGCACTCAAGTCTTTCCTGCAGGCTTTAAAGCTCGATCCCAACTCGACGGGAACACGTAACAACCTCGGGAATCTCTATGTCGCCGAGCAGAAGCCCGACCTCGCCGAAAAAGAGTTCAGGGCCGTTGTCCGCCTCGACCCCGCGAATCGCGATGGAAATTACAATTTAGGTCTTATCCTGCTGGCGAAAGACCATCCTGCCGAAGCCATCTCTCACTTTCAGCGCGTTCATCCCGCGAACCTCGAAACTCGCTTCAACCTCATTCGTGCTTTCCTGCAGGCACATAGGACTGCCGAAGGGCTAAAGGCTGCGACGCAGCTTTCCTCGCAAAATAAGGACGACCTCCAACTCCATTTCACCCTCGGCGTATTGCTGGCTTCCGAAAAGCAATACCGGCCCGCCGAACTCGAACTCGAAAGAGCCAATGCCCTAAAACCGGAAACTTTCGAAATTCTTTTCGATCTCGGACAGGCTTGTCTTCGGGGCCACGACTATACGAAGGCTGAACAGTCGCTGAACCGCGCCCTGAGATTGAAACCCGACTCACCGGAATCGCTGTATTTGCTGGCGCAGGTCTTTGTGGATCAGGGCAGGTCCGTGGATGCCCTAGATCTCCTCGCACGAGCCCACAAACTGGCGCCTGAAAACACCGACGTCATCTTTCTCCTTGCTCGCGTCAGCATGTCGCAGAATTACTTCGAAGATGCGATCCCCCTGCTGGAATCAGGCTTGAAAATCGCACCGCAACGCGCCGACCTGCACGCCGCTTTGGGCGAGAGCTATTTCATGTCTGGCAAAGCGGCGAAAGCCATCGAGGAGTTCGCGAATCTCATCCATCTGGACCCCTCCGCGCGATCCTACGCCTTCATGGGACTCTCCTACCGCCATCTGGGGCGATTTGATGAAGCCAGAAATTATTTTCAGGAAGGCCTCAAGCAGGATCCTCGCGACGCTTCCTGCCTCTTCAACATGGGCTATATCGAGGAGCGTCAGGGGAATCACGCGCGGGCCGAGGAACTGTTTCAGCAAGCGCTGCGATCCAACCCTGATTATTCCGAGGCCCTTCTGGAGCTTGCTAACCTACGCATCGCGGACAAGAAACTCGAAGAAGCCGCCGCGCTTCTGAGACGCTACCTCAAGGTCAGCCGGAACGCTGCTTCCGGCTACTACAAGCTCGCCATGGTCGAGCGCGGTCTCCACCAGAGGGACGCCGCCGAGCGGGACTTGAATGTGTTTCAGACCCTCTCCAAAGACGCCTCCCCGGGCCCCTATCCGTATCAACATCTCTTCGACTACCTGGATAACCGCTCCAACCTTTCGCCTCAGGCGCGAACTCAACAGGATCTAACGGAGCTCACCGAGGAGATCAAAAAGCATCCCGACCAGCCCCAAGATCTCTATCTTCTCGCCGAAACCTATTTGAAAATGGGCAAGCCCGATGAAGCTCGCAATACTATCGCGCAACTCGACCAGCTCAGCTCCGGCGATTATCGCACGCAGACGGGAGTGGGCGTACTGCTTGCCCGTTTCCGTTTGTACGACGATGCCATCATGCATTTCCAAACGGCGTTGCGTGCCAATCCCGATTCCGACGACTTGAAATACGATTTGGCTGACGCTTACTTTCGCAAAGGCTTCTACGCCCAAGCGCTCGGAGCCGCCCAGCAAGTTTCCGCCGCGGGCCAGCGGGACGATGCCTTCCTAGCGCTGCTTGGTGACATCCAAACGCATCTCGGAGACACGGCCAGTGCCGCAGAAATTTTCCGGCAGGCCATCGTCCGCAATCCGGACAACGACCAGTATTACCTCTCGCTGGCCCTCGTCCAACTGCGCGAAAACAATGTCAGCGGCGCGGAAGGCACCTTGCGCAAAGGTCTTGTCAGAATTCCCAGCTCAGGAAAAATCCGCTGGGGTTTGGGAATTGTCTGTGCCCTGGAAGGGGAAACTCCCCAAGCCGCGGAAAACTTGGAGCGCGCTGTAGAGCTTTTGCCCGAGTGGTCCGGAAGCTATTCCACGCTAGGCGTCTTTTACTACCAAACCGGGGAAATCGAAAAAGCCAGGGAAGTGCTGAATCGTTTCAAAGCCAGCAACACAGCCGGCGACCTAGACGTGAGCCGCATCGAACAAACCCTGGCCAATGCCCCCGGGACTTCCTCCACTCTTCATGCACCAATGCCGATGCTTGCAAGACAACAATTACTTCAAATGGCATTCTGGCTCGCTGACCACACGCTCTGAGCAGACACGGAAACTTACGGTTGAGCACCCTTAAGCTCGGCGCTAGAATGCTCGACCGAAGAACGCCATGAATCCGAACGAGCACTCTTGGGGCGCCCTTTGCAATGGCGTCCTTTTGCCTCTGCTTCTTGACCGCAAGCGCACATCGGTAAGCCGGGGATGGGAAAAAGAACATCGATCAATAACGCGCTCGGCCTGGCAAGCAACCTGAGCGCAATCGTCGTACTCTGCGCCGTGGGTGTTGCTGCCATGCACCTGAAAAGTGTCGGCGCGCAGGCGCACAAAACGCAGGACGCGCTAATCACCGTGCGGTACACCGATATTCGCCAATCCGCGGGAATCACTTTCCGCCAGGATTCCACGGAGACCGAAGAAAAGTATTATCTCGAAACTATGGGCACCGGCGTCGGCTGGATTGACTATGACCAAGATGGCCTGATGGATCTCTACTTTGTGCAATCGGCCGCCACTGACATTTACAAACCACCGCATCCTTTGCGCTCGGCTCTTTACCACAACAACGGTGACGGAACGTTTTCCGACGTCACGGAAAAAGCCGGCGTCGGCGGTGAAGGACACTACGGCCAGGGAGTTGCAGTCGGGGATTACGACAACGACGGCTACCCCGATCTGTACGTTACCGGCTACGGCCGCGCCATCCTTTATCATAATAACGGTGATGGAACCTTTACCGACGTCACTGCCAAGGCCGGTGTTGCGGATGAAGGCCAGTGGTCCACCAGCGCAGGATGGTTTGACTACAACAAGGATGGTTGGCTCGATCTCGTGGTAACCAATTACATCGAGTGGACTCCGAAGACGAATCTGTGGTGTGGCGAACGTCGTCCCGGCTACCGCTCCTACTGCAATCCCGGCAACTACAAAGGCCAGAAGACCACGCTCTATCACAATAATCACGACGGCACCTTCACTGACGTAAGTGACGCTTCTGGTGTCGGCAAGCCCGAATCCAAGGGCATGGGAGTCGTACTCGCCGACTTCAACAACGATGGCTGGCCGGACATCGCCGTCGCCAACGACACCTGGCCGAATTTTCTCTTCATCAACAAGCATGATGGGACTTTTCAGGATGTTTCCATGGTTTCCGGCCTGGCAGCCAGCGAAGACGGCCGCTACGAAGCGGGTATGGGCATTGACGCTGCGGATGTGGACGGCGACGGCTGGCAAGATGTCTACGTCACGCATCTCGACTTCGAATTGAACCGCCTCTACCACAATAACGGCGACGGAACTTTCGATGACTATACCTATCGCTCTGGGATTGGCAACAAGGCTATCCTGTTGAGCGGCGTATCCGCGAAATTTCTGGATTACGATAACGACGGCTGGCCCGACATCTTGCAACTGAACGGTGCCATGCTCGACAACGTGAATCTCTATCACGGCGAAGTGTCTTACAAAGAGCCCTTGCTCATGTTCCGCAATTTGGGAAAAGGCCAATTCGAAAAAGTGTCGGACTCTCTGGGCCCGGACTTCATCCGCCCCATCGCCGGCCGCGGTTTGGCCACGGCAGATTTTGACAACGACGGCGACATCGACATCGCCGTCAACAATCGCGGCAACTTTCCCGAGCTCCTGCGCAATGATGGAGGCAACGCCAATCATTGGCTTGAAGTTCTGCTGATCGGCACAAAATCCAACCGTGATGGCATCGGCTCTTCGCTGAAGCTGACCTCCGAAGGCGTTGCGCACGTCGAACAGTCCAAAGGCGGCATGAGCTACATGTCGGCCAGCGATCCGCGAATTCACTTTGGATTGGGCAAGCGCGCCAAAATCGAATCTCTTGAAATCACTTGGCCCGGCGGCCGCGTGGACAAACTGACGAATGTCCCTGTCGACCGCATAATCGCCGTCAAAGAAGGCATAGGTATTGTTCCGCGCAATTTCCCCAAGGTACCCGGTAAATGATGAGATTTTCTGAACCGTTTTTTGCAATTGATTTGGTTAGTGTGCGCATGTCACGTCCAGCGATTCTCGCTGCCGGTGATCACTGTCTATGAATCTCTTGCGCCGCCGTTTCCTCGGCTCATCCCTCGTGGTTCTCGGCAGTTCGTTCTTGGACGCGCTGACAACTCCACTCTGGAAATGGCGAGGCGCCATGCGCCTCGAAGCCACGCCAATGCCCGATCCACCCGTTTCCGATTCACCGGCGGTTTCTCCCGTACGGTTCGTCGACGCAGCCCGCGAAGCTGGCTTGACCATCCCCAATGTCTGGGGCGGCGTCGATCATAAAAAATACATCATCGAAGCCAAGGGCAGCGGCATCGCTTTTTTCGATTATGACCATGACGGCTGGCTCGACATCTATCTCACCAACGGAACGCGTTTCGATACCAACTGGCCGGCCAGCAAAGCTCCCACTTCGCATCTTTACAAAAACAATCGCGATGGAACGTTTACCGACGTGACCGAAAAATCCGGCCTCGCGCGCACCGGCTGGCAGACGGGCGTCTGCGTCGGCGACTACGACAATGACGGCTGGGACGATCTCTTCTGCTGCTTTTGGGGACACAACATCCTGTTTCACAATAATGGCGACGGCACGTTCACCGATGTCACTCGCAACGCCGGCGTCCACAACGAACAAATCCGATGGGGAGCCGGATGTACCTGGCTCGACTACGACCGCGACGGCTACCTTGATCTTTTCGTCTGCAATTACGTCAAGCTCGATCCGGAAAAGACTCCTTCCAAAAACGATCCACGCCAGTGCCAATGGAAAGGCATTCCCGTAATGTGCGGGCCGCGTGGCTTAACGGGAGACACCAACGTTCTGTTCCACAACAATGGGGATGGCACTTTTACAGACGTCAGTGCGAAATCCGGAATCCTCAAGCCCGGGCCGCGCTATTCCATTACTGCCGTCGCCTATGATTTTGACAACGACGGCTGGCCTGATGTTTATGTCGCCGTGGATTCGGAACCCAGCATCCTGTTCCGCAACAATCACGATGGCACCTTCACTGATGTTGCGGTGATCGCCGGCTGCGCCTACAGCGAAAATGGTCACGAGCAAGCCGGTATGGGCGTGGCGGTCGCCGATTACGACTGCGACGGCTCTTTCGATATTTTCAAGACCAACTTCGCCGACGATACCTGCAACCTCTATCACAACAACGGTGACGGAACGTTCAACGACGTCACATTTTCCTCGGGCGTTGGCATCAACAATCAGTATGTCGCCTGGGGCTGCGGCTTCATTGATTTTGACAATGACGGCTGGCCGGACATCTTGCAGATCAATGGGCACGTGTATCCGGAAATCGAGGGCCACGAACTCGGCCAGACGTTCAAGAATCCGCGTCTGGTCTACAAAAACCTGGGTGATGGCCGCTTCAAGGATGTTTCAGCGGCAATGGGCCCCGGCATCAGCGAGCGATTCTCCAGCCGGGGCGCGGCCTTCGGCGATTACGATAACGACGGCGACATGGACGCGCTCGTGCTGAATATGAACGACCCGCCTTCGCTTCTTCGCAACGATGGAGGCAGCCTGCAGAATTGGATCAAGATCAAGCTTATTGGCACAAAATGCAACCGCACCGCCATCGGCGCCCGCGTCCGCGTCATAACAGGCAAGCATGCGCAGATGGACGAAGTCCACAGTGGCACCAGCGTGATGTCGCAGAGCGACCTGCGCTTGCACTTCGGCTTGGGAGAATTTCAAACCGTGGATCTCATCGAAGTGAGATGGCCGACGACGCAAAAAGTCGAACGTTTCACCCAGGTGAAGGCCAATCAGATCCTGACGATCCGCGAAGGCAGCGGAATTGTGAGTGCCTATGTACGAAAATCGAAGTAATCGGTTCCCCTTAAGCGTGCCCCCCTGCAAGAGATTCGCTCGGCAAGCCGCCGCAGATCCCAATTCGTTACGCATTTAAGCTGCTAAACCGTTTCCGGGAAGGTTGCAACCAGTTCAATCTGTACTTGTTTTTGGCCAAGAACGGGATGTGTTGCAGTCAGACGCACGCTGCCGGGTTGCTCCTTGGCGCGAATCCAGACGGCGCCGGTGCCGCCAACCACCGCGAACGGATTGTCGCCAACCAATGCGGCGGGGCCCTCCAGGTCCAGTTGGATGGCGTCGTTCGAAAAGGGCCGAATCGCGCCGAACTCATCGGTGACGCGAAAAACCACGCGCGTTGTATCGGCGCCATCGGCAAAGAGAGTCGCGTCGTCCGGTAGCACTTCAAAGGCTTGGTCCATGCCCTTGCCGGAAAACGATTTGACGATGAGTTGCCGGTCCTGAATATAGCCTTCGACACGCAAATCTCCCCAGCTCGAAACGGCCTTCGAGAGATCCACGGTAAAGGGAGCATAGCGAAGATGCGGGAATTGCTCCCGGTCCGGATCAGCCTCAGCAACTAACTTGCCATCGACATAAATCTTCAAGTGATCGCAGTTGGAAGAGAACATGGCCTGCTCGACGGGAGCTCGGCGGCGAAAGAATGAAAAAAACCCGGCGGAAAGGTAGCAGGTTTGTCCGTCAGGGTTGGCGGTCCAGCCGGAAGGCAGCGGCTTGGAAATCTCCTCGGAGGTCCAACCGCAAGCCATGATTCATCCACCATCGACCGGAAGCGACTTCTGGGGTCCCGGCCTCCGCCTTCCCTTCGATCCAGCCAAGTTTGTATTGGGCATCGGGATTGAGGCCTTGCAATTGAAGCAAGGGAAACCGGCGGCCTTCCTGGGTGGAATGCGTGAAGGCGAAGACCACCGCTTGGTTTTCCTCAGGCGACACCGTTTCGGTGGAAGAAAAGGGACTGTTGTTGCGGGGGCTGATCAACCGATAGAGGTTGCCATGAACAATGGTGGCTTGCACGGCGTGATAGACGGCCACCAGGCGTTTGGCGGCGGCAAAGTCCGCTGCCGTCCAACGATTCAAGTTGGCGCCAATGCCGAGCGAGCCTTGCATGGAACTGAGCATACGATAGGTAAGAGAAGTGGTTCGGCCGTCGAGCCAGTGCGGCGAGTCAGTGACCCAGGCCATCATAATTTGCGGCGTGTAGGCGTATGTAAAACCATCCTGAATGGTTAGACGGTCGAACGGATCGGTGTTGTCCGAAGGCCAGACCTCATCGGTAAACCGCAGAATGCCCAGATCGACGCGTCCGCCGCCTCCCGAACACGATTCAATCTCGATCGTGGGATGCTTCCGGCGCAGATCGGCGAGGATCGCGTAGAGATGGCGAACGAATTCGACGTACACGCGACGCTGCTCATCCGCAGGAACCTGGTCCCACCCCGGCTCGGACCAATTCCGGTTGTAATCCCATTTGAGAAAGGCAATATCGTTTTCGGTAAGCAGCTTGTCAAGAAACGCTTCCACGTAATCGCGCACATCGTTGCGAGCCAGATTGAGTACGATTTGGTTGCGCTGTTCCGAACGAGGGCGTCCGGGGAAATGCAGCACCCAATCGGGATGCTTGCGGTAAAGATCCGAGTCCGGATTGACCATTTCCGGCTCGACCCACAAACCAAAATCCATTCCGAGCGCGTGAACCTTGTCGATCAGTGGTTTCAGGCCATGAGGAAACTTCGCGGGATTGACGTACCAGTCGCCCAGCCCGGCATGGTCGTCTTTGCGCTGTCCAAACCAGCCGTCGTCCATCACGAATCGATCCACACCGATGGAGGCGGCCTTCTCAGCGAGCGCCATCTGACCGGCTTCGTCGACTTTGAATTCCGTGGCCTCCCAGGAGTTGTAGATGACGGGACGGGGTCTGGGGGCCGGCGCGTGTGGCAGAACCTGTGCAAGCTCAAAGTGATGCAGCAATCGAGAAGCGCCTCCCAGACCATGGTCGGAATACCCGCCATAAAAAAGCGGCGTCTCCAGACGCTCGCCGGGATTTAACTTGTAGCCAAAATCAAAGGGATTGAAGCCGCCGGTGAGACGCACCGAATCGAGCTGCGTCTGTTCCACGGTAATCCGCCAGGAACCTGACCATGCCAGGGCGCCAAACCACACTTCGCCGTACTCCTCATCCGCGGTGATGGGGCCCACAACTTCCTGGCTGCTGTCTCGCGAAATGGCAAACCAAGGATTGGCTTGATGACCTGTGCTGCCCCGACGGCTCTCGATGACCCGCGCTCCCGCGTGAATCGGCTCCTGATCGAGTGTCCACTCGCCGGCCCAACGGCCGGTTAAATAGCTCAGCAAATAACGGGCGGGAGGAAGAGTCCATTGCGCGGCAGCGACCTGTTCAAGAAGAATGGGCTGCTTCTCGCGGTTTTCGATGCTGGCGGAGCGGGCGAGAATTCCGGTTTCGGAATCCATCGAGTAGCGCAACCGCACGTAAACTTCGCGGGAAATATCCTTGAGCAGGATCTCTAGCGATTGCGGTCCGTTCGGGTTGGCATCAACAAAATGAAGCACCAAATCGCGATTGCCATCAGCAAAGGCGACTTTCAACGCGGGTTCGGTAAACAGTCCCCCGCCCCATCCGCTGTACTCCTGCGGTGTATTGGTGTAGGAGGAATCGAACGAAGCCCACTCCGGAAGCGAGTGAGCTAGGGGAATCTTGTCCCGGGGACCAAGGGACGCGCCCCAGTAGAGTGTCTGTAGCTCGCCACGTTCATTTACCCCGAAGGCGTAGGTGGATCTTCCCCCATCGAGGCGGAAGACTTCGGGCGCCTGAGCCATGATCGTGGGCGCGCTCAGGCAAGTAAAGAGAAAACTTGTAAACACGGGAAGAAGGGCGGGCCATTTTAGATGGGTTCTCATGTCGCCGGAAATCCTAGCATTCGCCGATATTTGTGTCTCAGTGGAATTGATAAAACAAAACGTGCAAACGAAGGTTGCTTCAACGAGGCTTGGCATCTAGCGAAGGAGCGTCCGGTTTCTGTCCGCCGAGCGTGTAGACGAATTGCTGAATTTCCTGACGCCGCTCTTGCTCTTGCCGGGTTCTCTTTTGGGAGGTTTGCTTGTAAAGCGCAATCTCTTGTCGGGCTTTATTGGGATCCCCCATTTGACGATAGACTTGCGCCAGGCGGTAGTGTGCTTCGTCCGGCAAAGGTAAATTCGCAATGGCTTTTTCAAATGCGGCGATCGCAGCGGGATGGTCTTTTCGCGCAGCGTAGAGACGACCTAACTGCAGATAAGCCGCGCCCAGCTTGGGATCGAGCGCGATGGCCCTCTTCAATTCCGCCTCCATCGCCGAATCCTCCGCCGGTTCCTGGCCCCTGTTGCTCAACGCCACCGCGTAATAGTAATGCGCCAGGGGATTGTCAGGGTCAAGAAGCGAAAAACGATGCAGTTTTTCGGTCCAGCCAGAGATTTCGATTCGCTCCCCTTCTTCGAGCCGGCCCATAAAAAGGTAAGGGGTGGGGTCGGCAGGATTTATGTCACAAGCCCTAAGAAGCTGTTGTTCGCTACGCTCCGTCTCTCCCTGATTGTAGGTCGCCATACTCAGTCCCACCGCCATACGAACCGATCCGGGGAACAACCGTTGGCCCTTGGCAAACACTTCGATCGCCGGCTCCAATGCGCGATGCAGCAGCAGCTCGGCTCCCCAGGCAAATAGATTCGCTTCACTCGGCTCGAGTTCAGCCGCGAGCTGGTATTCACGGACTGCTTCAAGCGCATGTCCTTCTTTCTCCGCGGCGTCACCCCTCTGTCGATGCATTTCTGCAGCAGCTTTTCCCGTCGCGGAATGGCCGCCGGGCTGGGTCGACGTTTCCCTGCTTAAGGAATCCGTATCCTTCGCCAAAGCCTCTTTGGTGCGGAGGGCGGTCTCGGAACCGTGTCCGCCGTAACTATTGGGATCGGCAATACCGGCTATTTGGAAGTGGGGCTCATCGGAAAACTGGCCCACCGAAAAAGCCTGTGTCGCGGCGCTGGCTGAGCCCGCCTTGGACAAACGCACGTCAACGATTTTCGACTCGTCCGCCGAGAGTACAAAGGGACGGTGATCCCCTTCTAGGTAGCCCGTCTTGCTGCCGTGCAAGGTATAGCTTCCCGGTGGCACACCCGCGAAGAGATAACGGCCGTGAGCGTCAGAACGAGTCACGAACTTGTGAGCATGGTCCGCGCTTTCTAGCGAAACATCCGCATCTTTCAGCGGAGAAAGCTCGGAATCGCTAACCGTGCCTTGAACAACCGCTGAGCGACCCGCTCCGTGGACCTGGCTGCGAGCTCCCGGTGCCAGCAGCGCCAGGAGAAAGATGCCGATGGCCGCCAGCCGAGAAGAGCGAACTGAAATTGTCTTCATGGAAGACAAACCTGAAATCGGCGGTGCGCAAGACCGATTGCTGCGGTTTTCCGATTTTCATTCTAGCGTCGGCGTCCTTCTCAGGCAATACCGTCGCCAAGAATGGCATGGAAATTGCGATTCCAAGAACAATCACCGTACGGGCTCGCTAAGGCAGCTGGCCGGAGTTTGGCCGGAGTTTAGGCTGATCTCGCCGGTTTCACTTGTGGGATACTCTATTGCCTTCGCTCGTCTCTCGTCGAGGAGACCACAACGCAGACTCAGCGAAACGACCCGGAGCGACCGGCAGCGCGTCCCCTTGCTTCAACCATAGGGCGGCGAAGGTGGGGCATCGCCTGGTTGCTTGGCTTCGGCGTCCTGGTCAATTATTTCGACCGCGTTAACCTGTCCGTGTCGCAGGATGCGCTGCGGGCCGCGTTCGGAATCTCTCCGGTCCTGTTCGGCTACTTGTCGAGCGCTTATAGCTGGACCTATGCCGCGTGCCAATTGCCCTCCGGCCTTCTGCTGGATCGCTTTGGCGTGAGGCTCATCGGCCGCATCAGCACCCTTCTCTGGAGTGTGGCTTCCTTTGGCGCGGCCGTCTCCTCCGGCATCCGTGGCTTCTTCGTTGCACGATTTTTGTTGGGAATCGGCGAGGCCCCGACTTTCCCGGGCAACGCCAAAGCCGTTGGTTACTGGTTTCCCAGTTCGGAACGCAGCCTGGCCACCGCAATCTTCGATGCAGCGGCGAAATTCGCGTCAGCCATCGGCGTTCCGTTGATCGGCATTCTGCTGCTGCGTTTTGGCTGGCGGTGGAGTTTCGCCGCGACGGGATTTGTGAGCCTGTTTTATTGTGCGCTGTTTTATGCATCTTATGGCAATCCGAGCGAGGACAATTTACTTTCCTCAGCGGAGCGCGAATTCATCGTCCGCGGTGGCGCGCAGCCTGAAGATGCCGTCAAAGCGGCGAAAGGCGCCCCACTCACTTATCTGCTGCGGCAGCGCAAAGTTTGCGGTTTGGCGCTGGGCTTCGCCTCGTACAACTACACTTTCTACTTGCTGCTGACGTGGCTGCCTTCCTATTTCGAGAGCGCGCTTCACGTGAACTTGTTGCACTCCGTCTTGTTCACCAGCGTTCCCTGGCTGTTCGCCACGCTCGTTGACCTGTTGGTTGGCGGCTGGCTCGTGGACACACTGATCCAGCGCGGATCCAGCCCCGTTCGCGTCCGGCAGGCCGTTCTCATTGGCGGAACGAGTTTCGGGCTGGGAATTCTAGGCGCGGCGCACGCTCGAACGCCCGCCGCCGCGCTGTTCTGGATCAGCATGTCGATCGGAGGACTGTCTGCGGCGTCGCCCGTGGGGTGGTCGATCCCTTCTCTGGTGGCGCCCCGCGAGAGCGTCGGCACGCTCGGCGGAATCGTCAATTTTTGCAATCATCTTGCGGGAATCGCCGCGCCGATCGTTACCGGCTATATTGTCAAAGCTACCAATTCCTTTTCGGGAGCCTTTCTGGCGGCCGCGGGCTTTCTCTTGATCGGCATTGCTGGCTATGTGTTTCTGCTTGGCCGCATCGAAGCAATTCCCGAGCCCGCTTGACGTCTTCTAACCGAGCGTGCGAGTGAATCATGCGCCACTCTACCTTGGGTCTGCCGACGGCTTTCCGCTTGGCGGTCCCGAACCCGGTAGCGCTCGTGTTGCACCGGTCGAGATTCCGCCGTCCACCAACAAAGTCTGGCCGGTAACGTAGCGGCTCGATTCCGCCGCGAGAAACACGACTGCGGCATCCAGATCCTGCGGCTGGCCAGTCCGTTTTAATGGAATGCGGTCGCAGAGATATTCGACCCACTCCTTGTTCTCGTAAAGAACCTTGTTTTGTTCGGTTTGAAACCATCCTGGCGCCAGACAATTGACGGTCACGCCGTACTTCCCCCAATCGTCGGCCAAGCTCATCGTCAATTGCCGTATGCCGCCCCGGCTGGCTCCATAGGGTCCCAGCCCGGCGTAGCCCGCCACACTGGTGACGGAGCCGATATTGATGATGCGCCCGTAGCCTCGGGCAATCATGCCACGCGCGACTGCCTGGGAGACAAAGAAGCTTCCACGCAAATTCGTATCCAAAACCAGATTCCAGTCTTCCCAGGTGACCTCAAGCGCGGGTTTGCGGACGTTGCAGCCGGCATTGTTCACGAGGATATCGACATGTCCGAAAGCTCGTTCAGCAGTTGCGGTCATCATTTCAATGCTCTCGCGCTGGCGGACATCGAGTTCCAGGGAAACGGCGCGCCGACCGAGGGCCTTGATCTCCGCCTCGAACGGCAACAAGCGATTGCGGTCGCGGCTCGTGATCAAAAGATCCGCTCCCGCTTTGGCAAGGGCGCGCGCCATATGTTGGCCGAGCCCCCGGCTCGTACCAGTGACGATGGCGACTCGGCTGCTGAGATCAAACAGACCGTTAGTCACGAAACCTCACCCGGCCGAAGAACCACTTTCATCACGTTGGGCTCGCGAGCGTGCAAGCGTTCAAACCAAAGAGGACCTTCTTCAAGCGGAGCAATCGCGGTGATGAGGTTCTTCACTTGAATTGCTCCCGATTCGAGAAGCTCCATTGCGCGTGGGTATTCGCCCGCCGACGCGCAGGATCCCTGAAGCCGGATTTGCCGCGTTACGATTTTCTGAAGAGGGACCATCACTTCCGGAGCGATATTGCCCACGAGGACGACCGTCCCTCCTTTGCGCACGCTTTCGATCGAGGCCTTCACGCTATCCCCTTGACCTACGGCTTCGATCGCGGCATCCACGCCGGCTCCTCGCGTGAGTTCTCCCACCTGCCGCGCGACGTCCAGCGTTGCGGACAGGACAGTGTGCGCTCCCACATCTTGCGCAAGCTTCAGCCGGGAGCTATCTATGTCGGTGACCAGAATACGGGAACACCCTGCGGCACGCAGTACTTGCACGATCAAGAGCCCGATCATCCCTGCTCCTACGACTAAAGCCGTGCTGCCGGCGGAAAGCGGTGCCAGGGAGACGGCATGGATCGCCACCGACACGGCCTCGAGCATCGCTGCTTCCTCGAAGGAAAGATTGTCGGGCAGACGGTAGACGATGCGCGAAGGAACGGCAACAAACTCTGCAAAGGCCCCGGCCCGACGATAGTCGGCGCAAGAAACTCCCAGAACTTGCCGGTTGTCGCAGAGATTTACTTCTCCGCGACGGCAATAGCCGCAAGTGCCGCAGTAGACCGTCGAATCGAAGGTGACTCTATCTCCTTCCGTAAATCCCGTCACACCGGACCCTATCGCAGCGATTCTTCCGGCCGCCTCGTGGCCCATGACGATAGGGGGAATGCGCCGGCCCGACGAGCCGTCGTAGCCGTGCACGTCGCTCCCGCAGATGCCGCAGGCTGCCACACGCACCAACACTTCGCCAGGCTCGGCCCTTGGCACTGGCAGATCAGTCATTTCCAAGTGCTTATTTTTCGAAAGCAAGAGAGCTTTCATAGGTGGATCGCGGATTCATTTAAGCACATACACTCGGTGCGATGCTTTCAGATTTTGTAAAGAAAGCCTTTAGGAAGTCTTCCCAGTCTTCCCGGAGGTTCTGAATACTTCTCTTTTTTGTAACGGACCATTTGCGTCAGCATCTAATCGGTTAGCAGAGGCCAAGTCCAATGATAAAACGTCACGTGGGTCTGGCGAACGAAGTCATAGAGAGAATCCTCGAACTTTCCTCGGATGCGCACATACAGAGACGCGAAGTCGCTAAGGACTCTCCGGCATTTGACAGCTTGACGGGAGCGATAGCAGCCTACGGCAAAGTGCTCGCATTTCTCACGTCGCTTCAAAAGCGGGAAGAATTCGACTTAGTCGTCGGTCAAAGTGAGTTTTCTGAATACGTTGCGGCGGTTAACTGAAGGAGGAAAGCGGCCGTCGGTCAATCCATCATGTGAACCGCTTCGAAGAGCCATAGTGTGGGCCTGCAAATCTCAATCCGGGAATCCGCTGATGTCACGATTTTGGACCTTCAGGGAAAAGCGACCATCGGTGTCGACGGCGACCTGCTGAGCGTCCAACTGAAAAAGCTGGTCGCCAAGGGCGTGCGGAAGTTGCTGCTCAACCTGGAAGACGTGACGCAATTGGATAGTTCAGGCATCAGTGCCGTCGTCGGGACGTATGTCTCTCTTAGCCGTCAAGGGGGTAGCCTGAAATTGCTCTGTCCGGGTGGCCGGGTGCACGATGTGCTGCGGGTTATACGTTTGGCAGACTTTATCCCGACCTTTGAGAATGAGACCCAAGCGCTCGCCAGTTTCCGACCCCAGGGTTATGCGGCAAAGCCCTGATGGTCTGATATTCCTGTATCTTCCGTACACTTCCTTCTGCTCGAAAACTCTCTGAGCTAGACGCGAGGGTGCCTACCGCCAGCGGGACGACCGCTTGACGTTCGTGACAATCGACCCGCTGCTCGAAGGCTTTCGCCAGGATCCTCGTTACACGGATCTCCCTGAAGAAGATGCATCTGCCGAGGTAGGGTAGTGGATTTCTTGGAGCAGGCCCGGAGGGCCGGTCGAAGACAGAAGTGGCCAAGAATACGTCCCCGCCCACCAGACTCTCCTACTCCCACCCGCCGCCAAGGGCTTGATAAAGCTCGACCAACGCATTCAGCTCGTTTCCTTGGGCTTGCGCCAAAGCCAGTTCTGCCGAGAAAGAGTTCGTTTCGTTGGTCAAGACTTCGAGATAATCCGTGGTACCCGCTTTGAACCGGGTTTCGGAAAGCCGGGCTGCATCCTGTGCTGACTCCACCAGATGCTGTTGCTGTATACGGAACTCCCGAAACTTGCGATAAGCGATTAGCGCGTTCGACACATCGCGAAATGCGCCCTGAATCGCTTGCTGGTAAGTCAGGAGCAACTGCTCGTGCTGTGCCTCCGCCAGTCGAACGTTGGATTTCAGCCGTCCACCCTCGAAGATCGGCTGGGTAACATTTCCGACCAGCGTCCAAATCCCCGCCGGTCCGGTGAACAGATTGGTCAGCGCAGCACTTTCGTATCCCGCGGTCCCCGTCAACGAAATCTGCGGAAAGTAAGCGGCCCTGGCAACGCCGATTTCCGCGTTTGCCGCAATGAGATTTTCTTCGGCTTCGCGAATGTCCGGCCGGCGCTCCAGAAGCGAAGAAGGAAGTCCAACGGGAACCTCCGGCGCATGCGGTTGCTCGGTGAGCTTCAGGCCCCGAGGAATGTCCCCTGGGTTATTTCCCAGAAGAATGCTGATGGCGTTTTCTTCTTGTGCAATTTGCCGCTCTAGATCGGGAACCTCTGCCGCGGCGGTGTACACCAATTGCTCGGACTGCCGCACATCCAACAGGGAATTGATCCCGTGCTCCTCCAAGGTCTTCGTCAAACCAAGCGAATCCTGGCGCGAGCCTAACGTCCGCTTGGAAATCTCCAACTCAAGGTCTAACTGCCGCAGTTGAAAATACGAACTGGCGACATTGGCGACCAGGGTAGCCATCACTTCTTTCTGCGCCCATTCGTTGGCCACAAGAATCGCGCGCGCCGCTTCCGTCGCTCTCCGGTAGCGACCCCAGAAATCTACATTCCAGCTCGCGGAGGCGTTCAGCTGGCCTTGGGTGATTTCATAACCTGGGATCGGGCCAACCTTGGGATTGCGAACACTGGTGACGCTGCCGCCCGCGCTCAGAGCGGGAAGTTGGTCTGCGCGAGTGATTCCCAGTTGCGCCTGGGCTTCGAGAACGCGCGTGGCCGCAATGCGGACGTCGTAGTTATTCTTCAGCGCAGTGCGGATAAGACCCTGCAGTTCCTGGTCCTCAAAGACTTCCCACCATTTCTCCTCACCGAGCGGAACGGAGCCCGCGCCGCCGGAACGCACCGGGCTTGGCGGCGCTGGCGTCGATTCGCCTGCCGCAGCTTCCCCTGCCAGCGCCCCACGATACGCGGTCGGGACATTCGCGGCGGGCCTCTTGTAATTTGGACCGACCGAGCACGCGTTCATCCAAAGCAGCGCCCCGCAAAACACCAGGGTCAGAAATGTTTTTGCCACGATACGCATGAGCCTCGGCACCGTCCTTCTAATCTCCATTGCCCTGTTGCAGGGCATAAGCGGGGTGTGTCTCGGGAGCTTGCGGATGGTGTGTGCTTGTCGACCGGAAGAAGGAAAAGCGATCCAGTACTTTTTCTTGGAATTCTTCGAGGTACAGGTAAATCGCCGGGGTGACGAAGAGCGTCACAAACTGCGAAACAATCAGCCCGCCAATGACCACCAGGCCAAGCGGGCGACGCGACGATCCGTCGGCCCCGTAGCCAAGAGCAATGGGAAGCGCTCCCAGCAACGCCGCCATCGTGGTCATCATGATCGGACGGAAGCGTTCCATGCTGGCGTCGTGAATCGCCTGGTCGTCTTTGATTCCTTGCCGCACGCGCTGTTCGGCAAAATCGACGATCATGATTCCGTTCTTTTTCACAATGCCCATCAGCATGAACATGCCAATGTAGGCATACAGCGAAGCTTCCGCCTTGAAGAGCCACAGCGTCAGCAATCCCCCGACCAGCGCCACGGGCAACGAAGAAAGCACCGTAATCGGATGCAAATAACTCTCGTAGAGGATCGCCAGAATCACATACATGACAAACACGGCGACCATCATCAGCACAACAAGATCCGAGGCGGTGTTGCGAAAGGTGAGTGCCTGTCCTTCAAGACTGCCGCGAACCTCAGTCGGAAGAACCTTTTTCGCGGTAGCCTCAACAAAGTCGGTGGCCTGCCCTACGGTGTAGCCGGGCTTCATGTTGAAAAACAAAGGGAGGTGGTGACCGCGTTCAAAGGAACCATGCGCTGTCCATCATCGCTCTTGATGTACAGCTTCCCCAAATCCTGCGGATCGGAACGTTTGTCGTCCGCAACCTCCAAGATCACCTGGTATTGGTCGGTGCTTTTCTTGATCAGGTAACTATAGTTCTGCGAGTAGGCGTCATGAAGGAGCGTGAGGATGCGAGTCTCCGATACGCCGTAAAGCTTGGCCTGATCGCGCAAAATATCGACCTGCAGGTTTGGCGTGTGGTTGAAAAGGTCGGAGTTGACAAACAGAAAGCCGGGATATTCCTGCATCTTCGCCAACAACTTGCCCGCCGAGTCATAGACCTGATTGGGATCAATCCCGGACAGCGCATAGGCGAACTGCCCCTGCACGTTAGCGGTCGCACCGGTGCTGATCTCGAGCACCGGGTTAGGCTGGAGAAACGCCAGAGCTCCCGGCACGGTGGACATGATCCCGCCCATTAACTGGCCGGCGACTTGGTCGATCGGCGCCCGCTCGGCGGGGTCCTTCAAAAACGCAAGTAGAAACGCCTGATTTGAGGGTAGGAACTGGCCATTCCCGCTCATCGTGAATGTGGACGCTACCGCGGGATTGCCATGCATGACCTTTTCGGCGGCATCCTGATAGGCGTGCATTTGCTCTGGCGAGGACCCTTCCTGCGCCACAAGCACGCCGCGGATGAACGAGCTATCGCCTACGGGCAGAAACGACTTGGGTACGCTGTAGAATAGATAGCCCGTTCCCAGAAGACAGACAAACCAGATCACCGCGGAAATCCACCGATAACGCAGGAAGAACCAAAGGTACCGGCCGTACACTCCAAGCACGCGGTTTTCCACCCCGCCAATTATGCGCTCCACCCAAGTTTTCTTCGCCTTCGCTCCCCGTTCGGAAAGCAGTCTCGAAGTCATCAGCGGAGTCAGCGTCAGCGAAACGATTCCGCTCGCAAAAATGGAAATCACGATGGTGATCGAAAACTCGCGAAAGATGCGCCCAACCAGGCCGCCCATGAACACCAGGGGGATAAACACCGCCGCCAGCGAAAGCGTCATGGTCAGGATCGTGAAGCTGATTTCCTTTGCGGAATTCAAGGAAGCTTCCAGCGCCGATTGGCCCTCTTCCATCAGGCGCACCGTGTTTTCCAAGAATACGATGGCGTCATCGACCAGGAAACCAATCGCTAAGGTCAAGGCCATCAGCGACAAATTGTCGAGGCTGTAGCCCAGAACGTTCATGGCCACAAACGTAAGCAGCAAAGAAAGCGGCAAAGCGACCGCGGGAATGAGCGTGTCGGTCGCGCGTCCAAGAAAAATGAAAATCACCATCACCACAAGAACGAAAGCAATGTACAGAGTCGCCTGCACGTCCTTGATGCCCGTGACGATGGTCTGCGAGCGGTCATACGCGGAAACAATTCGCACGGACGTAGGAAGCTGGCTCTGAATGCTTGGCAGCAGATCGCGTACCGATTTCGTGACCTCCACCGCGTTTGCGCCGGCCCGCCGGAACACCGCCACAACGACGGTTGCCCCTGGTGTGGGATAACCACGCGCCCAGAAGCGCATGTCGATGCGTTCGTCCTGCACGGTTTGCTTCGCAGTGGCAACATCCTTCAGGAAGACCGGAGCGCCGCCGTTCTGCCCAACAATCAATTGCTCATATTGCTCGGCCGTGCTCAGCTGGCCTTGTGGTTGCAGTAGATAGGTGCGGTGCGGGCCATCGAACTGGCCGGCTCCCGTGTAACTCGTGCCGTTCTTGATCGCCGTCGTCAGGTCTTCCAGGCTGATATTGCGCATCGCCATCGCGGAAGGGTCGGCTTTGATGCGCACCGCGGATTGCGTGCCGTATACCGCCACTTGGCTGACTCCCGGCAGGATGCTGATATGCTCCCCGACTTGCGTGCTGGCGTAGTCATAGAGCTGCCCTTCAGTCGCCGTGTCGCTCACCAGAACCAAATACTGAATCGGCTGATCATTCGGGTTGGTTTTCGTAAACGTCGGCGGGCTAGGCAAATCGATAGGAAGCTGTGCGGTTGCCCGCGTGATCGCCGCTTGAACGTCGGTCGCCGCTCCGTCGAGGCTCTTCGAAAGACTAAACTGCAGCACGAAGCTCGAGTGACCCTGTCCATTGTTCGAGGTCACCATCTCGAGTCCGGGGATTTGCATGAACTGGCGTTCCAGCGGCGTGGCCACGTTGTTGGCCATCGTCTCCGGAGTCGCGCCCGGATAACTAACCTGCACCTGAATCACCGGGTAATCCACGGCCGGCAGGTCGCTCACCGGAAGCCGGAAATAAGCAAATATGCCAAACAGAATGACCGAGGCGGTCAACGCCACGGTCATAACTGGGCGCCGGATGAAGAGTTCGGAAATGTTCAAGACGCGCTCCTCCGGTGCTCGAATCTTATTTACCAGCCGCCTTCGGTGCCGGCGCCGTCGCGGGTGCGCTCGAGTCGACATGCACTTTGCTTCCCGGCCGAACCAACAACTGTCCCGCCAGCACTACGCGTTCCCCGGCCGCTAGCCCGCTCGAGATCACCACATCGTTGCCTTGACGCTGACCCAAAGTAACCGGTCGCAGCTCCGCGGTATCGTCGCTCTTGACCACGAACACGAAGGGTCCATGCTGGCTGATCTGCGCGGTCTGACTCGGAACGAGCACCGTACCTTTTTCCATATCCAGCACAAGTCTCACGTTCACAAACTGCCCCGGCCAGAAGTGCCGGTCGGCATTCGGAATCGTCGCCCGCAGGTTGACCGTTCCCGTAGCGTTCTGCACGGCGTTGTCCAGAAACTCTACTTTTCCAGGCCGCGCCGCGTCTTCCGAATCCCCCGGCAGCCGCACCAGCGCCTGCAGCATCCCGCGGCTCATCCTTTGTTGTACTTCGGCGAGATCCCGCTCGGTGATCGTAAACGTCGCGTAGATGGGATCGATTCGCTGGATGGAAAGAAGCGACGTGGTGTTGGCCTGCACAACATTCCCTACGTCCACCAAGCGCGCCCCGGCGCGGCCATCGATCGGTGAGTGGATGTAGCAATAATCCAGATTGATCTCCGCCGTTTCGATCGCCGCCTTCGCCGCTTCCACCTGCGCCTGGTTCACATCAACGGTATTCTTCTTCGTGTCGTAGTCCTGTTTGGAAATAGCGCGGGTTCCCACAAGTTCCTGGTCGCGCGCAAACTGAATCTTCGCAAGCTCCAATGCCGCCTGCACCTGCGCGAGGTTGGCCTTCGCGGAATCGAGCTGCGCTTTGTAGGGCCGGGGATCGATTACAAAGATAAGCTGACCTTTTTTCAGGTTTTCGCCGTCCTGGAAATGCCGCTCTATGACTTGCCCGCCTACTTGCGGAGTCACGTTCACCGATTCAAAGGCCGTGTTTCTGCCGATTTCGTCCAAATAGCGCGGCACGTCCTGAGCCTTTGCTTGGGCCACGGTCACCAGCGGCGGCGGCAATGCCGCAGGGCCCTCGGCTCGCACGTTGCTTCGGCTGCACGAAACGCCCAGCGCGGCAACGGCCAGCAACAACATCGCGCCAAAAAGTTTGCTGCCGGCGAGCGAAGTGCCCTTCACGTTCGCGCAGTCTCTCCGACTGAATCTTCCACCGCCAATACGACGTCCGTGTCCCATCATTGGCTTCTCCATCCGGGAATCTTCCCGACTGGCTTTCTTGCTCGCTGCCCCCTCAGCAATTCGGCAATCGATGTGTCTCAAATCCTTCGCCCCTGATGCCCTGAAGCCGGAGTCGCGACGCGGCGAATCTTCTTATCTTCTCGAACCAGTACGCGCGATCCGTCCGACGTGTTTCGCAACGCTGCCGGCTCCCTCGACGAATTCGCCTGCGCACACCGATCACGGCAGGCTTCCTCGAGAACGAAATCGTTGCTGGACTCTCTTCTCCGGCCCTCGTTCGATGCGTGCTCGACAGGAAACGGTACGTGCATCAGCTTGAACAATGCTCGTACTCATTTGCCCGGTACACATCTACGACGATTCAGGATCGCTCCGCCGGACAGTTTTCTTCTCTCAACCAAAACTTCGACGACTCGGGCCGCCGTTGCCGGTCTTTCCTTTGATCAAGGAACCGGTTCAGGGTTTGTCTCGGAGTCCAAGAAGAGTTTCGGCATTCACGTGCGCGATCCCCGCCAGAAGCGTGATAATAGAATCGCCTGCGAGAGGGTATGTCAGGAATTTTCAAGTGTGCTTTGAGAGCCGCGATTCTATTTTGGCTGCCCCACCTTGCTTGGGCCCAAGAACAACTACGCGCCGGAGTGGCCAAAACGGTGGTCACGCCGGATGTTCATAAAAACAAGGTCTACCTTGCCGGCTTTGGTCACAATCGAATCGCCACCGGCGTTCACGACAACCTTTATGCTCGCTGCCTTGCCCTGGCGGCAGGAGGGCAAATCCTGGTCCTGTGTTCCGTGGATGTTATCGGGCTGTTCTACGACGACGTGCTCAAGATTCGCGAGCAAATGAAGGTGCAAGCGCCCGAGGTTTCTCACCTTATCGTTGCCAGCACCCACGTACACGAGGGTCCGGATACCCTGGGGCTTTGGGGGCCCGATCCGCTGCACACGGGGATGGACGAGAATTATCTCGACTCGCTGGACTCACAAATTGTTTCGACCGCGGTAAGAGCGTCCCATTCCATGCAGGCCGCTCGCCTCGAACTCTCACGCGATGACCATCCACTGTTGGGTATGCTCCAGAGCGTGGATCGTCCTCCCATTGTTAAGGACCCCTACTTGTTCGTGATGCGCCTTACCAGCGTTGATGCAGGCCTGCCCATCGCGGTCTTAGTGAATTGGAGCGGCCATCCCGAGACTCTAGGTGGGGAGAATACGGAAATCACTGCCGACTACCCGCACTGGCTTTGCCAATACGTCGAGAATCATCTCGGTGGCACGGCTATTTTCTTCAACGGTTCGATAGGCAAGGTTTCTACGCTGGGAAATCAGGTCGCTCTGCTGGACCGCGATACCGGCCAAATTGCGGAAGATCACACCTGGAGGAAGGCTGAACTGGTCGGCACAACGGTCGGCCAACTCGTGGAACGCGTGTTGAAGTCTTCAGAGACGGCGGCAGTGGACTCTATTTTGATGCGGAAATCGACGCTGTTCGCGCCCCTCGAGAACGATCATTTCCGGGTTGCCGAAGCTGCCGGTATATTCTCCCGTCGCAAGCCTCTGTACACAGATGGGAAGGTAGATAGCTCGACCATCCCAAAAGAACTCACCGGCACGGGAGTGACTCGACTGGCCACAGGCCACGACCTTCAAACCGAGGTGGATTACATCGAGCTTCGGAGTTCGGAGCGTGTTGCCGCAGAGATTGTGACCATTCCCGGGGAGCTCTATCCAGAGCTGACCAACGGAGGCATCACCCGCTATCCCGGAGCCGACTATCCAGATGCGGCCTTTGAACCGATCTTGCGAGGGCACTTGAAGAGCCGGTATCAGTTTATCTTCGGCTTGGGCAATGATGAACTGGGGTACTTGATTCCTAAGGCCGAATGGGATAATCAGCCGCCATGGCTCTTGGGCCGACCGCAGCGCTGGTATGGCGAAATCAATTCCGCGGGACCGGACGTGAGCGGCGTTGTGCTGCGAGGTTTGGTGGAACTCATTGAGCAACGATAGCGAGGACTGACAATCGTCACGGAAAACGGGGCCGCCCTGGTCTCCTCCTGTGCGGACTGTGTGACCGTGAGAGCACTCGTCGTCTTCTGAACCCGGTTTCTGGCCATCCGTCTATTCCGTCTTCGTTGGGTTACGGGGATCAAGGCTCGGATCAACATACTCTGTCGATGACGGCCCATAGCCCGTAACCGAAGCGCCACATCCCGGAAATTACCGTGGCAACACGGTCGTCGCGATGGGAGTGCGCCGGGATTGGAGTATGGGGCGGCACCCGAAGTAGGATGGCGTAAACGCCAGCTTGATTTGGATCGCCTTTCAGCACAACCTCGATGCCGGCAACCCCAGAGCTTCCCGTTCCCTCCCTTCGCGAGGAAACTTGTACCCCGCCGGAGACAGGCGGACTTCTGCGGAGCTACTTAGAAGAAGCCGCATCCAGAAAAGTGCGAATCAAGGCAACGGTTTCGGCCGGTCGTTCCTCCATCAGCCAGTGCCCCGATCCGGCGACGACTGCTTCCTGAACGTTGGTGGCTACGTGCCGATCGTGCGGTAAGCCAACTAACCACTCAAGTCGAATTGGAAATGTGGGGCGGAAATGGCTATGTGTGCGCGGCGTCAGCCTAATCTTCCAGATAGCAATGGTGCCTTTTGCGGAGCCAGTTACTCCGGCTCGCTCCGAGTGGGCCGCAATCTAAGCGGGAGGCCGCAGCCGGG
Organism: Acidobacteriota bacterium; assembly: GCA_003223215.1. Taxonomy (GTDB): domain Bacteria; phylum Acidobacteriota; class Terriglobia; order Acidiferrales; family UBA7541; genus Acidiferrum. Next base: position 207,120 of record QHYH01000079.1, read on the forward strand.
CGGCTGGCCATAGAAGGAGTTTCCGTGATCGTCGAGCTCTTTGAGCCCCATGCGCGAGGTGTAGAACGCGCGGATGGTTTCCTCCTTCAGGAAATCGAACAGGCGCGTGCCTGCATGAGTCGCAGACCTATCCGGTCGAGCGTCGCTGATTGCCCGGACGAGCTCGGCTTGGCCGCCGGCGTCAACATCGAGGAAACCTTTCGCGATGCGCCGCTGCGATTCTTCGCCGAGCCAAGCGAGTCCTTCGCGGCACACGCTCTCGGGCTCGAACGACTCCAGATAACGCACCGGCTCCTCGCTGCCGAAATAGGCGATGGCCAGCGCCCGCTGGTCAGCCGGCAGGTTGAGCGCCACTGTCCGCGTGCCTGGTGCACTGGTCACAACCAAATCAATCCATTCCGCGACTTCATCGTAAATGCTGGCCGGCGCGCCTGGTGCCAGCCTCTCTGATGCGTTTTTCAAGTCTTCACCGAGGATGATTTCGACGAGCCGCCGAACGACCGCAAATTCTTCCTGCGTAAACGCTTGCGGAACGAACGGCCCCGGGTGCGGCCGGGCGTATTCGGTTAGGGCGCCGGGGCGGATTGGCAAGAAGGCGCCTTTGCTATCGAGCGCGTGACTCAGATGATCCAAGGAGGGCTCATAGAGCCCAGGCGGCAGTGGCGCTCTGGCTGGGTGCGAATCCGCTTGGACTAGTCCTGGCGCACCTCGAAAACCAGAAAGGACCACAGCGCTACCCAAGCTCATCAACCATTCGCGGCGGGTGAGGGCGACGCCGGGCTTCCGTTCGTCACTTTTGTTTCGAGACTCGCCCATGAACATCTTCTGCCCGCGAAACCGCGGGCTCGACTCCTTACAGATTCCCCTGGCGGTACTCGTCGGCAATGTAGTCGCCTGCGCGCGCGGAAATCGCCATGATCGTGAGCGTGGGCTCATAGCAACCCTGGGTTACGAACACTGCGCCGTCGGTAACGAAAACGTTTTTCATGTCGTAGAGCTGGCAGAAGCTATTGACGACACTCTTTTTGGGGTCGTTGCCCATGCGCGCCGTACCGCACTCGTGGATGTTCTTGCCGAAAACGCTCAGGCGTTCGCCGGGCGGTTGGCGAGCCTCGACCTTCATGGCGTCAAGGATTTGCATGATGTCGTCACGCATCGCCTTGGCCATGGCGTACTCGTTCTCGCCGTAGCTGGCCACGACGCGCAGGACGGGAATGCCCCAGGCGTCTTTCTTTTCCTCGTCCAGCGTAACGTAGTTGTCGTAACGCGGCAGGCACTCGCCTTGCGCCGTAATTCCGAAGTAATACGGAATCTCCGTGCGCACTTTACGCCGCCAGTCGGAGCCGAACCCCACGAGCCCAAAAGCGTGCGCATACAGTTCCTGGCTACCGTCGCCATCGAAACGATAGCCACGCAGGAAACTCCTGTTGACATGCTCGTCCGTGTTGACATACTTGGGAATCAGAAACCCGCATGGAGTGCCGCGCGGCCCGCGCTGGGAAGATTTGAACTGAGGCAGAAACCCACCGGCGCCTTCCACCGTGAAATGATCCATCAGGTAATGGCCGAGCTGGCTAGAGGAATTGCCGAGCCCACCAGGGAAACGTGAGGAGCGCGAATTGAGCAGGATGCGTGTGGACTCGAGCGCGCTCGCGGCCAGAACGACAACCTTGGCATGCGCCTCGCGATGTGCATTGGTGGTGCGGTCAATATAGTACACGCCCTCCGCTTTGCCCTGTGGATGAACGAGGACATGACTGACCACTGCGTCGCTTACGAGCGTTAAGCGACCGGTGCGCGCGGCCGCCGGCAATGTCACCGAAGGGCTGTTGAAATAAGATGCGGTATGGCAGCCGCGCTGGCACTCGTCGCAATAATGGCACGCTGGCCGACCCCGGTGCACAACCGTCAGGTTCGCCACACGGTCCGGCATCACCACCCAGCCGAACTTTTTGCCGATCACGTCGCGCGCCAGCATGCCGCCGCACGAAAGGTTCATGGGCGGCAGAAACTTGCCGTCGGGCATCTGCGCCAGGCCCTCGCGCGAGCCGCTTACACCGATAAACGATTCGACTTTGTCGTAGTAAGGCTCGAGATCCTTGTAACGGAACGGCCAATCTTCGCCATAGCCGTCGCGGCTGGCGGCCTTGAACTCGTAGTCGCTATATCTGTAGCTTTCGCGCGCCCAGCAGAAGGTCTTGCCGCCCACTTGGCGGCCACGTATCCACATAAAAGGCTTGTCGAGAGGAAAGGTGTAGGGATTCTCGTGATCGTCGACGAAAAACTGGTGGCTGAATTCGTCGCACGCGTAACAGAGCCGCTGGATGGGCTGGCGCTCAAGCAGCGCCTGGCGGTTGCCGAAGCCGCGAAACTTGACCTGATATGGCCACACGTGCTCCGTGAAGTCACGCGTGGGCAGGCGTGGCGGTCCGGCTTCCAACATAAGAACGCGCATGCCCTGTTCGGTGAGTTGCTTGGCCACCCAGCCGCCACTCGCGCCAGAGCCGACAATGATCGCGTCGTAGACTGTTTGATTGCGTGGCATGACCGCGCGTTGAAATCCGCGGCGCATTGTGTCACGGAGTCAGGATAGTCGGCAACCAGCCAACTTTGGCTCTCTGGCTCGCGCGTAAGCACGCTTCTCGGACCACTTGGATTGTCGCGGCCTGGCAATCACAGGTCGGAGGCGACCCCTGCCGGATTCCCTCTATTTTCTGTGAGTTAGCACATCCTGACTTTCCAAGGACGAAAAGGTGTACCCCATGTCCGACGTCCTTGGATCGAGCTACCTGAACAGCACCGTGCTGGCGTAACGCTCAATGAGGATGTCGTGCGACAGCATTTGGCGCCTGGCTCTGGTTATTTGGAACCCACTACACAATGGGATCATGAGCGCTTCTGGGCCCGCCTCTCGAGCTCCAGGACCCGGGCTTGTTTCCAGAATGACGGGCGGGCGTTTACCCCGTTTAGAGCGACATGTGCTTTCTGAAATGCTCAAGATGCCAAGGATGCCTGTATCATCGCCCTGGTATAACCGACATTATATGCATAGGCTGCGTACCCGCCGCCGCCCGGGTAGTACGGCTTGAAATCAGGCCGCTCGCCGTCGTAATCGAGCGCGCGGGGGTGCTCGGGGTAGATCAGTCGCGAATACTTCTGACGCACCAGTTCTTTCATTACCGCATACATGTCATTTACGCCTTCATCGATGAAGACTTCCGTGTACTTTTCGTTGGGCGTCTGCACGCGAACATTGCGATAGTGAACATGGTTTATCACGTCCTTGCTTCCGAAATAGCGGCAAACTTCTACTGGGTCCTGCCCCATCTCGCGTGTCACGCCGCAGTCAAAGGTGATGCCGTTCGATTTACTCGGCACAATGCTGATGAGGCGCTTCCATCCCTCGACGCTCCCCATGATCTGTTGCGAGCCGCGGCTCAGAGGCGCGGGGGGATCGTTCGGATGAAGAGCCAGACGAACTCCGGATTCCTCTGCAATCGGGATCACGGCTCTTAGAAAATAGGTGATGTTGCTCCACATTTCTTCGAGCTTGTGTGCGCCTTCTTCGGCCAGCGGAGGCAGGTCCTTGACGCGATCGTAATCAAACGCCGTCAGCCCTGCTCCGCCCCGTCCCGTTTCCCCATAGTAGCCCTCGACAAGCCGGTGGGCATAAAAGTTGTATTCGACGACAGGCAGCCCTACTCTTCCTGCCGCTCGAATGGACTGCTGAATCTTTTCAATTTCTTCGTCGCGCCCGGGTTTCCCATACACCGTGTTTGGAAATCCGGTGATCATCATGTTGCCAAGCTCGAGTCCCCCCGCCTTGAGCTTATCTATGAGCGCTCGGAGATCGGGCTCCAGCCAAGGAATCGGCGGACCGCCCATCAGGACGTCATTCACTCCAAGCTGCTTCAGGCGCCGCATCCCGGCCTCATCGACAGTGCCTGTAGCGAAATACGATCCGGTCCTTGAGAGTTCCAGTGCGATCTTGGGGATCCGCGACTTCTCGGATGCATCGCGATCCCTGCTAACCGACTCCGGCACCACGTTCGCGGGAAACGAAGCACAGAAAGTCGCCGCCCCCATGACTTGAAGCAGCTTCCTTCGGGACAAGTCTTGTTCCTTCAAAGAATCTTCCCCCTGCATTCTCAATCGAGATTGCAGCTTTTATACAGGCTACATAGAATCCTGTGTTGTACTCTGATTGTAAAGTACCGCGCGTTCCCCGCAGGACTGGCGCTGCCCCAGAGACGTTCCACTCCGCAGCCTCTGGTTCACAAGTTCCGATGTTAATTAAGTATCTAGTCTATTATCTCGTTTACAGCAAAGTCCGCGGACCGAGCGTTGACGCGAGAGTTGACGCTTTTATTGTCGGTTCCACTTGTTCTCGAGTATGAGGCTGTGTTGACGCGCGAAGAACATAGAAAAGTACGCGGCCTTAGCGTACTCGAAGTGAACGAGATTATTAATTCGCTCGCAAGCGTCGCTGAATCAGCGCAGATTAGGTTTCTGTGGCGACCGCTTCTGCCTGATCCGGCGGACGATATGGTGCTGGAAACTGCAGGTCGACGGTCGAGCCGACCTGCTTGTCACGTTCAACCGAGAGGATTTCGCGGCTGCGGCAAAAGGACGGGAACGCCGCTCATGCCCCTTCTGGCCAGGGAGTAGGGAAATCCGGGTTCTTTCCCGGCCCGAGCCACACTCCGCCTAACGAAACTAGGCAGAACTACCGAACAGAGGCACTATTGATTAGCCGTTCCCTGACAATCGGCAACCAGTTTTCCGGGCCGTCCTGTTCCGCGTTGTAATCCGCCTTCGGGACTTGTTGATCAGGCGGATTCATGGCAAGAATCTTGACCAGCGGATAGTTCTCCTTCAGCCAATCAACGATTTCTCTCCTGGTTTCTTCAGGTGCGTCGGGACCGACGATGAAGAGGTCATAATGCTGAATCGAGCTTAAAAGAAGTTTGGCGGCTTCGTTGCCCAACACCGAGATAACGCCATAGCCACAGCCCAAAAGCAGTTCGGCTCTCTGAAGTCTTGATTCTTCATCGTAGGCAATCTGGAAAATCCGCTTGATGGACCGCCCTGCCAGGGGCACATTCATCTGCGCGACAACTTGGTGTGTGTCTCTATCGGCGGCAAAACATTCATTGCTATATATAGTGCGTTTCGATAGCTCTTCGAGGGCTAACTTGGCAAACTCCAGACCGCTGACGGCGGCCCTCTTTACAGAAGAACCATCAGGCATGACCTCGAAAATGTCATACGCCCGATACACTGGTAATCCTCTTCCGGCCCTCCCGCATCGGCGTCAGTGATAGCTCTGCACTGGTGCGAAAGCACCGGACCTCCTTAAACCATTTCAAAGGCGGCTTGCACTGTGGCTACTTGTTAGGAAGCATAGGCCCACGAGGTTAGTGTCGTCAAGGCCCCAACCTTGGCCGCCATGGTCGTAGCCAATTTTTTTACAGCTAGCTTACAAAGAATTTACGTAGTGTTTGTCCTATCGCATTCCAAGCATCCGCTGAATAGTCCATTGCACGTAGAAGCGGGCGACTTGGCGCGACCTAAATGAACCAAAACCATAAAAATCTCGCAAGAACGAGCGACCCAATCCTGACGAGTGAGATGCGCAGAACGGCCAAAGATCTCATCCAGGTCGCCATTCAAGCATTCATGAAAATGCACGGCGTTGACCGGAAAGCGGCGCAACGGTGGTTAATGAGCGCAATCGTAACCGCCGCAAAATGGAAAACTCCCAAGTCTCGATAAGTCTGTTATTTGAGACCAATAAATCTAGGGGAATCGAATGGAGAACGAAGAGGGATGTACAATTCACCTAAAGGTACGCATGGAGAACGACGAGCTAGTCGACAAGGTGATTCTTTGCCCTAGTTGCGGCGGCGAGGCGAGGACGTTCAAGGCATGCGACGGGGACGGGGCCTGCTACGCGCTCTTGGCATGCATGCTATGCGGAAATCCGTTGGCGGCGTGTGCAACAGACGAAGAGATGGAAAGAAACCTGGAAGAGATATGGCGGGAGGTTAAGGCCTACCTGCTACGCGCGCGAAAGAATTAGCCGGGGCCTCGCTGCGGCGCCAGTTACAGCCCCGCTGTTTGGAACAGCCTGACGCACCGGACGGTACATCACTGTCGCGGCGACTAATTATGATGTGGGTAGAGAGGCATCCGGGAGGAAATGTGATTACCGCCAGCGAACTATTCAAGAAATGGAAAGCCGCCGTCTTCCCCGGACAGGAGTCAGAGCTTGAGTTCCGCGGCTTCCGGCCCTATACGGCGACAGTTTATTACGTCGATAAAGAAAACGGGGCTTGCATGATTACCGTAGATCAGATGACAAGGGAGATTAGGCTTGCCGAAGAAGCTGCGGCAAGCGGCAAGAATTTGAGATAGGTCCGAACCTCTGGAATCTTTGTGAAAAGGCGAAGCGGGGATGCGGGCTTCCACACTTGCCCCCCTGGTTACAATGAAGTGTGTCGGCGGCGGCGCAATCCGGTTGACATGGCTTGCGGGAGACTTTTTGACGCAATATAGAGGGGCGCCCCTTTGGAGTCGGTGTTGACGCTTGTAGCCTCCGCTCGGACCGCAGTCAAGGATCGAAGCCCGCTTCGCGGCGCTCCGCTCGTGCCTCACTCCGCGTCCTTGACTGCGTCCTCGCTCCGGCTACGGTTCTTTCATCGGGGAGCTGGCGCTCCCCGCGTCTTCGTTGCGCTCAATTCCTATTTTATGAATTTTCCCTGGTCCCGGAAGGTCATGCTGCCTCAAAAAAATCGAGCGTTGCGCATCCGACTCGGAAAAGCTTGGCCAGATGGACCCGACTTACCCAGGGGCCCAACACCTTCGAGGCGCGGTGTATCTTCA
>QHYH01000137.1 GCA_003223215.1 Acidobacteriota bacterium
TTATGCGCACCTATATAGGTAATTCACCGTTCAAACTTAGCAGGCACTGAGATACGCCGTCTGATATTGACAGTCTATACGTCGATATTTTATAGGCCCTATAGATGATCTATAGAAGTGAGGCTCGGCCTGCCATTTATTCTCAAGATGGGAAGCTTCCTGCGGAACTTAATCTCTCGCAGTCTTCCATCTCGTGAAGAAATTGTCGAGCTGTGGCTTCAGGAAGTGAATCGGTCTCGACGAAATTCAAACTAACTCGGAGTCCACAATGCCCCATAGATGCGTTTCTCTCGCGGTCTTGCTATTAGGAACACTCGCCGTTGTTCTGGCCAGTATTGCGCAGCAGGGTCCCACCGAAGCGCCAACAGGCTTTGACACGGCGACGCTCGCACAAAGCGCGGGTTCTCAGAGCGTTAGCAACGGTATCGCACAGCCCGCTGGCGATACGTATGCTCTCGACCAAAGCAAGTTCGAGCGAGACCATGATGCAAGTACTGGGTTGGGGCCTGTGTTTAATGCCAGAGCTTGCGTGGATTGTCATCAGAACCCCGTCAGCGGAGGATCCAGCCAGTTCACGGAGATTCGAGCCGGCCACAACGACGCCAACGGCAATTTCGTTGCGGCTACCGTCCCCATAAACGACGGCGCGAATATCATCGCCAACCGCTCCATCATCAATGACCGCGCGCTAATCCCACAGGCGCAGGAGCACATACCTGACACTGAAAACATTCGGGCGTTGCGGGCCGCTCTCAACACTTTAGGAGACGGACTTGTTGAGGCCATTGACGATAAGACTCTGCAGGCCATCGCGCAGCATCAGGTAGACGTGAGTGAGGGCAGAATTCACGGCGAAGCAGTCGAAGTTCCTGTCCTGGAAGCGCCCGGGCAGACGCGCATTGGCCGCTTTGGCTGGAAGGATCAGCACAGCAGTTTGCTTTCGTTCATTGGGGACGCTTACCTGAACGAAATGGGAGTAACGAACCGTTTGCGTCCAAAGGACGTCACAACTGTTGGCAAAACTACCAGCGATCCCGAAGATGTTCCCGACAATATCGGCCTGGCAGACATCGACCACTTTGCTCAGTTCGTCCGCGGCACGAAAGCTCCTCCACGAGACCCGGCGCTGGCTGCAACGGCGGCCTCTCAAGCGGGGCAACAACTGTTCGAGAGAATCGGCTGCGTTACCTGCCATGTCGGCACCATCGTCACCGCTCCCACGGGAACCGTGATCAATGGAGGAGCCTTCACCGTGCCCGAGGCCTTGGGCAACAAGATCGTCCATCCCTACGGGGATTTCCTCCTGCACGACATTGGAACCGGAGACGGCATCGTCCAAAATCCACCGCAAGACACAGCCAACAAACTGCGCACCGTACCCCTCTGGGGGCTACGAATGCATCCTCGGCACATGCACGACCTCAGATCGCTGACGCTGGAAGATGCCATCGAACGGCACCGCGGTGAGGCCGACGAAGTGCGCGAGCGTTTCCGCCAGCTAAGCCCGGCGGCAAAGCAGCAACTCATCACATTCTTGAACTCCCTATAGGGCGCGCAGACGAATCGTTTTGCGTCCCGCCACTACAGGTGCAAGCCATGGGCGCGAACCCATGCCTTACGTTCCGCGGCAGATCTGATCTTCCGCCTGGAGCAGGAGTCAAGGCACTCACTTAATGTGATTCGCTAACCCACTTCCAGCGTCCGGAAGCATTCGGTAAGCAGCCGCCGCTTGCTCGAGTGGAACGGTCTCGATCATGGCCGGGACGCCGCTCAGGACACTGAATCGGAGCGTTGCATCACTAGTCGCCGGGGGCCCCGTCAGGGAGCCTTCTACCTTGCGACTTCCGAATATGAGATCCATGCTCGTAACCTCGATCGGCTCCGGCCCGACGCCGAGGTCCACTCCGGCTCAAACACGAGGTTCAGGTTGTTCGCCTCTTTAAGCCTCGCCAGTTCTGCTGATAGTTCCTTTACAACCTCCGCAATGGTGCTCGTGACCGTTGGATCGCCAGCACGCGCTTGATGATCTCGCTCGTATGCTCCATCGCCAGGCGCGTTCCATCATCAATCTTTTCGAGCATGTGCTTGGCCTTCTCGATTGCGTCATTGATGGCGCAGCTCTGGCGCCTGGCATGGCTTGTCGCCTATTTCGTGAAGTTTGCCGGCCGCCAGGATCGTTGCGGTAAAAAGCATTGCGCGTTTTTAGAGGTGCTTGAACACGTGGGCAATTTTCTTTCCGGCGAGCCTCTGAATTGATCGGGACCGTGTTTTCGCAGCAAGGACGGCCAAGAGCCTGTTTTCCAAATCCACCCTTTCCCTCGAGCGCAAGAATCCCGCCGATTCGCTACCCAGTATTCAAGGCGGTACGGCAATGTCCTGAATATAGGGCGGCCTGGGACTGGAACGGAAGTCCTGAACTATGTCCCGGCCAAAAGTACCAGGCCGACTGAACTTACGGGCTATTTAGACATCGCGGCTACATGGGGATGATTAGTCAAGCAGGTGTCTGTACTCAACCAGTCGACGCCTGTTTCAAATCGGGAAGGATAGCAATCCATACGCGATTTTGACGGGCAGTGATCACGCCCGATCCCGGGAGGATAGTTGTGATGAAAAAGTTGGATGCGTGGGGAAGTGTGCCAAACTTCGTAGGTGCGGCTGCAGTGTTTTTTGGTGTCCTGTTCTTGCTTGTTTTGGGAGGTGCTCAGGATGCCCTTCTTGCCACAAGTGGCGGAAGTCCTTTTGCAGCTGCGAAAGCGGCAGCCGCGAAGGAAACTCCCCATTGGAGGGAAGCTTACGGCAAGCTTCCGTTGAGCTTTGAGGAAAACCAGGGACAAACGGCAGAGGAAGTCCGTTACCTCGCTCATGGCACCGGTTACGAACTATTTCTCACCCCCCACGAGGCCTTGCTCGCTCTTCGCTCGCGTCGCAAGTATGACCTGTCCCCGCTTCATCGAACCGCCTCCCTTCGGGCCATGCGTAAAGCCCGCAAGGCGGGGCAGCTCACCGCGTTGCGCATACAGTTCGAAGGAGCAAATCTCCATCCCGCAGTGAATGGAATGGGCCGCTTGCCGGCCAGAACGAATTATTTCCTGGGGAATGATCCGAAAAAGTGGCACACCGACGTGCCCTCTTATGGCCGCGTGAAATACGAAGGCGTCTATCCGGGTATAGACGTGGTGTTCTACGGCAATCAAGGCAAATTGGAATATGACTTCCTTGTCGCGCCGGGAGCAGACCCGGAAGCCATCCAACTAAAAATCGCCGGCGCGCGCAAGATGCGCCTCAACTCGAGGGGCAGCGTGGTGTTGAGTGTCGCGGCCAGCGAAGTCGAGCTACAAAAGCCGCGCATCTACCAGATGATCGACGGCAAGCGGCGCTTGATTGAAGGTAGGTATGTAGTCGCCGCCGATCACCGGGTGAGGTTCTCGGTTGCCCATTATGACCGCAGCAAGCCGCTGGTTCTTGATCCGGTGCTGAATTATTCGACTTACCTTGGCGGCAGCGGGGAAGATACCGGTCATGCAATTGCGGTGGACGGTGCGGGCAACGCCTTTGTGGCAGGCCAAACGCTGTCCGCTGACTTCCCCGGAGCGGCGAACAATTGTGCGGGGGCCTCGTTCGTTGCAGAGTTGGACCCCACAGGAACGAATCTGCTCTACGCAACGTATCTGGCTGGTTCAACAACCGGTTCAGGTGAAAACGCGTTCGGCATTGCGGTCGATCCTTCCGGGAAGGTCTATGTGACAGGAGTCACGTTTGCCACCGATTTCCCCACGACTTCGGCGAACGCTTTGAACGCTGGTCCACTCGCTTCCAATGACAACGGTACGGCATACCTGACCAAACTCGACCCGACCGTCAGCGGGCCAAGCGGTTTGATCTACTCCACCTACATAGGTGGAACCGGAGGCGACCATGCGAACAGCGTTGCCGTCGATGCTGTAGGGAATGCCTATGTTGTGGGACTGACCGACTCACCTGACTTTCCGACGAATAATCCTTTTCAGAGCGCTCTCAGCAACACCTCCGGAAACGCCTTCCTTACGCGAATCGACACGACCCAGTTACAGGATGCCTCTCTTATTTATTCCACCTACCTGGGCGGAAACGGAGCAAATGCTGCGTTCCTGGGCTATGGCGATGAAGGATTTGGAGTTGCGGCTGATTCTTCCGGGAATGCCTACGTGGTCGGAACGACGACTTCCACGGATTCTACTTTCACCACGAGCGCTACCGCCTACCAGTCGGCTCCTCCTGCAAACACAGCAGCGAGTGTATTCGTTTCTAGGATTGATACCACGCAAGTTGGGCCCGCATCGCTGATTTATTCGACCTACCTGGCGGGCTCAATCGCAGACCTAGGTTTCGCTATCGCCTTGGGCCCGAATAACGTCGCTTACGTAACGGGGACCGCGAGCTCGACCGACTACCCTTTTCCCGGCGCAACAACGGGAGCTTTCGATACAACTGGATCAGGTTCTGGAAAGGCCTTCATAACTCTGGTGGATACCACCCAGTCGGGCTTGAGCTCCGTTCCGTATTCTACCTATTTGGGAGGAACGGGAGGTCCCTACGGCGGTGACTCCGGTTATGCCATCAAGGTGGACGCCTCCGGTAACGCCTACGTGGCCGGGACAACATTCTCGACGGATTTTGCCGGAGCCGGAACTCTGAAAACTTTGGGGGCGTTTCGACCGACTCTCTTGAATCCAAACGGTGAAGCGTTCATCGCCAAACTGCATCCCGCCGGGAGTGGCCAAGGCGACCTCTTGTACGCCACTTACTTTGGGGGGAGCACCGGCATGACTCAAGACTCGATATACGGAATTGCCATCGACTCTGCCTCGCCTCCCAATGCGTATATCACCGGCGAAACGTCCGCTACGGATTTGCCGGTTTCTGCCAGCGCTTTTCAGACGACATTAAATGAGACCGGTGGCTCCGGTATCGTAGACGCGTTTGTTGCAAAGCTAACGTTGATCCCGACTCTGGCAATCGCGCCAGCAAGCCCGGATTTCGGCGTGCAGCCGGTCGGCGCCACGTCCGTGCCGCAGACCGTTACGGTGACAAACAATAACAATGTCACGGTGAACTTCGGCAGCATAGCCATCACCGGGACAAACAGCGCTGATTTCGCCAAGGCCACCGACACCTGCACCCCGAGCGTTGCGGCTGGGGCTCAGTGCAGTGTCAGCGTTACCTTCACACCGTCGGTTGCCGCCGCGGAGGCAGCCACGCTGGTTTTCACCGATGATGATTTGAACAGCCCGCAGAACGTGAGTCTGAGCGGGACAGGTTCGAACTCTCCCGGCGTGGGATTGGCTCCCACGGGTCTAGACTTTGGTAACCAGCTGCTCGCGACCACCAGCGCACCGATGACGGTAACGCTGACAAACACCGGCGCGGCCGCTTTGACGATCAACTCGTTTGCGGCTTCCGGCGATTTTGCCGCAACGAGTACTGGTGCGAGTGCCTGCCCCACGAGCCCGGCAACTTTGGCCGCCGGTGGAACTTGCACCATCAACGTGACCTTTACGCCGACGGCCTCGGGTGCGCGGACCGGAACGCTGTCGCTTGCCGACGATGCCGGCGGCAGTCCGCAGATGTTTTCCCTGAGCGGAAACGGCACGGCTCCCGGCGTGGGATTGGCTCCCACGAGTCTAGGCTTTGGTAACCAGCCGCTCGCGACCACCAGCACACCGATGACGGTAACGCTGACAAACACCGGCACGGCCGCTTTGACGATCAACTCGTTTGCGGCTTCCGGCGATTTTGCCGCAACGAGCACCGGTGCAAGTGCCTGCCCCACGAGCCCGGCGACTTTGGCCGCTGGCGCAAATTGCACCATCAACGTGACCTTTACGCCGACGGCCTCGGGTGCGCGGACCGGAACGCTGTCGCTTGCCGACGATGCCGGCGGCAGTCCGCAGATGTTTTCCCTGAGCGGAAACGGCACGGCTCCCGGCGTGGGATTGGCTCCAACCAGTCTAGACTTTGGTAACCAGCTGCTCGCGACCACCAGCACACCGATGACGGTAACGCTGACAAACACCGGCGCGGCCGCTTTGACGATCAACTCGTTTGCGGCTTCCGGCGATTTTGCCGCAACGAGTACTGGTGCAAGTGCCTGCCCCACGAGCCCGGCGACTTTGGCCGCTGGCGCAAATTGCACCATCAACGTGACCTTTACGCCGACGGCCTCCGGTGCGCGGACCGGAACGCTGTCGGTTACCGACAATGCCGGCGGCAGTCCGCAGATCATGACGCTCAGCGGAAACGGCACGGCGGCGCCTGACTTTGGATTGACAGGGCCAGCCGCAACCGAGAACGTGAAAGCCGGAAATACCCTCACGTTTACGGTCACCATGACGCCGATCGGAGGATTCAAGTCGCCTGTCGGCCTCGCGTGCGCGGGAGCGCTCATGGGCTCCACTTGCACGGTATCCCCGGCTTCGGTCGCCGCTACGGACGGAGCAACTCCCCAACAGGCGCAAGTGTCCATGACGACCAACGCGTTCGTGATTCCACCGACGCGTTTGCCGGTACCCGCGCCGCCTGCCTGGCGATGGATTCCGCTGTTCCTCGCGCTGCTGCTGTTGGCGCTTGTGCCGAAAATGCGGCCGTTACGAGTGCGGCTGGGAATGGCCACTGCGGTGATCCTGTTGGCGTTCTCAGCGGGATGCGCCAGTTCACCGGGGGCTCCGAAGGGACCGGTACCGGTCGCGCTGACCATCACCGGCACCTCGGGCACCTCGACTCATGCCGTGCAAGTGAATGTCATGGTGCAGTAGAAACTGCGCCTGAAACAGGTGCCGCGCGTCGCCCAAACAGGGCGAGGCGATGAACTTACCGCTCGAGAAAACGAAGGAATGCGTGTGGCTGCGTCCGGAGGCTGTAGCTCAAATCGCATTTCCGGAGTGGCCAGCAAGAGTTCGGGTCGGGCATGCAGAATTTGCGCGGCTGCAAGAGGACAGAGACCCGCGACTGGTCGCGAAGGAACGCGCTTCGCCGGGCAACGTAAGTTTTTGAGCTTGCTCGCTTAGGCATTGTTAAAACGGGAATAACTAGGACATAATTCGGCAACGTTCGAGGTTCATTATTGAAACGCGTTGCCGAATTCCTACGATCCGTCGTACCAACGGACGCGTTTCAGCTGCTTTTTCTTGCCGGCATTGTATGCCTAGTCGTGGCACACGGCTCGAAATGGTGGCCCGACGCTGGGCCATTCAACGCCGTGGGTGTTCTTCCAATTATTTTTGCGGGAGCGGCAGGCTATTTCGTTTGCTTCTGGCCTGGTAATCATCCGGTCTGCCGAATCTTAGGGTTAATCTTCCTCCCGACTATGGCGGGCCTTGGCTTGACCTTCGGGTTTTTAGCTTATTTCAGCGGGCCTAGCCGGTCAGTTCTCGAAAGCACAGGCAGCGTAATAGCTCACCGAATCTATTGGGCGCAAACGCTCTTGTGGAAGCTGCCGCAAGGATTCCAGTTCTGTTTGATCGGGCTGTTCCTCATTGCCATCTTCACTTCACGGCTCGCTTTTGGAATCGCTACTCTGCCTCTCTCTTTTTGGCGGGAAGACCTGCCTCGCAACCAGAAGCTCCTGGATCCTGGCGACGACTACAATTGCTGATATGGTTTCTTGTGAGCCTCGCGTTTTTGCCTGGTGTCCTACTCGGCTTGCTAATAGTCGGGGTTCCTTTTCCCTTACCTCGCGACTGCCTTTCTTTCGTTCAAAGTGATTGGTTCTCGAGATTGTCTCCGATCACGGAGGAAGCAATAGTTCTCGGAGTCGCGCTGTGCATTATGGGGAGGGATGGAAGAGAGTCAGTCCGAAGCTCAATCCGACTGCCAGACTTAAGGTCGTTTTTGCTTGCGGTAGCGTTTCCCACTAGCATCGATGTTTTCATTTCCTCAGGGCAATACGTACTTGAGCGGGCGCAGTGGGCGGCACATGACTTCGGCAGACTTGGCCCGCCACAATTCGGGTTGTACTTTAAGGTTCCCGATATTTTGCTACTTCTTCTAATCTTTGGTGCGTTTTTCGAGGAAGTGATTTTTCGCGGCTTCCTGCAAACGCGATTCATTCATGGGTACGGGCTGTACCGCGGCATATTCCTTGTCGGAGTCATTTGGGCAGCGTTTCATTTTTTCTCGGACTTTTCTTTTTCAAGTTTCACTGATCAGGAAGTGCTCGCTAAGTTAGGGTTTCGGATGTTTATGTGCGTGGCGCTGAGCTTTGTTCTGGCCTGGCTTACGTTGCGCTCGCAATCTGTCGTTCCCGCCGCGGTCTCACACGCTCGCTACAATGCATTGGTCTTTTTCACCCATTGGGCCGACGTTTGTGGGGAAGAACGTGTTGCGAGTCGCCCTGTGGACTGTGCTCGCGTACGTCTTGTTCCGCTGTTGGCCGGCTCCCGCAGAGGGAAAGCTGGGACCCGCGCTGGGATCACGGCGCGCAACCCATTTTGCCGGTCACCACGCCTAGCCAAATGGGACAGTTCATTTTCCTGGCCGGGCCGATGTATGCAAACGCGGACATTTCCCTTCTAAAATCGATACCCATCTACGAGAAGGTGAGATTCACTATTTATGTCGAATTCCTGAACGCATTCAATCATCCAAACTGGAAACATAACGGACAATTTCTCGTTCGCCACTAACAACCCCGCACAGTATGTCAACGTGCGAAGCAGTACGTTTAACGCGGCCAGCCCGGCGAGCGGTCCGCGAAGTATCCGGTTCCGACTGCAAGTGGCGTTCTAGTTCCTAGGGAACGCTCGCCGGATAAAGCTCTGACGTTTTCGTCCACTTGGATTTAGTTCTGAACTCCAGCCCTGCTAGTACCAATGCCCAAGGAAAGAGGCGGCTAATCTGCTCGTGGTGTTTCTGGTCAGGCAAAAGTAAAAGTCGTTGCGTGGTAGATCGCGCAAAGTTCTTCAACGCTCGTCCAGCGGGTCAAGGAGCTCCGCAAGAGGCGCGGCTACGTCCAAGAGGATATGATTGCCTTCGGCTTCTCCGCTCGCCATTGGCAACAGATCGAAGCTGGTCGCCCGATAACCATGAGTCGGAGGCACAGCAAAAGAGTCTACGCGACAGCGATCGTGGAAGAGCGGTGTAGAACCTCGAATGAAGGGCGCTCTTGGCGTGCCAAAGCGGAACGGGAGTGACCTGCTGATTCCGATGGAAGTATAATTACTACCGCTAAGATAGGGGCTAGGTACTCTTCCTGTTGTAAATACGGCAGGTGTGTCGCCCGCAGTGCACCCAGGCCGCCGCCGGTCGCGAGATCGGGAGTTAAGCCGTGGAAACCGGCCGTAGTCGTCCATTGTGGAACACCCGGAAATCGATTTCGCCGCTTCACACCGCGATGTTTGTGTGCCTCGTGGCCGCCCTGTCTTACCTCGCTCCAAAACTGGAAGGGGCCTTGATCACGCATCCTCAAACGATCTGGCCCCTTTGGCCGGGTTGCGCACTTTGGTGCCAGTCTTGTTGCTGGTTCCGCGAAGGATTTGGTCAATACTCATCCCCGTGGCCCTGGCATCGTTTGCCCTGTACGACTTGCAGGCTGGCGTGCCCCTTCGTTCGATTGCCTGGTTCATTCCAGCCGATACGGTCCAAGTCCTTCTCGCCGCACTGTGTCTTACGTATTTCTTCGGAGACATTCCCGAGCTAAATAGCGTAGAGGCGTTGGCCAAATATCTGTGTTTTGCCGTGATCTTTGCTCCGTTCGCGGCGGCATTCCTAAGCGCGCCTGGCATCGGCGGCGGTTATTGGAATGGCTGGGGGATTTCTTTTTTTTCTGAAGTGCTAGCGTTCCTCACTTTGACTCCGGCCGTCTTGAGTTGGGTCAGTAACGGGCGTTCCTGGGTGCGAAGATCACGTACTTACCACCTTGAGGCGGCGATGCTGTTCGCCGGGCTGGGCTTCCTCAGCTACCTCAGCTTTACAGCCTCCGTCGGGAGCAACTGGCCGGCATTGCTTTATTCTCTCGTGCCATTTTTGCTGTGGGCCGCGCTGCGCTTCGGATCGTTTGGGATCAGCTCTGCGGTGATCATTGTTGCCTTTTTATCGATTTGGGGTGCCGTCCATGGCCGCGGACCTTTCCTCGACCCCGTTCCACTCAACAGCCTTTCTTCGATACAGCTTTTCCTAATTTGCACTGCGACCCCCTTCATGGTTCTGGCAGGCGTTGTGGAAGAACACAAAAGGGATGTGGAGGCACTGAGAAAGACTGAAGAGCGGTTTCGTCTGGCAAGTCGGGCCGGAAAAATGTTTGCCTATGAATGGGACGTCGCCACCGATGTTGTGGTTCACACGGCAGGGAGCGCGGAGATTCTCGACATAGAGCCGGGAGTGCGCATTACTGGTGAGGAAATATTCGCCAAGGTCCACCCTGAGGATCTAGGAAGGCTTAAGTACGCGATTGCCGAGCTTCGTCCTGAGAGGCCCCATCTTCAAATCACTTATCGCGTGCTGCGTGCGGACGGTACTGTAAGCTGCGTAGAGCGCCACACCCGTGCGCAGTTTGATGAGCGAGGCAAGATGCTGCGATTGATAGGGATGGTGGCGGACGTTACGGCGCGGGCGTGTGCGGAACGAGAGCTTTCCGAATTGAGCGGCAGGCTGATCCATGCCCAGGAAGAAGAGCGCGCGCGCATTGCTCGAGAATTACACGACGATCTGGGGCAGCGGATGGCACTTCTCCAGATTAACGTCGAGCGATTGAAGCAGGACACGGCTGAGCTTTCGTCCAAGCCACGACATGAATTAAACAACATTGCGGAACTGACATCAGAATGTTCGTCTGAACTCCATGACATCTCCCGCCAGCTTCATCCGTCAAGGCTAGACACACTGGGGCTAGTGACCACACTGCGGAGTTTCTGCAAAGAATTCTCATTGCAGCACAACCTGCGAGTGCAATTTGTTCATCAAGAGGTTCCTGAGCGGGTTCCGAAGGACATAAGTCTCTGTCTGTTTCGAGTCGTGCAGGAAGCGCTGAGAAACGTTGTAAAGCACAGCGGGGCGGCGGAGGTTCGCGTAGAACTGACTCGTCATGACGAGCAAATCGATCTCTGCATCTCGGACGCCGGAGCAGGGTTTGACACTGGGTTTGCAAAGGCAGACGTGGGTCTCGCCTTAATAAGCATGCGTGAGCGCCTGCGACTGGTGGGGGGCCACCTTTCGATCGAATCCGAGGTATCGCACGGCACGCGAATTCGAACGCGAATTCCGCTGCCAAGCACCGCGGGGCAAGGCGGCGACAATGCCAAGAGGCGTGCCGCAAGTGCCTTAACATCTCCCGAACCTGATATGTTCCGGATGCCTTAGAGCTCTGCCGGCCTCATCCACCGACGACAGCCATCCTGCTCGGTGATTGTCACCCGCTCTGATGATCGCGCTAGTCGCGAAGCGTCTTGATTTCTTTTCCCTCGCATGGAGCGGTTGCTTCTTATGGATGGCAGCATCAGCTCGCCGGGAAGGACTCCGGACGTTCGTGGAAGCGAGTACATCTCAGGAATTCCGCAATCGCCCCACGCATGTCGGTGCCAAGCGAGCCTCTTCCGGTTCAGTGCGGAAAGTTGAAGCACGACGTTAATGGCTGGGGGCGTAGTAGCCTGTCTTTGAATGAACGCTTAACGGTGGAAGCCCTCTGGGAGCACGGAGCTTGATCTTGATTTTTCTCCAGCGCCCATCGTGTGCCTTGTTGCTTGGGCGATACCCCAGGACATATTGATTTCTAAGCTCAATGCCGATTTTCGCCGCGATGTCCGGCAACTCGCCGAGATTCTCAGCAGCGAAAACCCGCCCGCCCGTCATCTCGGTGATTTCGCTCAACAGCGAGGGGCCATTAAGTTCTTCTTCGGTGCGGCTCCGATATCCAAGCGAATCGAAAATGCCGATGGCATAGAGTTGGGCATCAGCCTCTTTTACCAGTCGTTTGATATCGCTTTCGCCGAACCTGCTGTGATTATCGCCACCGTCCGATATTATGAGCAAAGCACGTTTAGCGTTGTGCGCACCCCGCATCTCGCTGAGCCCCAGGTAAATAGCATCGAAGAGGGCAGTGCGGCCCTTTGCCGTAGTGAGTATCATACGGCCCTGCAGATCCTGAGCGCTATTGGTATAGTCACTGGTCAGTTCGGCGCGCTCGTTAAAGCTGACGAGAAAGAATTCGTCTAGCGGGTTGGCGGTCTTGAGAAACTGGACCGCAGCCTCGCGAGCCTTGCCAAGTTTGTTGCTCATGCTGCCGCTGCAGTCAAAGATCACGCCGATTGAGATGGGGACGTCCTCGGAAGAAAAGGTAGCGATTTCCTGCTCGACGTTGTTCTCAAAAACACGGAAATTGTCAGGATCGAGACCACTAACCAAGCGATCGTTGGGATCAGTAACGACCACATTTACCAGAGCCAGGTCCACATCTATGTGCAGGCCTTGCGAGGGCTTGAAAGGAATACCTAAAGTGTTTTTCTTAACATCGTCGGGCTGGGATTTCGCATCTCCCTGGTCGGCTGGTGTGGCAGATTGTCGGGCAGCAACCAACACAGGTGAGCCGGGCAAAGCCAGAGAGACAAAGATGAGGGTAATAGCAAAGAAAAACGACAAAGCCACCGCTGGCACTTCGCGCTTCACTGTTTCTCCAGAATCGCGCCCGTTTTACCGGAACCACCACGGGCCCTATAGGACTCGAGAGGTGACGGCTGCACCACTTGGACGCTATTCTTGTCGCGCTTCTAGGGAAACTGTCAAAACAAACAGGCGGGAACGTTGGAGCTTGACTAAATAGTCTTGCGCATGGGTCCAACAAGTCAGAATATCCAAGCAAGGCGCTTGGCTCGAGATGAACCTTCACGCGCCACCCCGGAACAATTATGTGACGCGCTCGCTGCGTGCAAGGATCTCCAGCCCATGTACCGACGGCTGCTGAAGATGGCGGAGCGGTTGCAAATGCTCGAGTGCGGACTCCGATGAAGGTGATCAGGATTCCGAACTGATCGTGATCAGCGTGCCGGGGTTGATGTGATCAGTAGGAGCGAAGCGACGCTGGCGGTTGCATTTTGCAGAAAGTGATCACGATCGTCAAGGTTGTTGTTGTTGTTGAAGCTGTGCGAAAAGTGGGAATCCCGCGCGTTTTGCGGGACCTGACTGGACAACTGAAGGTCGCCAGAATAGACATCTTGCGGCTTAGAGAATTGGAAGCTGACTCGATGGGATTGCGTATGGCGAGCCCAGATACTTCGCGTGGAGTGGAGAGGGGAGTATCAGGGATTGGCTGAAGCGTAGTTCGGAGCACGCGGTGTTAACTTTCGAAATAGAAATTCCTGTAAAACATTTGTCACCGCAGATGAGCCAATTCCGATTAAGGCATTTTCCACCGTTAGTGCCGGCCGGCCTCGATCCGCTGCCGGTGCATAATATAGATTTGAGATTCCGGCGGAGACGAAACCAGCAACGATAACGGAGTAATTCGTCTGCCAGCGTCCATTGTCGCTTTTGCAGATCACAGAAGCGGCGAGTGCGTAAAGCATCCGAGAACGAACAGTCCCGGTTCCTTTGTAAAAATACCGCGGATCTTGTTTAAAGAGTGAGGGAAGTATGGCTGCACCTAGGAAGGTTCCTGTGACGGAGTCCGCGTAGGCGGCGCCGAATCGCTTGGCATAGCCCTGCGCACCTTGCCCGTATCCAGGAGAAGAATTTTGCGCCTGCTCCATTCCCGCCGTACCTGCGGCCACAGCAATGTTGATAGGATCGGTCGTGGCCTTCCACGCGAGCTTGAACTTTTGCTTCGACGTAAGTGGAGGTGCGGCAGGATCATAGGTGACATAGAAATTTGGAAGGGCACCGAATATACGCTGCTTTTCTTGGTCCTTAATCTCCGCCTCCGCGATCTCTTCCTGCGACATGGATACCCACACATCTGTCACCTTGGTAGCCACGATGAGTACAATCGGCGGAACAATATAGCTGCCTCCCGAACTCACGGTCCCCGAGTATGTGGTCGGTGTGAAGCCCGCGTAACTGATCGTCAGCTGGAACGGCCCGGAGGTTACATTGTTAAAGGAGAATTGTCCGCCATCGTCTGAGACAACGTCTTGATCAGGGTGCCCCTCGCGCGACAGTTTGATGTGGGCTTCTGAGATGGGTGCTTCCGTTCCATCCACAATCGTTCCGCTGATGGTCCCAACCAGTTCCTGGCCTGGCGGTTGCTCACCAGCGGCTATTCCCGTTTCTGTTGACTTGGGTCGAGAAGGTTGCGGTGTCTGGGCCACAGCAGACTGCTGAGCAAGAGCTGAACATTCCCAAGACGGCAAGAGTCCGACGCTCAACAAAAGGAAAGCCCTTAGACAGCACGAACGCTTGCAGACGTCAAAGCCTCGGAATTTCATGCCGAACCCTTTTTTTCTAGAACTGGTCAGAAACACCGTTCTGTCTGGACTCGTTCGGGCGCTTGGCCGGGTTGCAGAACTATCGCTAAGATGGCCAATGAGGTATCGCTCGTTATCTTCTGCCAGCTCCAGGCCAGCAAATTTCGAAAGCTCGCATTGTCGGGCCAGCCAGTTAGGTCACACAGGCTCGCGGCTTAACAACCGGTTTCATCTGAGCAATGGTCGCAGTCACTCCGATTCCTCCTGGCAAAAAGGCCCCTGCCAAGAGTTATCCGCCATGCGATAACTGTCAGAAACGGACAGGTCGTCTAGCGAGATAGTGTTAGTGCGCACTGTTTGCATGCCTAGCTTAGCTTCGGCGAAGATAAGAGAGCCTCGATGAGGGGAACACTGGTAGAAGTAACAGCTTTGTGGCTCTTTGGACCTAAAGGGTCAGTGCAAAACCGGCTTTGCATTGGCTCCGTGTCCAAAATGATTCACTTCAGCGCCATTTATGGCCGATTCCCGACATCAGGCCAATCAGCGTGACCAACTACGACGCGAAGGAGCAATTGAAAGATAGTGTGCCGCCGCCGCTGATAGTTTTACTAGTTTTCCGCTTGGCCCCGCCTTACTAGCATTTTGGGTGTATGCACAGTTTGCAAACGAAAACCCCAGGACGCTTGGGAACAAAGCGTTTTCTACGAAAAGTTGTTTTCTATGGGGCGTTAGGATTGCTCTTTGGAGATACTTCCGCAGCTGGCCAGTCGGGTTTGGACTCGAACGCGAGACTCTGCGAGACATCGGAAGACCTTCCCATTGTTGTGGTGTCGCCAAAGAATTTCACGGCTATTTCTGCTCCTTCCGGCGCGCCTGCACCGCTTTCGTTCCCAACTCCTAAAGACATACCGGCCTACAAAGCCCCGGATTTGCCCCGTAATTTGTACCGCGGTCCGATACCCGCGAACTCGATGACGCCTTTCGAGTCTTCCCGGCCAAACAATAATGTCTTTTGGAAACAAGCCTTTATGGAATCGCTTCTCTACACGGGGATCATGCACAGTTTCAATGTCACGACCGAAGCTGGGACACGCGACACTCTGAATGGTCATTGGTTCCAAAACTACGTCGGTTCAGTCAGCGAACTCCGTGGCTGGAGCGATAGCGACAGGTTTATGGCCCCTTATGTGGGTCATCCCCTGGAAGGATCCATTTTTGGCTATATCTTCCGGCAGAACGATGCCAAGTATCGAAACGTGCAGTGGGGCGACGGCCGAGATTATTTTCTTAGCCTGCTGCGGTCGATGGCTTGGTCAGCCGTTTGGCATACACAGTGGAAGATCGGTCCGATCAGCGAAGCCTCGATGGGAAATGTGATGCTGCACGCTTCACCGGGTTTCATTACTCTGGTGGATACGCCAACGCTTGGTGCGGTGACCATGATAGCCGAGGACGCCGCCGACCGCTATTTGATCATTGGCCTTGAAAATCACACCAGTAATCGGCTGATCATTATCTTGGCCAGGAGCTTTCTAAATCCCGGCAAGACCTTCGCCAATATCATGGCCGTGCAAGTGCCTTGGCGACGTGACACTCGGCTCGGCCTCTTTCGCGACTCGGAAATCCGCAAACAACTCGTTCAGGAATACAAGAACGGAAGCGGACAAAAGCCCTTCTCTTTCGTGCGCCAGCCTTCGGATCTCCGTGCAGTGGAGTTTTCGCACACCTATCCAAAGGAAGCGCCGATCGAGTTATCCGCTTATCCCTACTATGAAAATCTGCTGGGCGGCGGCAACTGCATAGGCGGAGGAGGTTCGGGGGCGGCGAGGATAAGTCCAAGTCTGCAGATCGTTGTCGAAGTGAATGGCTGCCTTGTTATGGCATTTCCTAAGTACAACGAAAGCGGCGATTCGTTGTTTTACGGCGCTGGGCCAAGGTGGACACCACGAGCCTCTCACCGACTTTCGCCTTACATGGAATTCCTGTTTGGAGGCAGAAAAGTAACCTATGAAGTGGACAACCAAGCCCTCCATGCGCAACTCTTGAAGGAATGGAACAATGGTGACGGCACGCTAGCGCATTATCCAAAGCGAAGTGACTGGTCCATTGAAACGTCAAACAACGGAGTCAGTGTGGCCACTGGTGGCGGCGTGGATTTCATAGTCAGTCGGCCATTCGCTTGGCGCCTCATCAATTTGCAATATACGCACACCTGGATGGGTGAGGTAGGTACCATCCGTCCGCAAAATGGGATTCGTTTCACAACGGAAGCCGTCTTGCGCATCGGCACCTGGTAGACGTTGTCCCGTAGAACTCTTTCCTCCGGCTTTGTCTCCTGACGCAATCTCACGTTTTTTAGTCCCCTCGGCTTGATGGCTCTGCGCAGGGAGATCGCCGGTGAGCGGGGCGAGCTCCGAAGTACGGGGTCCTGCAGGTCCGCGCTCTGATCGTGTCCGTGTCGCAGACGGCCATCGACCAGAACAGCGCAGCGGGTACGTTGGGGGGGAACAGGCAGGGATAGGTGTTGGCACCGTCGAGCCAGCTACCGTCTTTGTCTTGTAGGTGGGCAGATAGATCGAGGCGATGCCGGGTGTCTTGGTCACCATGCCCTTCGAGGTGACCGACGCTCCGTAGGTATACGTCTAGCGTTCTTCGATCGGCGTGTAGTTCCCGCTTCCCGATTGGGGTTCATGTCTGCACATCTACCGGCCTTTGCAGACCTCCAACGTTCAAGGTCATGGTAGTTTTTACATGGCACGCCAGCCACTGGCAGAAATGCTAACCTGCAGTCACGAGAGCCAGTGAGTCAGGTCTTCCTTTTCGAGGGTTGACCAGATGGGCGTTCGTCTCCACTTGGCCCGTGTCTAAGGGGTATTTCTTCCTCCAGGTTCTTGATACTGTTGAACCAGGCTGGGTCTCGCACAGAAACTATGCGGTCCCTGCCCAACACACTGTAGAGCAATGTTCTGGCTGGCTAACACTTCGTTGCACTCGTCGACTGTTGAGGTACAAAATTGTGTTCCAGCCTTCTCGGGTTGAACGGTGTAACGGGTTTGTCCATCCTACATCCCTCTTTGTATTCTTGATTTGGGCTGACTGAGCTGACCTTCCAAAAAGGCCCGAGCATGACCGGGAGTCGAGCGGCGCCCACCTCTTCTATGGCCAAAATCATCTTTTTCGGAATTTCTAATTCAGAACCAAATTCGGGTCCCATCAGCAGAGTCTCCGTTCGGTCCTTCAACAAAACCCCGCGCAGGCTTAGCTTGGTTTTCCCAAAGGTTAGTCGCACGAGCACGTGTTGGCCAACCCACGATTCAAAAGCACTCTGCATGTCGCCCTCCTGGATGTTTCTCACCTGGGAGGACGCAGCATGGGTGTTAGCAAGCCCCAAGAATACTGTCAAGAATTACAGTTGGCCGTCGGTCGCGCAAAGCTACCAGGTTATTTTGGGGCGTGTGCCCTGTCCAATCGGAATGAACAACTGAATCTGCAAAAAAGAACTTATTTCGTAGGAACCGAGGCACCACTGAGTCAAGAGTCGGGACAGCGTTATCAGAAATCTTACACACCTAGACGCTAGGGCCGATTCTGATGGTCCTTCGACTAGCCGGCCTTGCGGGTTACGGGAACCGGAGTGTCCTCGACAGATACAGGCCTTCAATGAATACGAACCTTCGCCGCAGTAAAGGGACTGGGTGTCGGTGTAGGGCCCGTCGGGGGGCCAAAATAGAGCGCCCGAATCGAGGCAGTTTGTCCGGAAACCAGATCACTTGCGGCCGTAATTCCGTCAAAATTCGTTCTTGACGAACCGCTCGACAATTGTATGGTTGCGGGGACGGTCAGCCCGAAGAACGGTGGAAACGATTGCATGGTGAAAGCGTTGGGAGGAGCAGCACTGGCCACGCTTCCGGTGACGCGAGTGAAACGGAGGTACACGAAATCCACGCTGGCGGCCGCCGGAGTGGCACCGGAACCTGGTGTGAAAGAAACAACATGTATGGCAAGGGTCTCGCCGGGCGCCAGAACGGAGGCGTCTGTGGCGCCGCTGAAAGATGTATTCGGAACAACAAGATCCCTGGTATCCACGACAAACGGCTTAGGGTTCGCCAGGGTGACTTTCACAGGAGTCCCTAAATCGAGGTTGTTCCCAATAAGACTGTTGGCCGGCGCAAGAACGAGGTCGTTTGTAACAAGTTGAAATTGTGTCGACGACGAAGGCGGCAGTCCAATAACGCCCTCGATCCAGTCACCGGCGGTGGTCCCCAACGGATCGTATTCCAAAAGAGTGAATGTGCCATCCGCATTCAGAACCGTTTCCATACTGGCGACTTGACCCTGCTTTGCACACGTAAACGTGCTGCCAAGATTGAACGTGGTGCAGTTGGGAGACACCGTCGTTGATGGTCCAGCGATGGCGGTGATTGAACCTCTCGTAGCCGTTTCGATCGTGACGCTCTGCTTCGTCGCATCAACGGACGAAACGACCCCGGTTACGTCCTCAATAAAGTCCAGTGTCGAGGATGGTAAACTGCTGGATGACGGTGGAAGCACGACCGCGGTCAAAACGTTAGCGGCGCCTAGGTTTACATCCCCGATGACCTGCGTGTGTTCGTCCACGGTCAAGGCATTCGCGACATTTATGTTGACAGCCAGTCCAATGCTTTGTCCACGAGTGACAACTAGTGGAAAGGGCGCTGCTGTGATTACCGGGATGGCCGGTCCAACGCTCAAGGTGCTTACGCTGCCTGCCGCACATCCGGTTATTCCCTGAGTCTGCGTGCAAAAGGTGACCGCGGAATCCGAGAGGCTTACGACCATACTCGTGTAGGTTCCGGCTGGAACTGCATTCGAAAAAGCGAGAAATGCCGTGTCGCTTTGCAGCTTGGTCAGATCTACCCGGTACAAGTCGGAATTCAAGGGCACATTTACGGAGCCGCCCGTTGCTGGAATCAACGAAATCCCGAGCACAGTTGTCCTGAAAGCAAGAAGGTTAGTATGGGAAGGAGGTGACAGAGGGACGGCACGAAGTGTAACCGTCAATCCTGCACCGCCCCCTTGGCTCCCCCCGGCCCCGGTCGATCCAACTCGACCACTACACGCCGCAAGGGAAAGACCGACGACACAAGGCAAAAGGACACGCCATTTTCCGAGCTCACTCGAACACTGCGTGATCAGAATGAAGGTGCGAAGTGAGCTCACGCAAACCTCCAGCGCCAAAGGCAATCGTGGCCTTCCCCTCATGAGTCACCAACTGTTAGAAGTACCAGCCTTGGCAGTCTGGAGGCATAAGAAAGGTCAGCGAGAAAATGGGGGCAGCGCAATCCTGGTCGTACGGCCGTAGCTCTAAGGCTAAGGATGGGCCACAAACGCTCAGGAGATGGTACCCAAGGATTCGTTTTGAGGCCGGATCCAGCCTGGCGACGATTCAAGAAGATGCCTTGAGCGGCACAGAGACTTCGACAATCGTGCCCTTTGAGGCCGCCGATGTAATGTGAAGCGTACCGTCCAGAGCCAGGAGCTGCTCGCGCACGAGTGTCAGCCAAGCGCCTTCGCTGCTCCCCAATCCGACTCCGTCATCAGAGATTCGCAATTGGACTGCTGGGCCGTCGAATCTCAGCTCTATGAGGGCGGTTTTAGCATGGCTGTGTTGTGCGATGCTCTGTAAAGCGTTTTGGGAGGTGCGAAATAGGAAGCTTGAAACGTCTGATGGTAAAGGAGACGCTAGATTGTCTCCCGAGAAGTCGATGGTGATGCCGCACTGAGCACCAGCATCCCGGCACAGCTTTCTGAGGGCGCGGGGAAGGCCTAGGTATTCAAGCATGAAAGGGTGCAGCTTGTGGGATAGTTCGCGAATGGATTTGGAAATATCGGAAATCTGCTCGTAGAGTTTGTTTAGAGGCGGTTTCGCAAAGACCAGTGACGGAGCTCGTAGCTCGTTGATGTTGAGGCCCAAAAGCGTCAGTCGCTGGAGAATGTTGTCGTGCAGCTCTCGTGCGATGCGATAACGTTCCTGCTCCTGTGCATGGAGAAAATGGCCACATTTGGCACGCAGAGTTTCCTCCGCGGTGCGCCGCTCGACAATCAGCGCACCCGACAACAGGAATGATATTGCAAGCACGGTCAGCAGGAAATGAAGCGACAGGACAGCATAAACCATAGACTGCATCCCGAGCGGACCCCGTCCGTGTATGGTGTTCCAGGCGGAAATCAATGCAACGGCCAACAGAGCTGCACTCACTCCTCCGGACCCAAACCGCAGTAGCGCCCAAATCAGGAGTAGCAAGGGAGCATAAGTGAATGCCCAGAAACTGCTTACAGCGCTTTCCCGGCCAAATACGAACTGACCGACCATCACCGTGCTCGTCGTTAACACGGCTGCCTCAGAATATGCCGAAAGGCTTGCTCTGCGGAACCAAGAGAGCCCCTTGACTCCAAAGATCACGATGGTCGGCACGATGGTCAGATCAGCGACGATGTTGGACGTGAGCCGGGTGGTCCACAGTGTCCAATAATCCTTGCCGAGTCCGGTCAAAAGCACACCTGCAGCATCCAAAAACGATGTCGCAAGTGTCGGCAGGAAAACACCAAAGATCAAGAAAACGAGCACACCGTAAACGCTTTCGAACAAGGGCTTGTCTTTCTTGAAGATTCGAACGCAGATAGCCCCCAGCAGTGCCTCGCCGGTATTTCCGACAAACCACACGAGCGCGGAGATCACGGGTATGCCGGTCCTTAGCTGAACGAAAAGATGCGTAGGGAACACCGCCAACACAAGGACCCACCAGCTTCGCGCAGGAGTTAGCAAGAGCGCGCCGAGCAGCATTGCGTTGGGAGGCCAAAAGGTCGCAATCGGCGTGCTGGCTGGTGTCAGTAGAAAACCGATTTGTGAGCCGAGGTAGTAGCCGAAGGCAACCACCAGAGCGATTACAGGTGTATTGAATACTTTGGCGCCAGCCAACTTCTCGTTTCTGCAGGGTGCATCCAGAGATTCGGTGGGCGTACCAAATCGAAAGAAAGGTAGAACCGCTTTCTGATTCAGCATATTTGACGACCCCCCAACTCAGGTCACCAAATCCGCTTGGGGGGTGCTAACTTAAACCAAAATTAGAAACAAGTCAACACTAGGGAAAATGTCTAAAATGTCTAGGGAAAATGTCTCAAAAAATGTCTCGTCGTTGCCCTAAAAAGCACTTCGTTGAACAATCAGCTGATGCACTAGAACTTCGCAGCCAGGAAGCCGTTTCGAAGGCGCCTGACACGACAGGCGGAAAGAGTTAGGAATTATTCGCAGCCGGGGGACACGAAGCGATGGCCTTCTTTTGCCAGGCCAATTGCTGGAATCAGGTCGGTAGCCAAGCGAGGCTTGAGCACATAGCCAAAAGCGCCCGCTTCGAGGGCGGCGCGACACGTATCCTTATCCTTCTCAACCGTGAGGAAAACAATTTTGGTGGAAGGGTTGGCCCGGAGTATGCGTTTGGCCGCTTCCATTCCGTTAAGAACGGGCATCGAGATGTCGAGCACGACAACATCCGGAAGCAATTGAGCAGCGGCGCCAATAGCCGCTTCCCCGTCCATTACCACGCCAACGACTTCGCAACAGTTGCCAGATAAGAATCCACGGACATACTCGACGACTTGAATGTTGTCGTCAGCCAACAGTACGCGGGTTTTGGACAAGCGCCGACTCCGTTCCTGACAACGTGTACAGCACCTGTGGTCCGATAACGTTTCCCGTTACGAAGGGCGTTGCCCGGGGAAAAAGCGTCCCTTTCGCACCCAATGGGAAGGTTCTGGGGCACTGGTCGGCATTATGAGGGGGGCACAAAGGGCTGTCAACTTCACAGTTCTTTTGGGTGCTTTATCGTTAATGGGATGACGGCGAAAGCCCATGATTAGGGAGACACAAGGGCGATGTCCTTCTTGGATTTATTCCTCATTTTGGCCGCGTAGACCATCGCCTTGGTCTCGAGCAACTCACCTTGAGCTTGGCGGTTGGTCTTCTGGAGCACCTGAGCGTAGATTCTCAGGGTCTGAATGAAAGCGGGGTAATCCGGAGGAGAAGACTTTTCCAAGATAGCCAGTGCTCGCTGGCAGGAAGGTTCGGCGTCGGCATAGTGACCCTGAAGCAGATCGGAAAGGGCCAACTCGTTAAGAACATGTGCGACGTCCGGGTGTTCCAGGCCCAATAAACTTTCCTTAACGGCAAGCGCTTGCGCAAAGAGCGGTCCCGCCTCGTCATACCTGTGTTCCTTCAGATAGAGCTCCCCTAGATTCTGCAATGACAGTCCAAAATTCGTTGATCTGGTCTCCCCGCTTCTGTTCCATATCGCCAGCGAACGCTTGTAAAGGGCCTCAGCCTCGGCATTTTGGTGCTGGAAATATCGCAGTACTGCGAGATCGCTGAGCGTTGGAGCTAACTCCAGATGGTTCGGCCCAAAGTTCTTTTCTCTGATAGCCAGCGCGCGATCGAGGAGTTGTTCAGCTTCCGAATATTTGCCTGCCGTCAGCTGGGCCAGGGCTAAATTTTGGAGAAGGATTGCAGTGTTCGGATTGTCTGGCCCGAGTTTTTTTTCGCAGATGGCCAAGGCTCGCCGATAGTACATCGCGGCTTCCTTATGCTTACCTTGCGAGCCATCGACTACTGCCAAGTCGTTGAGCACGTCAGCCACCTTGGCGTGCTCCGGTCCAAGAACCTTCTCGCGTATTGCCAATGCGCGGTCAAAAAAAGCCTCCGCCTCGGAGAATCTCCCTTCCTCACGGCGAAGGAGGGCGATATTAATCAAGACGTCAGCCACTTCCGGATGTTCCGGCCCAAAAGTCTTTTCCCGAATCTCCAGCGCGCGCTGGAAATTGGATTCCGCCTCAGTGTAATTCTTCAGGCTGGCCTGGAGCATTCCCAGCTTGTTGAGAACAATGGCAACTTCGGCGTTCTCCGGGCCAAGAGCCTTTCTCGAGATGGCCAACGCACGTTCGAGAGCAGTACCCGCCCCCGAATATTTGCCCTCGTGTTTCC
This sequence comes from Acidobacteriota bacterium, assembly GCA_003223215.1. Classification (GTDB taxonomy): domain Bacteria; phylum Acidobacteriota; class Terriglobia; order Acidiferrales; family UBA7541; genus Acidiferrum. The sequence continues at coordinate 23,383 of QHYH01000137.1, forward strand.
AAACCCCGGCGAGGTTGCCCAGGGCGAGGGCGACCGGGAGGGCCTCCGGACCGAGCGCTTTTTCCCAAATGTCCAGCGCTTGCTGCAACAGTGGCTCAGCTTCCGAGTACCTAGCCCGTTCGGCGTAAAGCATGCCAAGATTGTTGAGGACCGTTGCTACGCTCGGACTTTCTGGTCCAACGGCTTTCCTTCGTACTGCCAGAGCGCGCTGGAAGTGCGCTTCGGCTTCTTGATATTTGCCCTCATCTTGTTCCACGGTTGCAAGATTGTCCAATGCGGTAGGAATATTGGGATCTTCCGGTGCAAGGTTCTTCTCCCAAATAGCGAGAGTTCTCTGGTAAAGGGCCTCGGCATCCGAATACTTGCCTTGCGAACTGTAGACGCCTGCCAGGTCATGGAGAATGGTAGCCGTGCGGGGGTGCTGCGGTCCCAGTATTCGCTCCCGAATGGTCAGGGCGCGCTGCAAAAGGTCCTGAGCTTCGGAATATCTGGCTTGCTCACGGAAGATCCTGGCTAGCTCATCAAGCACGGTAGCCACATCCTGGTCTTGAGGTCCGTGAACTTTTTCAGCGATAGTGAGAACCTGCTCGTACAACGATGCCGCTTGGGTGTAATTGTGATGTGCGGAATAGAATGCCGCCAGATCATAAAGGGCTGTTCCATACCGAGTATCCAGCTCTCCGAATCCTGAGGCTTGCTGCACTGCTTTCTTAAGGAGGTTCTCGTCCAGATCGTGGCGTTGCTGCTGGGAGCTTTGGGTCCTCTCTGAATTTTCATCCTTCCCAGATAACACCTGTCCGTAGGCGGTCACCGCATAACAAATCACCGATAGCGTAATCGCGAGGTGACGGAATTCCATGGCGCGGCCTCCTCGACGCAACTCGCAATGTTTAAGCGTTGCGATTTGAGGTCGCGCACGAAACTGTCAGAACTGCTAGTCCAGGAGGTCCACGAGTTGGGACATGAGATGGTTCTGGCGCTGACAGCTGCAAACCACACTAGTTCAGATAAAACGTCAAGTAGTTCGGCTGCGAACATTCTCCGGAAAATCTTGATACTGGACCTTGGGAGAGAGATATTTGATTAGAAGAACTTCGTTTCCCTTCTCGCTGTACACCAGCTCATCCACAATGTGCTTAGTGAGCAAAACACCATAGCCGCCGGGGCGCAACCCTTGGGCCTCCCGGAAAAGGGCATGTCGAATCGGGTCATAGGAAGGATTACTGACGGCTGCCTGGTGAATTTCTTCTAGAGAGAAGCCCTGGCCAGGATCCTTAATCCTGCACATGACCGACTTGCGCGTGCGTACATACGCGACTTCAACGTATTGGTTTGGATCGAGATTCCCACCATGCTCGATGGCATTGAGCAACATTTCACGAAAACCGGTTGCCACGTCATCTCTCTCGGGGGCAGGCAGGTCCGACACTTCCTGGAAAAACTGGACCAACCTGTCGGCCGTGTTCTTATCGCAACGGGCGATGATGCTGATCCATTCCGGCGTGGCCGAGACGAGTTCGATGCCATCATCCCAGAAGGGCTCCGTTGTGGCACAGCGCACGATCTCGGCGAGTGAGGCCGTCGAGAATGGCTTCGAGAAATAGCTGAATGCACGTTCCCGCATCGCCGCGATCACGTCTGTCGGTGTACTTGCGTCCGTGAGGATGATGAGACGAACATGCGGACGGACCCGGCGGATTTTCCTCAGTAAATCGATGTCTTCTTTTCCGGTGGATTTTGCCCCCGTTATGATGAGATCAAAGGCTCTCGCTTCAGCCAACTTCAACGCTTCGCGGTTGTCGGGCGCATGCAGGATAGCCCACTGTTCAGGTTCAAACACGCTGCCTAGCGCGCTTGTAACTTGTGGGTCGGCATCAACAATCAGTGCACACCTCCCTGGGACCGCTTGCGTTCGAGCTTGCGCGGGAAAGTTCATAAATCTTGTCTTCGAGTGGCCTTATTCAACAGCTGCAAACTATATGTACGCACCCTAAGTCATCATTATTTGTCCAGTTCAGCATGCGCCGGATGGGGAAGCGCTCGGTACCGTCACTTTTGACAGTTTTGTTGCTGTCCTATTTCGTCTTCAATAATGAAGAAGCGTCGAAAAACGCCAACTTGGCGGCAATGAAAATCGTGCGATTGTTTTTCTGTAAGTTTTGACAGGTTCCCACACTGATTTCGTGGCTTATCGTGTGACCCTAGGCGCACACGCGATGAGGTCTGGTGTGAAGTCAGTCGTGACATCAGCGGTGCCCGTTTGCTCGGTTCCAAAGAACGAAATGGAGAGCCATCATGAGTACCACAGCAAAAGCACCAGCTGCTCGAGTGGACCAGTTCTTTACCGTTGCAGAGGCGCGCTTCGACCGTTGGCGCTCCCTGCTCCAAGCGGCACGCGTGTGGGAAGCTGCCGCAAACCGGCAGCCTTCTGAAAAGGAAAAGCAACAGGAGGCGACTTCGGCGTCCTTTCAGGAACTACGCCAATGGGAGGATTTTTTTGCCTATCCCGGGGAAGCGCTGCTGAGAACACTTGGCGAACGCATTACCTCGGGTGATGCGACGGGAACTGCCCATTTGGCACAGTCCATCAGTACCGCCCTTCTCACACACTCCTACCGCACCAATCTCGCCGATTGGGAAGGCGAGAAACAGTCGGCAATAAGTTTGACTGATCGTGTGCCCGGGGCTGGCGGAGAGACACAGTACCGCCCTTATTTTGAAGTATTGATGGTAAGTCCTGCTCGCGCCGCAACATGGTCGGACTTGGCTCAAGAACTGCGGAAATTGCGTAGACCTCAGGACAAGTTCATCTACGAACCGGTCTTTGTCGGCGATTTCGAAGATGCTGTTCTGGGGGCCATTCTCAACGGCAGCATAGAGGCAGTTATCATCTATGAAGGTATTTCTTTTGCTTCTTCACACTACAGTCCGGTTTTGCGCGAGTTTCTAACGGCACATCTGGCAGCCAGTAATATCGATAAGGATACCGGGGAATATTCTTTGGCCCTTGCCCAGGGACTGAAGCAGCTGCGTCCCGAGCTCGACATTTACTTCCTGAGTGACCGGCAACCCGAGAAGCTTGCAGGTGACACCGGCGGGGCCTGCATCCGGCGCGTGTTTTATCAAGTTGAGGAGCCTCTCGAATTGCATCTGAGCATCCTCGATGGTATCGCCGACAGGTACGACACTCCCTATTTCGATAACTTGCAGAAATATGCGCAACGCCCCATAGGCACGTTTCACGCTTTGCCCGTCGCGAGAGGTAAATCCATCTTCAAGTCGAATTGGATTCGGGACATGGGCCAGTTTTACGGATTAAACCTCTTCCTTGCGGAGTCCTCCGCGACTACAGGTGGTCTCGACAGCCTGCTGGAGCCCACGGGAAACATCAAACTTGCTCAGGATAAGGCAGCACGCGCATTTGGAGCGGACCGCGTGTTTTTCGTCACGAATGGCACTTCGACATCCAACAAGATGGTCGAACAGGCGCTGCTGGCCCCTGGCGATATCATGCTGGTCGACCGCAATTGTCACAAGTCCCACCACTACGGAGCTGTACTCTCCGGTGCGCTTCCCCTCTACGTAGAAGCTTATCCCCTTACGCAATACTCTATGTATGGAGCGGTCCCGCTGCGCACTATCAAGAAAGCCCTGCTCGATCTGAAGGCCGAAGGAAAGCTGGATCGCGCGCGTCTTTTGGTACTTACCAATTGCACGTTTGATGGGCACATCTATAACGTTGAGCGGGTCATGGAGGAGTGTCTGGCGATTAAGCCCGACCTCATTTTCCTCTGGGACGAGGCATGGTTTGGATTTGCAAGGTGGAGCCCTTTCTACCGCAGGCGCACGGCGATGGGCGCCGCCGCTATTTTAGAGCGAAAGTTTAAGGACCCAGCGTACCGTGAGGCGTATCTAAAGCAGCAAAAGAAACTCGGGACCGATCCCAGCGATAAAGAGATTTTGGAGACTCGCCTGCTTGCCAACCCCGACAAAGTTCGCCTGCGCGTCTATCAGACGAACTCAACACACAAGTCCATGTCCAGCTTACGACAAGGCTCGATGGTGCTTGTGAAAGATCCGGATTACCACACCGTCGAGGAACAATTTCACGAAGCCGTCTTTACCCACGCATCTACTTCGCCCAACTTGCAGATCATTGCTTCTCTGGACGTTGCCAGGCGACAGATGGAGCTGGAGGGCTATGAACTGGTCAATCGCGCCATTCAACTAGCGCTGGATGTGAGGCGCGAAGTGAACTCTCACCCACTAATCTCGAAATATTTTCGTGTGCTTGGTGCGGACGAAATGATCCCAAGCGAATTCCGAAATTCAGGGTTTGTTGACTACCTGACGCCGGGAGTGACCTGGGGGACGGCGGTAAATGCGCTGAGAGAGGATGAATTTGCCCTCGACGTAACACGTCTGACGCTTGTCTGCGGTTCCGCGGGATTTGACGGCACGCAGTTCAAGAATATGCTTGCGGCCGATTACGACATCCAGCTTAACAAGACATCGCGAAATAGCGTTCTGTTGCAGACAAACATCAACAATACGCGGAGCGATATCGCTCAGCTCATTAAAGTGCTCGTCGAGATTTCGCAGGGGATCGAAAAGAAACTCGCGGACGGAGGCAGCGCAGGGCAGCAAACCTTTGCGGCACGGGTGAAGTCCCTCATGACGGACGTGCCGAACCTTCCGAACTTCACCTCTTTCTTCAATCGCTTCCGTCAAGACCCTTCTAGCATGACGGGCGAAGGAGACATGCGCTCCGCATTCTTCGCAGCCTATCGCGAACAACAATGCGAGCACTTGAAGCTCTTCAGCCCGGAGATCGATAAACGTTTGAAGGACGGCCCCGAGCTGGTTTCCGCGAATTTCGTGATCCCGTACCCGCCTGGATTTCCAATTATGGTTCCCGGCCAAGTCATCGACGCAGAAACCATTGAGTTTATGCGCAAACTGGATGTCAAGGAAATCCACGGTTACGCGGCAGCGCTTGGACTAAAGCTGTTAAATCCAGCCTTTTTAAGATCTGCAAAGCCGCCGAGTGACGATGTTACGCACGCGGCGAAGCCCCGGCGCCGCCGGAAAGGAGAAGAATAGTCTGGCTAGTTATTCCTGGGACAGTACACTAGTACTGAAATCGTAGCACCTCAAAGAATGAGTGTAGAGACCAACCTTTGGCCTATGCCGCGACTTGCCTTTGAATGCCTTCGTTTACCCCGGCGAGACCTGTCAGCTCTGACAGGTGATTTGAGTTCTTGCCGACCTTAATCTCCGTCTTGTTAACACAGGTCAGCGCCACAAAGCATGGAGGTAAATGATGGGCATGGCATCGTGGATCGCAGCAACTCTCCGACAATACCCGGAGATCGCCATTTTCTTGACCCTCGCTCTTGGGTACTACTTTGGCAAATTTACCTTCAAAGGAATTGGCTTGGGTTCGGTCACCGCCACGCTTCTGGCCGGCGTGCTCATCGGACAGCTTGGCATCACCATCTCGGCACCGCTGAAGGCCACCGTCTTCCTCTTGTTTCTGTTTGCCGTCGGCTACGGCGTCGGGCCGCAGTTTGTCCGCGGTGTCGCCAAAGACGGCCTTCCACAGGCGCTGTTTTCGGTGGTCCAGTGTGTGCTGTGCCTGTTAGTCCCGGTAGTAATCGCCAAGTTTGCCGGCTACGACCTGGGCTACGCTGCGGGACTTTACTCAGGCTCACAGACAATCTCCGCTGCGTTGGGCCTCTCAACGGACGCGATCAATCGACTGGGCTTGGCCGCCGCCGACGCCAAACGCTTGATCGACTCCATGCCGATCGCTTACGCCGTGACCTACATGTTCGGCACCGTTGGCTCCGCGATCGTGATCGCTCTGGTCGGCCCTGCATTGCTTCGTATTGACCTCGTTGCTGCCTGCAAGGAATACGAAGAGAAGCAAGGCGGGAAAAAGGAAGTCGGCGGGGCCGGCACGGCCTGGCACCGCTGGGAAATGCGAGCATTCCGTGTGCCGCCTGGAGCCAGAGTTATCGGTCTCCGCGCTATCGAGGCGGAGGCCATGGTCCCCAATGCGCGCGTTTTTGTCCAACGCCTGCGTCGTGACGGGGTCATTGAGGAAGCGACCGCAGACACCGTATTGCGTGAGGGCGACGTTGTGGCCATCGCAGGTTCTCGTGAGGCACTCGTGAGCATCATTGGCGAACGCGCGAAGGTGGCGGCTGTCGCTGGTTCGCGCGACTCGCTCACGAAAGCCGCCAGTGAAGTCTCGATCGAGGTCGACGATCCCGAACTGCTCAGCGTTCCGGTGGAAGGCGTCGACGTTTACGTAACCAATAAAGAGGTTGATGGTAAGACCCTTGCTGAGCTCGCTCAGCGACCCGGCTCACGCGGCGTTTTTCTGCGGAGGATCACACGCGGCGCAACCGCCACGACAATCCCCATCCTCCCTAACACGCAGATTTATCGTGGGGACATAGTTACTCTCGTTGGGCGCACACAAGATATCGCCGCTGCGTCCAAAATGCTCGGGGTTATGGACCGGCCGACCGATATCGCCGATGTCGCGTTCATCGGCGGAGCAATCACACTGGGCGCCCTGGTCGGCGCCTTGGTCTTGAAAGTCAGCGGCGTACCGCTGACACTTTCAACCGCGGGCGGCGCGCTTATCGCGGGCCTCGTCTTTGGCTGGCTGCGTTCGGTGCGCCCACTGTTCGGACGGATTCCTTCTCCCACCGTCTGGTTCATGAATTCGGTTGGCCTCAACATTTTCATCGCCGTTGTCGGAATCTCGGCAGGCCCTGGCTTCGTTAACGGACTCAAAACCCAGGGCATCGGGCTGTTTCTCTGGGGCGCTGTCGCGACCACCCTGCCCCTCGTCTTTGGCATGTTCATCGGCAAGTACCTCTTCCGGTTCCACGACGCAATTCTGCTCGGCATCCTCTCCGGCGCGCGGACAACGACGGCTTCGCTCGGCTTGGTTTGCGATCGAGCCCAAAGTCAGATTCCCGCGCTCGGATACACGGTGACCTACGCCGTCGGCAACACTCTGCTCACCATCTGGGGCATGGTCCTCATCATGGTGCTTGCGAGAGGCCAGTAAAAGGAGATAACCATGGACGTATTGGAGCTTCGGAACTTTGAAACGCTAAGCCCATTCGAGATTAAGGACGAGCTCATTAAGCTCGCTAAGAAGACTTCCCGCACGACGCAATCGGCATTCCTCAACGCCGGCCGCGGCAACCCCAACTGGATTGCCACGACTCCGCGCGAGGGTTATTTCCTGCTTGGTCAGTTTGCCATCACCGAGAGCAAGCGCGTGATGGAACATCCCGCCGGTATCGGCGGGATGCCCCGCGCGCAGGGCATCGCGGGCCGTTTGGAGGCCTGGCTCGCCAAACACTCCGATATGCCCGGGGCGTCGTTTCTTTCGCAGATGGTCGCGTTTACGGTAAAAAAATTCGCGTTCGAGCCGGACGCCTTCGTGCACGAACTCGTAGACTCTATCATTGGCGACAACTATCCGGTTCCCGACCGCATGCTGGTGCACAATGAACGCATCGCGCACGAGTACTTGATGTGGGCGATGTGCGGGAACCCGCGGCCCGCCGGCAAATTCGACCTCTACGCGACCGAGGGCGGGACAGCCGCGATGTGCTACATCTTTAAGTCCCTGAAAGCCAACCGTCTGCTACGTCCCGGAGACACGATCGCCTTAGGAACACCGATCTTCACGCCCTACATCGAAATGCCTCATCTCGAGGACTACGCCCTCAACGTGGTCAATGTCCACGCTCCTCAGGAAAATCGCTTCCAGTTTACGGATACGGAACTCAAAAAGCTGGAAGACGCTAAGATCAAGGCGTTCTTCATCGTGAATCCGGGCAACCCGACGGGCGTCGCGCTGAGCAAAGAGACGATCGGCAAGATCGCGAATTTGGTAAAGACCAAGCGTCCCGATCTGATGCTGCTGACCGACGACGTTTATGGAACCTTCGTCCCGGACTTTCGCTCCTTGCTCGGCGAACTGCCGTACAACACGATCGGCGTGTACTCCTATTCAAAATATTTCGGGGCCACCGGATGGCGGCTGGGCCTCATTGCCGTGCACGAAGAGAATCTCTTCGACCGGTTGATCACGAAGCTGCCAGATGCCGATCTCAAGGCACTCGACAAACGCTACGGCGCGCTGACTCTCGAGCCGCGCAAGATCAAGTTCATTGACCGCATTGTCGCCGACAGCCGGGATGTGGCCCTCAACCACACCTCGGGGCTTTCCCTGCCCCAGCAGGTCATGATGAGCCTGTTCTCTCTTGCCGAGATGATGGATGGAGCCAAGCTTTATCAAAAGGCCTGCATGGACATTGTGCAGCGGCGTGCCAAGGCAATGATCGAAGGCTTAGGCATTGAGCTTTCCCCCAACCCACTGTACGACGCCTATTACGGTTTGATTGACTTCGAGTTCTTTGCCCGTAAGAGGATTGGGGAGGAAGCCGTCGAGTACCTCAAGAAGAACGTGCATCCGCTCGACCTGGCGTTTCGTTTGGCCGACGATCACGGAATCGTGCTTTTGAATGGCGGCGGCTTCGACGCGCCAGACTGGTCCCTGCGCGTGTCCCTCGCGAATTTGGACGACGAGGTCTATGAAGAAATAGGGCGCGGGGTTCGCTCGATTGCGCGCGGCTACCGGGATGCCTTCGAGGCTTCGAAGCACGACGGGAAACCCGAAAAGTCGCAAAAAGCGGCGGGGCGATAGCTCGTCGGCGATTCCGCTTGGCAATCTTCGGCGAACAAGTATTCCCCGTTCAGCCGGGGTTCTCTTGGGCCACATGCCTGAGCGCAGGGAACTTCTTTGGGCTCTGGACGGTCGCACATCTTGGATCCGTTGAACGGTCCAGAGCCGCGCAAAGAAGGAACGGCACATGAAATCGCTTGCGACCGTCTTCACCAAATATCCGGAAATGGCCGTTTATCTGGCAATTGGCATCGGATATTTCATCGGGAAGCTCAAGTTTCACGGTGTGGGGTTTGGAGTTGTGACCGGTTCGCTGTTGGGCGGCGTTTTTATTGGAAATTTCTTTCATGTGCCCGTATCCGATCAAGCGAAGGCGATGCTGTTCCTGTTGTTTCTTTTCGGGATCGGCTATTCGGTCGGACCCGGTTTTTTCCAGAATCTGAAAGGCGATGGGTGGCGATGGGTTCTCCTCGGTGTGTTTGTGCCCGTTGTTGGTCTTTTCGCAGCTTACGTCGTCGCCCGCTTCTTGAAACTGGATCCCGGCTACGCCGCTGGCTTGTTATCCGGCTCATTGACCGAATCTCCGGTAATCGGAACTGCGGGTGAAGCTATCCGTGCCTTGTCCGTTTCAGATGATCAGAAGCAGCAATGGATCTCGCACATCGCGGTCGCCGATGCAATTTGCTACATTTTCGGAACTCTGGGCGTGATCCTGGTGTGCAGCAGCTTCGGACCGAAACTCCTGGGGATAGACCTGCGGGCCGAATCAAAGAAAGTGGAAGACGCTTTGGGCATTAAGCACACCAAACTTGGCGTGTCCTCTGCGTGGCAACCTATCAGCTTTCGAGCGTACACCATTCCGCCGAATGGGCAGGTGGCCGGGAAAACCATCGCTGAAGCCGAAAGATCAGTGTCCGGCGCACGTCTCTTTGTCGAACGCATTCGTCGCAGTGGCGAGATCTTCTCCCCGGTTTCGACCACCGTGCTGGAGGCAGGCGACACGGTTGCCGTTCTTGGAAGGACCGAGGCGTTAATCAATCTGCTTGGTCCTTCCTCCATCGAGGCGACGGATCCAGAATTGCTGGACATTCCCGTGGCTTCCTTTGGGCTTTATGTCACGAGCGACCGCTTCGCGGGGAAAACTCTCCGCGCGATCAACGAAAACACCGATGAAGCGCGCGGCGTTTTGATTCGTCGCATCACTCGAGGCGAGCAATCGATTCCCATTGGCCCGGGCACCGTCGTTCAGCGCGGCGATACGCTTGAAGTATCCGGTCCCCAGGCCGCCGTCGAACGACTTGCGCCCCTGGTTGGCAGAATGATTCATCCCACGGAAGATACCGATTTTATTGTCCTCGGAACAGCAATATTTCTCGGCGTTTTGTTTGGTGCCGTCGTCACGATACCGCTGGGCCATCTAAGGATCACTCTCGGGACCAGTGTGGGTACGTTGCTCGCCGGTGTAATGGTCGGCTGGCTGCGATCGGTGAAACCATGGTTCGGCAAAATACCCGATGGTGCGATTCATTTCATGAAAGACATAGGCTTGGCGGCATTCGTGGCCATGGTGGGGCTCAAGGCTGGCCCGATTTTCATCACGGCTGTGCGACAATACGGCTACATTCTCTTCCTGGGGGGCATTGTGGTGACGCTCACGCCCCTGATTTCTGGCCTCTTTTTTGGCCGCTACGTTGTGAGGCTAAACCCGGTACTGCTGCTCGGTGGACTCGCGGGCGCTCAAACCATGATAGCTGGCGTCGCCGCCGTGCAAGAGAAGTCAGACAGCCCGGTTGCCACGCTGGGTTATTCCTACACCGTTGCGTTCGGACATATCCTGCTCACAACGTGGGGCACCATCATCGTCGCTTTAATGACTTAGGCCGAGCGAGGGTAAATGGCAGATTCCCAGACGTGGAACGAAGTCGATCAGAAAGACTCTCGAAAGCCCCTTTTACTCGGGAGCAGGATCGCCCTTTTTCTCGCGCTCGCGTTTTTCTCAACCCTGCCGGTTCTCGTTAAGCTATTCGCTGCTCCGCAGAATCGGACACTCGTTCTCACCGGACATCCTGGAGAGCTGACCGTAATGGAAATGGGCGGGCGCTACTATGTCGATATCGAAGCATTGACGCGGGTGGCGAATGGTTCAATCAGTTTTAAAGGAAATCAAATGGTATTGAGCCTGTCGCCGCCGACCGCAAATACTCCGGCAACCAATTCGGAGGCGAGTCCATCAACCACGCCTGGATTCTCCAAAGATTTCCTTAAGGCAGGGATCGAGGAGATGTCCGTAATCAGGGAGTGGCGGATTGCCCTGATAAATGCCATTCGCCAGGGATATCCAGTGACGGAAGATTGGGTCGCAAGCTTTCGTGGGCAGGCGCAACAGAACCTCCGGCTGGTTTCCGTAGCCGCCTCAACCGACGCGGACCGAAACGGTCTGCGATTGCTGAACAATGAATTCAACAACATGAAGCAGTTGAGCAATAGATTTGTGGAAGCAAATAGGTCGCGCACCTATGTTTCACCCGATGCCCTGGACAATGACCCCTTAGACCAGAAAATTCTGAGCTGCGCTCACTCCCTGGCGGCCATGGCGGCAAACAACCAGTTCGTGGACGACGGCACCTGCCAATGATTTCCTGAAAGCGATCCGCGGTCGAGAAGAGTTCTGCTTTTGCCCCAGCCAAACGATGGTTTTTCGGACTCCGGTCAAGCGTTAGCCCGCAATAAAAAGGCAAAGCGAGGTACCAGCGGATCAGCGCATCTAGCGAACATTTCGTAGAATCTATTGCGCCCGCAAAGATTCGGAAACACTAATCAAATTGTGGGGTGCCACCCGAATGGCCCCGCCGCGTGGGCTGTCAATGTCCGATATCAGAAAGAACGCTAGGGAAACAGCAATCGGTAAGATCAGAAATATGTGCCAATCTCTCCGCCGTGCGCCATAGCCGACCAACAAATTACAACAGACGGCGATGGCCGCCATCAGCGCCCATGCTGCAAGAGGGATGCGGTTCCACCACGCCGCTTGCGTGTATCCTTGCGAGTTCAACACGTCGTTCATGCCGGAAATCACGAGGGCAACAACGGCCGTGGGCTGGCCAGTCGCTGCCGGTCGGACGGTCGCCCACAGCTCATTCTGCAGTTCGGCTGTATCGGTATTAATCTTGGCAAGCCCGCCCCGGTCGCGCGTGGTGTAGAACAGCACGCGCTCATCGACATACATCCTGAGTAGTTCACGTACTCTCGCCCTGTCTCCAGGGGGAAGCAAGTCCGCCCGCACATACTCCGTGCCGATCGCGTTGGCCTCAGCCTCTTCGTAATTCTTGCGCTGATCGTACCGGCTGATGGCCATGGAAAAGCTGAAACCTATGAGGAGTCCGAGCAGGGTCAGCGTTGCGCTGAGGATAATGCCAAAATCATCCCGCTCTTCTTCCACCAAGGGATGGATTTTGCTGCGGACAATGTCACCGACCGCAGCGGCCAGAGACAACAACAGAAACGACATGGCAAACACAAGCAGTGGGAAATTCATCAAAATTGCACCCTCCGTCCACCCAGGCAAAAAAAGGTTTCAATCAGCTAATTAGGTCTCCCCAGCCAGGAATATTGCCAAGCCACAGAGACATTTTGAAAGTTCCCCCCGTACCGAACGTATGCGCCACTGCTGTAGCTTAGTTTTATTGACTGATGCCTGCTTAAAGGGATCGCAGCAGTAGCTCCGACCCGCGAATTCTGCTGAAGAGTGCTGAAGTTTTCTACTCCATTTAGGCTTGTCGTGCCGCCAAACCAATAATTGCCATCGAGAGACACCCAGAGCCGCCGCTTGAAATCGTAGCTGAGGTGCCCCTCGAAAGAGCCGATGGGGCTTTGCGTCTGCGTGTTCGTGCCGGGCGAAAACTGATTGTGCGAAAAGAATTCGGGGTTCGTGGTATAGAGCCAAGCTCCTCCGTATGCATCCAGAATCCAATGCCCCCAGCGCTCGGAAAAGCCGAGCTCGGGTTTGAAGGCCCAGCGGTTGGTGCCGAAATTGATCAGTTTTGTCGGGTCGTATTGGCCAGTCTTCGGAACTAGCCTGAGGCTGATGCCTACAATAGTTCTTTGCCGCCATTTCGTGTATTCGGCGACGTTCATTGCGGGGCCGCCCACGAGATTCACAGAGAAGCGGACAGAGGCCGGCAGGAGCCCGGATCGGTACGCAAGGGCCTCCGCGCCGACAACGGTGCCCCGTAAGTGTCCTATGCCATAGGGTAACGAACCGGTGAAGTTTGCCGTGCGTCCGAAAAGCTTAAGGGAATGGGAGTAATTAAAAATCGTGACATTGACCCTCGCTTGAGCGCCCGTGATGGGGATGGTTCCCTCAAAGACAAGGCTGCCATCAAAAAAGGAATACGTCAGCGTGATCGCATTCGAATGGATGGGCGTAATGACGTAGGCCCGAGGAGCGAGATCCTGAGCATGGCCAACGTTGGCGGCGAGACTGCCGCTGAAACAGACAGTGATCCCGCACAAACCTGCGGTCCAAAAACTCATTCTCACTTATCGATGAACATTATCCTTGAACGACACTGTAAGTATTAACAGTTCCATCTCTAGTCTATAGCGAAGAAAGTGCTAAGGCATCTCGGTGTTTTCGTCGGCCAGAGGCCCTGGTTGTGCGACCTCCGCGAAGGGTTCTGCTGGATAAATCGGCGAGGTGCGCGACACAAACGCGAGGACACGCCGAGGAGGCCTCATCATGGGCGAAACGACAGAAGCGACACGTCTGAGGGAGGCGCGCCTGCAAAGTGTGCCGTGGAAAAAATGGGGGCCATACCTGAGTGAGCGCCAGTGGGGCACCGTTCGCGAAGACTACAGTCAAGATGGCAATGCCTGGGACTATTTCAGTCACGACCAGGCACGATCGCGCGCGTATCGCTGGGGCGAAGACGGGCTCGCGGGTATTTCCGACGATCAACAATATCTATGCTTTGCCCTCGCGTTGTGGAACGGCCAGGACCCCATCCTGAAAGAGCGTCTCTTCGGCCTGACGAACGGTGAAGGTAATCACGGCGAAGATGTCAAGGAGTACTACTTCTATCTGGACAGCACGCCAACGCACTCCTACATGAAATATCTCTACAAATATCCGCAGCGAGCATTCCCATACGACGACCTGGTAAAAAACAACCGGAAAAGAACGCGGAACGAGCTTGAGTACGAGCTGATCGATACTGGCATCTTTGAAGATGATCGCTATTTCGATGTGTTTGTGGAATACGCCAAGGAGAAACCGGAAAACATCCTGGTTAGAATAACGATTTTCAATCGCGGGTCCGAGCCGGCTACGCTCGATCTGCTTCCGACGCTTTGGTTTCGAAATGTTTGGTCCAGGAGACAAGGTGTCCCTCGGCCCGTGCTGCAAAAGGTACCAACCGGGGCAGGCAACAGTGTGATCTCCGCCTCTCACCCTGAATTAGGTGATCGTTTCTTGTACTGTGACGGCGCGGCTCGATTGCTTTTCACCGAGAATGAAACGAATAAGCAGCGTCTCTTTCAAGCGCCTAACCCGACGCCCTATGTCAAGGACGGTATCAACGACTACATCGTCGATCGCCGCGAAGGGGCGGTAAACCCGCAAAACATTGGGACCAAAGCGGCTGCCCATTATCGGTTGACCTTCGGACCGGGACAATTTCAAACCGTTCGCTTGCGTCTCAGCGACGTGGCGCCCCCATTACCGCCGCAACAAGACAGCCAATTCGCTTCTTTTGCGACAAGCTTCGACGTAGTCATGCAGATGCGCGAGCGGGAAGCGGACACGTTCTATGCAGCGGTCATCCCGTCGTCGTTGACCGCCGACGAGGCGAATGTCATGCGCCAAGCGCTTGCCGGGATGTTGTGGTCCAAGCAGTTTTACTACTACGACGTCGACCGGTGGCTCGAGGAGCATGACGTCGATCCTTTCAAAACGAATCGGCGTGCAGCCCCGCGCAACGAGCACTGGCATCACATGTACAACGCGGACATCATCTCGATGCCGGACAAATGGGAATACCCTTGGTACGCCGCTTGGGACTTGGCCTTTCATGTTTTGGCTCTGCGTCTGGTTGACGAAGACTTTAGCAAGCAGCAGTTGGACCTCATGTTGCGCGACCATTATTTGCACCCCAACGGCCAGCTACCTGCGTATGAGTGGAACTTCAGCGACGTCAATCCTCCGGTGCATGCCTGGTCCACGATCTTTGCTTACCGTGTCGAGAAAGCCCGGCAAGGCAAGGGTGACGTGGACTGGCTCGAGCGCAGCTTCCAGAAACTACTGCTAAACTTCACCTGGTGGGTGAACCGTAAGGACCGCACCGGTAGGAGCGCTTACGAGGGCGGTTTCCTGGGGCTTGACAACGTCGGTGTGTTCGACCGCAGTGCGCCGCTTCCCACCGGGGGATACCTTGAACAAGCAGACGGTACGGCTTGGATGGCGCTGTACTGCCAGAACATGCTAGAGATCGCCCTACAGTTGGCCCTGGAGAGACCAGCTTATACCGAGATGTGCATCAAGCTCGTCGAGCACTTCTTGTGGATTGCCGCGGCGCTGGTACATGGAGGCGAGAATGTTGGAATGTGGGATGAGGAGGACGGTTTTTTCTACGACATCCTGCGGCTGCCCGATGGCAGCGCTCAGCGCCTGAAAGTGCGTTCCATGGTGGGACTGCTTCCGCTGTGCGCCGTCACCGTGCTTGAGGGAGAACCTGTTGAGAAGTACCCGCGGCTCGGCAATGAATTTCGAAGATTTCTATCGAAGCGGCCCGAACTCACAGCTTTCATCCACGATCCAACGAAAACAGGTTGTATTGGCCGGCGGCTGGCCTCTATCTTGAACGAGAGCAAGCTTCGCAAGGTTCTCTCGAAGATGCTGGATGAGAATGAGTTTCTAAGTCCCTACGGCATTCGTGCTCTGTCCCGTTACCATGCCGAGCATCCTTACATTTTTCGTTCGGGTGATCAGGAGTACCGCGTGTCGTACTTGCCGGCAGAATCCGATAGTGCCATGTTCGGGGGCAATTCCAACTGGCGCGGTCCGATTTGGATGCCCGTCAACGCTCTGCTCATCCGCGCCCTGTTGCAGTATTACATGTACTACGGGAATGGTTTTATTGTAGAGTGCCCGACCGGGTCGGGGCGGCAGATGACGTTGTATCAGATCGCGCAAGAGTTGGCGCGCCGTCTCGCCAACATTTTCTTGCTAGACCAAGACGGTCGCAGGCCGGTGTACGGACGAACCAAAAAGTTTCAAGAAGATCCCCACTGGCGAAATTGCGTCTCGTTCTACGAGTACTTCCACGGCGACAACGGCGCCGGCCTGGGAGCGAGCCACCAGACCGGGTGGACGGGTCTGATTGCCGGCATCATGCATCTGTTTGCGACGACTACGCCCGAACAGGCTCTTGAGCTTGGCAAGGTCGCCGCAGTCACCAGCGCTTTGGAGGCGGCCCTAGCAGCGGCGCATGCCAAGGCTGGCGCCGCTTCCGGTCGCGGTTGACCCGCCAATAGGACGTAGTTGAAAAGCCCCGGTCTTTGAGGCTGCCGACACTGGCAAGAATGCCTCGGCGACAGCTAGACTTTACCTCATGATGCAACGGCGCGCCTAGGGACACTGGGCGTCAGGAGAAGAGGGGAGACCATGAAAGCAGTCATTGTATTAATCACGGCAGTTCTCATCGCGGCGTGGGGGTGCGGAAAAATCTCATCTTCGGTTGAGGCGCAGAATCCGCCGCAGTTCAGCGGAACTTTCGCCTTTGGGAACGGACCGCTCGTTGGAGCCACCACCGCCACTAACGGTAGTCTCACCGGCAACATGGTCTTTGCAGGTTCCTGTCTTGCTCAAATCACGGGCACATATCAAGAAACGGGGCCGACCGCCTTTGGACAACTGACCGCCACACCTCTGACAGCCACGCCTCCAGCCACAACGACGTGCCCAGGCACGCCTGTTGTGTTTAGCTTTTTCGTGGCATTAAGCTCTAGCAAAGCGTATTTCAGCTTCAGCGTCGCGGGCACGAACAATCAATTTTCAGAAGAAGGATTCAAGTAATGGTACGAAGCAGATGCTCGTCAAGGAGAAAGTGGGCCGAAGGGAGGCACAACCTGCGCCCCGGCTACGCTGGCCCGCCAACAACTAGAACTTCTCAGCGACAAAGTGTCTCGCCCTTAGCGGGGCCTGGTCGTCATAACTCTCTTTATCCTTACGCTTAGGCAACTTCACTGTTTCGCGGGGCACCTTACCGTAAGGGATCATGCTCAACAAATGTGAGATGCAGTTAAGCCGGGCTCTCCTCTTATCGTCCGAACGAACGATGTACCAGGGCGCATGCTTTGTATCAGTGGCTTTCAGCATCTCATCGCGCGCTCGCGAGTACTCATACCAGCGGCGAAATGATTCCAGGTCCATCGGACTTAGCTTCCATTGACGGACCGGATCGCTGATGCGGGCCTCAAATCGGCGCTGCTGCTCTTTCTTTCCAACCTCCATCCAGTATTTAATGAGAATAACACCGCCATCCACGACGTAATTCTCGACTACGGGGCAGAGCTCCAAGAACCTGCTGTGTTCCTCCTTCGTGCAGAAACCCATCACATATTCCACGCCAGCACGGTTGTACCAGCTTCTATCGAAGATTACGATCTCTCCCGCCGCAGGGAAATGCCTGATGTAGCGCTGGATGTATATTTGGCTCTTTTCCCGATCGGATGGAGCGGGCAGTGCTACAAGGCGGAACACCCGTGGGCTGACCCGTTCGGTAATCGCACGAATGGTGCCGCCTTTGCCTGCGGCGTCACGACCTTCAAACACCACGACGACACGCAGACCCTTATATTTGACCCAGTCCTGAAGCTTGCAAAGTTCAGCTTGAAGTCTGCTGAGCTCCTTTTCGTATTGTTTGCGCTTCAAACGGCCGTTAGCCTTGCCGTCATCCTTATTTCCCATCGCGAATCACTCCTCCCGCAAAGCGACTACCCGGGATAGGGGTATCCCTTGGCCAGTACCTTCTCAAGGGCGGCATCGTGGCCATAGAGATCATCGAAGAAATGTACCCGTCCCTCTTCATCGACGACGGCCGTGCCGTAGAGGATGAGCACAGGGATCGGCTTGGTCAGGTTCACCTGGAAATTATCCTCTCCACCCTGCATCGCAGCGCGAACGCGCTCCAGACTCCACTCGGGCTTGTCTTTTAGAACCCAAGCAGCCAATTCGGCGGGCTTCTCCACGCGAATACATCCATGACTAAAATCCCGCCTGGCTCGTGCAAAGAGCTGCTGCGAAGGCGTGCTATGCAGGTAAACGTGGTACTCGTTCGGAAACATAAGTTTGACCAAACCAAGGGCGTTCGTTGGCCCCGGCTTTTGTCGAATGGCCAGCTTGCCTGACTTGAGTTTCTGCAGAACGTCGTCGCTCGCCTGACCAGCGCTAACAAAGTGTCCATCCTGCGTGACAATTTCGTAGTTGTGCTTTGCGACGTAATTGACATCGCGCCGAATCGCGGGAACAAGTTCGGAGCGTTGGATACTTGGTGGCACATTCCAGTACGGACGAAATACAACGAAACGCATGTCTTTCTCAAAGACAGGCGTCTCGTGCCGGAGTGCTTTGCCTACAACTACATTCATGGATAGAACGCTTCGGCCAACATCGTCGTAAGTGCGCAGTCGAAATTCCGGAATATTTACCACTACCGGCGGCTGCGGGAACTCCTCAGGAACCCAGCGCCAACGCTCCAGCGTCAGCTGTAGTTGCCGTATCCGGAAACTCAAGGGCGTGTTGAGTTGCTTCAGAGTCTGTTCTCCGAGGAGCCCGTCTGGCGGAAGACCGTGGCGCTGCTGGAAGCGTTTCACCCCCTCCACGACCGCCCCATCGTAAAGAACGTCGGAGGGGACTGGTGTCTCTTTCGGCAGGTCCCCTAATAACTGAAGCAAACGTGTTAGGCGCACCACCCCGACGTACCGGTCTCCCGGTTCGAGCGTCTTGGAAGGAACGGGCAACTTCTCACTGTCATCTTGTTGGGCGATATCAAGGTAGTTGCGGAGCGCCGCCACGGTGCGCTTATACCCTGGAAAAGGCGGCTCGACCTCGGCCAGTGCTTCCTTGATATCTTGGCCAGTCACGAGACGATCACGAATGAATCGCGGCAGGTCATACTTTTTGCTTTCGACGCTGAGGCCAAAACTGAAATGTCTGGGATTGACCTTCCCAATGTGCAGGTCAGAAACATAGCGCATGACGCAAACCGAAAGAGCCGCATCGAAGCGCGCATCATTGCCTGCTTGGAACTCTCGTGCCAGCCGCTCCTTCCAGCGAGACCCGTCATAATCTTCCGTGTCCAATCCATTCCGGTCCGCCTGTTCGAAGACTTCGATGATGGCTAACGCTTGTGGCGTAGGCCGTCCTTGGTGAATCCACAACAAGCTAAAGGCGTTCGGCTCGTAAAGGCTCCGAAGGTGGTCCCGGTAGTCGGAAAAGTCAGGCCAGCGCAGATCTGTAAGACGGCCCGAGGTGATGATCTCGCGAAGCAAGCTGCTGTCCGACGAAGCGGGACGAGCGTCGCTGAATGTTTGGCCAACCGAAACAAACCAGTGGCCACGAGTGCCGGAGGTAAGGAAGACGACCGTAAAAAGGAGCACGCCAAGCACTCGCCCTGCGCGTGCTTCAGTGCCAAGACGTGGCTTTCGGTGCTCTCCGGGCAAGGTCAAGTCCATTCGCGCCGCTTTCATGGAGACTCGCTCCGGAGAGCTTGCATGCTCTGATAGGCCGTGATCACCTCACCGAATGTGGGGTAGAAAGGTATCTTGCGATCACCAGGGGCACGTCTCCGGGATTCCACCCAGAGGCGCCATTCCGTCTGCCGGCCCGCGGCGGCCAGAAGCACGCCCCGCTCCCGCAAAGCGTCCGCAACTTCGTCTGCGGTGTAAAGTCCGCTGGCATCGACGAGCGTAATCGGGAGCATATCGAGCACGAGCCACTTCAGGGAAGGGCCCGCAGCGTCCGCAGCTGCCATCACTCCACGCTTAAAATAGGGGGCGTTGAAAAACACCAGTGGCGCATTGAAACGCAAAAGGGTCAGACCCGGTATGGTCGCGGCCTGGGGGTGACGCTCAATCGAATGAAAGCCTGGCAGGCCCTGCACTTCTCCGAGGATCTCGATCTTTGGGTGTGATACGAGTCTTATGAAACGTAGGATCGCCAAAACCACCGCAACGAGAATGGCCTGAATCGCGCCAACTGCCACCACACCCAACGTGGCAAGGACCGATAATGCGAACTCCCGGTTGTCAATCCTATAGATTGTGCGTAGCGAGGGAACATCGATCAAAGACAGCGCGGCCTTGACGAGTACCGCACCGAGAGCCGCAACCGGGACATACCGTAGAGGGTCGGTAAAAAACAGCAGCACAACTGCGATGGTTGCGGCCGCGACAAGTCCGGTAAGCTGCGTTCGCCCGCCAGTCGAATCGCTAGTGGCGGTTCGAGAATCCGCACCACTGACGGCAAAACCTTGAGAAAGTCCGGAGGCAATATTGGCCACACCGAGGGCCGCGAATTCCCGGTCCGCGTCGATGTCGTATTTGTTTTTGGAGGCGAAGCTGCGCGAGGTCAGCATCATGCTCGAGAAGGTGACGAGCGCCAAACCTGCAGCATCTCCGAGAAGGCTGGGAAGCAAAGCCAGGGGAACCTGTGGAACTCGGACATGAGGAAGCCCGGCCGGCACGTCACCGACGGTCTTAACGCCCTGCCCTTCCAGACCCAGCACGCGAACGGCTATCGCCGCGACGATAATGGCCACGAGCGCTGCAGGAATCCCGCGAAACAGCCGTGGCGCGGCCAGCAAGACCAGAAATGTGCCCAAACCCACGGCGAGCGTAGGCCAATGCGTAAGCCCGAGCTTCTCAATGAATTCCGTCAGTCGCGGTACGATTCCTCCCATCGTTATGGAATAACCAAAGATCTTGCCAATCTGACCGAGAATGATGCTTAACGCGATTCCATTCAGGAACCCGACCAGGATTGGCTTCGACAAGAAATCCGCCAGTGCGCCCAATTTCAAGAAGCTGGCTCCGATGCACAAGATGCCTGCCAGGACAGCCAGTGTTACGGATAAAGATTCGTAGAGCTGCTGATCGCCGGAGGCCAGAGGAGCCACCGCTGCCGTTACCAGGGCGCAGGTGGCTGCATCGGGGCCAATGATGAGTTGGCGAGAGGTTCCGAAGATCGCGTATGCGAGAAGGGGAAGGATGCTTGAATATAGCCCCACAGCAGGGTTGAATCCGGCGAGTTGTGCATAGGCCACACCCACCGGGAGCGCTACTGCGGCAACCGACAATCCAGCGCGCAGATCCCAAGGGAGGTCCAATCGCTGATATTTCAGCAGGCTCGTCAAACCGGGAGCGATTCTCCCTAAATGCGGAGCCCGAATCATGCGAGACGGACGCGTATCGCTGGTCATTTGAGCGGTCTCAAGAGGGTCTTTGCCTCACAAGTGAACCTGAGCCGCAAGGCTCACGGCGCAGAAACCTCTACCGGTCTGCGTCCACCTTCACGAAGCTGTACTTTGCGCTGAATTGAATGCGTGGCGCATTTGCCTTTAGGCCGCTTTGCTCCATTGCCCAGCCGTAGAGAAACTCCACGCCGACATTAAGCGACCCATACGGATTCCAAATCAAGTTGGAGCCCATGTAAGTGGCATGGTTATATGTGGCCGGGGCCGCTGAGGCGAGGAAGGCCGTATTGTTCACTGCGGCGTAGGAGTAGATGGCGCTAGACCGCAGCGTCTTCAGCCAATAATGCTGATAAGCTGCCTCAACTCCCACCGCGGGAGTAGCTTTCAGGCCCGTGGAGGATTTTGGTTCTGCGTCAATCCCCAGTCCGGAGGTGTCCTGGAGATACCGAGAGATTCCGTGCCCGAAGGCCAGGGCAAAGATTACTTCGTCCTTGCCGAATGTCTCTAGCCCAGTGGAGACATTCACTCCCCATCCAAAAACAGAATCCGTTTTCGGCGTCGGTGTGGTTGGAACAAAAGCAGCGATGGAACGAAATACTGCGGCGACCTGGAAATGTCCCCGTTCGAATTCCTGACGCAACCGGATCGCGCCATCCGGGCCAGGAGCATTGGGCTGGTTTGAGAATTGCGGAGTCTTAAAGATTACGTCAGAACTGGGCTTCTCCACGGAGATGTACAGAGTCGTACTCGGTGTCAGCGCGAGTCCATAGCGCAGCTGCGGATTTCGCACGCTCACCATGCCGTTGGGTCCCTGGAAGTCCAGAGTGTCAGGGAATCCGTCCGGGTCCATGAAATTTGAAAAGGTTTGGCCAATCAGGACGTTCCTTGCCTGAGCGTAGGCATGACGTAAGCGGGGTGTAGTTGCATTAGTTCCAAAGAGATCGCCCTCGACGTAGAAGCGCACATCTCCAATGTTCGTGGTGGGAACTCTAAAGTCAAGACTCAGGCGTGTCGGACGGATCGAAACGGTCGTATTGTTCACGCCGACCACCGTCGGGATGGGAATCGAAGATGGGACGAACGCGTCCGTGTTTCCGGCTGGTTTGAGATCGTAGATGAAATCCGTTTTGAAGTAGCCACCAATCTTCAGGAGCGTCTCCGTACCCGGTAAGCGAAAAAAACCGTGGTATTTGGGATCAAGAGGAACGTTATTAAAACGCGCAGCAGCAACACTGTCCTCGGAGAAGGTAGTGTAGGTTGCCGTCGCCTCTCCCACTTGCTTGGAAGGGGCAGCTTGCGCCGGGGGCAGCGTTGCTTGGATGGTACCTTCCTGCGCGGCCGGCGGGGCTGCCGTGGGGGCGGCAGCCTCCGTCGCCTTGCTTCGCAGTTCGCCGAGCTGCGCCTCGAGCTTGCTCATTTGTTTGCGCAGTTCGTCGAGTTGTTTTTGCAGTTCTTCCACCTTTTGATTGGAATCCGACTGAGCCATGGCCTGCGCCGGAAAGGCGGTTCCGGCAAGCAAAGCTATCGATAATACCAGTGTGCGGCCCTTCATTTAGCACCTCTTCCCCGGAATTCTTGCTATCGAGTTCGCTCGCATTTGGAACGAGTTTCCTCGCTACGTTCCACTCTGCTTGGACCGACCGGCGGGCGGAGCAGAATTGCGGCCAACACCTGGACAATTTCCAGTTAAGAAGGTTGGAATACGTCGCCAGAAGGCTCAACTGTCACTTCTTACAGGGAAGATAGATTGGAAAGCCAGTCTGCTTTTGGGGTTACGACAACCTCGGCCAAACGGACACAACACGACCTAAGGTGATTCTCCTAGTCCAGCTTGCAGGCTCGTCCGGATTGTTGAGGGTCAAGCAAGATGCTATGGAAAAGGAAAACGGCCGAGGGCTAAAACCATGCGAACAATGAACAGCGTCCTCCTCGTAGAAGACTTCGGGCCCTTCCGCGCGTTCGTGTCAACTTTGCTTCGGGAAAAGCCAGACGTCCAAGTCGTAAGTGAAGCCTCAGATGGGTTAGAGGCAGTTCGTCGCGCAAGAGAATTGCATCCCGATCTGATCCTCATGGACATTGGCCTGCCTGGACTGAACGGAATCGAGGCGGCACGCCGGATTCGAGAGCTAGCCCCCAGATCCAGAATCGTCTTCCTCACCCAGGAAGGCTCCTCCGAGGTAGTGGAAGAGGCGCTCAGCTCAGGTGCGCTAGGCTACTTCCACAAACCACGAGCTGCAAACGATCTATTCCCGGCCGTCGCCGCAGTCCTTGAAGGCAAACAATTTGTCAGTAACGGATTGATTGGCTCAAAAGAACCGATGATCACACTGCGCGCCCGAAATCACCGGCCATGCCTTCAGGAAACGCCGTGTCTCAGGTAGTCCCGGGGTGCGCGGCCCTAGCGCCAAGGTTCAGCGGAACAGTGGCGCGAATTACGGTGCCGCGCCCCGGTTGGGCATCTATGAAAAGTTGTCCATGGACCAGTTTCAGACGTTCCTTCATGCTAGTGAGGCCCAAGCCGCTGCCCGTAATTGCTTGTTCGGGGTCAAAGCCAACTCCCGAATCGCGCACCGTCAGCTTAACCTCATCCGGTGCACCGTTGAGGCAAACCTCGAAGTGCCGCGACGCGCTATGCTTAACGGCGTTCTGGAGCCCTTCCTGCAAGACGCGAAACAGGCAAAGCGCGATCTCCGGAGGCAGCTTCCTCGAGATCTGATCGGTGTGAACCTGAATCTCTACTCCGTGCTCCGCGGATAGCTCTTTACAGAAACTCGCGGTTGCTGCCGCGATGCCCAGGTATTCCAGCTTTGAGGAGTGCAGGTGATGCGACAAGGCTTGCACGTCGCTCCCGAGACCTGAAAGAAGTTCACGTATCTCTTCGAGGCGTTGACTGGTTGCCGCAGCTGCCAGAGAAGAAAAGTCCTTTTGTAAGCGCTCCAGATTAACCGTGACCAAAGCAATTCGCTGATTGATGTCGTCATGAAGCTCTCGGGCGATCCACGCGCGCTCCTCTTCCTGGGCTTGGATCAATCTACGGCTGATGTTCGAAAGAGACTCTTGCGCCAGTTTGCGATCGGTGACGTCGATGCACGAACCGATGTATCCGGAAAAGGAATTATCCGGGTCAAATCTCGGCACTCCTCGATCAAAAATCCATCGATACTCACCATCATGTCGCCGGAGGCGATACTCCACCTCGAAAGGTTCGCGTCTCTCGAACGCACTTGCATAGGTTTGCATGCAATGTTGCAAATCCTCGGGGTGCACGCCCCCCGCCCACCCGTCTCCCAGTTCTGAGTGCAGTGGGCGGCCGGTGAAATTCAGCCAGGACTGATTGAAATAGGTGCAGAGCTTTCTCGGGCCGGACATCCAGATCATGACCGGAGCAGCGTTGGCGACATGGCGAAAGCGCTCTTCGCTTTCGCGCAAAGCGGCTTCGGCCTGCTGCCGCTCAGTGACATCCACAAGCACGGTAGTCGAATACCGGAGGTTTCCGTCGGCGTCTTTCACTGATCCCGCATTGAGGAGCACGGTTCGCTTTTGCCCTTCTTTCGTGACTATGATCATCTCCTCGTCGTGCAGTGTTTCTGTTCTCTGCCACTTTTCAAGCAAATCAACCATGTTAGTGACGGACCCAAGAGCATAAATCGTGGACAAAGATTTCCCTATCAGTTCTTCTCTTAGGTAACCGAGAGCCTTGCAGGCTGCGGGATTGGCGTCCAAGATTTCGCCATCCGCCGAAGTCATAAAGCAGTATTCCGGCAAGGTGTCAAAAAACTGCCGGAATCGATGCTCGGAAGCTCGCTCCGCGTCTTCAGCCTGGTTAAGATCGGTCACATCCGAGAAGACAGAAAGGACACAAGGCTCACCGTTGCAACCGATTATCTCCGAGGACCCCAAGGTTGTTCGGATCTGACCGTCTTTCCTGCGAACCCGAACCTCGACATTTCGGGCCGCGCCTTCAGCCAGAAGACGCTTCACGAATTCCTTTCTTTGAACAGGATCGACCCAGAGGCTAATGTCCAAGGGACTTCGGCCAATCACTTCGTCGTGGCGCCACCCGGTCAGGTGCTCGTACGTTTCGTTGACTTCGACATAGCGATGATCCTGCAGCCTCGTAATGGCGATGGCTAGGGGGCTTTGATGAAAGACACTCGAAAACTTCCGCTCCGAGTTCTCGAGCGCCTCTTCCGCCCGTTTGCGCTCGGTGATATCAACCGCCATGCCGACCATACGCTTGGGCTCGCGGTTCCTCGCGTCTTCCAGCGTACCTCTTGAGACAATCCAACGGACCGTGCCGTCAGGCCAAAGAATCCGGAACTCCTGAGCAAAGGGCTTGTGAGCTTGCCTCGCTTCCGCCACGGCGTCCGAGATTCGCTTCCGATCAGCAGGGTACACATACCTATAGAACTCCTCGATGTCCCCGGCGAAGGTTTCGGACTTGATCCCAAACATCGTAGGTAAATCGCCAAACCAAGCCACCCGACTGGTCTTGACATCTAGGTCCCAGCCAACCGTTTTGCCATGCTCCATGGCCAAACGAAGCTGCTCGTTCGAACGAACCAGCTCCGCCTCGGTCTTTCTTCTCTTGGCTCGTTGCCTGAGAAGCGCGAAAATAATCAGGGCCTGAGCGAAAACAAGTATGACACTGGCGACAATGTATCGTCTGTAGATTTCCCAGAAGCTGAGCTCTCGATGGAGCACGACGCTACCGGGCGGCAGGTCGCTAACTTTCATCCCCCAGCGCTTTAGGGCTCGCCAATCAAACATGTAGGCGTGGTTGCTAACCACGACGGGAATATCCTCGGGCTTCTCGCCGTTGAGGACCCGCACAGCCATCTCTGCGGCGGCATGACCATCGTCGGCCCAATTCACCAGGTCGCCGCCCACAGTTCCTGCCCTAAGATCCACATCGTCCATGACAAAAACCGGGGCATTCGCCGCTGCGGCCACTAAGGGCACCGATTGAGCCGAATCAATAAATCGTTCTCCCGCGGCATCTTGTGAGATTGCAGTGTGATAGACAATCGTATTGCTTGGCAGATGCCCAAGGCGCTCAAGCAGGACAGGCATCGTCAAGCCCGTAAGATACGTGAAATCAAGCTTCGATTCGTAGTTTTGGAAAGCCTGTTTTGCTACGCCTTCCCACGTTTCGTCGAACTTGCCCGCGCCACCCACGACCACGACGTGCTTTGTTCCAGGCAACAAGTGCAGCGCAGCATTCAAAGTCTCCGCCGGGTGTAGCCTGCCCAAAACACCCGTGTAGTGCCTGCCGGAATTTAGCTGGCTCGGAATTTCCCCTAAAACTATGCAGAAAATGATCGGCGTATGTCTGATGAAGCTTTCTTGCGACTCGGCGATGAACTTGAGGGATGCCGATCCGGCCGCAATAATCACGTCGGGCTTGCGATCTGAATACTTTTGTATAAGCGACTCGCGAAACAGGCGCTGGGAAGCTTCGTCTGGAAAATACGTCAGTTGCAGACTCTCTTGATACAACTCAATCTGGTAAGCCGAATTCCGTAGACCGCTCAAGATTGCTTGATCCACTTCCGAGAAACCAGGTGATGAGACGGTCCCAAGATCATTGACAATCAGTACTCTCCGGCTCTGCTTGAGCTGCGCTCCCAGGCTCGAGACGAACAAGAGGCAGCCGAGCAGCATCAGCAGCATGGGTGCCCATGGCCAACATCCCTCAGGTTGCGTGCTCGATCGCCCGCGGCTCTGGCCAACCCGCCAGGTCCTTGGCTTTAGCGACTGACCCCTCCGGCAAAAGAAGCGTGCGGTCATTCTGGTGGATATCCCGTGTGCCCAGCCCGGGAAGGCAAAAACTTCATGCCGTCCTAGGCCTGGCAGAACCTGTCAAACTTGACAGGTCCCCATTCTTTGACAAGAATCTAAAATCATGCCAATAAACGGAAGGTTATCATAACAGCTCAAGTAAAGGGCCGCCGTAGTGCCTCGTTCGATCGTGCCACGGCCTCTCTCAAGACTGGGGCCGGGTGCTCGCTGTGCTGAGCGTGTCCCCACGGCGATCTCCGCGCTGGTGGGTTGTGTTTGTCCTTAGCCTTGCATTGGCGGACGGCGTGTGCGCACAGACAGCCTCCACAGGCGCTGTGATTGGCGTCATCCTGGATCCTTCCGGGACTGTGGTTCCCGATGTGACCGCGAACCTGGTTGACCGTAAGACCGGTGAAGCGCTATCCGCGACTTCGGACGAGGATGGACGATTTGCATTCTTATTGCTGGCGCCAGGCAGATATGAGCTACGTGCGAGCAAGACTGACTTCCGGCCTCTGACCCTAAAGGACCTCCATGTCTACGTAACCGAGACGCTCCGGCTCGAGCTTCATCTGGAGCTGGCCACACGCTTCGAAAGCACCCAGGTGTCCTTGGATTCGCTTATGATTCGACTCGATTCATCTGCCTTAGGAAGAGTGTCGAACCAAGAGGCCGTTAGTAGTTTGCCCTTGGTCACGAGAAATTTCACGCAGATCACCGGGCTATCTCCCGGTGTCAGCGTGGGTGTCTACAACGCCGGGGAATTGGGACTAGGCGGGATCGCTTTGTCGCAGATTGCCCCATCGAACGACGGGGTCTACGTCCACGGAGCGCGCTCTTACGACAACAACTACCAATTGGACGGGATTAGTGTCAGTGACGTGCAGGGAAGTGCGGCGGGCAGCGGTGGTATCCCCATTCCGAACCCCGACAGTATTCAGGAGTTCAAGGTTCAGACGGCGCTATACGATGCCGGGTTTGGCCGCTACGGAGGTGCCCAGGTCAGCCTGATCACAAAAACGGGCGATAACGATTTTCACGGAACGGTTTTTGAGTTTCTGCGTAACGAGCTTCTCAACGCAAATGATTTCTTCTTGAAGCAAACTAGCCAACCTCGTCCGATGCTCAAACAGAACCAGTTCGGATTTGCGCTCGGAGGGCCAATCCGTAAGGACAAATGGCTTTTTTTTGGGTCCTATCAGGGAACACGCCAGGTAAACGGTCTCGCTGCGGGTCAGTCCAGGACAGCTTGCACCGCAAGCTTGACCGAGCCCCCTCTGACCGATGATCGGTCGGCAAAGGCCCTCGGACGGCTTTTTGCCGGCATGAAAGGGGCCCTGGGAGGAGCCACCGTCGATCCAGATGGGTCAAACATCAACTCCTCGGCGCTGACTCTGTTGAACCTGAAGCGACCCGACGGCACGTTTTTGATTCCTACTCCCCAAGCCGTGGATCCCTCAAAACCTTTTTTCAATCGAGGTTTCCTGGTTCTCTCCGATCCCTGCCATTTTGATGAAGACCAATTTTCAAGCAACCTTGACTACATCGTTCGCCCAAACAGCAAGCTCGCCGCCCGCTTCTTCTTCGCTGAGGACCAACAGACTGTCACATTTCCCGGCAACGGGTTGAACCCGGCTGGCAATATCCCGGGGTTTTCGAGTCCCAGCGATTCTGGCTTTCGAGTTTTCTCGCTCGCCCACACATACACGTTCCACAACGCTTGGCTTAATGAGGTACGCATCGGATACGTGCGCACGAGGACAGCAACTCAGGCGAACACCGCCTTCAGCTGGTCTGATATTGGCGTGGCGGAAGGCGAGATGAGCGGAAATAACCAATTGCCGAGCCTGGAGATCGTCGGTTCCGTTAGTATCGCTTCTGGATTTCCGCGATCCATCACGCAGAACAGTTTTGTTTTTGGCGACGATCTTAGCTTTGTTCGGGGAGGTCACACGCTTCGTTTCGGGGGTAGCATTACCAGATTGCAAGACAATGTCGATCTGGTCGGCTTGGGATCGCTTGTGCGGTTTCTCAGCTGGCCCGATTTTCTTTTGGGACTCAGCGCAGCCAGGAACGGCTCAGGCTTCAGCAATGTATTCGCTTCCTTCGATGACTTCGGCCTAACCACTCGGGAATACAGGGGCTGGGAGGGTACGGCGTTTGCACAAGACAACTATCGGGTCTCTAAATCCGTCACCTTAAACATCGGCCTTCGTTACGAACGTCTGGGCCAGTTTGCCGACAAGCTCGGCAGAAATGCCAGTTTCGACATCGCCAAGGCTGATCCCAACCCTCCTCCAGCCGGCAGTGTTGCGGGGTATGTCGTTGCGTCGAACTTTTCGGGCGTCCTTCCCTCGGGCGTAACTGGCGTCAACAACAGGTTTGGCAATTATGCCAACGGACAAAACACGCTTGCTCCGCGAGTTGGTTTTGCCTGGCAGATCTGGCCCAGTTCGGGTCGGTTGGTTCTTAGCGGCGGATACGGCACGTATTATTCTCGACCGACAGCACAAGCGTCTTACCAGAATGTCTTTGGCGCTCCGTTTTCCGAATTTCGTCTGATCGCCGGCGCGGCCAACGCCGACGCGACCTTTCAGGTTCCCTTCCAGCAACCTTTTCCAACTCCGGAGTCTTTCCCCTCGTTCCCTTCGTATTCTCCCACGACAAGCACGACGGTCTACAGTGTCGCTCCCGGCTTTCGGCCCTCGATGATTCAGCAATACTCATTCAATCTTCAAACCGAGTTACATCCCGGTTGGTTGTTGGAGGTCGGATACGTGGGAACTCGCGGCACCCATCTGCTTCGTCAGCGTTCCATGAATCAGGCGTTGCCGGCGTTAATGACGGATCCGATAAGGGGAGTAACAGCGGATACTGTCGCCAACATTCACCAGCGCGTCCCCATTCTCGGTATCCCCCCAGATTCCCTTCTATTGATGGAAGCTGAGGGCAGCTCCTGGTACAACGGACTGGAGGCCAGCCTGACAAAGCGCTTAAGCCGCGGCTTACAGTTCTCAGCCGCGTATACTCTCTCCAAGACTTTGGACACCGATGGCGCGGATATCAATTCCACATCAACAGGAAATGCACTCACACTCGGTGATCAAAACTCTCCGGGCCAACGCTGGGGACGAGCAAGCTTTGATCGCACCCACCGCTTCGTGTTCAGTGTACTCTGGAGACTCCCCAGTCCATCGAGCGGCTACAAACGTGCAGTTCTCGGTGCTTGGAACCTGGCCGCGGTAGCCACGGTTCAGTCTGGCAATGCACTCACCATCGCGTACACCAATCCAAACAACCTCTTTGGAATCAGCGAGGATCGCGCACAACTAACCGGCACGTGCACCAAGAGCCAATTGGTCTCCTCAGGACCGATGGGCGCGAAGCTGAACAGCTATTTTAACAAGTCTTGCTTTACGACTCCGCCCATAATTGGCGCCGACGGCATCGGGACGGGCTTTGGCAATAGTGGGACCGGCATCGTGGACGGGCCAGGCCAGGCAAACTTCGATTTCGCCGTTACAAAAGCAATATTTGTGCCATGGCCCCGAGAAAAAAGCAGCGTTGAATTCCGTGCCGAGTTCTTCAACGCTTTCAACCACCCGCAGTTTGCGAATCCCGACACGAACTTCTCATCGGCGACCTTCGGCTTGATCAGCAGCACTTCTGTAAATCCTCGCGTCGGTCAGTTGGCTCTGCGCTTGAATTTCTAGAACGCAGTGCCCTTGTATCGTCAGTTTCGGAGCAGAGTTGCCGGTGCGCGACTCTTCTAACCGCAGCAGAAATGGCTCATGCCAGGCGAGCATAAACAGGCCACTAGCACCTCACCGGGCAGCCCCGGTGCTCTCGTGCAATCAGGAGCACGACCAGCTTGAAGTGCATACTACTTTTTCACTTCTGGCGGATACTTTTTAAGAAGTTTCGCGACGGCTTTGGTGATGTTCTTCTGTTTCTTCTCCGGCTTGGCTTTGGGATCTAATGTTTTCGTTGCCACCCCCCTCCAAACCAGCTGTTTTGCCGCAGGGTCGTACATGCTCACATCTAGCTGTCCAACATAAACCGTGGACGTTGAACCATAGGTCGTCGTGGAGGACATTCCACCACCATACCCATACCATCCTCCTCCCCAACCAGGACCGTAGCCCCAACCCGTGTTATACGAGGTGTACTCTTTCTCCTGACCAAGGGCAGTTTGATAGCCGACCAACACATCGGCGTTGTCCGAGTCCGTTTTCGTCATTCCTTTGGCAGCGAGCTCAGTGTCAATAGCGCTCGTTAACGCCTTTTGAGTGAGCTCATCGGGCAGGTCAGCGCCCTTGATGGGCACCCACTTGTAAGTTTTATATTTCGAAAAGTCCTTATCCTTGTCAAAGTCGTAGCGAACATCCTGGGCAACAGCCGGGGTTACGCTCGACAAGAACAGAGCAACCGTTAGAAGTGTTAACTTTTTCATGCTCCTTCTCCTTATGAGAGATGTTACGAAATGAGAGATGTTACGAATCTCTTCTGTTTTGCCTACATACGGCGGGTAGCGCGTCACCAGTTGTCGCGGGTGGCGTGCCAGGTTTTGCCCGGGTCGTAGAGTTCCATATTCTTGAATAGGTTGAGAGTGTCCGGGCCCAGATCCTTCTCATAGACAATCCCCTCGTAGCTGACGATGAAGGTCTTCACTCCCGTTACGCGGTAGTCGGCCGGCGCGGCCGCTAGAGCAAAGCCTCCAATCATCGCGCCATTCACCACAAAGTCCATTCGGCCTAACGGCGCCGAGGGGCCCTGCCCTTTCAAAATCTTGAAATAGTAGCCGTGATAAGGATTGGCTTTGCTCGTGTAACCTTCCTCGAGCGCTTTGCCAACTTCCTCTCCAATGGGTCCACCTAAACTTCCATCTGCGTTTCGCCAAACCAGACCGTCCTGTTTTCCGGGAGAACTGATGATCCGCTGCGCGTACTGGTTCACCTCGCTACCATCATGCTTTTCGAGAGCGTAATCGTGTTGCGCTTCCACGTAGCCGCGGCAGATCTGGATGGCATCCAGTTCGTTGGAGCCGATGCGCCGCAAAAGGATTTCCTCGCGGCCTTCATTGGTGTCGAAAAGCCACTTTCCGTTTCGCTTGACGATAGGAATGGGCAGCGGCCAATCGTCATTGCCAACCGAAACGGTGGCCCGTTTGGAATCTTGAGGGTCCGCACTAACCTCGGTCTTCTCGCGGGCCTTCGCCGCAAATGCGGCAGCCCTGTTTTTGTCTTGAACGGGGTCTTCTGACGACACCAGATCCTCGCCGTCTGCGCCGAGAATCTCTTTCAGAGCAGGCACGTCAAAGTTTCCGGCCGCCTGGATGAGAGCATCGGCAGCTTCTCTCGGCGTCGCGAACTGCTTTTGGGACGGCTGCGAGGATGGGGCCGGAGATTGTTTCGCTTGTGGCCGCGCTGCCGAAGGCGAAACCAGGAGGCCATAAGAGGCCGTGGCCATCATGGTGAGAAGCATGGCCCACGCGGTGCTTTTTGAACTTGGTCCGATCATGGGATTCCCTCCGCTCATGGCTTCCTTACCTCCTCCTCCCGCCGCCTCCCCGACCGCCGCCGCCACCCATGCTGGACGAGCCGCGTGAGCTGCTGGCACGCGCGCTACTTCCGCTCGTCCCCCCAGAACCGCCACCAAAACCGCCTCCCCGCGTGCTAGCTCCGGAGCTTGGGGATACGCTTCGGTTGCCTACGCGATCGCCGCCCCCACCGGCTCGGTTTGCTCCCGAGCTGCTCGCGCCGCCCGTCGCGCGGTTGCCAGCACCAGGCTGCTGCCCGCCGCCCCGCTGCCCCCCGCCCCCCTGCCCTTGATTCTGGCGTGCGTTTGCCTGGCGGCTGCTCATGGAATCTCCTCGCGCCGTACCGCCGTACTTGTTTGCAGTGGCCTTGTTCGAGTAGGGGGTCCCGCCGCGGTGCTGCGAATTGTGTTGCCAGCTGTTGTTTCCGGTTCTATTGCCGCTCGTATTTGAAATGTTGTTCTGCCGATTGGAATTATTCACGAACGTGTTGTTGTTATTGATGTTGATGTTGTTGTTGCTTCCCCAACCGCTGTTACAGCACCAGCCGCCACCACCCCAAGCTGCTCCAATGGCCATCCCTACGCCGAACGAAATCGCCATGCCGGCGGCATAGTAGCCCGGAGGGGGATAAGCGACGGGTGGGTAGGGGTACACAGGAGGCCCGTACACTACCGTGGGGTTGTAGCTCGGAACGTAAACTACTTCGGGGTTGGATTGCTGTATTACAACGACGCTCTTGTTCTCGATAACCTGGGTTTCCACCTTCATCTGCTCGTTAGACTTGAGATTGCCAGTGTCCTTTGCTTTAGCACGCATGCGCTGCACGGCGTCCATCACGTCAGATTGCTGGGCAAGGACTGCATTCCCTAGGTCCGTCGTCCACTGAATGTCGTCCGCCAGTCGCTTGACCACATCAGGAAGTGCGGCCATCGCTTGAACGCTGGGGTCCCAGTTTTGCTTCATCACCGCGTCGGTGAGCCCTTTATCCTTCAGGTCCTTGTGTTTAGCCAAAAACTGCTGGAGCTGCATGATTTCCAAAGGATAGGTTGATGCAGCAAGCACTTGAGCCAGAAGCTCGTCGGGGTAAAGGGCGATAGGCGCAACCAAAGAATCCAATTGATCATTTGGAATCTTGGGAGGCTGCGCGTCGGGGGCACTACTTTGCTGTGTGAGTATGTTCGGCGACGCAATCGTTTGGGGCGCTCCAAGAACTAAAAGTATGGAGCACACTACTGCCGTCCACTGCCTCCACAAGCTCCGGATGAGAGTTGGCATTTCGTCACCTTGATTTACTTGCTTTTGGAGTTTTATTACCAACCGTACCTATCGGAATACTGGCAAAACTGACAGAGAGCTGGCGGAAGCAGGGGCGGGGCCGCGCCTGTAACTTTTGACAGTTTGCGACAGACAAAACATCTCCTAACGTACGAGTCGCAAAAACAGCCAGGCGTAACCCATGCCCAGCTCTCTGGCTGAATACTCGACTCACGCCCGAGAAGAAGAAAATGAAGGAAACAAGCGATAGCACGCGGCCGGGCTGGATTTTCGCGCTGATGGTCGTCACTCTAGGAGCAACATTTCTTGAAGTAGTGATCAACTGGGCCCTAGCTCCAATGAACGGGAATTGGCTCCTGATGGCAGCAAAAGCGTGCACCTATAGCGTTTATTTGCCGTTTGTTGGCGGTCGGCACGAGTTTTGTGAGGTATCGTTAAGGAATGACGGGAAAAGGCCGTGAAGTTTCAAAAAATCGAGCTCGTTCTTTTAGCTGTAGGCCTGTTACTCCTGGCCGTGTGGGGTGGTGCTCGCTTTCACGGCGCCGTCAGCGCCAAAACAGCAATTGCCGAATTTGAAGCCGCACGGGCAGAGAATCTCGCCGACAGTACGTCCCCATCGCTGGACCGTACACTGAGTTCGCCGGTTGATTTTCGCCTATGGTCGCCCAAGCGGATCGCTGCGTACAAGGTCAGCCTCGCCGAGAAGACCGATCTCCCTCTGGCCATTCTGCGTATTCCCAAGATCAACCTCGAAGTGCCGGTCTTCAACGATACCGATGACCTTACCCTGGATCGGGGGGTGGGCCGGATTCTCGGAACAGCCCGCGTCGGCGAGCCGGGCAACCTGGGAATCGCAGGGCATCGAGATGGCTTTTTCCGCGGTCTGCAGAGCATTGCCCAAGGCGATGTCGTTGAGCTGGTTCAGCCGCGGCACACAGACAAGTACGTTGTAGAAGATATTCGTATTGTTGCGCCGGAAGACACTTCCGTTCTGAATCCAAAAGAAGTACCGGCGGTGACGCTGGTCACCTGCTTCCCTTTCTATTTTGTTGGCCATGCCCCAAAGCGGTACATCGTGACGGCACTCCTTGAGAGCGCCCGCGAATCAGGCTTCGGTGCCGACAAGGACACCATTTCCACGGGTAAGAACATCACAGACAAGGAGAATAAGAAATGATTTCAACCAGGTTATCAGAAACGATCTGGCGCGGCTTGCTGAGTGGAGGCGCTCTTTGCCTTGCCTTCTCTCTGCCATCCGCAGCACAAGTACAAAGTTCGAAGACGGAGTCCCACGGCGCAGCAACCAGACAGGTCAAAGTCGAGCGGGGAGAAATTGTCTACATCAACGGGAACAGTGTGATCGTCAAGATGGAAGACGGCAAACTCGAACACTTTGATAACGTCCCGGATAGCCTCACGTTCATGGTCGACGGAAAATCCGTCAGCATACGCGACGCAAAAGTGGGGATGAAGCTTGAAAAACAAACGGTCACGACAACGACACCAAAAGTGGTCACAACCGTCGAAAACGTTACGGGCAAGGTATGGCACGTAACTCCGCCCAAC
Organism: Acidobacteriota bacterium; assembly: GCA_003223215.1. Classification (GTDB taxonomy): domain Bacteria; phylum Acidobacteriota; class Terriglobia; order Acidiferrales; family UBA7541; genus Acidiferrum. The sequence goes on from QHYH01000137.1 coordinate 58,736, forward strand.
ACGGTCGTTCTGACTCTTGAGAACGGTGAAAATCAGCAATTCAAGATTCCCCAAGGCCAGAAATTCATGATTGACGGACGAGAAACCGATGCTTGGGGCCTCAAGAAGGGCATGAAGGTCTCAGCCCAGAGGGTGACTGAGGTTCCAGAAACGGTCGTGGCGCAGGAAATCAAGAGAACCGGAACTGCCCCACCACCGCCGCCAGCACCGAGTCCTGACGTACCAGTTTTGGTTGTCGTCACTCAACCGGTTCCGGTTCAAACTGCAGCTGCCGAACCCGAGCCGGCGCCTACCAAGCTTCCCAAGACAGCTAGCGATTTGCCGCTTGTCGCACTGCTTGGAACGCTTTTCTGCGGTCTTTCTTTGATGGCCATGACCATTCGGGTGATCTTTTCACGCATCGCCCGTTAGCGAACTGTTACGAATCTCTCATTTTGCCCAAGCCCAACACAGGAGCGGGACGGGAAGAGCGCAGCCCACCTGTCCCGCGCCGGCAGTAAGCGCTCTTGGAGGGCAGGTCTGCAGTCATCGATGGCCTGAGGGCTTGCAAAAAGCGGCGGGGCGTGCGCCTCTGGAAGGACTTCGGTCGATGTCCAAATGTCTCACAATTCTCAACTATGCGAGAGGACTGGACGGGGAGGGCGAGCCCCGAAGGCAGATTTGCAATGTTGGGCGCAGGATGTATGGACGCGGACTTGTCGTCGCGTGCGAAGGCAATGTATCAACACGTCTTGAACCGGACCGGATCCTTGTGACACCCGCAGGTGTATGCAAAGGACATCTTGCGCCCCAGGATCTTCTGGTGACTGACTCGAGCGGCGCGGTTATCTATGGAACTGGACGGCCATCATCCGAAATCTTGATGCACCTCCTTTTCTACAGCTTGCGACCTGACGTGCATGCGGTATGCCATGCCCATCCTCCCACAGCAACAGGATTTGCCGCAGCTCGTCGCGCCATGGAACAGGCTGTTCTTCCGGAAGTGATCATGGATCTGGGCAGCATTCCGTTGGCGCCTTACGGAATGCCGGGAACTTGGGATCTATGCAAAGGTCTTGAACCGCTTATACCGAAACACGATGCAATACTGCTCGAGAATCACGGCGTGGTCACATGCGGGCGAGACTTGACCACGGCCTATCAACGAATGGAAACAGTGGAGCAGTTCGCGCGAATCCTGCTCACGGCGGAGTGCCTTGGCGGACCGCACTTACTCTCTCGCGCGGAAGTGCAGAAGTTAATCGCGTCGCGGTCGCCCTCGAGAGCCTCGTCCCCGGAAAGCACCGTGGAGCTCACACTTGAACCGCGCTGACGCGGGAACTCACTTTTATGGCCTGAAAAACCGCTGTGGGTGAAACTGCCAAAAGGTGTCCTGCTTCACCTACAAACCACGCGTATTCGTTCGGTCCTTCCAGTCATCCCACGACAATACGGCTCTTGATGGCATACTGGATGAGATCTGCGCTCGTCTTAAAGCCAAGATCCTGCATGACGCGGTATTTGTGAAAGGCTACCGTCCGCGGTGCTACGTTCAAAACAGTCGCCGCCTCTTTCATGGATTTGCCCTCTGCCAAGAGCTGTACAACTTCTCGTTGACGCGCAGTTAGGGATCTGGGGTGGCTCTTGCCCTGGGGATTGCGAATGAAGGACTCCTGCATTCCCCGAGCAATCTGGGGTGTTATGTAAGACTTGCCTCGAAGTGCCGCCTGCATGGCTTGGAGCAATTCTGATGCCGCCGATTTCTTCAACACGTACCCGGACGCACCCGATTTCATGCCTTCGACAGCAAGTTCGGGGTCTTCGTTCATCGTCAGAAAAACAAGTTTGACGGCTGGCATTTTCTGCTTGAGTTGCCGGCAAGCTTCCAACCCATTCAGCAGAGGCATGGCAACGTCAACAACAATCACATCGGGCTTTAGGGCCAAGGCAGAAGCCAGCAGGGCATGTCCGTCAGCTACTGTCGCCACAACGTCGAACTGGGCTGCGATCAACCCGTGCAATGCCTCCGCTACCAGGGTGTGATCGTCAGCTAGGATCGCGCGAGGCAGTCTCATAATGTATTTCTCTCTTCAGCCGTAACGCAAACGTTGAACACTCGCAATGTGAATTGTACAAGAACCAGCACGATACCACGACGCCATCAACTAGTAAAGGGCAGTGCCGATGCTTTTTACCGTATTTTTACAATTCAGCCTGGGCGGCCGGCTGTTGCTTGCTGAGCCCGCCCACGGGCAATGCGATTCGTCAACGCCCTTGATAGCGAATACGGTACTGCGACCAGCACGGGACCCACCAGCAACGCAGCGCCTGGATGAACCTCCCGGAAAATGAGGAACTGGGAGATAACGTCCAGGATGATAGCGATCGCGACCAGATCACCTATTGACGTAAACGCGTTTCGCAAAAGGTTTAGTCTGCGGCCTTGATGGAATGCCAGAGCTAACAAGAAAGGGGGATGCCCATTACTTGCGTCTCTCTTGCCATCCCGGAGGCCTACCAGGAGCGCCGTGGCCGGCTGCAGAATGAACCGCAAACGCCCGGGTCCTGAGAGACGCAACCACATGTCGTCAAAGAAATCCCGGGTGAACAAGTACGGATCACCAGTTCGCACAAGCCTTCGCATCGCACCGGGGAGCCCGGCCAAGAGAATGGCCAACGCAAGCGAGATTAAGATCGAGCTCCGCGAGAGTGACAATTTCATTTGTTGGCGCCGGCTGGAAATCGACTAGAACGAGCATCACCGTAGCCCACAGGCGGGCATTACGCACCTGGCAAAACTTACAGTAAGTGGAATGGAAAACGTGGCTTGAATACGCTCGAGCGTTGGCTCTGCGGAAATTCTCTTTGCCTGCAGCCATGCCGTTCGACTGGTGCGCAGCCGGAAAGTTTCAGCGAGCGCCCCCAGGACCGCACCTGAATCAAGCCCGAGTCGTCTCTACTTCGCTTCGGCGAATTAGGTCACATCACCGAGACCCATTACGCTGCGACTCAGATACTGTCGCCTTGCAAGGGCGGCTTTCACGCCGGGCAACAGTTCCGTGAAAGCGTCATTACTTATGTACGTAAGCGCACCCGCCAGCTTCGAGAGCTCCTCGCACCATTTCGGGATAAGCATGTCCAGTCAGAAATAGGATCTGGCAATGAGGGTTAAACTTTCGGATTTGACGGGCAGTTTCGATGCCACTCAGCGTCGGAAGGCTGATGTCCAAAAGAACCAAATCAGGTTGTAGTTCTTGCGCTTTCTGAAGCGCTTCCAACCCATCTGATGCAAAACCAGCGATCTGCTAGTCGGGATGTCCCTCGAGATGTTTCTTAATGCAATCCTGCCAAAGTCGGAAATCGTCGACAACAAGCAAGCGAACTAATGCCATGAGTATTTCCTGACCATACGTTTCATCTTCCCGAGCGGCCTCCTGTACGGCGTACTCGAGCCAGTATCCGAATAAAGACAATCACACAGCACGAGCTGCCCGGTCGTTGTCCGAGGGCATCCTGGCATTTGCGGAAGAGCATTTTGGAAGAACCTGAGCAGAAGAGCTAAACCTGGAACCAAACCAGGTTTTGCAGCTAGCTGGTATGCAGAAAAAGACGTTCTGGAGAACGAAGCACAACTTTGCCGCGACGCTTTAAGACCGCACCGTTTCTTTGCCACTCGCTCAACAGGCGGCTTGTGGTAAACGCGGTGACATTGGCGGCACTAGCCAGTTCCTCGTTTTTGGCATCGAACTCGAATCCGTCCGACACTCTTTTGCCAATCGTCCGGGCGAGACCGACCAAAACACTGGCAAGTCTCTGACGCGCGGTATGGCTAATCAAAGCAACATGATCGGCGACATACCATGCCAAATAGTCGTAGGCGATTAGCAAGGCGTTTTCCAACAGCCGCGGATAATATCCCGCTAGGTTTCTGAGAGTGCCACGGTCCCACACCAACATCGTGCTATCTTTCAGGGTTTCCGCACTCACTAGATACCGGGAAGCGTTCGACAAAAGAGCCGACTCGCCGAATATTTCTCCGGGGGTGAGCCAAAGAAGATTGACCTTTTTGCCATCCGGTGTGTTGAAAAAAAACCTAGCACGCCCTTCGGTCAAAAGGTATAAGTGATCCGCCGGATTTCCTTGATTTGCGACGACAGAATTGGAAACGTATTGCCGGCGCTTGCCTGCCGCCAGAATGACCTTGAGGTCAGGCGGAGCAATTCCGTCGAGAAGTCGAGACTCTGAGTTCTTTGCTGCGCCAACAAGTTGCGGTGCCGGCATCCTCAAGGGGAAAACCCACAGAAACGCTTGACCATAAGCATCGCTTCACTCCCTCTGCCGTATGCCTGCAACTGCCCGGTTGCAGCTGTTTTCTTGTGCGGCGAAGACGCAGTCGTCACCCACCGGCGGGAACCCAAACGTTATTCGCCGACGCGATGTCGGCGTTCGCTACCTGCGTTGAGATGGTGACTCTTTGCAACCCCTCCTTCTTTCTCGGCACTGCCTGGAATACCAGGAAGTATTGATTGTTGAAAATCCTTTGTAAGCGATCGAGGTAAGGCTTGAAGCTGACCGGGCTTTGCGTACCGAGCGCGAAATACTCTCCGCCGGTCTCATCGGCAATCTTGGCCACGCCGGATTGGCCGAGCTGCGCTTCCCAGGCGTTCCGGCTAAGGCGCCCGACGCCGGGGGAGTAAATGGAGTGCACCGTGACACCATATCGCTGGCTCGCGTTGCTCGCGGTGTCCGCGTCCGAGCTAATCGTGGGCATGGTTCCAGGAGCAGGCGCGAGGGTTCGGCCAGGACGTCCAGGCGTCGGGAATGGGCTGGGCGACGTGCTTTCTCCGCGTAGCCGATCTATGCCGTCCGACACCATCAAAACCTGGCGCCTTACCTTCTGTTGAGGCCAGCTCTTCACCAAACTGATCAAGGATAGATAGGGACTATCCATGGCTGACACCGTCCCCCGCGGAAGGCGAACCGCTTTGGCTGCGGCAGCATGATCGACGGTGAGATTCTGGGCGATCTGGACCGTCGCGTTGGACATGTAAGCGACACCCACCATTGTGGATTGCGGCTGAGCATTGATGAAATCTCGAAGGTCATTGAGGTTGTTTCCAATGGGCGAATCGCAAGTATCGTCGATCACCACAAAAAGCTGAAATGCGGCGTTGTCGTCACGGGCCGGGATGAGTTGCTCCACTTTCAGCACGTTCTTGCCCTGCTTCACTTGAATGTCTTCGGCCCGGAGCACGGGAATCTCGTTGGTATCATTGAGTCCCTGGTCGGTGACCACCAGGTGGACTTGGACCGTGCCTGGGGAAGCTTTCCCCTGCGAATGTATAACCCTCACCCCCAATGCCAATGCGCAGGTTCCCGTAATTACCGCGATGGCAACCCCGTAGCTCTTCATCTTGAACTCCTCGAATCACGCGCGAGTCGAATAGCATCCGTTGGACAAACCGCGGAACTGTCAGTTCTACCAGGGCTGGCAGGCGACAAAACCCCGACTTTACGTGTCTTTAGGATGTGGCAAGCGCTGGGAAACAAAGATGTTGCCTGCCAAGGCCTCTCGAATGGCCACGACAAGTTCACTGGCAATTCTAGATTTTACTACGTAACCGAAAGCCCCTGTCGAAAGGCAGCGGCGCACGAAATCGGGGTCGCTGTGAACCGTCAAAAACACGAACCGTGACTCACATCCTGATCCCATCAGCCGATCAACAGCCTCAATACCGTTAAGAACGGGCATGGAGATGTCGGTGACGATGATGTCTGGCTTCAATCGCATGGCCTCCTCAAACAACGCTTGGCCATTGCTCACCTTGCCGACAACTTCGAACTCCGGCTCCAGCAGGCGCTCTTCCATTTCCGGAAAGCGCGGATGATCGTCCGCCAGAAGAATTCTCGCTTTCATTAGTTGGCCCGCCCGATGACTGTGCGCCCACACTAGAATCGTGCTGGTCATGGAGCGCACTACTTGCCTCCCGCGCAAAAACAGGTCGTCTTTGCACGAACACGCCGAGCCCGGACATCAGCCTATCTGAGAGGCGATTGCCTGCATACTGTAAACAGTGCCAGTTGGTGGAAAATCTCAAGAGCGGGACCGATTAAGCCATGTTCGGGATCTCGTGTAAGCGAGGGTTTGCGACAAGGTTTGCGACAAACTTCGATACCTAAATGAACACAAGCAATGTGTTAGAATTCAAATCCCGGCATCCAACCGCATTCGAAGGTAGCCACTGTGTGCGCTATCGGTGTGGGGCAAAAAAAAAATGGCATGTAGGGTTTGCAAATCCGAGAACAACCAGAAGTTCGAAGGAGAGTTGACAGCTAGCTTGCCGGACCTAAAGGGATTGAAGGTGCCTCCCACCTACATTTGCCAGAGCGTATTGGTTTGCTTGGACTGTGGCTTCGCGGAACTTGTCATTCCCACAAACGAACTCCAGGCACTCAAAAAGGCCAAGGCAGGATCCGCCTCCTAGGTCATTTCGGTGAGTTAGCCGCTGCCTAACCGCAAGGCCTTGTGTTCCTACTTCTTGGTTTTTGGAGGAAAATTCTTAAAGGATTTATTGACAATCTGACTGATTTCCTTGTCCTCGTTCTTGCGCGCCTTTTGTGGGTCGTACCATTTCTTCGTGGCCGTGCCCTGCCAGATCACCACTTTGGATTTACAATCGACCGCGTAAAAGACGAACTTCCCTTGCACGGAATACCATACATTCGGCGCCAGCCCCGCACTTGATCCCGCACCGACACTCCACGTATTACTTCCAGTGGGAGCCAGATCCGGTGGCTGGATGCTATCGAGACCCTCAGGAGGCGCAGCGGCCACCTGGAGGCCCTCATCCCCCGGACCGGCATGGTAGAAAAGATAGAAATCCGGGTTGGTCGAATCCTCGACGATGCCTTTGGAAGCCAATGCCTGCGTCACAACGTGCATAATCTTCTGATCGAGAATTTTGCTACCTTCCGGGTTCCGCACCGTAACCAGGTTATTTTTTCTCCAGGCAAAGTATTTGAGCTCTCCAAAGTTGAAGCCTTTCGCCCACTCCGTCGTGACTTTCTGCGCGTGGGAAGAGTGGGCAAACAGGCCAACAAACAAAAGTGCTAAACCGAACCTTCGAAGTTTTTTCAAGATCAACATTCTCCGTGTAATGCCGTCGATTGAACCAGAGTTAGGAAGAATTCCCAGATCATCCCGCTTCAGGGACAAAGGCCGTTCGTGATCGCGTATCTCCTGCCAGAGTCCGCCACAACACACGATTCGAAAATTTGAGTAGGATGATCGCCGTCTTTTTGGAAGGGAAGGCGGTGATTGAGGCCCCACAAACCCCGCCGGAGTCTTTCCATCCGGCGGGGTACTCTTTTGTTTGCTCCCTCATTGAGCCGGTTCGGCTTCTGAGCTGAAGTCCCTCGGAAAATAAACCCGACGTCCGCCGGCGTCTTTTGCCGGCGCTCCTTTTTTCCCGTGCTCCATCAGACCACCGTCCTTCCCGTTCCCGCCCCATAGAGTAGAACGGGAAGGGAAGGTTCAAAGATTCATGCCCATCCCCCCGTTTGATTCGACCCTGGAGCAGCCTGCAGATGACCCCCTGCATCAGTCCACCGCGTAACACTCCGTAGAAGGCCTGATCCTATAAATACCGGCGGCCCACTGAGGCCCTGGAAAACCGCCGCAACCGAGAGCTCAGCAAACGGCCCGAAGGTGTTCGCGCATGCGGCTGCGCGCCTCGAACATTCGAGATTTCAGAGCCGACATGGTAATTCCTATTTCGCTGGCCAACTCGCGATGACTCCACCCCCCAACCTTATTTCGAATGAACATGTCGATCAAGGACGGCGGCAATCCCAGAAATGCTCTTGCCGTCAGCTCCTTAGCCAGATATTGCCGCTCAGGATCGGGGCGGTCATCGCTGATATTGGAGACAAGGCTCTTCTCGTTTTCGGACGTCAACGCGTCCAGAGTAAGGTGAACAGGATGGACTCCGCGCATCCTCATCAAAGCCTCGTTGATCGCGATCCGAATGAGCCAGGTTGAGAAACGCGACCGCCCCTCAAACCGGTTGATGCTCTCATACGCCTTCCAAAGAGCGTTTTGGACGTTGTCTTCAGCATCCGCATGATTCTGTAAGATTTTCAGGGATATGCTGTAGATCTGTGGAGAGTGTATAGTGACGAGCTCGGCAAATGCGTCTGAACTGCCGCTTCGCGCCCGCTCGATCAGGAGCTGCTCCGCAACCCCGTCGTGGTGGTTTGCTTTTTGCACCTTTCACCTATCGGCTTTTCGGTAATGGATTCCGTTAACATCGGACCTCAGCAGGGTGACATACGCGCGCAAATTCTGTTCGCGAGCATCAAAGCTCTCTTCCCGCGTGCGACAGATGCTGCTGCACCGGCACGGCCAACAAAACTGCGACCGCAAATCTCCTGGCTGATTCCTGTTACACCTCTCCTGCCCTTCCCCGTTTTGAGGACGTTCAGAACAGCGACTTGGAGTCTGCTGGACCCCTGTCATCGTTTGTTTGAAACTGCAAAGGATTGAACTCCGGGCGGGCTCACATTCGCACGAAGCCATGCGTTTCATTAACTGTTAAAAGTGACAGGGCGAGAAAAAAATGGAGTGTGGGAGAAATCAATCGGCAGCGGAAAACAAGAATGCCATAGCGACTAAAGTGAAGATGAGCTGGTCTTCCTGTCGTGGGCCACCTATTACAAAGCCCTTCAACAGCCTCCTGGACGCTGGAAAACAGGTTGGCAACGGCTCCCAGATTCTGGGCTACCTGCACTTCGCACCTGGTGGGCAAGGCACCGACAACGGCGATCTCGGAGGTTTGTCGCGAGCCGCATCCTGTGAGCCGTGACTCTAGATGCCAGTTCCTGCGTCCCTGGCGTATGCCCCGGTCACGGCAAGTGCATTGCTGCGAATTTTGTAGACTCGTTTCTCCACTAACTAAAATGTCTTCCGACCTGCACCTGCATGCCTATCAAAAAGTGGCTACTCGCTGGAGGTATGGCGGTTTCGATTTGGTGGCATATCTATCCCAAAGGCCTTCCCTCCATCGTCAGTCGGACAATTCCTCTGTCATTTCTGACAGTATGCGGCACAAACCACAGGGCCTAGCCTTTCCGGAGAGCGCCCAGCCGATCAACATCACGAAGAGGGTTTAGCTTTGGCCCAACGAGGGTCTTCTCATCGCAAAGCCTCAAGAGCCTTCATTTGGAAGATTTGTGACAGGCTTCGACCATACTTCGCTGCCGGCGCGCTGTTGTCCATCTTATTCGTAGGGTTCCTTCGCGGCATTCGGGCCCAGCAGCCGCCGGCACAACCCCCGCACACAGGCAGCACTACGCAGCTACCGGAGAGTGAAGTTCCGGAAGTTACTCCGGCTAAGCCAGTGGACCAAGCGATTCCTTTGCCACAGATCGCAGACCGCGCTGAGCAGTTAGACCACCTACTGAGAGAAATCAGCAGTCAATTGATGCCGAAACATGAACTGCTGGAGTCAGAACGAACCGCGGAAGTACAAGCAGCAGAGATCCATCGACGAGCAACGGAAACGAGGGACCTTTTGGCTGGTACCCCCACACCGATGGAACTGGAAGACGAACAACGGTTCTGGCGCTCCCAGAGTCTCGAATTCGGGGCAGCGCGCCGGCTCTTGACGTCTCGTGCAGCAAAGCTGGAAGAGCAGATGCAAACACTGGAAGCCCAACAACCGGAGTGGCTGGCTACCTGGATTCAAATTCACGAATCCCCGGGGATCGAAGCGCTTGTCGACCGGATCAAACACCAATTGGACAAGATCCAGGGTGCAAAGTCGCAAGTTCAAGAGCAGTTAAATATCGTGCTTACCCTTCAGACTCAGGTCTCCCAGCAGGACCAGCAAATTTCGGACGTATTGCTGCGGATTCGTCAGGCCCGAGAGCGGGAAGGCAGTCGCTTGTTGGAACTGGACAGCAGCCCACTCTGGGAAGGACTCGGCTCACAAGCCCTAGAGCCTTCTTTTCGACGGTCCTTTGGCCGGTCCTTTACAATGGCGAGCGCGTTTATAAGTACACACAAGCTCGCCTTGTTTAACCTCGCGATCGCTTACTTTCTGGCACTTTTCGGGGTTCTCAAAATCAGGCGTCATGTTGTGCGCCCGGGCCAGCCTGGTGTTCCAACCGAAGCCTCACAGGTATTTGGCCGCCCGTTCTCGGTAGCACTTTTGGTGACTCTGATCGGAACGGGAGAGTATATGGCTTCGGCACCCATCGGCATCGCATTTGTCCTTTACCTGCTTCTCTTGATTCCGGTGTTGCGAATACTTGCGCCGCTAACCGAACCTAGGATCCGCACACTTCTTTATGTCTTATCGGTCTTCTACGCACTGGAGGGTCTGCACCTGCTAGTGCATCTCTCGCCGTTTTTCGGGCGCGCACTGTTTGCCCTGATTGTTCTGACAGCTTTAGTCATTTTGGGGCGGCTCGCGCGTCCCTCTCGGCTACGCTCCATGACGATGCAAGGTCGAAACCATCGCATCTTCGTCATTGGAATTCGAGCCTGCCTTGCATTACTCGCGGTATCTTTCGGGGCCAACATTATCGGATTTGTTTCTCTGGCTCAGGTTTTAGGACTGATCGCCTTGGTTGGCCCCCTGGTGGCAGCTGCTCTGTACAGCGGAGTGCGCGTCCTGGCCCTATTTTTGAGCGCGGTGCTCCACACTCCTTGGGCGCAAGCATTGCTGGGTTTGCGTGCCGACAGCATAGAGCGGTTGGGCACCCGGGTCTTATCTCTGGGTGCTACATGGCTGTGGCTGAGATCCATCTTGCAACTATTCGGGATTTACGACAGCGTGATCGGCATCGCGTCGAATCTCCTTCTGCGTCACATCGGCATTGGACGGATTCATTTCACACTGGGGGACGCGATTGGCGTCGTGCTTGTACTGCTGATCGGATACGCTCTCGCGAATACTCTAACCTTCTTGCTGCAAAACCTGGTGCTGCCAAGATTGCGGCTCCAGCGCGGCCTGCCCTACGCCGTGTCAACCATCAGCTACTATGTTCTCCTGCTGCTGGTTGCCCTCGCTGCTCTATCTTCAGCGGGTGTCGAGCTGAACAAATTTACGGTTCTCACCGGCGCCCTTGGCGTCGGTCTGGGCTTTGGCCTGCAGAATATCGTGAACAACTTTGTTTCCGGATTGATCCTGCTTTTTGAGCGTCCCATCCATGTTGGAGACACAGTGGAAGTAGGCGGACTCGTGGGTATTGTTCGGCGAATCGGTGCTCGTTCCAGTACCATCGTAACGCTCCAAGGCGCAGAAGTGATCGTGCCCAATAGCAACCTGCTCTCGAACCAAGTTATAAATTGGACGCTGTCGTCGCAGTGGCGGCGCGTGGATGTGCCTATAAGAGTTGCTTACGGCAACGATCCGGAACGCGTGATCAAACTGCTCGCTGGCGTCGCGGAATCACATCCGGGAGTCTTGCTCGAGCGTCCCCCTGCGGCTTTCTTCATGGGATTTGGCGATTGCGCACTGAATTTCGAGCTGCGCTTCTGGTCTGCTTGGCAGGACACCTGGTTTCAGCTCCAGAGCGACGTAACCGTCGCCGTTGCTAAGGCCTTACGAGAAGCTGGCATCGAGATTCCGTTTCCTCAGCGAGATCTGCATATTCGCAGTATCGGTGCGTCCGCAGCAGAAAACCTGCCGAACAACGACGTTCGCATCGCGTCTCCGAGCGATCTAACGGCACGGGGTACGGTGAGATAACCCGTTTCAGGCGGCTCGTTCGGAATAGCGCAGTATTCGCGCCATTTCCCAAAAGAGGCCGCGCGTGGCTTTTATTTGGAGTTCAGTGGCGTAGGAGGGAGATGATGCACTGCCTTTTCGGAGCCAACCGGGTCCTCTCTTGCGCCGGTACCCCACCGACCAATGGCCTTCAGCAAAAACAACGCGAAACACGCTCCGTGCCACAACAAGACAAAGGTGACAAGAATGACCCATATGAAAGTAAGTACGGCGGCAAGAACCAGTAAAAAGCTAAAGGCCTCCTCTAATAGATACTCGCTAACCCGTGACTGGCTCACAAGGAGGGCTGCCGCGGCAAGAAAGATCGTCAGACCGACCTTCGAGTTCATGCGTAACTCTCGGAATACTTGAAGTGCACCCCAGTTCCTGGGGCCAGCAGCTCCCAGGCACCACTTGGATTAACTCGCGAGGACGCCTCTGTAATAGCGGATCCGCTTGCTCTCTGCGGATTCATCGTGACGTTCTCCAGTCCATTCGAGCTCCTCGCTCACATTCCTAAGGCCGTGTTCTCGACAGTTGGACTTCGGATTCTCTTTTGCCGTCGACAGGCGAATAATCCCCGCGGACGCGGCGCATCTCGCCACTTGATTTTTGTCGGACAAATGGGGCATCAGCCCGTCCAGCAAACCACTGTGATCCTTTGACAAGACTTCAAAGGTCGCCCACCCGTGACCTGCATAAGGAGCAAATCCCATTGCCACTCCAAGCATCATCAGCGTCATCGCCTTGGGATCTTTTACCAGCTTTTTTCATCTTCAACGGGCCCTTCCCCGCTTTTGCGCTGGCCCACTAGCCCTTCGCTATAGATGACATATCCACTAGAATTTCCACGCCAAAGCAATCCGCTTGAGGCAGCAAAAGCCACTTTGACCAGCGACGCAACAACCAGAAATCCCGCAAAATACGCATCGTCGGTTGCCCCGTTTAAGCCGACCGATCCCCAGGAATCTAGGTCACTCGCCAATCGTACGGAAACAGAGGTAAGCTATGGACTGTCAGTATTGACAGATCCGATGGGAGAATGCCCTGTGTTTTAATGAATCAGTAAAATGGCTATGGAAAGCCGTGGCCTGTTAGTAGTAACAGTGTGCACAATACGCCCCGTCCGCTAGGATTGCGAGCCTGTGAGGAATTTATGCCACCTCCGCGAGTTATGCTAGCCGATGACCACACCATCCTTGTCGAGGCATTTCGCAAACTCTTGGAACCGCAATACGAAGTAGTGGGCACAGTGGCCGACGGGCGTGCCTTGGTGGAAACTGCTCCCGAGCTCAAACCCGACGTGATCATAGTGGACATTGCCATGCCACTCATGAATGGCTTGGAAGCGGGATTGCGATTGAAAGAATTGATGCCCTCGGTAAAACTTATCTTCCTGACAATGAATGAGGATCCCGATTTGGCCGTAGATGCGATTCACAGCGGCGCATCGGGATATCTGTTGAAGAGCTCCGCAGCGTCGGAATTGATGCAGGCAATCCAGCTGGCACTTAAAGGAAAATCGTACGTTACTCCGCAGATAGCACGTGGACTGCACAAATCGTTTATCAAAGGGCCGCGACCCAAAACGCGCGCCAAGAGTCTGACTCCCCGCCAGAGGGAAGTCGTACAGCTGTTGGCCGAGGGGAAGTCTATGAAAGAAGTGGCCGACGTCTTAAAAGTGACCCCAAGAACCGTAGCCTTTCACAAATATCAGATCATGGAAGAATTAAGCCTCAGGACGACCGCTGACCTAATTCAATTCGCAATCAAATCAAAGATTCTCGTGCCCTGACAACGGGATTTTTGCAGCCCTGATGACTTGCCTGTTCCGGGTTCCCTCCAGATCGCTGGCACTCGTACGCGTTCCCGCAAATCCAAACGGAGCCTAATGTTACAAGCAGCCCTGCGTCTCACTCGCGAGCTCATTCTGCAACTTCAACTCCCCACTAAGGGCTGTCATTTTTGACAGTTTCTGCCGAGCGGCATCCCGCCTAAGTTAGCGTGCGTCGAGGACGCAAGCGTTCTGAGAGTTAATCTGAAGGTGAGGAGAAACGAAATGAAGATGAAAAGTGTAATTGTCTTAGGAATTGTTCTGTTGTTTGGAACCGTAGCCTTTGCTCAGGATTATGCCAAAGTGGAAGTTCCCATGTATTACTCCTTCATGCGGTTCAATCCCGAGAACAGCAACGTCGTTAGCGGCTTTTCTCTGAACGGCGGGGGCGGCGGCGTCACGGTTTATGTCAATCACGTGTTGGGGTTCACCGGTGAATTTAATGGCTATGCCAGCACCACCAAAACCTTCAGATTTCCTGCAACCGCAAATAGTCCTTGCCCAGCAGGTTGCACCGTTACGGGGAGCGGCGATATGTTCTCCTACAACGTGGGGCCTGTTCTCAAATACCGCGGTGAGCGTTGGGAACCCTTTGTTGAAGTGCTCTTTGGCGGCGTCCATTCTAATACTTACAACAATCTCTTCAAGGCTTGCCAGGCCAATTGCACCACTACGCTAACCCCGAGCAACAATGCGTTCGATTTCGTAATTGGTGGAGGTCTCGATATTCCGGTGAGCCACAACGTCTCTATCCGGCCGGCGCAGTTTGATTTTGTGCTGACCCGGTTCGGCAATGACTTTACCAAGGGCAATCAAAACCAGAGTAACTTCCGCTACAACGGGGGAATCGTTTTTAGGTGGTAGTTGTGAGCGGCAATGAATCGATGTTGTTCAACACGCGTAGGAGGCTGCGGACGGAGCAGAGCGGAGCCCATCCGCAGTCTCCCGCTTTTTTGGTTAAGGCCTAGGAGATTGCATCTCCTGAGAGAACCCGCACTGCGCGAGGCCACATCCCTTCCAAAACTGAGCTTTCCTCCGAGCCCTGGTATTTTTGACAGGTCCCAACGGCTCTCAGGGAAAGCTATCCTCTGCCCACCGAACCTCAGGGGTTCGGCTTGCGGCACCTCTCCTACGAGGCGCGTCGGGCGATGTCAATCATTCCATCTCGGGCCGGACCCCCTGTAATCCGAGCAGCTCGCTGACGTAGGTACCATCGCTCGGAAAAATGCTCGCCCTGATCAAGGAAAAACTGCCCGATGCCTGCGTCCGCGAGGCCTGTGCCTTGAGGCCGAGGCGTCATTCGGAACTGTCAGTTTTGCCAGTTTCACAGTTTCACCCTTGTCGGTATGGTCCGAGTGGTTTGATCCGCGTTGAGCGGTCGCCTGCGGGAGGTGGGTTCTATGAGGCATCGATTGTTCAGAACATTTTGCAGCATCCTGGGCGGAGCATTTCTACTCAATGGAGCCGCCATTGCACAAGACACCAAGGCGGGGAAGCTGAAGATAGCGGTTTCCCCCAAGCAAGCGTACACATTCATCGACGGCAAGGCGATTGGTCCGGGCGATCGGACCATCAAGCTAGACGTCGGAACGCACCATTTGGTTGTGGCCAACTATGGTTTCAAATTCGCTGAACAGGAGGTTTCCATCGATCCGGGTCATACTCTGCCGCTAGATATAAAATTGGAACGCGCTGGCGCAGAGGTACCTGGTCCGCATGGACGCATCCAGATTGAAGTCGGGATGAGACGTGCCGGCGATGCTGCCATTCTGCTGAACGGCAGTAAACCGCAGTACTTCGTGGGGCACGTCGACGAGTTCAACAACGACATAAGCAAGCACCAAGAGTTGGTCGTGCCGCCGGGCAGGCATGAGCTCACGGTCACAAGATACGGCAAGGAGCTGTGGGCCGGTGTGGTCACCGTTGGGGCCAATCAGCGTGTGATTGTCGACATCTCGAATGGAAAACAGGTCACCAAAGACTGGCCGCGTGGATCGCATGAGCTGAGCGCGGGGGTACAACGATTTAAAGCGGGAGTTGTAAGTGCCACGATTGCTGTTGCCCCGGTTAGCGGAACGGTTTCGGCCAATCCGCCAAATATCAAGTGTAACCAAAATACTCAGTTGGCGTGGACCTCGAGCGAAACTGTCGAGGCCGATATGAGTGGTTTTAGCCCGGTTCCGACGAGTGGCGAACGAACCGTTTCGCCTCGCCAAACCACCGTGTACGAACTTACGGCTACCGGTCCGGGGGGAGTAACCAAACCGAACACTACGGTGGAAGTGAATACCGTCGTACAGTCGTCCCTGAGCGCCTCACCGACGGAGGTGAGTTACCGCCGTATCGGCGACAAGGTTCTTCAACAGGGGAACACCACGCTGAACTGGTCGTCAAGCAACTCGGACGCAGCTTCTCTTGTTCCGCTCGGGTCCGTTGACGGCAGCGGCAGCAAGTCCCTGACCGTCAGCCCAACTCAAACAGCCAATGGCCCGGTAGACGAAGAATTTAAATACACGCTGACTGCAACCAACGTGTGTGGCGGCTCTGACACTAAAACGGTGACGGTACGCTTGAAGGGTTCCATCGAGCCAGTTCCCGCTGTCCTGCTCCACAGCGTCTTCTTTCCAACCGACTACCCCACAAAGCAACACCCAACACTCGGGCTTGTACGCAGTCAGCAGGGAACGCTCACAACCCTTGCCAATGGATTCAAACAGTATCTTGAGTACGACCCCGACGCGAAACTCTCGCTCAGCTCCTTTGCTGATGAGCGTGGCCCGGGTAAATATAATCAAAGCTTGTCTGACCTTCGCGCTCAGCGTGTCAAAGATTTCCTGGTTTCCCAGGGCATCGCCGCGGAAAAGATAGACACATCGGCGCATGGCAAGGGGAACCAGCTCGACAAAGCCACCGTTATTGAACTGCAGGCTCGGGATCCCAATCAACCTCCAGAAACACGGGTAAAGAATTTCAAAGCGACCTGGCTTGCCTACAATCGTCGGGTGGATATTCTCCTACTTCCCACGAACGCGGCATCCGAGCGGTTCTATCCCCATAACGCTGCGGATTCACAAATCCTGTGGCAGAGGCCCAAACCCCCGCGCAGTGCGGTGGAGAGCAACAATTAGGGTCTCAGGAAGAGACTGTTTTGATCCTCGGCTCATCCAGGTGCCCAGCCACACGGCCCGCCCAGTAATTGAAAAGGGCGGGCCGTGCTGTTGAAGTACGGTATGATGAGCGGTCCAACCATGAACCGGCAAGGATCCAAGAGGATCTTCTCCTTTCTCCTCGTGAGCGGCTTGTTTTGGAGTCCCGCGACCAGATCCATAACCGCACAAGAAGCCGAACCTAGAGACCAGCCGATTTCTCTTTCTCGGACGACCGCCGCTCAGGGTGCCGGCCCAAAGCCATCAGCTAAGGACAAAACATCAGGTGAAACCACTCCCCAAGCTGGGGCTTTTGTTATTGCACCTCTTCCTATTTCGAGCCCGGCGGTGGGATCAGGAATCGTGCCGATATTCGCCTATATTTTCCCTACCGCCGACAAGTCCCCCGCCTCTGTGCTTGGAGGCGCAGGCCTGGTCACCGATAACGGGAGCCGGGCGATGGCCTTTGGCGGCGAGCTCTACCTTAAGCAGAACACCTATCGCACCACCGCGGTCTACGCTCGAGGGAATCTGAACTACGATTTGTACGGACTCGGCTCGGGCGATTCGCAGCCCAAATTGCCTCTCAAACAGACTGGTCAACTGGTCCTCGGTGAGTTCCTGCGTCGTGCGTGGTGGAAATTCTTCCTGGGCCCAAGATTTTTTTGGGGAAGCTCGCTCATCACCGTTAGACCTAACAATCCTGGGGCAGCCCCATTGCCACCGGACCTCGGGCTCGATACAAAACTAGTCGCGCTGGGCTTCCGAGTAGACCGCGACACGCGCCCCAACCGTTTTTATCCGACTGCCGGAACATTTCTGGATTTCACCGCGGACTTCTTCTCTGAGGACTTGGGAAGCAAATACTCGTTTCAGAGTTACAAACTTACCTTCAACAAGTACTGGGGTTTGACGCAGAACCAGGTGCTTGCATCCGGCTCGTTCGCTTGCTTTACCGGGGGCCAGCCCCCCTTCTACGGAAACTGCATTTACGGCACAAATAACCAATTACGCGGGTACACTGGCGGTCGCTATCTCGATCGTTACATGTTTGGCACGCAGCTGGAATATCGGCTGGCCTTACCCAAGAGGTTCGGTCTTGTAGGGTTCGGCGGCTTGGGAGAAGTAGTACCCGGTGGCAATCAGCCGTTTAGGATCAACAACTTCCTGCCGAGCGGCGGCGGTGGCGTTAGGTTTGCACTAAGCAGCAAGTATCACGTAAATCTGCGGGTTGACTTCGCGCAAGGCAAGGACAGTCATACCTGGAGCGTCGGCGTCGGTGAGGCATTCTAAATAGAATCTCCATTTCATATCACTTCTTGATTAGCTACTGCCTGTCAATTCTGACAGGCGCGACCAGTCTCCCCGCAGCGCTACAAATTCGCTTGTGCCCAGTCGGGTACCGGGACCCTCGGTTCCGGAAAGTCGTTTCGCGTACCCATTCCTGATGCGATCTTGGCCCTGTCAATTCTGACAGGCGCTCGATTCTTGCCTGAGCGTTACAAACCCCTCTCGTACGCCCTCATGGCGGGGAATTCGAAACGAGAGGGCCTCGTCAACAGGAGAACAAGATGCTGTCCTTCTACGGAGAATCCTGCACCTGGCGAATTCATGGCCGAGCGGCAGCCCTCTTGCTCGCCCTCTTCCCGGTGTTTCTGTTCACGACCTTGGCTCGGTCGCAAGAACACGACATGAGCAGCATGCCAGGAATGAATATGAATGCCACGGCGGCCCCGGAAAACCCGGCGCAAGCGGCCAAGCATCTGGCCGACAAACAAGAAAGTGAATTCAATCATCGTCTGGCTGGATTCTTTGTTATCGTCGCAGGGATTTTCATCTTCTCGGAGAGCTACCTCGGGAAACGCTGGTCTCTGGTCCGCTATGTCTGGCCTGTCTGCTTCCTCGCTGCGGGCCTCTTTCTTCTGGTCTTTAGTGACACGGAGATTTGGCCCTTCGGTCCGCAAACTCCATGGTATGCGGTGACGCACAACCCGGAGGATCTCCAGCACAAAATCTTCTCGATCATCCTTCTGGCAATCGGATACGTCGAGCTACAAAGAGCGCGAGGTAGATTGGTGGCGCCCTGGGCAACCTGGTTCTTCCCGTTGGCAGGATTCACGGGCGCAATCCTGTTGCTGTTTCACGTTCATGGCGGAGACATGCACTCACCGCATGCCATGGAAACGATGGAGCACATTCAGAAACAGCATCGCTGGTTCGCCGCTACCGGGCTGGGAGTTGCATTAACAAATGGACTGGCCGGTACGCCTCAGAAGTGGCAACAACTCTTCAAGAAGACCTGGCCTGTACTTTTGATCTTCCTTGGCGTCCTACTGGCGCAGTACACCGAATAGCGTCATTCGGAGGAGCGCCGGTGTTGCCGAGCCGGCCGTCTCCTCGAACCGCGCTGCCATCGCGGTTTCGCCGCGGTTTCAATGATAACCAATGATCGCGCCCACAAATTTCCGGAAACCCGTCCTTCCGGTTCCCTTTCGCCCGAGAGTCTATCGAGGATTAGAATGCGCCCCCTCTCTCTCGCATTGACCGTTCTCACTTTGCTTGCCACCCCGCTATCACGCTGGCACAAAAATTATTCACCGTTGGGTTGTCACCGACCAGCCCATGCCAAAGCTCAGGAAAATCCTGGTCATCGCGGTTCTGGAAAACTAGCTCATACGACAGGAATTTGAGGATGAAATGGAAGAGCTCCTCGTCAAATCCGGTGTCCAGGGCATAAGGAGCCACATGGTTCTGCCGCCTCGAACTGAATTGATGGAAGGAGAGCTCAAACAACGAATAAAGGAAGCGGACTACGACGCCGTTCTTGTAATCCGTCCCAAGGCTTTCCGCAAAGAAACCCAAGAGGTCGGCACTAAATCCGTCTATATGCCTCCGCCGTTCTACCAAAATCTTTGGCCATATTGGGACATGGCCTTCAAGCAGTTCTCCGCGAAGGGTTCTTATCTCAAGGAAAACACCATGGTCAGCGCCGAGTTTAATCTTTACCACACCAAGGATGAAACCCTTCTGTGGAGTGGAGAAACGGACACCGTTTATTCCGAAAACTTTGAGAAACTGGGCAAAGAGTACGCCAGGGCACTCGTCAAACAACTGAGAAAAGACAAGGTCATCTAGAGGCGTGGAATTCGCCGGATTGCTGCTGACCGTGCTAGCGAACTGGACCGATGCCTCTTGTTTCGCTGCTCAAACAAACTGGACAGCGGGCCCGACACACACAAGAAGACCAGCAGGCCCACAAGCACAGCAATTGCGAGTAACGGCATTGTGCCTTCGTTTGCAGAAGTAGGGGGCGTCTCATGGGGGAGTTGTTGTCTGGTTCGGTTCGGAGAGAGGCCGCCCCCTTTGCCCGTAACAGTAGGCTTCTCGACCCATGCCGCAATACTGTCAAAACAAACAGGTCACCATTCATCGACCGGTGCCCCAAAGCCGCGATGCCTGATGTCGATCTTGCGGAGCCAGTCATCCTCGCCCCCTCCCCCTCCTGCCAATTCTGACAGTGGGAGCTTCTTTTGGGTCCCGGCAACATTACCTACCGGTGTTGCTAAGTCCGAACGGAGATTTTCATGCGTGACAACAAAACGGTCACTCTTTCATTCTTGGTGCTGGGCTTGGCGGTTGGAACAGCCTCAGCACAAGTTCAACAGGATGTGCCCGAATCAAACCTCATCAGCAAGTCCGTTAAGGCAGTTGGCTACAGAGTTGGCGGGGGAAGCACGAAAGTTGATCTGAAGGGCACCGAGCTGATGTCTCTGGCCTCTGGCGAAGCAAAGGTTGACGCGCGACAGGGAAAAACAAATATAGAGGTGGCGGTTAAGAATTTGGAGCCACCATCAAAGTTTGGCGCGGAGTTTCTGACGTACGTGCTCTGGGTGGTTACGCCCGACGGGCGCTCCGGAAACACCGGCGAAATTCTCATCGACAAAGACGGCGAGGGTAAGCTCGGTGCTACCACTCCAGCGCAAACATTCTCGATGATTGTCACTGCCGAACCTTACTTCGCCGTGCGCGTGCCGAGCGAGGTGGTCATCCTGGAAAACGACACCCGGAAAAGTACGAAGGGCCAGATTTTCCCCATCAACGACTTCAAGTTGATGAAGCGCGCCCAGTACGAGAAACTCGGAAATCCCCTGGCCATGACGCCGGATCTCGAGCGTGTCCCGCTGCAGATGTATGAAGCGCGCAACGCCGTGGACATAGCCAAGTCACGCAGCGCAGATAAAGATGCACCGGAGATCTTTACTAAGGCTGCGTCTAGCCTGCAAATGGCCGAGAACGCCCTCAGTGCAAAGGCGGACAAGAAAGACATCATGTCTTATGCCCGGCAAACCGTACAATTCGCGGAGGACGCACGCGCGCTCGCGGCACAACGTCAGGACCAGGCACGTATCGAGGCAGAGAAAGAGGCGGCTGCCGCCAAAGCCAAGGCGGAGGCTGAAGCAAAGGCTCAAGAGGAGGCTAGGCGCCAAGCTGAACTGGCCGCAGCGAAGCAAGCCCAGATGAAGGCCGAGGCGGATGCCGCTGCGACTAAGGCCAAAGCAGAAGCGGATGCTTTGAAGGCGAAAGAAGAGGCCGCCCGCGCCGAGGCTGAGCGGGCGCAAAAAGCTGCCGCTGAATTGCGCGCCCAACTGCTCGACCAGTTCAATCGTGTTTTGGAAACCCGCGATACGCCCCGCGGGTTGGTGGTCAATATGGGAGACGTGCTCTTTGACTTTGGAAAGTACGATCTCCGCCCGGAAGCACGAGAGAAACTAGCGAAGCTATCCGGCATTATCCTGGCACATCCTGGTTTGGACCTTGCTGTCGAGGGCCACACAGACAACGTCGGCAGCGACGAAGTAAACCAGAAATTGTCTGAGAAGCGCGCGGAAACCGTGCGCGCCTATCTCATTCAGCAGGGGTTGGCTGATGGGAACGTGACCGCTCAAGGATTCGGCAAGACTAGCCCCGTAGTCGACAACTCTACTCCGGAGGGGAGACAGAAGAATCGCCGAGTCGAAATTGTCGTTTCTGGCGAAGTGATCGGCGTAAAGATTGGTAAATGACCTCCCGATCCTAAGACAGAGAGGGTTGCCATTCAGGTCCGGCAGTAACGCGCTTTCTGTGCGCAGCGACTATGGAAGTGACAGCGATGAGTTGGCCAGCTTCAACAGCGGCGATGTAAGAAGAGTCGCTAGAATAACCATAACTACGACCGCGGGAAAAACGGAATCGTTGACCACTTCCAGAGCCCTTCCGCGACCTGCAGAAACCCTCTTCCCTTCTGGGCATACGACGATTCTGCCAAAAGAAAATGAGCAGCGAGGAGCCCCAAAGCGAGGGTAAGATAACGCCAGTGACCACGACGCGGAGTGCGCTCCATGCCAACTCGCGTCTACACCAAGCTTGTCTTCTAGACCGGCGGGAAACAGCAAAATGATAATGGCTACATGTGATACGCTCTACGGAGCCATAGACATCCAGAACTCTCAAAGCGTTTGGACTCTGCAAAATTTCAGCAACTTGTTCCATGGGAGGCCCCCGGAGGCACAACCCTTCCTACAGTTTCGCCGATTGTGACTTTTTGCGGCAGCGCAGTCTGCACAATTGGGGAGACGCTGTCGCTTTAGCGGATGACGGTTATGGAGGGCGCACCGCGGAGAAAGCCCGGATTTCCAACCAAGACTCTTCCGCGCCTCCCACTTGGAACTTCTCAAACGAGGATCTCAGCAAACTTTCGAGAGCAGCATCTCCTTAAGTTCCAGGGCGCGTCTCTCAACCTCCCTGCTTTCAATATCTTGGTCCGCTTGGAAAGCCTGCGTCATGGTCAGCTTAAGACCAAGGGCAGCTGGTAGTTTTGACAGTTCCGCCCGCTTGGGCGAATCCCTACCATGACGGCGGATGGGGCGCCACCACGCATGCGGCGCCAAGCGTCATGTTCTGGAGTTCGGGCCACCGAACTCTCTGAGCCCAACAGCGTGCGCCTCCCGGAGCGTGTACCATGAAAAAGCAATCGACGACTGCGGTGGCGCTCCCGAGAACCGAACCGTGGCACCTTATAGCGGCGCTGATGGCGGCGCTCGCCATCAGTGCGGGGTGCTCGACGAGCGCCGAAAAACCAGCCCCTCCGCCTCCGGGAGTCACGGTTATACCGGTCCTCCAAAAAGACGTTCCCCTCCATCAAGAATGGGTCGGAACCATGGTCGGCAACGTGGACGCGGACATCCGGCCAAAAGTGGACGGTTTCTTGCTCAGCCGTCTTTACACGGAAGGCTCTTACGTGGAGAAGGGCCAGTCCTTGTTTCTGCTCGACCAACGGCAAGCCCAAGCCGCCGTGGAACAGGCCCAGGGAAGGCTAGAGCGCGCCCGCTCCGTGCTGGCCCAGGCACAAATTGATGTGCGCCGTTACACTCCGTTGGTGGCGCAGAAAGCGGTGAGCCAAGCCGAACTCGACAAAGCCATGAGTTCGGAAAGGGCGGCCACGGCGGAGGTGGAAGCTGATCAAGCCACTTTGGACAACGCCAAGCTAAATCTCGACTGGACCACCGTGACTTCTCCGATTTCCGGAATTGCAGGCGTCGCCAAAGTTGGTATCGGCGATTTGATGACCCCCGTTACGGTTATGACAACGATATCCAGCGTCGATCCGATTTATATTGATGTCAACATTGCCGAACAGAATTACTTGCGCTTCCGACGCGAAAAACCGGGCGAGGCGGGGGGCCAAAACCTGGAGCTCATCCTCGGAGACGGAACCGTCTTTCCGCGTCGCGGACGCACGATGTTTGTGAACCGCGAGGTGGACTCTCGGACAGGCACAATTCAAGTCCGCTGCGAATTTCCTAATCCGGGCAACCTTTTGCGCCCGGGGCAGTATGCGCGTATTCGAGCAGTCACGGAATTGCGCAAAGGCGCGCTTCTGATCCCCCAGCAGTCGGTGTCCGAGTTGCAGGGCGTTTATCAAGTCGGAGTGGTGGCTCCCGATAACAAAGTTACGATAAAAACCATCAAGCTCGGCCCACAGACCGGAGATATGTGGGTGGTCGAATCGGGTCTCCAGGCCGGGGACAGTGTCGTCGTGGACGGTTTGCAGCGGATTAAAAGCGGCATGACGGTTGCCCCGTCGCCTTTCAAAGACACTCAAACCAACGCACTGACCGGTGGCAAGTAGCCATGTCGAAATTCTTCATTGGTCGCCCCATCGTTGCGATTGTTATTTCCATTATCACGGTGATCGGCGGTGTGGTAGCGATGGCGAAGCTGCCGGTCGCTATGCTTCCTGACATCGTTCCGCCGCAGATCAGCGTATCTACTACCTACACCGGCGCGGATGCTCTGACGATTGAACAGTCTGTCGCCACACCGCTTGAGCAGCAAATGAATGGCGTGGACAACATGCTGTACATGATGTCCACAAATGCCAATGATGGCACCATGAACCTCAAGGTCACCTTTGACGTCGGCACCAACGTGGACATTGACCAGGTAAACACCCAGAACCGGGTATCCCAAGCCAGTCCGAACCTTCCCACTTCGGTCAACCAGTACGGGGTGACGGTTAAAAAACTAATGGGTCTTCCTCTTCTTGTCCTTTCCATCTATTCGCCAAACAGCACTTACAGCGGACAATTCCTGGGGAACTACGCCACGATCAACGTTAATGACGCGATTTTGCGTGTTCCCGGCGTGGGACAAGTCACGAACTTTGGTGCTGCCGACTATGCCATGCGCATCTGGGTGAAGCCGGATCAACTGACGAAACTCGGCATGACCGTCACTGACCTGACAAACGCCGTCCAGCAGCAAAGCGCGGTCAACCCTGCAGGGCAGATTGGGGCGGAGCCAGCTCCCAAAGGCCAGCAGTTTACTTATGCTGTCCGTGCAGCGGGACGACTCATCAACGCGGAAGAATTCGGCAACATCATCGTTCGTCAGAATCCCGACGGCTCAACGGTCAGGTTAAAAGACGTCTCCCGAATCGAACTGGGTTCCTTGGTCTATCAGCAAATCGGGAGGTACAACGCCAAGCCCGCAGTCGTCATTGCGGTGTATCAGGCCCCGGGGTCTAACGCTCTGGCTGTGGCCAAACAGGTAAAAGCACAAATGGAGGATCTGAAGTCCAGGTTCCCTCCGGATTTAGATTATGTCGTGGCGATGGACACCACTCTCCCCATCACCGAAGGGATGAAAGAGATCGTCAAGACACTGCTAGAGGCGGTCGGCCTTGTAATTGTTGTTGTGTTCCTGTTCCTCCAGAACTGGCGCGCCACGCTTATCCCGCTGCTGGCTGTTCCTGTCTCGCTTATTGGAACGTTTGTCATCTTTCCAATACTGGGTTTTTCGATCAACACACTCTCTCTGTTTGGACTCATCCTGGCTATCGGCCTCGTGGTGGACGATGCCATTGTGGTCGTTGAGGCCGTGGAGCATCACATTGAGCATGGCCTAGCACCCAAAGAAGCCACGCTGAAGGCCATGGAAGAGGTATCCGGGCCGGTGGTGGGCATCGCCCTGGTGCTTTCAGCCGTGTTCGTCCCCATGGCGGCCATGGGCGGCATTAAAGGACTGCTGAACCAGCAGTTCGCAATTACCATTGCCATCTCGGTGCTCATCTCGGCCTTCAACGCGTTGACGCTTTCGCCCGCGCTCACTGCTCTTCTGCTGCGTCCGCGCAAGAAGGGCGCAGGCCCTCTTGGAAAATTTTTCGAGTGGTTTAACCGCTGGTTCGGAAAGATGACGGGCGGCTACGTAACTTGGAGCCATGTCCTGATTCGCCGATGGGTTCTTGCCCTGCTGCTGCTGGTCGGTATTTCTGTCGTCGCTCTAGGTATGGGCAAGGGCCTTCCGTCCAGCTTTATCCCTGAAGAGGACCAGGGGTATGCATTCCTCCAGCTACAACTGCCCGACGCCGCGTCGCTCCAGCGCACCGACGCGGTGATGCGCAAGATGGATGACATGCTGGCGCACACTCACGGTGTTAAAAGTTTCAGCGGGATTTCTGGTTTCAGCCTGCTCTCCAACACTTCTGCGTCGTACACCGGGTTCTATTTCCTTCAGCTTGATCCCTGGGACGAGCGCGCCACTCCAGAACTTTCCGCCAATGGACTCATGCAGGCCCTGAACCAGAGAATGCGCAGGGAAATTCCGGAAGCCATTGCCTTCGCGTTCGGCCCGCCAGCCATTCCGGGCCTGGGCACGGCTGGCGGGTTCACATTCATGCTGCAGGACCGGAGCAGCGGAAGCGTTCAACAGCTCGCCGAAACTCTCGACAAGTTTACTGTGGCTGCGCGGAAGCGCTCAGAAATCGCTTCGCTGGTAACCACTTTCCGCTCCTCCGTGCCGCAGCTTTTTGTCGACGTTGACCAGGATCGTGTACTAAAGCAAGGGCTGCAGTTCGGGGAAGTCTACCAGACGCTTCAGGCCTTCCTGGGGGGCGCCTATGTAAACCAGTTCAACCGTTTTGGGCGCCAATGGAAAGTCTATCTGCAGGCGGAGCCGGAGTACCGCTCGAGCGTAGACCGAATCAACGATTTCTTTGTGCGAAACTCGAAGGGCGACATGACACCCCTGGCTTCCCTAGTCACAATGAAGCGTGTCTCAGGGCCTGAGTACACCAACCGTTTCAACATGTTCCGAAGTATCCAAATCAACGGCTCCCCTTCTCCCGGTTACAGTTCCGGTCAGGCCATGACCGCCATGGAAGAAGTGGCAAAGGAAGTTCTACCCTCGGGGTTCGGTTACGCATGGATGGACATGTCCTATCAGGAGGAGAAGGCCGCGGGCGGACAAGCAATGGTATTCGGCATGTCTTTCCTGTTTGTCTTTCTCATCCTGGCCGCGCTATACGAGAGTTGGTCGTTGCCCTTCAGCGTTCTTCTTTCTGTTCCGGTGGCGGTTCTTGGATCCAATGGAGGACTGCTGTTGCGCAAGTTCGACAACAACGTCTTCGCCCAGATTGGGCTGATCATGCTGATCGGACTGACGGCCAAGAACGCCATCCTAATCGTTGAGTTTGCCATATTGGAGCATGGGAAGGGGAAAGAACTCGTCGAAGCCGCTCTCGAAGGTGCCAGGTTGCGGTTGCGCCCCATCTTGATGACCTCGTTTGCATTCATTCTGGGGTGTGTCCCACTCTGGGCGGCGAAAGGCGCGGGTGCCATTGGCCGAAAGGTGCTCGGAACTTCGGTGATTACCGGCATGACCGCAGCGAGCGTGCTGGGAGTATTTCTCATACCCGTTTTGTTCGTCGTGGTTGAGCGGATTGCCATCAAAAAGAAAAAGGAGACCGTGGAACTACTCAGGCCCGCTGAAGCCGAGGGAGGACACGATTAATGCGAAAGCCTGCTGTGGTTGCGCTCCTTCCCCTTCTCTTTGCAGGTTGCACTTTCGGTCCGAAATACAAGCGCCCCCAGATTCAGCCGCCCGCCAGCTATTATGCAGAGCCGCAGACGAGGGAGAACTCAGTTGCCGACCTGGCCTGGTGGGACCTGTTCAAGGATCCCGTTCTGCAAGGCCTCATCCGCGAGGCCTTCAAGAGCAACTATGACTTACAGTTGGCCGTGGCTCGGGTCGAGCAGGAACGAGCCCTGCTTGGTGTCAGCCGCTCTCAGTATTATCCGCAAGTTGAATATGACGCGAGCATTTCAGGAGCGCAGTCCCAGCTCGTTCCCAATCACACTTATTACGGTTACAGCTTCAGCACCTTTTGGGAAATAGACCTGTTTGGGCGACTCCGCAAATTGAATGAAGCCCAGCGTGCCGTGTATTTTTCTAGCGAGGAAGCCAGGCGCGACGTCCGCCTCTTGGTCCTGTCCGAAGTGGCTCAGGGATATTTTCAGCTGCGGGCGCTCGACGAGCAGCTGGCCATTGCCCATCGAACGGTCAACAGCTTTCAGGTCACTCTTGAGCTCTTTCAACACAAATTTGCAGGCGGGGCATCCTCGGGGCTTGAAGTTGCTCGCGCGCAAGCGGCGCTGTCGAACGTAGCGGCGGCAATCCCGGATTTCGAACGACAGATCGTGGCGCAAGAGAATGCCCTGGCCTTACTTCTTGGCCGCAATCCTGGGCCGATCGCGCGCGGGGCTGCGCTTGTCGATCAATATGATCCCCCGGACGTACCAGCAGGTTTGCCAGCAACGTTATTGGAGCGGCGGCCTGATCTGCGCGAAGCAGAGCAGAACCTGATCTCGGCCAACGCTAATGTGGGGGTCGCCAAGGCGAACTTCTTTCCCACGATTTCCCTGACCGGTGCACTGGGGGGCATCAGCCCGCAGCTGTCCGAACTTACCGGATCCGGAAAGGCCTGGAGTCTTGCAGGCAACCTGGCGGGCCCCCTATTCACGGGCGGCCGCTTGAAGAACCAATACCGTGCCTCCCTGGCATCGCGCGACCAGGCCAGGATTTCCTTCGAAAAAGCGGTCACACAGGCCTTTGGTGAGGTTTCTACATCGCTCTCCGCGCATCAACAACTTGCCAAAGCTTACCTTGAGCAGCTGCACTCCGTCGAGGCCTACCGCGAGTCCGTCCAATTGTCTTCCATAAGGTACGACAGTGGACTTGCCAGTTATTTCGAGATTGTCGATGCTCAAATTCAGCTATATCCTGCGGAGGGCTCAGCGGTCACCTACGACCTTGGCCGCAAACTTGCGTTGGTCAGCCTCTATCGCGCGCTCGGCGGTGGGTGGAATCTGACTGATTCACAGTGGGCCAGTACGGTTGGAACGCCGAGCTCTACGCAGGCTCCCACTCCCTGAGAATCGCTGTTTATTGAAAGCTACTATAGCCGCGCTTGTAGTTCTGGTGAATTTCACGGCAAGCGGCCAGGAATATCTGAACGCGGCGTTCTCCCCTGGGCAAATACACAAGCCGAAACAGCCCTTCATTGAATACTGTGATAGACGCGCTTGTAATAGGGAAGACTGTATCCTCGAAATTTTTCTTTCGGATAGAGTTGAACCACGACGTTGTGTTGACGGGAATCCGCGGCACTTTCCCCCGTCTTTGTGACTCTAGTCGAATGGACCGGCTTGTAAGTGAGAACATACCTATAGCGAACTGCTAGACCGATCGTCCGAACGATGCGTGGCAAGTCTTCCTCGTCCCGCGCGGTAAATACACCGCCGCCCGTCACTTCGGTTAAAGCCTTCATGTTATGAGGTCCGCGCCGTTCAGCAGGACCAATGTAGTCCTGGCCCGCACCCGAAATCGGCAGGTTAGGAAATTGCGTTTTAGACCCATCTGAAGGGAACGGGCTTCGCTTCTTCTGGTGGGGCTGAAAGATTTCGGGGAGTTCAAACCCAGGTCCGGCCATCACCGCAAAAACCGGTACATCAGCCTCCTCCAACAGCTCATGGGTCTCTCTCAGGTTGTAACGGCTATGATTATCGCCTCCATCGGTGATGATGATCATGGCGCGATGTTGATTTGCCGCCTCGCGTCGGGCGGTACTCACTCCTAGCCAAATCCCGTCAAACAGAGAGGTACTCTCATTCGTAGCCGTCAGTAGCACCGGCAATCTCCGCTGAAGATCTCCCTCATCGCTGGTGAACGGCATAAGTAGTTTGGACCGCGTCCCAATGCTCAATACCGAGTATTCGTCGCCGTGTTGGTCCAGTTCTTGCAATGAATCTAGAAGCGAAAGGGCCGCCTCCTGAACGAAGGGGATCTTCCTCGTCATGCTGGAACTCAAGTCCGCAAGAATCACAAAGGAAACCGGTACCCGCTCTCTTTCGAAGTAGAGGATGTCCTGTTCAACTCCGTCCTCGAAAAGCCGAAAGTCGCTCTTCTTGAGGCCAGTGGCAACGGCCCCCTTATCGTCAAAGATGGTTACGGGAATTTGCACCAGCTCAACGTTTGTAACGATCGGTGTCTGCGCGCGCACTTGAGCATCCGCAACAGGACCGCCTTCTTCCGCCCACAGGTATACGAATAGAACTAGAAAGAACCGCACCACCCGGTTTCCCATCAAGCCTCCGAACCTTGCACCTTTGCGTCACCTATACCTCTCTGCTCGACTTCTGTCAATGCTATTGCGCAATCTGTGTCGCACCTTAAACGAGATGTCCCCTGCATCTACATGATTAGTCAACTTCAGAGGAGTCCCCTGGCATTTTTTGGCAGGGCCTGGGCAACGTGCCGGCCCGAAAATACGCTGCACATGCAATGGATCACTCCCGACCTGGCAGTTTTGTTAGTGTCTGACCCGAAGCGGGGTGTTCAACCTTCTGGTGAAAGGCTGAAGGTGATGACGAGGGGCGCTGCCTGGGTTTGGTTCAAGGAGG
Organism: Acidobacteriota bacterium; assembly: GCA_003223215.1. GTDB lineage: Bacteria > Acidobacteriota > Terriglobia > Acidiferrales > UBA7541 > Acidiferrum. Next base: position 88,746 of record QHYH01000137.1, read on the forward strand.
GCATGGTGAAGCACCGTATGGCAGTGCTCCTATTGCTTTGCCTGGTAGCTCTGCCCTGTTGTTCTTGGGCGCAAGACGAAAGCGGCGGAGAGGATGACCCAGCCATCACGTCGAGCTTGGGCATGCCTCTGAGCTTCCCACTAAACCCGACCCATCAATACGCTGGACTGGGTTTGGGAGTTAGTACCGGCGTTGGTTACAACCTCGACCGCCATAACGCGTTCGTCGGCGAATTCATGTGGAATTGGCTGTTTGCCTCAGACAGAGCGCTCGAACCGTTTCGCGTCGCCTTACAATCCAACAACGTTAGCGGGCACGGCAACGTGTTTGCCTTTACCGCAAACTACCGATTGGAGTTGCGAGGCAGAACAGGCGGCATCTACTTCATCGGAGGTCCTGGTTGGATTTACCTCACCGCCAGCCTCTCGAGGGCTATTCCTCAAGGAACGCCGGTCCCTTGTAGTCCGATTTATCTTTGGTGGGGATACAACTGCGCTGATGGTCCCGTAATCACCAATTCGACATCGGTGCACTCCAGCGCGGGTGCTCCGGGCCTCAACGGAGGAATTGGGTTTACGGTGAGGACCGGGGAAGCGCCGTACAGGGCTTATGTCGAGTCGCGCTATTACTTCGCGCCGACAGGCAGCGTCAGTACGAAATTGCTTACATTCACGGTAGGCATCCGGTATTAGGCCCTATCCGCTCGTCTACGGAACGAGAACAGCAACGTTGTTAGCCCGCCGTTGCCAGCCGAATCCTTTCTGTCCAGCCGATTTCAAAAGAATTACGCCCCATCTTCATAGACTTGAAGTAGTTCAACTCATCCTACTGGCTAGGGCTGCTTCCATCCAAGCCCTATCTTCTGGAAACCAAACGAAACGGTTCGTCAGGGAGAAGCTCCAGGTATCGCCCGGACACGTGCTTTGAAGCGTACCGGGCGAAAGTTGCTTGCCCTAGGGCAACCTGCCTCCTCAAGATTGCGTGATCCTGGAACATCGGCCGATGTTGAATCCACGCTACACCACGCATGCAGGATGTGTCCCGGATGTAGAACAAAAAATTCGAACCTGCCCTAGAGCATCGACGCGGACGCCGGATTGCCCTTATCGTTTGACAGGCGCGGCTAATCCACGCGCTAAACCTCCGCGGTAGGGTTGAAGGAGCCAAGGGCAAGCGGAATGTCGAAATTTGCGAATCAACAGCGATTCTTCCATCGTCTGGGCACACGAGTCCGCACGTTGCGGAAAAAGCACGGCTATTCCCAGGAGGACATGATTTCTCACGGCTTCTCCGCACGGCATTGGCAACAAATCGAAGCCGGCCGGTCGATCACCGTTTCAACCCTACTGCGTATCTGCGCCGTATTCGAGACATCGGTTGAGCGCCTGGTTCGCGGACTGGATAGAGGGATCTACGAAGACTAGCTCGGCCTGTCCCGCTAATCTGCTCGTGGTTCTTTTTGAACTTGGTGCCTTATAAGGCTTCCGGCTTAAAAAGGGGACCGTCCGTCGGTATGATCTTGCGCCGCGGAAGCTCGTCCAGAGGTGTGGAGGCAAACGCGAAAGGCTGGAACCAGTAGCGTGAACATCCGTATTTTGGTGGTCGACGATTTTGCACCCTGGCGTCTTTTCGTCTCTTCGATGATTCTGCGGGAAGAGCCCGAATGGCACATTGTCAGTGAAGTCGAAGACGGGTTAGAAGCGGTTAACAAGGCCAAAGAACTCATGCCCGACGTGATTCTGCTGGACATTGGCCTTGACAAACTCAATGGTATTGAAGCCGCCCGACAAATCCGCGAAATTGCTCCCGACTTGAAACTGCTCTTCTTGAGCGCTTTTGACTCGATGGAAGTGGTGGAAGAAGCTTTAGATACCGGCGCGAGCGGTTACGTTGTCAAGTTGGACGCCGCAAGCGAGCTGATAGCGGCTGTGAAAGCCGTTCTTCAAGGCAGGCAGTTTGTCAGTAGCAGAATACGGAAACGCATTTCTGCCCGCGCTGCGAATGAGGTTCTCGCATCGCGATCGGCCCAGGCGCCAGAAACGGAGTTCGCTGGCTGCCACGAAGTTCAGTTCTATTCCGATGATGAGGTTTTTCTCGAGAGCATGACTCAGTTCATCGGGGCTGCACTAAAGTTCGGAAATGCCGCGATTGTCATCGCTACGAAACCGCACCGGGAAAAGCTGCTTGAGGGATTGAAAGCTCAAGGGGTGGACGTTGACGCTCTGATTCAACAGGGGGCCTACCTCCCATTGGATGCCGCGGACTCGCTTTCCACGTTTATGATCAATGACTGGCCTGACGAGGATCGATTCCTTGAGAGCTTCAGCAAACTCATTGAGTCAACATCAAAAGCCGCGAAGGCTGAACATCCCCGGGTTGCGATCTGCGGCGAAAGAGTCGCTCTTTTGTGGGCGGAGGGTAAAAAGGAAGCTGCGATCCGGCTAGAGCAACTCTGCAACGATCTTGCCCAAACCCGCAAAGTGGACATCCTTTGCGCGTATCCGTCGAGCCTTCACATCCAAGAGGACCAACCTTCGTTCGAGGCCATCTGTCGAGAACACTCCGCTGTTCACGCGCGATGACCAGGCATTTTCACTCCGGCATAGTCACGAACCGTACAAAATCACTCTTGGATTGTGCTCCCAAGCCTCCTTGTAATACCAGACCTCGACGCTTTCGACGACGCGACGTTCGCCGGAGAAGCCGATGATGTGGTTTCTCCCTTCCGGCCAAATCCGGCCTTGAACGGCCAGCGCTTCGGACGTGCCATCTCCGAAGTGGACGACGACACGGTCGAAGAAAATGGCATCGCCACTGACCCGGAACTGAATGGCGTGAAAGACGCCATTACGTCGGGTGACCTCGATCTTCTCATGGTCCCGAGTGCCGTCAATCTCGGTAACGCCCAAGAAATCCCATACCTGTCCTTGGGCCGGGAAAGAGATCGTCGAGGCAATAGCAAGAAAACAGGCCAAAGGCTGCGCAATACGTTTCCTTAGCATTGGTTCTCCGAACCCAGAAATGAAGCCTTGAGCAGAGCCTATAATCATCTGCGTTGACTAACAACATGGTTTACCGCAGGCCTTGCGCAATGATTAACGATTAGCGCTGACGCTGTCTTCGCCAGCGGGCAAGCACGCCCTTCGGGTTCCGGGATTGCTCGCAAAGGATGACTCGAAGCCCGAGTATCCCGAATCCACGAGCAAGCTGACACCCATTCCGCAAAATTGCTCTAGCTCGTTAGGCGCTAAACCGTACGCCGGAATCACATTCGATTCACCCTATCGGAGATTGTCATTCCATGCGCGTCAGGAATCATCTCGTGGCGAGCCACGCATCCGGTTCAGGGCCAGGCGAACCGGGCGGTGACCCCTTGCTTCGGGCAAATCCCCTGACTGCTCTGGAGCAACGACACGGATTCGTCTGTTCCCAGAATATGTGCCTCGTCAGTGTCCGGCACTTCGCGGATACGAGTCATCGGCAATCGCGAATCGAATTGCTGGGATTCAGCAAGGGAGTAGGTCTTGGGAGCAGCAGTCCGGTTAGATCCCCTGAGGCAGGGAGAGGAGTCCCGCGAATTCGAGGGGCGTCTGCGCGAGAAGATTGTTGGGCAGGACGAAGCCGTGCAGGCGGTCGTTGACCTGTACCGCGTGTTTTGTGCCGGCCTGCAGGCAAGGGGGCGCCCAGTCGGTAATTTGCTCTTTCTTGGCCCAACGGGCACGGGAAAGACGCGGATCGTCGAAGTAGCAGCGGAGGTGCTCTTCGGCGATCCGCGGGCGGTGATCAAGGTCGACTGCGCCGAATTCCAGCACTCGCACGAGATCGCAAAGCTTGTCGGTTCGCCGCCGGGATATTTGGGTCATCGCGAAACCCATCCGTTGATCACCCAGGAGGCGCTCGAGCAATACCACACCGAGAAGCTGAGGATCAGCTTCTTGTTGTTTGATGAGATCGAGAAAGCGAGTGACGCGCTGTGGCGACTGCTGCTAGCAATCTTGGACAAAGCAACCTTGATGCTAGGGGACAATCGGCGGGTGGACCTGTCGCAGGCCATGATTTTCATAACTTCGAACCTGGGTGCCAGCAAGATCACAGAGTTGATGACCGGCGGGATGGGCTTTGCGGCAGCGGTCGGGCCGGACGTGAAACCGCGGCTGGATGAGAAAGTTGAGCGGATGGCGTCAGAAGCGGCGAGACGGAGGTTCGCTCCAGAGTTCATGAACCGAATCGACAAGATGGTCGTGTTTCACCCTTTGCGAAGGGAGCAGCTGGAGCGAATCTTGGAGATCGAACTGACCATGATACAGCAGCGGCTATTGGAAACGCCGAGGGGACATTTCGTATTCCGAGCAACGCAAGCTGCCAAGGATTTCTTGCTACGTGAAGGGACGGACCTAAAATACGGAGCCCGGCACTTGAAGCGAGCGATCGAGCGACATTTGGTTTATCCGCTGGCAAGCCTGCTGGCGACCGACCAAGTGACCATGGGCGAAACGATCTCGGTTGATTGGAATGGGATAGCAAGCGGACTAATGTTCCTGAAAAAAGGCATAAGGGGCGCTGCCTCCGGTCATCTGACAAATCGTTGACCTATCTGCCTCAACTTTGTGCCCGAACCCACTTGTCCGCTAGGGGCGTTTGACCAGCACTGCCAACGCTTCCACATATTTCAAAAGGGCTACACCGTGACAACGGTCACCAGGGCTAAAGACGCGACATTTCTCTCTAGACACCGCCTTGCGAGCATGAAGGCACTGTCATTTTTGCCAGTATGACACGCAACCTGACCACGCTTACGTTCGATCTGATATCGAGACGAAGCGTGGTGTGAAATCGCACATACCAATCCGATTGTGTATGCCTAACAGCGGCGAAACGAGGTTGCGTGCGCAAGCCTAACCATCCTGCCATTTCCGTCATGCTCCTGACCGGGCTGATAGGTTTTCTTTCCGGGTGTTCGCACAGCGTGAGTGACGAGGCGATTGCCAGAGATATTCAGGGCAAGATTTCCTCCGATCCGGATACCAAGGACTCACAGGTTAGCGTGGCGGCCAAGGATGGAAAGGTTACATTGAGCGGCAGCGTTAAGTCTCCGGCAGCCCAGCAGAAGATTGACCAGATCGCTCACGAAGAAACTGGAGCTAGCGGTGTCGATGACCAGACCACGATTCAAGCCGAGCAACCCAAGCCTCAGCCGATTGTAATCCCGGCGGGAACGGTTCTTGTGGTAACGACCAGTCAAGCTTTGAGTTCCAAGACCAGCCAGGCGGGCCAAACCTTTCTCGGCACTCTCGCGCAACCAGTGAGTGGGGGCGGACGGACGGCCCTTCCGAAGGGAGCTACCGTAAGCGGCACCGTGATAGCAGCGAAAACAAAAGGCAAGATAAAAGGAGAAGGCGAGTTGGCACTCGCACTGACCAGTGTTTCAACGAAAGGACATACCTATCCGATCCAGACCAATGTGCTGAGCAGCACGATTAAGGGCAAGGGTAAGCGTACTGCCGCTACCACTGGCGGAGGAGCGGCTGGAGGTGCGTTGATCGGTGGACTGGCAGGGGGAGGAAAGGGAGCAGGCATTGGTGCGCTTGTAGGTGCGACCGCAGGATTCGTGGGGGGAGCCTTTACCGGAAACAAGCAGATTGAAATTCCGGCGGAGTCACCGCTCAGCTTTACCTTGACCGCCCCGTTGACTCTCCCACCGCCAGCCAAATGACCGCTTTATCGACTGCGTTGATCGGACGTGCCCCGACCAAATGCGCGCGCTCTGATTTGCGGATCACGTTGCATTCCAGGATATGGCTACTTCCACGCCAATTTCGACCGGGGCGGTCAAGTCTAAGCTGTTGCTAGGCTTGGACGATACCGCGCTCCGGCACGTCCGCGATGCGGCGCAAGTCCGGGGCATGGGACCCAATGAGAATGTCACCGTCGCAGGAGAACGGCCGGACAATTTGTTTTTGCTGCAAGCGGGTCGGGCCCGGTCTTTTATTCACACCGAGTCCGGTTCCGAGATTAACCTGTTGTGGCAAGTTCCAGGGGACGTCATCGGACTCGTGTCGCTGTTGGCCAACCCTCCAAACTACATGGCGAGCGCGACAACGGTCACCGAATGCGAATTCCTGGTCTGGGACCATCGAACAATCCGCAGGCTGGCAAAAGCATACCCCCAACTTACCGAGAATGCCTTCCGCTTGGCGGTGTACTATGTCGGAGCGTACATGAAGCGGCATGCCAACCTTATGACGAAGGGTCGAGCGTCAAGGCTCGCCCAAGTACTGCTCCAACTGGCCACCGATGCGGGCGAGGTGCAGCCGTCGGGGATAAGCATTGACATTACCAACGAGCACCTCAGTTCCCTTTCTGACATCAGCTCTTTCACCGCCAGCCGGCTTCTCTCTCGATGGCAGCGCGATGGGAAGCTGGTAAAGGAGCGCGGCCGCGTGACACTGCTCGCCCCCGAGTCTCTCATGCTCGGTTAGCGGCCGCCGAAGCGTTCAAAGTGCCTTGCAGCGCAGGCAATGGGCCAGTGCACGCAAATGGGGCGGACATCTTAATGTCACTGTGCACCTCGAAGGATATTCGTTGATGGAGGAGGGGCCAGCATGGATGGATGCATGCATTGCAAAAGGCAGGGTCACACGGATTGTACAAACGCACTCACCAAGATCAAGTCCAAGGGACACATTGCCATCACCAGTCCGCTCGGTTAAGACGTCAGCTTCGCGCGAAAGATCGAGACGCGCGATGGCCGGAAAATTCGCGCCCTAACCAATCTCCTTTGGCGAAGCTTGGACTGATACCCGTTCGATGGACTATCCGCCCGCTGCTCGAATTAGACCTAACAACCAGAAGGAGAAACCGAGCGGAGTCCTGTTGCCCTCCTGCTATTATAGTTCGCTATGGACAAGAAACAAAAGAATTGACCATCGAGGAGCTAAGATGCGGCGAGCCAACAGGGAGAAGGATCATGAATCGGATTAGGGAGAATATAGTGTTCGATGTTATGCTTTCGCTCGTGCTGGTAGGTTGTGCTTCTACGCCGCCCGCCCGCGCACAAGCGCGTGCCTCAGCGACCGCCATCTTGAATCCCGAATCCGGAACGGATCGGTTCCTTTGCGCTGGAGCAAGCAACCGGCGGCGCCGGAGCGCTGTTTTGGGCTGGCCAAGTCGAAACTGAGCGTCGCGGATCTTAGCGAGGTGTCAAAAGTAGTGCGGGGAATGGACGCAATGTTAAAGGCGGCTCCGCAACCGAAAAGCACGTCGCCTCCGGATTCCCTGGCGTCCTCCTTGCCTGGAAGCACGGGTGGACTGGCGTCGGCGGCCAATGCGTTCAAATCGCTGGGGCTGTCCCCTGGGATGGCAGGTAAGTTCGTGCCCGTCCTGACGCGATAGGTGCAAGCAAAGGGCGGCCTGAGCGTGGCGTCCCTTCTTGCAGGGGTGCTGAAGGTAGGTCTGGAGTAGCCCTAGCTACCTCGAAGGAGAGCAAAATGAAAGGTTTTTTCATAGTCCTCTTATTAGTCGCTGTGTTTCTAGCGTCCGCGGCTAATGCCAACGATAAAAAAGAACACGAACGGATGGAAAACGCCGGAAAAGTTATCACGGAGATTATAAACATTCCTGATAATATTCCCGAGGGACTTCTGGATAAGGCCAAGTGTGTCGTCGTGTTGCCGTCCGTGGTCAAAGGCGCTTTCATCGTGGGCGCCAATTACGGCCGCGGCGTGATGACCTGCCGTGGCGGCGCCAATTTCGACGGATCCTGGGGAGCGCCCACGATGATGGCGCTCGAGGGAGCAAGCTTTGGCTTTCAGATTGGCGGACAAGCCACGGATTTCGTCTTGTTGCTCATGAATGAGCGGAGCGCCAAGGGCGTTCTGACCAGTAAGGTAAAACTCGGTGCCGACGCCTCTGCCGCTGCCGGCCCGAAAGGCCGGGATACTTCCGCAGAAACCGATGCCACCATGAGGGCCGAAATCCTCAGCTACTCTCGAGCGCGCGGTGCTTTTGCAGGAGTTTCTCTCGAGGGTTCCACGCTACGTCCCGACGGCAGTGCCAACAAGAATCTGTATGGCAAAGAGATCAGTGCCCAGGATATTGTGCTGAATGGCGCAGTTCCGGCGCCACCCAGCGCCAAAGAATTACTTGCGACTCTTAACGCCAAGTCTCCGAAGAACAAATCGTGACCGAAGGCCGCACCTGTAAGTTCTTCCAGTAGCTCAACAACCGCACCAACCGTAAGCTCAAGTCGGCATTTTGAAATCCACGCGATTTCTTCATACCCGCTTGGTCAAGTGGGGAAGGCCGTGAAAAGACTTTTTGTAGTTCTGGTGCGAGCCGGAGTGTGGCTGGTTTGCGAGAGTAGGGCAAACGCAGAGACACTCTTGCCTCAGCCGAGCGATCCACACGTGATTAGCATTAGCAAAGGGAATCAAGCGGCCCGACCGTAGTCTCTCGATCGTCTCCGTGATTGCCTGTTGCCACTCGATGAGTCTCGTATGCGTGCTTTGAGAGCCTTGCCGGTCGCTTTGGCGTTCGTCGCCATGCCTGGAGCCCAGTGTGCGCCGCAATCCACCGACATGCTCGACAAAATTGTCGCGCAAGAGCAGGCGGAGATAGAGTCCCTTCGTCAATACTCCCCGGTCGTCGAGACTTACATCCAGATTCGCCGCCCGGACAAACAGGTTGGCGTAGCGCCCGGAGGAGACAAGTATTTTCTCGGCCACGCGCTGCTGGCGAAAGGTGTGGAGCTCATACCGCTGGCTAAGGACACTAGAAGCAAACACAACAAGCTAGTGGGCAGCCTCGCGAACTTCTTTTCCATGGAGTTTGTTCCGAGGGGCTTTCTGCAAATGATTTACGTGGACATGAATGGGTTCGACCGCGAACATTATGAGTTTTCTTATATACGCCGCGAGTTCCTGGGCGAAGTTCGCTGTCTGGTCTTCGACGTGGGTCCTCGAGTGAAATCAGAAAAGGGACGCTTCGTAGGGCGCATCTGGGTCGAGGATCAGGACTTCCACATTGTGCGTTTCAATGGCGTCTACAACGGCTCGGCAACGTTCAGCCACTACTTCAGCTTTGACAGCTGGCGCGAGAATGGAGGAAAAAACCAGTGGCTGCCTGCCGTCATCTTCTGTGAAGAAGGTAATGTCGAGTACCCCGTGACGAAGAAGCAGATATTTCCGGCCTTTCGGGCACAAACGCGGCTCTGGGGCTACGCGCTGAGCGGCGTTCCCAAAGAGCAAGAGTTGAGTAGAGTACTCGTCGAAGCTCCGGTAGCGGATCAAACGAAAGACGCCAACGACTATTCTCCGTTGCAGGCGGAACGCACCTGGGCTCGCCAAGCGGAAGATAACGTCATCGAAAGTTTGGAGAGGCTTGGTTTGATGACCCCGTCTGGGGAAGTCGACAAAATTCTCGAAGGGGTGCTCAACAACCTGGAAGTCAGCAACGGCCTCGACATCCAGCCGCAGGTCCGCTGCCGAGTGCTGGTGACCTCCACCTTTGAGTCCTATGCCATCGGCCACACCATTGTCCTGAGTCGTGGCTTACTGGACGTGCTTCCCGACGAGGCTAGTCTTGCCGCAATCTTGGCACACGAACTCGCTCATGTCGTGCTTGGACACCGTATGGACACCCAATTCGCATTCTTCGATCGCCTCCGCTTCGACGAGAAGGACGCGCTTCGTCACTTCGCCTTCTCACGGAGCCCCCAAGAGGAACTTGCGGCAAACCAGAAAGGCGCAGAGCTGTTGATGAGGTCCCCGTACAAGGACCAGTTGACCACCGCGGAGCGGTTTCTCCAGGACCTCCAGCGTCGCTCCAAAGAGATTCCGAACCTGATCAGCCCGCATCTAGGAGACAGCATCCTCGCGAATTGGACCATTGCCACAGGTGCGACATCCGCCCAGGAGTCGACGGGAAAAACTGCCAATGGTCTGACCGCCGCTTCGGTAGTCGCTTTGCCCCTCGGTGGCCGCATCAAGCTTGAGCCCTTTGACGGTCAGCTGCATCTGCTCAAGTTCAGGGCGGCGGGCCCGGCGGCTGAATACGAGAAGATGCCATTCGAAGTCACTCCGGTGGTTCTCTATCTCACCCGCCAAGACGGAGCGCCAACTCAAAAAGCTGCCGAACAGCCAGCAAGGTCAGATCCGTAGGTCCAAGCGCTTGAAATTCGATTGCTCGACAAACCCGATTGCGGGTTTGCATTGGGGGATCTTATATAGTAGGAGAAAAATGCCGGGTCCGGTGAGGCGTTTACCGGGACTTAAACCAAGGCTGTCACTTGATCGAGTATCCGCGAGCGTCCATGCATGCAGAAAATGCTCGTTTGAAGGTGTCGATACCCTGTTGGTGCGTGGCTCTTGCTTGCGCTTCCTGTTGCTGCTGTTGTTGCGCAGTGGCCTGTGCTGCCTGCTGCTTGGCCGCTTTGTTAGCTTGCCTTTGCTTTGCTCCACCCACCATAGTCCCCGCAGCGGCTCCAGCCCCCGCTCCTTTGCCCGCTTCATCGTCAGCAATCGCCCCAATCGCGGCACCTCCGGCAGCGCCCCTGGCAGCACCTCTTACACGCCCTCCTTTTGCCTGCTTAGCATTGTCCGCGGCGGCCTGTTGCTCTGCTTTCTTCTGTTCCTCAGTCTTGGTTGCTGGGGGTGGAGCCTGGGGGTCGATTCCCGATTGTTGTTTGGCTGAAGCAAAGCACTCGTTCTCATCCTTCAGCTGCTGGTCTGCGGTCTGCTCCTTCTTCGGATAGGCAAACATGCCAATGCTCTGCGCCGGGGACGACGCGGCTTGGGATTGTTGTGTCGCGGGAGGCGCCGATGTTGCACCGCTCGCTGACGGGGATTGGGCAAGAAGTGGGCTTGCGAAACACAAAGTCATAATGGTTACCGCGTGTTTGACCATGGAATGTCTCCTTCCAGTCCGTCGAAGATGATGTAAACCCGCTCAATCCAAGCTTTAGCAGGCAAATTGACCGCGTTGGCTCGGCTGCTAGCTTTCATCCCAGAGGGGCCCGGCTCAGTCCCCAACTCGACCTAAAATTGGGTCCTCCTGCGCCGGCCCCCAGTGCAGAGGCGTGCTGAAGGCTATGGCTTTGCTCTTGGCGAAAAAGCTGTCAAAACTACCAGGGGCTTGCTTCGAATTCGACGTGACTTCTCCGGTAAGAACTCATGAAAAATAGCCTGGCCTCGTCCTAAGTCTTTGGTTTTCAATACGTACTCTCGCCGTTTCTCATAACAGCGCATGAATCGGGCGCTAGAGCTGCACGTTCTTCAGCATCGCCTCGTAAGTTGACTGAAAGCGGTCGAACTGTGACTGAGGGACCACAAAGACCATGAAGATGACGGAGCCGTCGCGCTGCGGGCCGGTCACCAGCCAGTCTCGCTCCTTCTGAGGTTGAACGTTGGAGGCAAGGAAGGAATCTCTAATTTCTTTCTCAATGGCCTGTTCGCAATGCCAGGATTAGGGTGGTCGCCGAGCCATTCCGGCGGCGCTTGGCCGCACTGTGATTCGACGGTCTTGAAGAAATCGGCCTTTGGGTTGTAACCAGCCTTGTAGAGGGCCATGGCGCCGACCGCGTCGGCCTGCGATTCGTCGCGCGGGAGTACTTCAGCATGAGCCCTTGGGTCCCCATTTGAATTCCGATCTGCGCAAGTTCTCCGATCGTTCCTCCCACCGTTGCGCCAAGAGCCCCTTCGGCGATTCCAGCGAGCAAGCCCGTGGTTTGCGCCTTGCTGGCCCGTTTCGCGGAGTGCTGCTACTCATGAGGCGCGATGGAACGCTCTGGTCTGGCACCGGCGTAATTGCGCCTCAAGGACGGAGCAGGCCTATAGAATCTCGCATAATACAGTGACAATCGGGTCAAAAAGAAAGGCCCGCATATTTCAGAAAGGAAAACGGTAGTTCGGGTGAACGGCGCACGCGCGCCATGCCGCTACGGACTGCCGTGCCCGCCTCGGCAAGGTCGTCGGCGCAACGGTTGGCCAATTCTTGCCCTTTGAGGTTTCCCCAGAGCGGTTCCACAGGATTAAGATCGGGGGCGTAACCCGGTAGCTTTTCCACGCGGAGCCAACGGCGCTGCTGCCGTAGATAGGCCTGCATGCGCCGACTCTTGTGGGCGGGCAGCCCGTCCCATACCAGAACCGCTTTCCGGCCGCGCAGCTCTCGGCGAAGCTCCTTCAGAAAGATAATCAGACTCTCCGAGTTGTAACTGCC
>QHYH01000138.1 GCA_003223215.1 Acidobacteriota bacterium
TATCGCAAGCCGCCGGTTTGACGATCTCTTGCGCGAGGCGCGATTTGCGATCGAGCCAGTCACAGAGGCTCAGGCGCACATTGCCCGCGAAGCTTACCGTGATTTCGGCCGGGGAAGCGGCCATCCCGCCCGTTTGAACTTCGGTGACTGCTTCGCCTATGCGCTGGCAAAGGCAATGAACGAACCACTGTTATTCAATCAAAGGCGATGATTTCACGCAAACGGACATTAAGTCTGCGCTCGCGTAGAACTTGCTTTCCCTACGCGCTTGAGCACAAATCAAGTTTGGCCGGCGAGGGAGGCCAGCCAAATCAACGTGTGTTTGTTTTGAATCTGGAGCGGGCGATGGGAATCGAATTGTATCCCCAATCCACAAGTCTGTGTGATTTGACGGCGTTGCCGCCCCCTTCAGCTTCAAATGGAGCCAAGTGGAGTCAAATTCGTATTTTCGCTTGGGAGCGCCCCGTGTAGGCTGGTGGGCCTGGGTAGACTTGAACCACTAACCTCCTGGTCTTTCGCCAAGAGGTTCTTGACAGATTTCCGTGCTGCGGCTTGGTTTTCAGCTATGGGGAGCTGACGCTCCCCGATTCCAGAATCGGGAACGGAAGTCGCGTAACAGAGAGTTTGTAACCGAACAGCCGAGCTGGACCGCCGAGTTTAGGTGACTGCGACAAGTGCCTGCGCCCAATTCCCACCCAAAAGGTGAGAAAGAGGACGATTACCAGGTGGCAGCGCCTACTGAAACGAGAACACCCAACTGGCACCGAGCGAGAATCGCTCACATAAGAGTGCGGATGGAAGGGTGGCGACAGAGGCGGCTTGGCTGAACGGAAAAAAAAGGAAGAAATCATGGGAGAGCAGAAAAAACTCTTGACAGGGATCGGCCTTCTCATGGAAGGCACTGACCGCTATCACCGCGACCTCGATTGCCGCGCTTAGCCACATTTTTCGCGGCCACGAACCTTCTGGTAGGCTAGTCCCCATGGGATCTCAGTTAGTGGTTCAATTTTCTACGTTTTCGTTGCTGAATATTTGAGATAAGCGAACTCGAAAAGCTTCTGATTCTATGACCGCCGGGCATAGGATGTGTTGGGGGGGAGTGCTGTTTCTGGGGGGCGCGCTGGTCGTAACCGCACAGCAACCGCTGGCAGTTTCTGAATCAGCCAATCCAGGCAGGCCAAGCGTCTCTTCGCCCGCAACTCTCACGCCGGTTGGCTATCTTCAATTCCAAACAGGGTACTTAGGGGCGGCTGACTCTCCCGACTTGTCCTCGCAGTCGAGCATCAACGCAGTCGTGAATTTTTCCGTTACACCTCGGGTGGAATTGCTGGTCGGCGCACAGCCATATGCGCATTCCCACGTAGAAGGTCAATCGACCAATGAAGCGGGAGGCGTGTCCCTGGGAATTCAAGGGGTTATCCATCACGGCCAAGCCGCCAAGCCCACCATTGCCGTCAGCTATTTCCACCAGATTTATGGCGGAAACGCGCCGGATCTCGATATCGGCAGCTCCACGAACACCTTGCTCATTCTCGCCAGCGCCGATGTGAAGGGCTTTCACTACGACGCTAATCTTTTCTTCAATGAAGTCGTTAAGGATCCGGTTCGCCGGGCTCAGTTTGGGCAGTCGTTGTCAATTTCACACCCGTTAGGGAAGAACTTCAGTGTCACGGGAGAAATCTGGCATTTCTCTCAACCTTTTCTCCAGAGCAATGCCGTGGGAACCTTGTGGGCGTTGAGCTACAGCGCGAGGAAAGATTTGGTGCTCGATGGCGGTTTCAATAGAGGGTTAACGAGCACGTCTACCCAATCGGAGGTGTTCGTTGGCTTCACCTACCTGCTGCCTCACAAAATACAACACTAAGACTTACCGGGACTTAGGCAAAGTTGGGAGACGGCGGATTTAGTTCTTACTCTTGTTCACTGGGGAGGCTTTCTGCAGTGTCGCGAGAAGCTCCTTGGCGCAATCTGGCACGGGTTCAGCCTTATTGAAAACGATATCCTGAGCGCTTACATCCTTGCCATAGAGGTTCTTGTTCGCACCGTTGTCACCGCGGAGAGTGGAACCCGCGAGAGAGATACCCGCGAAGAGCCCACGGGCTCGCGAGTAGGAAAGAATTTCGGCACGTAGGGTGACATCAGTTTCCGCAGAGGCGGTTCGGCCAACCGGACCAGCGGCGGCGGTAGCGTCACCACCCAGCTTGACCTTACTCTTGAGAATGCTTGTGGCAGAACGTGGGCTCATAAGAAGAAGAACGAAGTCGGTGGCATTACCGCCGATCTGCAAACCTGCACTGCCCCCTCCGAGAGCGATCATGGTCGGAGCGCCCCAACGACCATGAAACGTTTTGCCGCCGCGACAGGTCATAACACCGCGACCGTAGCTACCTCCGAAGATGAAGGCAAACTTCAAGACCGAAGGCAAAACGACGACGCAATCGGCTTTGTCCAGAACGCTCTGCGGAATGCTGTCGGGAGCGTTGAGAATTTCCTTTATTACTTTTCCCGAGTTTTCGACACGATCTGCTTCCTTGTCTTGTGCAAACGCTGGTACCGCGAGTAGCGAAACCAACCCAAGACTCAGCCACATTTTCTTCATAAATTCTCCTTTGCGACCTGTAACCTCGGCGTACTAAGCGAACCTGAACCCACTCGACAGACTCAGGTTTTTGTCGATGAATAATTGGTGGGTAAATCCCCGTCGCTACGTGAGTTTATCACTCACCGGACCTCCTTGCATGGCACGGCTGGCAAGCATTCCGCCAAAGTCTCGCGACCAATCTTCACCATCTCGGAGTGGCCGACAAGGTGTTTCGGGCGATAGTTGGGAGTTTCAAATGTCGCCGTGACCCAAGCGTGCTGGTAAAATAGAATCAATGAGATCAACACTCTCACGCGCAGCAGCCACACTTGTTGATTCTTCGGAGGACCACGCGGAAGGCGCGCTGGCCCGCTGGCTTGATTCGAGGCATCGTCTGAAAGACAACTCCGAAACTCGGATCCTCGAGTTTATGACAGTGGCTGGGTTCGTGAACTCGAGAAAGGTTGCGGGTGGAGCTTTCCTCTTTGGCCATCTACGATTTTCTTACTACTGCGGATCTCGTGAAGAACCGACCGTCAATTCACGATGAAGGCTGTCGACTGACTGTCGGGTCTGATGATTTTCATGGGGCGAAAGAATACGTCCACTTCACAGCGAAGCGGGCCTCCCGGACTTGTGGTGGATTGGCGGGGACGATGCTAGCGAACTGTGTCCCTACGTTGTAGACGATGTAGAGGTCGCTGTCAGGCCGATAGTTATAGCGGAGGCGAAGATTAGCAATGACCCAAACAAACACGAATGCAACGGGAAGCCCTCTCCACTTGACTGGTGCCGTCTATCAATTTGCCGCCGCCTCTAGGCTTGCCTCAAAGCCTCTCGGCCAGTGGAATACGTCTGAGATTGCAGCCGTTGGGCCCAAAATCAAGGTCAAACTGAATGGCGAGTCTGTGAGCCATCTTGCCAATCCTCGACGGCGCCCTTTGAAGGGGCACATCGGCCTGCAAAATCACCATCCTGGCTCGCCGGTGCGGTTTAGGAATCTGTTTGTAAAGAAAATGTGCGCCGCAGTAGCCGCAGGGCGAGCGCGGTAGACACGACACGACTTCACGACAACCTAAGGCCGCCAGGAGTACGTGTACTTTATGGCGAAACGGTTCTGAGTGTATTGGGCGGGATTTGCGGCTACAAGGCTGGCGAATTGTTGGCCGACGGTGTAGATCACGAACAGATCGCTGTCTGGGCGGTAGTTCCATCGAAGGCGGATGTTGGC
The DNA here is from genome assembly GCA_003223215.1 of Acidobacteriota bacterium. Taxonomy (GTDB): domain Bacteria; phylum Acidobacteriota; class Terriglobia; order Acidiferrales; family UBA7541; genus Acidiferrum. The sequence continues at coordinate 3,813 of QHYH01000138.1, forward strand.
ACTAGCAGCCTGAGTGTTCGACGTGTTCATCTGGAGAATCGCCGATAAAGTCAGAAAACGAGAGAATGCGTAATTGGTCTGAAGACTGCCAAACAAGACTGAGAAATCTCCTCCAGGAACAGATAGCCGAAAGCGATCCCACTGCTGAGAGAAATCGAAGGACAGTCTCTCGCTTGGTCGGTAGGAGGCCCGGATGCGGGCCTCATTCAAATGGCCGTTGTAGTAGGTACCAAAGCGCTCAAAGAACCGAAGGACCCAGCGGCGATCCTGGGCCGTTCCATACGTCAATTGATGTCTCGTCCAGCGATACAAGCCGGGAGGAATAACGACGTTTTTGTAGATGTTAAACGGCGTCACGATTCGCTGAGCGAAAACATCCACGATGTCGTCATCGGTGTAGGCCCCACTATGGAATTCAGCGCGGAACGTAGTTTGCCATTCCTGGGTTTGCAGGACGCCGTGAGTGTCGGGGGCATGAAACATGAAACCTTCGAAATTCAATTCGCGGATACCGCGAATCTTTGGTCGCGGTTTTAGCGTGAGATCAGCGTAGTCACAGACGCAGTCGGTGCGTTCGAGAAACCCAACCTCGGGGTTGAAATTCGGACCGATCTTGCGGCGCTCGGCAAGAAATTCGAGCCAACTAGTCTTGTAATTTAGTCCAGCGCCCAGATTGGTCTGACCGCCAGTGACGAGGGGAGAGCGCGTCTGAGCGGCATAACCCGTCAAAACAAGGCTCTTCATCAGCACGATCCGCGTGTCGACTCCTCCACTCTGGTTAAACGGAGGAGCTGTGTTGCCCGCGCGCTTGTCGATGCCCATGAATCCCACATAGGAGCCTCCGGGCAATGAGCGCTTCAACCGGAACACCGCGTAATTCGCGTAAGGATTCGGACCGCTCGAGCGGGTACTCGCGTCCATGATGCCCACATCAAATCCGGCGAGAGAGCCAGTGATCTTTCCTCCTCCATTCATTGGAACTTGCTGTCCAGTGACCGGATCAATCCCAATCTGGCGGCTGAAAAACAGCAAATCGCCGGAGCCGCCCATTGCAAAGTTGAAGATGCCGGCGTTTTCGAGGAAGAACTGTCGCTTTTCAGGAAAGAAAAGCTTGTAGGGCGTCAAATTGAACTGCTGCGTGTCAACGTCGGCATCTGCAAAATCAGTGTTTGCACTCAAATTGGCAACCAAATTCGAGCGGAGGCCGAGTTTAACGTCCAGGCCTCCTGTATAAAGGGCCTCCGTACCGGGTGTCAGCCCTGCCGAGGTTGCGGCCGGTGGCAAATGGTTGAAGCCAGTCAAGCCGTAGGGTTTCACGATGAACAAACGGCCGCTGCCAATCTCAGAGATTCCATGCAACTCGCCGGCCTGGCTGATCTTGTTCGCACCAAAAGACCTGCGCCACGCGGACCACAGATCTTGCTCGTTCTTTCGACGAATGAAGCGCTTGAAGTTGATCCCCCACACTACTTCGTTCGTCTGCATGAAGTTTAGTGTCGAAAAAGGAATCGCAACGGTGGCGGTCCAGCCCCGCGAAGTTATGCGCGCCTCGGAAATCCAAACACCATCCCAACCTGAGTCGCCTTCGCTGCCGTCATCTTGGGGAGGCTGTTCGTCGGTAATTAAAGCATCGCGCTGCGTGCCGAGTGGATTGAATTGAAAAACGTAAGCGTTGCGTCGGTTGTGCGAAGAATCGATCACAATCTCAAAGTAGTCGTCGAGTTCCTGACTGATATCGCGGCGGAGTTGCGTGGCGACAATTTTCTCTGGCTCCGAATCAAAACAAGCGATTCCGAAGTAGATTTCGCCTTTCGTATAGAGGAGGCGCACCTCGGTGCGCTCCGAGGGCGGCTGTCCTTCGTAGGGCTCTCGCTGCGCGAAGTTGGTAATGGGCTCGGCTAATTTCCAGAGCGGATCGTCGAGAGTCCCATCGATTTTTGGTGCGTGATCCACGCGTATCGCATTCGCAACGCGCGCCGTTTGCTGGATTATTGCCGTCTCAGATTGCCCTGAAACAGTCCCAGCCCACCCTAAGGCTGACAGCAATGCGTAGGCAAGTTTGTGGGTTTGTAGCACGCTGCTCCGCACCGGTCGTTTATCTTTAGTCCTGCACCTTGTAAATCCACACTTCGGCGCCACGGCCAGCGCGCGCGGGAACCGCCAGGAAGAAGCGATCCGCGGCCTTCCTGCCTTTTCCGAAGTATCCGGCCGTCCGAGCCCCCAGGGCAGACGGAACCTTCGCGAGAAGCTGGTAGTGGTCCGCGTCCTTTTGCTGAAACACGCTGATGAATCCTTCTCCCCCAGCCACATATATGCGCTTGCGCGCGGCGTCGTAATACAGGTCGTCCGTGTCCAGGACGCAGGGCAGGGCGGCGCCCCTGTGACCCGAGCTCGTGTCGAATACGGCGAGGCGCGCGGGCGCACGCGTGCCGACGAACAATCGGCGATCGGCCTCATTCAGGGCCATCGGGAAGTTCATTTGAAGAGTTATTGGCCACCGCGAAATCGTATGCGTGATGCGATCGATTGCCGCTATCTGCTTGAGGTCCGGCAGATTCGCACAGATATTTGGTCCTGAAGTTTCCAGTTGGAAGGACTCCGGATGGGCTCCCAGTTTGTATTCTTCCTCCAGACGCTCGTTCGTCGTCGCGTCTACCGCCCCAATCGCCCCCGTCTCATCCTCGCCGTAGCCCACGTAAACACGCTTATTTGCCGCATCGTATCGTAGGTTGTCGACGTCGCTGTGGAAGTCGATCTCTTTGAGGAGGTCAAAGGAAGTTCCGTCATAGATGTACAGCTTGCCCCTGCTGCTCCCGGCAAAGAGCTTGTTCGTTTCGGGCGAAAAAACAACATCCTGAGGATTCGGAATTCCCGTGATGGTGTGGACTACCGTTCTCGCACTGATATCGATGACCTCGACGGTGTTGTTTCCCAGCGCAGAAACGAACAGCCGGTTTGCGGCGGAACCAAAATGGTCGAAGCGCCCCTTCACGCCTTCCAAAGAAATTGCCTCCGTCAAGACGAGCGGGCGCGACGGAGGCGACACACTCTTTTGCGGATGGCCTTGAACGGCGCAGGCAAAAAACAACACCAATGCTGCACATATACGGCAAGCTTTCTTCATGTCGCCCCCAACGCGAACTGCGTAAGCGATTTCGCAAGGTTCACCAAATCCACTTCAAAGCAAACTGAATCTGCCGCGACGGAGTCTGAGTTGACGTTATCAACCCCGCGTTGCCAATGGGATTCCCGGTAGAGTCAAAAATGTTCCGGTTGTCAAGGGGAGGCGCGAAGTTCGTATGATTGATCACGTTGAAGAACTCGGCTCGAAACTGGATGTTGAAGGTGTCGGAGATGCGCTTAATCCGATTGTTTTTGAATACGGACGAATCGAGGTTTATCAGCCCAGGCCCAATCAGCGTGTTGCGTCCTAGATTTCCGCGAAGCGTGATTGGATTGGGGACACTGAAGCACTCCGTCTTGATATAGTGATTTGGATTTCCGGGATTTATGGGGGAGGAGCAGCCGGGGGCAGAAAGTAGGTTAGGCACATCAATGTTTGGATCGATACTCTTCACGCCAAGCGTGTCTCCGCCAAATCCCGGCGTAAACGGAACACCGCTGCTCGCTTCGAACACTCCTCCGACCTGCCACCCACTTACTGTCCACGCCAGGGCGCCTCGTGCCCATTTCGGCGTGCTGAGTTCCCAGGTGTAGCTGACTTCCAGATTGTGAGCAACGTTGAAGTCCGCGAGACCTCGATTCAAATTCTGTACAAACCACAGCGGGCTAGAGATAGAATTGGAGTACTCGTCCCCCACCAGACTTCCGGACGAAGTGTCGATGGTCTTACCCCAAGTATAAGAGCCTTCGAGCTCCCCGCGGCCGATTTTGGCCTTTAGCTTGACCTGCAGTGCGTCGTAAAACGAGTTGCCCTGCCAGAGTCCAGCCGTAATGCGCCCGGCATTCAAGTTTAACCTTGTGCCACTGCCAACCGGAGACGGCCAGAGATAACCCTGCGGCGTGAGTGATGGTAGAACGATGTCCGCATCTTCCACACGGAAGGGTTGGTGTACGCCCCGCGAGCCGACATATCCAATTCTGAGGCTGACCTCGGAAGTCAGATCGTGCTCAACGGTTAGGTTCCACTGCATTACATAGTTTCGTTTCGGATGAGGGTCAAAGTATCCTTGCCGGAAACTGCTTGTCGAAGCCGCAGCAATGGCGAAGGATCCCGTTGGAAAGGAACCTGCCGGAAGATTCGTCACACTGGCGTGTTGATCGAATGGTGCTGAAAACAATTCATTGAATTGAATCAAATAAGGAAGGGGCAGTACGTCAAACACACCAAAGCCAGCACTCAGAATAGTCTTACCGTCGCGAAATGGATTCAGCGAGAATCCCACACGAGGTTCGAAGTTTCGCAGGGTGGGATTGAAAAATAGTGGATCGCCTAGGTGTGGGGTAGCGGCAGTGAGGCTTCGGAGCACGGTGAGATGCCCGTGTACCTCCGTAGGGACAGTCGCGGTTTCATAACGCAACCCCAGATTGATCGTCAGGTTCGGCCGGAAGCGCCAGTCGTCCTGAACATACCCTCCTACGACCGTCTGGCGAAATCCGCGCTCAGAAATAGCGCTGGGAATCGCCGCACTCAGTGAGAAAGGTGCGTTGGTCAGAAAGTCGGAAAGTAAGTTGAACGAGAATTCACCGCCCGGGTCAGAGACCGCCAGTATGTTGTCCCGCATTCGCTCCAGATTTGCGCCGAACTTGACCGAATGAGCCCCCTTCGTTCGGGCGATATCGTCGCCGGCTTGGATTGAAGTCCAGTGAAAACTGAAATTTGAAGGTGTCCCCAGTCCCCCCGAAAAGAAGGTAAGCCCTGGCACAATGATCGCGGGTGCGTTCTTGCCCGGGACCGCGCCAAAGGAAGGGTCGGCTACATGCGAGTTTCCGCTCGGAAAATTGAGACCGGTTATAGCCACCACGCGATTCACACCGAAGCGAAACGAATTGCGTAGCTGTGCGCTGAAGGTGTGCGTTTCATGTACCGCGGCGAACTGTCGCTGCGAGTCATAGCCTGTACGTTTGTCATTCAGTTCGTCCGGCTGTCTCACGTTTCCCTTGTCAAACATATACGTGCCGGAAAGCGCGTCCTGCTCCGAAAACTTGTGGTCCACCTTGGTCGTAAAATAGTTCTCCGGCGTTACCGTCTGCCCTGCAAATGTGAATACTCCCGTATCGCCCGCCCCAAGTAGCGGCCCATTCGGCAGCGGATAGAAAGCGTTCAGGAAGGTCTGAACCGTTGCGTCAGGCGTAACTCTCCCAGTAGAAAGGTTTCCCGCGCGCGCTGCTGCGGAAGGGACTGTCGCTACCTGCGTCAGCCCCTGTGACTGACGCAACCCCTCGTAGTCACCGAAGACGAAGGTGTGCTCCTGCCATATCGGGCCGCCCGCCGATGCTCCAAATTGATTTCGATGAAGAGCTGGCTTCACATTATCGAAGAAATTCCGCGCATCGAAGGCGCTGTTGCGAATGTACTCGAATGCGCTCCCGTGAAAGCTGTTGGTTCCTGAACGTGTGGAAGCACCAATGATGCCGCCGGAGGATCGGCCATATTGTGCGGGATAGTTGCTGGTGAGAACGGAGAATTGCTCAACGGCGTCCGATCCCAGGCTGACACCCAGCGCGCTAGCCGGTGGACCGTTTGAGTAGTCATTCACACTGATTCCGTCGAGTTGCGCATCGTTTTGGCGTGGGCGGCCTCCCGAGATTGTCATTTGTGTTCCAAAGCCCCGTTGAGCCTGCCCTGTGGATTGCGTGCGCGCAGTGGCTACTCCAGGTTCAAGTGCAGCCAGGTCTGAGGCAGAACGCCCATTCAGAGGTAAGTCGGTGACGCTTTTTGAAGTCACGACCCCGCTGAGGCCCGATGTGCGACTTTTGTCTGCGCCCGAACCGCTTTCGGTATGCATCAGGATGTCCGCTCGGCTGTCCTTCCCGGCGGTCATCGTCACATTTGTTCGCGCGTCGGCAAAGCCCGGCGCTGAAACCGTGATCTCGAAGATTCCTGCTGGAAGGCTCGACACGCTGAATGAGCCGTCGTCCTTCGTTGCGACAATCTTGGTGTCACCGTTCCCCATGTTTTTGATGGCGACACGAGCATTCGCAATACGAGCGCCATCAGTGCTGGTTATTCTCCCGGAAAGGGTTCCCGCGGTGACTTGGGCTCGCAACTGAGCGGGAGCAAAGACGCAAATGATGAGAGCTAGGAGCGCTACGAAATGATGGCGTTCTATATTTTGATTTGCATCGAAAAGCACAGACGCCGCTAAGAAGAAGGTGTTCTTCATTGCTTTGAACATTTCCTCTCCGAAAACTACCCCTCGCTAGATGGATTACTGACCCACTTCAAAAACCTGGATCATTGCTGGCGTCGAGCCTTGCTGTCTGACCGCAAGATATAGCCGACCCAATTCTGCAGAGAAGAAATTTGTGCGCGCCCCCTTAACTGTAGCGAGTCGGGTGATCTCTTTGTAGTGATCGGCGTCCTGCTGCTCAAAAACGGAAATGGCGCCTTCTCCTCCGGAGGCGTAGATGCGTTTGCGCGACTGATCGTAGAAAACATCGTCGCAATCACCCACTGCCGAAAGCGTTTGAACTATTTTTCCACTCCCCGTATCTATCGCTAGCAGTCGCGCCGGAAGACGAGTGACCACGAATAGCCGGTGATTTGCTTCGTCCAGTGCCATCGCGTAGTTGTTGAGTGACATTCCGGTGCCCCAAGTTGTCAGGACTGTCCCTGTCTCTCGGTTCAAAACGGCAATTTTTCTTGATTTGGGCAGGTTCACATAGATTCGAGGACTATTCTTTTCGAGTTGGAACGATTCGGGATGTGAATCCAGTTTAATTTCGCCGATCTTCTTGCCTTCGATGTCTAGCTCCCCCAACCCCCCACTCCCGTATCCGACATAAACCCGTTGGCGAGCAGCATCGTATCGAAGGTTATCGGCATCGTCGCCGTAATCAACGGTCTTGAGAAGCTTCAAGGAAGTGCCTTCAAATATCTTCACGGTCCCATCTTTTGAACTGGCGATATAGAGGCGGTCATTGCTCGCGACATAGAGCGCACCCTGCGGTTCTCCGAGCCCAGAGATTGTGTTGGTGCGTTTTCCTGCCTTGAGGTCGATGACTTCGAGCGTATTATTGCCTAGCGCAGAAACGAACAATCGCTGCCCCTTCACATCCATTGACATGTGGTCGATGCGTCCCTGCACGTCTGGCAGTTCGATTTCTTTCTCTAATTTGAGGGGATCAGTCGATTGAGCTCCCACCAAGGTTGCTGAGAAGAGCAGCAATGTAACCAGTCGCATTTGTGATCCTTTCCTCAGGGATTGCTCGGAGCTGCTGTAACAGGCTCATAGACCATCATGCGCGCTACGGGCTGGCCATGCTCCTGTTGCTCCGGCGCGTATACCCGATGAGTTGCCGAATCCACCGCAAGGCTGTGAACCATTTTCTCTACGGCGAAATCCTCAAGCTTTCGATAGTGGTCCGCATCTTGTGCCTGAAACACAGAAATAAATCCACTGGAACAAGCGACATAGATTCGGCCCAAGCCGGGATCAAATTTCACAACGTCGGCGCCTGCCGGCATTGGAAGGTGCGCGATCGATTTGTGAGTGTCTAGACCAAAGACCGTAAACGTTCGATTCCCACTGCAGAGGATGAATGCACGATGATGTTCCGAATCAACGGCCATGCCATGATTGAATTGGCAGCCATCCACGGGATATTTCCCCAACAACGTGTCTGTTGCCGGATTGATCTCCGCGATTTCATTTGTGTTTCGGAGATTTACGTAGACCTTGCGTGCCGATGAATCATATTGCGGCATGCCCGTTTCGCTGGGGAATTCTATAGTCTTGACAATCTCATCTTTGTCGACGTCCACGACCGCCACTGCCTTCCCCAAAGTATTCGAGACATAAACCTTGTGAAAAGGAGCGGCATACGTGCTCCCGTTGGGCTTGGCCGCGGTTGCCAAGCGCTTGACTACTGCCATCGAATGCAGATCGACAATACCGATCTTCTCTTCGCCCCAATCGGATGTGTAAACCTTACGCGTTTCAGGAACGAATTCGAGGCCAGTGATACCGGGAACGCCGGGAATCGCTTTGACCACCTTGTTTGTCTTCATGTCGATCACGTACAGAATCCCTGGACCCAAATGAGCCGAAAGCAGAAATTGATCCTCATCGTCTGTGGTCAGATAGTCGAAGCGCTGGCCTTTGGGACCGGGGAGATCAATCGTCGCAATCTGCTTGAGGGTTTGGCCGGGCAAAGAGGCCGCCAAGACCAGAATTGCGACAAGAGACCTTCGCACGGTGCTCATCGCCGTGTCCGAAAGTGCGACCCGCGAATGATCATGTCCAGCCATTAATCTGCCTCTTCCGGTGGCCGGATCGCCGCGAACTCCCTGTACAGCACAAGGTCATAGGCGATTTTGAGCGTCCCGGCAATGAGGAACGGAATATCAATCAGCGCAGGACGAGAGAACAGGAAGCCAGCAAAAATAGGGCTGATCGCGGCTCCTGCTGTCCTCGCTACGCCTGTGATTCCACCGGCCGCCGAGCGTTCTTCAGGCCGGACTACGGCCATCGTATAGGACTGTCTGGTCGGCACGTCCATATGGCTGATGCTGAATCGGACAAGCAGCACCAGCACCGCGAGACTGAGGTTCGGCATAAGCGGCACAAGAATGAGCAAAACATTCGACGGCAAATGCGTCACCACCATCGTCCGCACGAGCCCGATACGCGTCGCCAAGCGCGATGCGAGCAGCGCCGAGATTCCCGCCAACACATTGGCCCAGAAGAAAATGAGGCCGAGCTTCAACGGAGGAACCCCGAATCGCAGATAGAACCAATATGCGGCAAAGCTTTGCACTACAAAACCACCACCGAAGGAGTCGAGGGCGAACAAGCTCGATAACTTCAAAACAATCGAGCGGGAACGACCAACACCGAGAAAATCCCTTGCGGATACTCCACTGGCTGGCGTCGCAGACATATCGGCTTCCGCGGAGGACGACAAGCGTGTGAATAAGAACGCCAGCGCCACTCCAAGGGCGGCGTAGAGAAGGACTACTACACGGTAGCTGTCGGAAGTAGAGAGGGATGCCTTCTGCACAACCCCCGCAGCTGCGCCGCCGCAGAAGGCGCCGAGAGCCGTTGCAAGCGAACCTGCCAGCGTGTACCACGCGAATACTTCCGTGCGGCTGCGGGCAGGAACCACGTGGGACAGGGCGGCTTGTTCGATCGAAAGGAACGGCCCGACTTCGTGACCGCTCGGACTGATCACGCCGATGGTCCCCGCGACGATCAAGAAGAGAAGATTCTTTGTTGATGCGAATGCGACGCCCGCGCCGGCCATGAGAATGGCTCCGACGATCAGCATGCGCCGCCGTCCAATTCGGTCGGCTTGAGTCGTGAGCAGAAGAGAAATCGCCATGTCGCCAGCGAGCGTCAGCGTCAGCAGCACTCCCACCTGGGCTTCGCTTAGGCCAAGACTGACCAGATAGAAGACCAGGATGACCGACAGCGCGCCGTACGCGAAGAGCCGCGTAAACCGGGAAACGAACAGGAGTACACCATCCCTCGGCAACGTGCGGAGCGAAGCCGGTATAAGATCCCTTATCGACAGCGAACTCGCCAACGGAAGCCTTCTTCCTCTCCTCCCAAGTCGCGCACAGCAATTAGCGATCTCCAACTGCCTCGTAGACGACCATCCGCGCGACCGGCTTGCCATCCACTTCCTGTTCCGGTGTGTATAGCCGATGCGTTTTCTGGTCCACGGCTACCGTGTGTACCGCGTGCTGGACTCGAAAGTCTTCGAGCTTGCGGTAATGATCCGCGTCGTCCTCATGAAAAACGGAGATGGCACCGCTGTAGCACGCGACGTAGATGCGCTGAAGCCCAGGATCGAACTTGATGACATCCGGTCCGCCTGCCAGCGGCAGAAACGCAATGGGGACGTTCTTGTCCAGATCGAAGACGGTCATCAGTTCGTTTCCCTCACAGGAAAGGAACGCGCGGTGGTGCTCCGAGTCAAGCGCCATGCCGTGATTTCCCTTGCATTTCCCGACCGGGTACCGGCCTACAACTTCGTCGGTCGCGGGATCAATGACAGCAAAAATGTTCTGGTCCTGGAGGTTCACGTAGACCTTCCGCGCCACGGGATCGTATTGCGGCATCCCCGTTTCGCTGTCAAAGTGCAGAGTCTTCACGATCTCGTCTTTGTTTACATCGACGATTGCTTCGGCTTTCCCTCGCTCATCCGAAACGTACAGTTTGTGAAAGGGAGCAGCGTAAGCACTCCCGTCCGGCTTCGATTCTGTTTTCAGTTTCTTGATGACCTTCATCTGCTTGAGGTCCACCACGCCAATCGTGTTGTCATGGGCGTTCGAGGTATAGAACTTCTTCAGTTCCGGAACGTACTCGACACCTTCGGCTCCGGGCGTATCCGTAACAGTTGCGACCACCCTGTTTGTGGCTAGGTCGATCACGTATGTCTGATCGGCGGCGAGATGCGCGGAGATCAGATAGTGGTCGTCCGTATCAATCGTGAGATAGTCGAACCGTTTCCCGACCGGACCAGGCAGATCGAACTCTGCTATTTTCTTGAGAGTAGGGCCGCTCGATTGAACGGCCCCCGCGGGCGCGAGCATCGGAGCGAGTGTTAGAGCCACGACCACGGCACCGCCCAGCTTTAAGTGTGTTCTGGTCATTTCCATTTCCTACTTGATAGCGATGTGGCTCAGGGCGGCCTTGATTCCCGCCGCAACGGACGCCGTATTGTCATTAGCCCAGAAGTGCATAAAGAAAAGGCGAGGCTGCTCCGTAAGCATGTGACTGTGCAGCGCCGTTACGGAAATATGGTGTACCTCCAACGCTGAAATGACCGGATTGACCTCCTCAGCTGTCAGTACAAAATCGCCGGTCGTAGCGACTTTGCCGGCCTCCGTCTCCTGAAAATTGATCGACTCCGCTACCCCTTGTGGCGAAGCGAGTGTCATATTGCCCTCCGTAATGGCCTCAGAACGCGCCAAGCCAAAGGAAAGCACGCCACCTCTGAGAGTGCCCTGCCGCCCGATCGTGTCGTTCACGGTCTTGACCCATTCTGGAGGAGTGGCGGGCTCAGGTGCCGGCGCCGCGGGTTTCTCAAGAGGTGTCTTTGAAACCGCGAGAGCGGCACGCAAAGAACCCGCAATCTGAGGCGCGCTACCGTGCCCCATGTAATGCATGTACATCACGTGCGGCGTCTCACCGAGTAGGTGATTGTGTACAGCAGTGATTTCGAAACCAGCGGAGCGCAGCTTCTCCATGACCGGATTGACTTCGGAGTCGAGCAGCACTAGGTCTCCCATCACCGTGGCGTTCTCGTCCGTTCCCGAAAAAGCGGCCCACGATCCCAAAGCTAAGCCCGCTTTAACTGACACTCCTTGTACGCTCACATGCAAGTCAGTCCGAGGGAAACCCACTCTATAGACTTCTCCGGCCTTCTGGCCTGAACGGCCGAGAGCCTGGTCAATGGCCGAAGTGTTGAGCCCTTGGCTTCTCGCGGCGAGCGGAACAAACAGAACACCCGCGAGAACCAAACAACGTACTCCTCCAATCATGACTGCCTCCATTTAGAAATAGCGAGATTCAAATACGCGGCTGGTAAGGTCATTTCAACGGGCGCTGCTGCTCGGCTGCCGCCACTTGCGCGTTCACTCGTGTACCTGGGCGCAGTTCATCGGTTCCCCGCACAGCGACTTCATCTCCTTCATGCACGTCACCAAAAACCTCGGTCAGCTTTCCATCCACTTCCCCAGTGCTGACGTTGACCCATTCTGAATTGCCATTGCGAATGCGAACAACAAAAGTGGCTTCCGTCGTTCGCGCGACTGCCGAAGTCGGGACAAAAAGCGTTGGCTCAGTGCGACGAACCAGCCAAAGGACTTCGGGAAACATCCCGGAACTCAAACGCCCGTCCGAATTGTTGACGTCTAGTTCGACCGGCATGGTCCGCGTTTTCACGTCCACGGAATGAGCAACACGGGCAATCGTTCCCGCGAATTTCTGACTGGGGAACGCAGGGACGCTGAACTCAACCTTGCTTCCGACGTCGATGCCCGTCGCATATTTCTCTGGGACAGGAACAACGAGCCGGAGCCTGGCGGTCTTTTCGACCCGTAGCATTGGCATGCCCGCTCCCGAGCTACTTGTTGCAGGCCCCACGAGAGATCCCGGATGTACGTTCCGTTCCGTCACAATGCCGTCGAGAGGAGCCCGCACTTGGAGGTACCCTTCGATTTCTATGACCGACTTTAGTGCCGATTTCGCCGCTTCCGCGCTCTCGCGGAGCGCTTGGAGTCGCGCACGGTCTGCTTCGGCGCCCTTCTGGGCGATCTCCAAATCATTTCCAGCAACTACTCCGGGGGTAGCAGAGGCGCTCTTCAAGCGTTCGTAGGTGCTCTGGTTGGAGGCGAGCTTGGCTTCCGCCTCAGCACGCTGCGCCTCGGCGGCCTGGAGTTTGGACTGTGCTTCAGCTCGCTGTGCCGCGACTTCTGGCGCAACTAGCCGGGCCATCAGCTGTCCAGCCTTCACGCGCGACCCGCGATCCACGCTGATCGAATCAACATAAGCCGTTACTTTTGGAAAAACGGCCACAGCCTCGTATGCCTGAAGTTCTCCTGGTAACCGCGTCGCTATGGACAGTTTCTTTGACGTAACCTTAGCCACTTCGACGGTTGGTGTAGGCGACGCCGTTCCCTGAGCACTGGTGCTGGAGCCCGAATTCGTGCCGCAAGAAGCGCAAAAGCTGAGTGTCGTACAAAGGATTAGAATCAACGGAATCCGGGCTTGCGTCATGCCGCTCCTCCGGGCAGTGGGTTTGAATTTCTCGCGAAGGCACTAGCGGGATCATCGGGATCAAGCGATGGCGACTTGACGCTGGCGCGTTCTTGCACCAAGGAAAACACAAGCGGAACAACGAGAAGTGTAGCAGCTGTAGCAAACAACAAGCCTCCAATGACCGCACGCCCAAGAGGAGCCGTCTGCTGACTTCCCTCCCCGATGCCCAGAGCCATGGGAACCATTCCAGCAATCATCGCCATGCTGGTCATCAAAATGGGTCTCATACGCGTTCTCGCTCCATGAATCGCAGCAGCAGTGGAGGTATTTCCTTGCCGACGATATTCCTCCGCAAATGTGACCAACAAAATCGCGTTCGCCACGGCGACGCCGATGGCCATAATTGCTCCCATGAACGACTGAATGTTTAGACTCGTGCGAGTAACCAGCAGAACGAAAAGCACTCCACAGATGACCGCAGGGATGGCCGACAGCACCACAAACGCGAGCCTGAGTGATTGGAAGTTCGCCGCCAGCAGCAGGTAGATCACAAGAACCGCAAGCAGCAACCCGACGGCAAGGTTGGTCAACGTCTGCTTCATTGGACCGATTTGCCCTCGGACAGCGACCTTCACTCCGCGAGGCGTAGACCCTGCGCGACTAATCGCGGCGTCCAGCTCGCTCGAAACACGGCCCAGATCTTCTCCCGAAACATTCGCCGTGAGCGTCACCATTCTCTGTCCGTTCAGCCGATGATACTCGCCAATGACAGTTCCGTAGCCAACTTGGGCCACGTCTCCCATTAGCGGATGCTCAGCAGCTCCTTGCGTCACCGGGATATGTTCTACGTCTTGAATCGAGGTCACATCGGATTGAGGAACCTGGACCTGCACTTGATATGCGACTCCCGACTTTGGATCAGCCCAATAGTTCGGCGCGACGAAACGGCTAGAGGACGTGGCCGCAAGGAATGATCGCCCAACACTCCCGGTTGTAACCCCCAGTTGTCCGGCGCGTTCCCGGTCTACGGTGATGTCTATGCTCGGATAATCGAGAGGTTCGTCATACTGAAGGTCGCGGAGCGCGCGAATCTTGGCTACTTCCGTGCGAACCTTCGCGGCAAAGGCTCGATTGGCACCGAGGTCAGGCCCGGTCACATTGATTTCCACGGGCGTCGGAGCCCCGAAGTTCATGATCTGCGTCACGATGTCTCCAGCTTCAAAAGAAAACTGGCAGCCCGGAAATTTGTCAGGCAAGAGCTTCCGCAACCGTTCCTCGAATTCGTCCATGCGAATGTTGGAGTCCGGCTTCAAGGCCACACGCAATACCGCCTCATGCTGACCGCTAGTCCAAAGGTAGATCGTGTTAATGGGATAGTTCGGAGGTGGCGCGCCAACGTAGCTCAATGTCACACCGACATTGCCGGGACCGGCCGCTTCCTGAATGGAGTGGAGCACACCAAGCGTGAGTCTTTCCGTGGTTTCCACACGTGTCCCGATGGGCGCTCGGAACCGCAACAATAGCTGACCGGAGGAGACCCGCGGGAAGATCTCTCTTCCGAGATACGGGCCGAGTAGGACAACCACCAAAATTGAAGCGAGAACGTAGGCCGAGACCGTAAGTCCCCGTATTGCTGTGAGCCGGTTCAGAACGCGGCCGAGCGTGTTCCGCACTCGGTGGAGCACCGAAGGCGCATCCTCTGCTTCCGGTGCATGCTCGCGCAGAATCCACGTTGACAGCACGGGCACAAGAGAACTCGACAACAAGTAAGAGGCGGCCATCGCAAAACCGACCGCCAGTGAAAGCGGCACGAAGAGCGCGCGCGAGACTCCTGTCATGAAGAACGAAGGAACAAACACCGCGAGAATGCAGAGCATGGCCAGCAGCCGCGGAATCTGCACTTCCTTGCTTGCATCCAAAACGGCTATCGCTCTTCCGCGTCCTTGTCCGAGGTGACTGTGAATGTTCTCCATCACCACCGTCGATTCGTCGACGAGAATCCCGACAGCCAGTGCCAAGCCGCCCAGGGTCATTATGTTGATGGTGTGACCCGCGCCCCACAGGGCTACCACGGCTGTTAGCAGCGCGAATGGAATCGTAGTGACAACGATGAACGCGCTCCTCCAGTCGCGAAGGAAGAGCAACACCATCACGCCCGTCAAGATCGCGCCTAAGAGTCCTTCCTTCACGACAGATAGCAGAGAGTTCCGAACGTAGGGGGATTGGTCGAATTCATAATCGATCTTGATGTCTTCTGGAACGACGGACTGGAATTGCGCGAGGCTAGCATTGACCGCATTGACTACACTCAACGTCGAAGCATCGGCGCGCTTCGTCACGGGAATATAAACCGTGCGGCGTCCATTCACTTCGGCATAGCCAGTGATGATGTCGCTCGAATCCTCTATCGTCCCGACGTCTCTCAAAAAGACTGTCGGTCCGG
This sequence comes from Acidobacteriota bacterium, assembly GCA_003223215.1. GTDB lineage: Bacteria > Acidobacteriota > Terriglobia > Acidiferrales > UBA7541 > Acidiferrum. The sequence goes on from QHYH01000138.1 coordinate 19,149, forward strand.
CTCCCGTGCGGATCGGAAGATTTTGCAAGTCTTTGATATTCGATACGACGGAATTGATCGGTGCCAGCCGCAGCAAATCTCCAGTCCGCACATTTCCCGCCGGTACAATCGTGTTCCCCGTGTTCAGCGCCTGGATCACTTCGTCCGGGGCCATTCGGTAGGCGCGGAGACGATCCGGGTCGACGCTCACGACAATCGTTCGCGCCGCCCCTCCGAATGGAGGAGGAGCGGAGACTCCGGGCAGAGTTGCGAAAAGTGGGCGCACGCGGTTTAGCGCCAGGTCTTGGATCTCGGCGACGCTCTTCGTTGTGCTCGAAAAAACCAAGTAGCCGACCGGGACGCTCCCCGCGTCAAAGCGCATGATAAATGGCGCGACCGTTCCAGGAGGCATGAACGCACGCGCCCGGTCCACGTATCCCACGGTTTGCGCCATGGCCTGGCTCATGTCCGTGCCTGGATGAAACGTCAGTTTCAACAATCCCACGTTTTGGATGGACTTTGATTCCACTGACTCAATCCCCGTGATGTAGAGGAAGTGATACTCGTAGTAGTAAACGAGATAGCCTTCCATCTGCGCTGGCGACATCCCCCCGTATGGCTGTGCTACGTAAATCACCGGCAGATTCAGGTTTGGGAAAATATCAATCGGCATGCGCGTGAGGGCGAGAACCGAGCACAAAGCGACGCCAATTACGATGACGACGATGGAGATTGGATTGCGCAGTGCAGCGCGAAGAAGCCACATGGCTATGGCGCTCCTTGTGTTTTGTCATGGAGTGACTGCAGGAAAGGCGCTAGGTCGCCTTGGGCGGCGGCAACTGAAGCGAGATTCTGCCAAACAGCCAGCCGCGCCAGAGCGTCGTCAATCTCCGCTTGCACGAGAAAACTTTGCGCGTCGGAAACGTCAACGAGAGTCGCGAGCCCGGCTTGATAACGAGCGCGCTCCTGGGTTTCCGTTGTACGCGCAGCTTCGAGTTCGAGAGGCGTGTTTTCTGCGACTTTTCTGGCGCCATCGAGTGAGGCTTGCGCTTTGTGTAGTTGTCCTGTCAGGTCTTGCAACGCCTGGTCGTAGCGCGCCTTCTCTGCGCGTTCGTTCGCCGCTTCCACAGCCTTTTTAGACTTGATTGAAAAGATGTCGAATACTGGGAATGTCACCATCAGCCCGGCTGCCCAGTTCGCGCGATCCGGCCCCAAACCCTCCGTACCTCCGAGAAAATTGCCCGTCGGGTCAACACCACTTCCACGTCCCATGACCACCGATTGCAGATACAGCTTCGGGTAATACGAGCGATCGAGCGCGTGGACGAGCGACTGCGACTCTTGGACGCGCGCGCGCTGAACTTCCGCAGCTGGATTCGCGGAGATAGCGGTTGGTGGTGGAGCAGCCGCGGGTGGCGTGCCCAGCAAAGTGCTTTCCCGAACCTCCACTGCCACATCGGCAATGCCGAGAATATCCGCGAGTTGCGCGCGGCTTGTTGCTTCCTGCTGCTGCGCCCTCGCAAGATTAACTCGCGCGCGGGCAAGCTCCGCATCCGCCCTGGATCCGTCTGCACCCGCACGAAGTTGATTGTCAACAAGGACGTGCACGGACTTCGTGAAGGTTTCTCGGCGCTCGACATCCGCCTCGGCGGCACGGACGGTCTTTTCCGCCGCCAGGAGCGCTAGGTACGCGTTCACCGTGGCAATGCCGACATCCAGCCGTGTCAGGGACGTTTCCACCGACGCGCGGTTTTGAACTGCGCGCGCCGCGTCCACCCTCGCCCCGCGATACCCGAAGTCGAGTGGCTCCCAGGAAAACAACAATCCACCCGCGCTCCCCCAGGCGCTGCGGTTCGACGTCGCCAGAGGGACCGGCCCGGTAATCGGTGCAATTACGGAGTTCGGTAGGGTGAGCCCGGTAATATTGTTGTCCGTGGCTCTATTCGACTGCCACAGAACATCGGTCCGAGGCAGGTAGCTCGTTCGCGCTACAGTTACACCGGCCTCCGCCGAGCGGAGACGTTCGAGCGAAACGCGCACTGCCGGGTAGTTCTTAAGCGCAAAATCCACCGCTTCTTCGAGCGTAAACACTCTTGTCTTTTGCTGGTCCGATTGCGCTGATGCGGGCACGCTCGCGGCCAGCATCAAAATCACGCTTATCCCCGTTTTCCAATACGCCCGATGATTTGCAAACACGTCCATCTGCTCCCTCAATTCACTTCTGTGGTGCGTGGTAGAGCCCTTCGATGAGTTCTATCCCGCGCTCCAGCAGTTTGTCGTCCGAGATTCTTTGACGCGCCCAGCCTTTCAATATCTGATCCACGCCGTAACCCTCCTTGCGGCCAAACCGGTCATCCGCGAGATCTGCGTCGTGAATCATTTGCCCGATCACAGCAACCTTCGGGTCGCGGACGTGAAACTGTTTTGTGAGGGTTTCAAACGTGCAGTCATCGCCGCGATGTCCGAACCCTTCTTCATGAAACATGTCGAATGGCACGCCGCTAGCCGGCACACGGTCCTCCGGTGCAAAAGCAAACCGTGCTTTGGGGTCGATAAAGTTTCGGATCAGCCAAGCAGACGCACAGCGATCGACTCCCGGCCTTGGTCTAGTGACCCAGAGCCTGCCCTTGTAGTCCTTCGTGTTGACCTTGCTGATGGGGGCGGCGGACGCTGGCCCGCGCAATGAGGCCGCGTGCTCTAGTAACTCCTTGACGCGCACTTGCAGGGGACTGTTGAAGAAGTCGACCTCGACAATCTCTTGAAAGCGATTTCGCAACCGGCCGAGACGCCCACTAGTCTTTCCTTCCACACCTTTCGATGAAAATGCTTGAAGCTCCCGAATCAATTCCTGATATTCCCGCGTGCGCGCTTCCGAGAAGCGGCCGATCAGTTGAGCCTTTGAGAGGTTGTCGATCGATTCGACGTGAACCACGGATGCGTCGCCTCCGTATTTCCGAATCGCTGTCGCGAGCCACTGAAATCTCTCTTCATTGTTGGGATTGTTAGGGAGTAGGTAGCCCGAATTTCCGAGCGGCACGGTTCCGTACCGCTGCAACTTTCGCCAAATCTCTACTCTTTGGCTGGCCCGCTTTGTGGGCAGGGTGAAGGTCAGCAGCAGCCATCCATCCATCCGTCCGTTACGTACGGTCATTTCGATTTGATGTTATGTCTATAACTAAGGTTACGTCAAGACGGCGAAGTGCGTTGGGACGGGACGCTGGGACATAAATCAGAAGGAGCAACCTCGATGGCGCTATTGGATTGAGGAGGTGGGTGCCCTTCCCTGGCCTACGATCATTAGTCTCTCGCGGAGCGCATGCTCCTGAGCGGCGAGCGGTAGGAACTGTTCATGCCAGAACTGGGCGCGTTCCGCGTCGGGGAGGCTGGCCATTGCACGGACCACAGAACTTTCTCGTTTCGTGATGTCGTTGATTTGACGGACGAGGGCGATGATCTCCGACATCTTGTCCCACGTCTCCGGGTGATGTTTTCCGCGCAGTCGCTGAATATCGAGTAGTCCTCGATGGCTATCGCGCTCCCGAGCGTAGCTGTAGAGATCGCTGAATTTCTTCAATTTCTCGTCGTATTCTTTTTGGAGAGGCTCGATTTGCGCGAACGCAGCGATGTAATCGGTCGTTGTCGTCAGGTCCACATCCTTGATGGCAGTGATCCGAGCTCCTAAGCGTAATAGGTCGGACTGCGTACGTTCGATGTCGGAGGTTAGCCTCCGATCGGTGCGGTCCTGAATCGCCAGAGCGATCGTAACGGTGACGGCCGCCGCCAGCACGGCAGCGCCGGTCAGGACTGCGTACCTTGGGATCGCCCAGTATTTTCGCCCGTCTGGCATCTGGCCACTCAATAGGATGTCTCACTCGATTCTAACCTTCCTGCGCGCGGCCTCGTACTGCCCACTGGACCGCAGCCTGTCCACCCAAAGATTTTGCAAGATTATTCGTTTACATTTTCCGTTTTTGGGCCTCTGAGCATATAGGGGAGTTTTTAGCAGACCATCCCCGTAGGTTGGGTGGAGCCGTCCGACTTCGGTCAGCCACTCTGCCTGATTGCATGCCGCTCGATAGCTCCACGCTATATCAAGAGCTAGACAGGCTGCAATTCGAGCACACAGTTCACCTGTACCTCTGATCTGAGCCAGATTAAGAGCAATTACCCATTTCCGGAAACACGAGGCCACTAATAAACAACGCAACTGTAAATCCGATGCCTGCCAAAATACCTACGCCAGCTATCCCAGACCAGGTCAGGCTGTCAGCCATATCAGCAATTTTCGAGCGCACAGCTAGAAAAGAGAATAAGACGATTCAATAACACTTTTCCGAGTATCAGACCCAGAAATACACCCAGCGCAATCGGACTCGAAATCGCCAGATTCAGTTGCGCCGCGGATAGGGCCACTCCTGCGCTCGCCAAGGCAAACAAGGGAAGAACCTGGAAACACACCCAGGGGTGGATGCCTGGGTGGATGCCCCTCTCTAGTCGCTCTGCAATGGAATCCGTGGCCCGCACTAGCAGGTCCAATTCTGCCAGCGTGGCCTCCGCAGATGATTTATCATTGCTCAAGATCTGACTCCGAAAGTTTTTCAGGAGAGGCTGGGCGTTATCAGCCAACTGTTCCGGGGGGCTTTTTGGCCTGAGGGGCGCGACAAGTCCAAGAATCACTCCCGCTATCGTTGCGTGTACTCCAGAAAGCACGAGAGATGGCTGCCCTGGCTGCGAATTTGAAGCAATCCGAAAAAGCCCTGCGCCAATCGGAGCAGCGCTACGGGCTGCTCTTCGACCGCAATCTTGCCGGTCTTTTCCACAGCACACTCGACGGACGCATCTTGGATTGCAACGAATCTTTCGCCCGCGAAGCAACCTCGCAGATAAGATTGTCATCGCGAAGCCAAAGAGCTTCGAGGAGCGCAGCGGGCTTGGTCAAATCTGTGTGGTCAAACTCGGAATCAAATTCCCGGCAGTGGTAGTCACATTTGACAACGCCACCGAGCGAGCCTACACGCGCTGGCCCGACCGGCTCTACGTGATTGACCGCGATGGCCGCGTGGTGTACAAGTCGCGCCCAGGGCCTTTCGGCTTTCAGCCGCAGGGTGTCGCAGAGACTCTGCAGAGACTGATTCCCGAGAAACACTGAGTGAAATCCGAACAGGAGGTAGAAACATGAAATTCGTCGGTCTCATTTTAAAGGGATTGCTTTTCGTTCTGCTGACAGCAGCGGTTTTGCTGAAGGCAGCGGACGCGCCAACGGTCACTGTGAAGGGTTACGTCTTGGACTCCGCCTGCGCGTTCACAAAAGGCCTCAGCAAGCCCATCAGTAAACAATGCGCGACATCCTGCGCGAACACTGGGTCACCGCTCGTCATTCTCGCTGACGATGGAACCATTTACTGGCCGATTGCTGACACCATGCCGTCGAGTGGTCAGAACCCAAAGCTTCTGCCATTTGCTGGAGGCAAAGTGACGGCAACCGGTAAGGTTTATCAGCGAGGTGGGTCCAAGGCTATCGTGATTGAGAAGATCGAAGCTCAAGCGGCCCAGAAATAGAGTTCAGGATAACTTGTCTCAGTTTCGGGGCTCACTCCAAGACCATTTACGTGATGCGCCGTAAGGCTCCGTGTGATTCGTGGTGTCTGGACGGCATACCTCGAGAGGGAGCCCGGTCGCCATGGCCGGGGGCCTAGTACTTTATCGGTAGGCGGACTTCAAGTCGCTGTCAAGTTTTCTCAGATTCTTCAGTCTCGTCGCCAGGTGCGGTAGATAACTCTCTGGATTCTTCTGCGCCAGCTCGCGATCGATCTTCGGCGCTTCCTCGTATTCCTTCCGGGCTTCCTCCATCCGGCTCTGCTGGCTGTGAAGCTTCCTCAGGTTGTTCCGCGTCATCGCCCCGTCCGGTAGCTAGGTCCATGGCTTCTTCTGCGCCAGCTTGCGATCGATCCTCGGCGCTTCCTCGTATTCCTTCCGGGCTTCCTCCATCCGGCTCTGCTGGCTGTGAAGCATCCTCAGGTTGTTCCGCGTCATCGCCCCGTCCGGTAGCTAGGTCCATGGCTTCTTCTGCGCCAGCTTGCGATCGATCCCCGGCGCTTCCTCGTATTCCTTCCGGGCTTCCTCCATCGGGCTCTGCTGGCTGTGAAGCTTCCTCAGGTTGTTCCGCGTCAGGTAGATCGTCCGAGTGAATGAGAATTGATCCATCCAATTCAGTGTCGCCAGCAAGATATTTCCGCCGTACCTCCTGCTCGATGTGCTGGCGGTTCGCTCTGAATACCTTGAGTTTGTCCTTGCCGTCTCCATGGAAATGATCGTCCAGGGCTTCCCTGCTGATGGCGCACCGCACCCACGTTTCGCCATCTCGTCCGTAGAAAAAGACCATGTCACGCCCAAGATCAAAACTCTCCTTGGGCGCAGGAAATTTCAGGTCATGCCGCTCCAGGCGCCATTGCACGCGGCGGACGATAAAGGTGGTGAACGGATGGATGTCCATCTCGATGCTGGCGCGGTCCAGCGCGCTCAGATAAGACTTGCGATCCACGATGCGAATCACTGTCCAAGGATAGCCGCCCGATGCCAGCATAGCGTTCATGAGGAAGCGTGCCATGCGGCCGTTCCCGTCCGAGTACGGGTGGACATAACCGAAAAGCCAGTGTCCTAACACCGCGCGCACCGAAGGCTCGGGTTCTTTTTCCAGAAGATCGAAGAACGCCGGCATGGCCTCGCGGACCGCCTCCCACCTTGGCGGAACGTAGCGCGACCCGCGCAGATACACCGGTATGTTCCTGTATCCGGCCAAGGATCCCGGTTCAAGCAAGCCGGCGGTAACGCAGGGCTGGAACATTTCGCGATACCAGTCGTTGTGCGCAGCGCGCGCGAGCGCGCTGGGGTTCTCGCCGGCGATCACTTTCTCTACTTCTTTTTTCACGAGCTGGAAAGCTTGCCAGTATCCGCGCGCCGCGAGGGCGTCGCGATTTCTGCGATCACCAGCATCATGCTCCGGGTCCCAGCCGCCCTGCCGGACTTTCTCAACCAGGGCCGGCGTGACCGAGTAGCCTTCGATGGACAACGAGTGGTAGGCATCGGTCCGATAGATTTCGTCGACGAAGCGAAGATACGCTTCCTTGTCTGTCGGAAGTCCCGGCGCTTTTGGGAACGTCGCCAGCACCTTGCCACGCATCGATTCCCAAAGCATCTCGATGCGGCCCACGATCGGAGCGGCGGGACGGCTCGGCTTGTGGAATATCTGTCCGGCTTCAAATGGACTGCTCTCGCGCACATCGTATCCGGCGCCCTTCATCGCGCGGAGAATCTCGTCCGCGAGTTCGCCGCGACCGGTTTGGCGGAAGGCTTTGGCAAGATAACCGGCTTTCGCGGAATGACCGCCGTTCAGCAGAAGCCGCAGCAGGTCCGAGGCGTCAGCAAGGCTGGCCATCACCACTTGCGCCTCGAGGGGATAGAGCTGAAAAAATGATTCCGGCACACGTACCAACGACGCCGCCGGCGTAAACAGACGCAATCCGTCCCTCACCATGAGGGCCGCGCCAGGGGGCATCTCCGCCACTTTCAGATCGTAAAGCGTTGTGCCGAAGAGAAGCTTGATATCGTTATTCGTGGCTTTGGGACTGTGGACAACTAATTGGTCCGGGATCACCGTTCTCTCGCCGTGCAAAAAGAGGGACTGCTCGGGCGACAGGTGCCATTGAGCGGCAAAGCGCTCGTCCGAGTAGCGTGCGCAGAATTCCCAGAACGAGGCATGCCAAGGGGTACTCTCGCCGGCCTGTGCGTCGGGGCTGGAAGAAATCAGCCAACCCTTCATGACTTCTTGCAGGAAACCGTTCTCTACCAGGCGTTCGCGGTGGACTCGGCTCAGGTCGTCGGAACGGAACACACGTCGGTTGCCTTCCTGGATGGCCTTGAGCACGTCAAGGGATTCAGCTAGTTTTTCGTTTGGCGAAGGCATGAAGCCTCCCACCCCAAATCAGTCGTTACAAGTGTATTCTGAAGAGTAAACGCAAGTATAAGATGCTGCATGATTACAAGTCAATTGTGCCGCATAAATGCAAGTATATAGCTTTCACGGGCTCAGGCTTTCTGAACGAAGACTCGCCAAGCCAGCTATGACGGTGGCGGCCTGCACTACCTACGCGATCGGTTGCTCCAATCACGGCCACGGAGGCGGGCGAAAAGAAGCAAGCCAGCGGCGAGCGATCTCAGTCGGCAGGACCCATTTGGGGACGATACGGGCGATCACCATGTCCCGCTCTCGAAGTTCTACGGTCTTGCCAGCACGCAGCCAAGCCTTGAGCTTGCGAGTGTTGCGGAGTTGACGTATGTTCACGTTCGGCATACTTACCAGGTGGGCCGTAAAGCCTCGGCGTTTTTAGGCCGGGGAAGCTTCAAGCCCAATGCATCGTGCCAGCTCCATCTTCGGATCAGCCATCTTCCTGGTTGCGGCACCGGGGACCGTCGCTGTGTACGCTCCCTGGGCCATCTCTCACTGGCACCTTACTCCCCCTCTGCTTGGCTGGTTTCCCTTGCGCGTGATCGGCGTTTTCATGATCGCCGCAGGGACTCCTGTCCTGCTCGATTCTTTTGTCCGCTTTGCGATTCAGGGACTGGGGACACCGGCACCAATTGCTCCGCCCCAGCGTTTGGTCGTCACTGGCCTGTATCGTTGGGTACGCAACCCGATGTATGTTTCCGTGCTGCTCCTGGTCATCGGCCAGGGACTGCTGTTTGGCAGCGTCCGTCTGCTGGAGTACGGGATCATCGTCTGGCTGGGATTTTTTGCTTTTGTCCTTCTCTATGAAGAGCCTCAATTGCACCGGAAGTTTGGGCAGAATACGAGGAGTTCTGTGCTGAGGTCCCCCGCTGGATTCCCCGCTTGAAACCGTGGAGGCCCAGGATTCTCTTGTGAAACAAAGAGGCCACTTCGTTTTTCTGTCCCTGATTCTCGCGCAGGCAGCACACTCAATCGAGGAATATGTCACCAGGTTGTTTGAGGTATTCGCCCCGGCTCGTTTTGTGAGCAGCCTTATCAGCCACGATCTCGCCCGGGGTTTCCTGGTCTTCAACGCGGCTCTCGTCACATTCGGTTTATGGTGTTGGGCCGTTCCTGTGCGCTCAGGCTGGCACGCAGCCCGCGGGTTAGTGTGGTTCTGGGCCATTCTCGAGCTGGGTAACGGCGTTGGTCACTCGGCTGTTGCGTTGTCACGAGGGGGCTACTTTCCTGGCGTTGTCACAGCTCCGTTACTTCTGCTGTTCGCCGGCTGGCTGATGATCCTCCAGGCTCGTGACAGCTTCGATGGCGCGTCTACAAGTTCCTCGGCCGATGAATAGCCTCGGCATCCCGTTCGGATCGCGCGGGATTAGTTGGGCCTTTCCACCGGGGAGGCGTCCAAGCGTCCTGGGCATCGCTTTTCGTTCTCAGCTCACCGCACCTGCGGACGCTTTACGCGAGAGGGTGTTCTTATCGGTTTCCTCCGTCGCACTCTGGTCGATTTCGATAGAACCTTTGAAGTCCGCGCCGTCATCGATCATGACCTGCGCCGTCCTCAAATTCCCGATCACCGAACCGCCCTTCTTGATGTCAATCCTTCCCGTCGCGTACACGTTGCCTTGCACACAGCCGTATACCACCACCTCGCGGGCGTTGATGTCAGCCTTTAGCTTCGCCGCCATCCCCACCGTTAGCTTGTGCTCATTAAGCTGGAGCATTCCTTCAATCGCGCCGTCAATCAGCAGATCCTCCGTGCCAGTGAGGTCGCCCTTTACATGCAAGCTCGGCCCCAACCACGCCGTAGACCGGTCCGCTACGGAATCCCACGGCTTGCGGCTCATTCGGTTTCTTCGCATTCCAGACAAATCCTTTCATGGCTTTACCTCTGCTTTTTGTTGAGACGCACACAAACTACATGAGGGTTTACTCGCACGCCGACGCCAAAATGTTTCGCCAACCCCCGATAGGCCGCCGCACTCCTCGTAGTACGTGACTTCACCGATTATCTCGCTACCGGGACTCCGCGGGCCATCCTAATTGTTTTTGGCTTCTCGTCGTAGTACACCAGCAGATGTGCTCGCGGCTTCTGCCCCGAGCTGGCGGGAATCCGTAAAAGCTCTCCTTGAGATGGGCCCCTCGTCGATCTAAACCGAAAGGGCGGCGCGCTCGGATTTGACTCTTTGTCGAAATCGTCGCTTGTCTGCCGCCCGCATGTCGAAGCGCAGGCCCTCAACCGTTGAGCGCGTCGGCAATCTTAGCAAGCCATTTCAACGCTTGCCCCTTCCGACTCCCAGGACCAGTTCCTCGAAGTACCCCGGGTTAGCTGAGCTCACGCAATCAATCCGGCTACCGCCCTTCAACATTGGCGGTGCTGCGCGAATGCTTGCCTCGAGGTCGGGCAGCCTTCGCTTGGGGATGGTGCGTGTTCTTAGGGGTTGAGGTACTGGCATGAAAATGGGGCCGTTGGAGCTCGGGTTGTATCATGCCGCAGTCTTAGCCCTCGTCTGCGTCATCGCGCCAGCTTTCAATCATCCTCTCCTTTTCCGCGTCCGACTTGCCGGAGATTGGAGCCTCGTGTGTCAGGATATTTTTGTGCAACAACTCGATGATGCCTGAAGGGTTTTCTCTGCGATTGGTTGCTTCCACGGCGTATTTGATTCCGCTTTCAAAGGCGGCGACAAGACCAATCAGTGTCTTTTGACGAAAGCGGTGTGAATCTTTGGCATCCACAATCTGGTCCGCAATGAATTCGATTTCGATTTTTTCCACTGGCCCTATTGTGTCCAAGAACTTGTTAACGAATCCCCGACGCACATTGCCTACGAGTGATTGAACAACGCCGCTGAGGAATTCCCCGAAGCCCCTCCGCGCTTCGTCCTGCTTTTCGAGTGGCCAACTCTTTATCCGTTCTTCCAAATATGGGCTGACATTATTCACGGCAGTGCTCCAGCATTCGCAGTAGCATAGTGTGGCGGGACCGGGCGGAATGAACCGCCAGCCGGGATTTTGGCCGGGCAGTTTACGATGCCAGAATGCTCTCACGAGTGCAGGCGCTGGGTAAAGGAAACTCAGGTTGGCCCGAAACCAACGCCAAGAAAGCCGAAGCAAATAAGGTAAAGCACGGTGTTTCTTTTGAGGAGGCAATTACGGCATTCGCTGATCCTCTGGCCCGAATCTTCGAGGATCCAGAGCATTCTGAGACCGAACGACGCTAAATCATCATTGGCCACTCAAATAAGCGAAATCTGATCTTGGTGAGCTTTGTGGAAGACGACAGAGTTCGATTAATTAGTGCTCGCAAAGCGACCCGCACGGAGCGTAAAGACTATGAAGAAAACGTTGGCTCGTAAAAGGGGGCAGCCTAAACAGGAAGAGTTGCCTTCAGAATATCGGTTCGACTACCGCAAGTCGAAGCCGAATCGGTTCGCCTCCAAAATGTCTGAAGATGCGATTGCCGTCGTGCTTGAGCCCGACATCGCGGCCATCTTCAAGTCATCGAAGACCGTGAATGATTTGTTACGTTCGATTGTCTCGGCAATGCGACAACCCAGCCGCAAAAAGCGCACCAATCTAACCCGATAGTGCATCGGCGGCGTATGTCACTCGACTGAGTACGGTCAAGATGCCAGCCAGAGCAGCACCGGAGTGCCCAGCCGAGGCTATTCATCTTTTAACCTGAGGAAGCAAGTTTTTCAGCCTTTCTTCATTCTGCAATCCAGCAGCGAGTACGTTCCATCCCGCCCACCCACATGACCAAAGAGGAATTCGTGATCATAATCCGGAATTTTTTCGTGGACAGGGCGACTGACGCGGCATTCATGCTCGAAAGAATCGGCGAAAGTCAGACCATTTTTTTCCGTCTGAGGATTGCTACTCTCTAGATTTCAACAACAGGCTTGTTCTTGCGGACCCAGAATCTCCGTAATTGGTAAGCCGCAAAGACCCATATTGCGAGACTCACGGCTATAGTGCCGAGCATGGCTGCACCGCCAAAATTCGCAAGAACGATGAGAGCCACGAGCCCAACACCAGCTTGCAGAAGCACTTAGCTGATTTCGTTTTGCAATTTCGGTTCCCCCGATATGCCCATCATTAAGAGCAGGCACCACGTTCAAAGCCATTTGTGGTCCGCTTTTGCGCGCAAGTCGACCGACAAGCATCTGTTCTTAGCACATGTGTTTATGCCGACTTTCGCAGGCTACGCCGAGAGGTTGTCCCCCTGCGATGGACGCTAACTCTACGCGCGCTCCGCGCGGGCTGGATCAAGACCTCTGCCGGTATGTCGAACTTCTCGTGTAGATTACGGATCATGTTCAGAGACAACGGTCTCTTCCCGCGCATTACCTCATACACGCGCGTCCGCCCTCCGATGATTCCGATCAATGCTCTCGAATCTTTACCCGTCTGTTCCAACCGGAACTTGATGGCCTCGACGGGATCCGGAAGATCAACCGGATAATGCTCCCGCTCATACGCCTCAAGCAACGTGGTCAGAATGTCCAGCTCATCGCTTTCTGCGGAGCCTTCCCGAGAATCCCACAACTCTTCCACACGATGCAGGGCTCGCTCGTAATCGGCTTCCCCTCTAATTGGCGTAATGTCCATATCTCACCGTTTTCACATCAATCTTGTCGTAATCCGCGTGTGTTCCAAGCCACTTGATGAACACGATCTGATGCCGATAGTTGATCGCCACCACCAACCTGTAGTCGTTGCCTTTAATGTTGAACACCACTCTGTCTGGCCCCATGATGCTGGCGTTCGCGTAGGCTTTCAAGACATCGGTTGGTTTTTTCCAATCGGCCCGGAGCACCTCGTGGAACCATGCATCGAGTGCTGATTTGACCGCCTTATAGTCCTTGGTGCCTTTGAGCCTTTCGCCAAACTGCCTCAGGGTCTTCCGCGCGATTATCCTCACAGCCAAATCTCAGACGACAGACGACGTGTTTTCATTATACACTTGTTCCCAAAATGGGAACACCCAAAAGTGTTCCGTTTATGACTCAGGATAAAGAATGGTGCACTTCGAGTGCAGGCGGGACGGGTTGGCCCAGGCGCATCCGCTACCTACCCTCTGCCTTACGCGACCTTTGTGGGAAAGTCTATTCCTGCTCCGTAAAATAGAATTGCGCACCAGGAGATAAACCGAGGGCCTCCAGGACGCTTATTGACAATGGTACAATATATGTTACCATCAAAATGATGGTTGACATCAGCGAGTATACCGGCCGTGGCGGTCACAGTCCTTTTCGTGAGTGGTACGACAGGTTGAACACCGAGGCCGCGAGGCGAACATGGCTTTGACGCGAGATTTTAGAGAAACAGTTCAGGCACGCGTGAAACGTGATGCCGCCTTCCGAAAAGGGCTTCTTAGTGAAGCTATCGAAAGCCTTCTCTTTGGTGAGGTGACGCTCGGCAAAGAGCTACTGCGTGACTACATCAATGCGACAGTCGGCTTTCCAAAGCTCGCCTCGCATACGAAGATTCACGTAAAGACCCTTCACCAGATGTTTGGTCCCAACGGGAATCCGACCGCCAAAAATCTGTTTGAGATCATTGCCTATCTGCAGCATGCGGAGGGTGTGCGTTTCGAGGTACGATCCACACGCGCCGCTTTGCGTACGAAGCGGCGGCCATTATCTCAGGGAAACGCACGGTTTCTGCGGCCTTGAGTCATTGATCTCGCCCAAGCCCTTGACCTCGTCGGAGGAAGCATCACCGGAGGTGCCAACTCCGTGCGCCAACTCTTCTGGCGGCCGACATCCCGCCTCTGCGAAACCCCGCTGCCAGGGCTGTTTCTCTGCTCTGCGTCAACGCCACCCTGCGGCGGTGTCCACGGAATGTGCGGTTACCACGCGGCGATGCGAGCCTTAGCAAAGATCCACTCCCGTTAACCAACTTCTGACGCCAACTGGAAAGCGAGCTTCACCTTCGAGCGCCCAGCCCCGGATCAAATGACTCTCGACGGCGACATGGACGGCCACACCGTTCATATGCAACTAAACTAAAACTCGTGGACCGGAACCAGTTCCTGCTCGTCAGCCGCGGCTTCCACTGGATTCAGGAGTATCCGCACAACCGGTAAGCAGAATCACGACAGTGGAACGAGGTTGAATAAGCGGAGCGTTGCTTACGCCTGAGCGCATCGCGCCTGCCTCATGACCGTGCGAACCGCCTCAGTAAGTGCTGATCCGCCATTTGGTTGCGCTATCCCCTCGCGGATGAGTTCTTCAGGATCGTCGCCGCGGGCCAGCGCGCGTTTCGCGTACATCCAGTCGCGCTCAGACTGGCTCAAAGGTCGCTGGACATCACGTCGTTGTGAAGGGATCCTCGATTGAGTTTTAGAAAAACGCTGCCGGAGAGATATGGAATCGTTTGCTCAGTTTCTCTATGTGACTTTTGTTGAGATCACGTTTCTTGTGCAAGACTTCGGATACGATGCTTTCAGAGCCAAAAATTGGGACCAGGTCTTTCTGGCGAAGACCATTGGCGTCCATCAGCGTGCGAAGGACTTCCACCGGAGAAGCATCAGGAATGGAATGATACTCTTCTTCGTATGCTTCGATCAGGGTCATCAGGACTTCAGCATACTTCTCTTCTTCGCTCGTTGGATTAGCTTTGCTTGCCAGTTTGTCCAAGACTGACAGGTATTGCTCATGTTGACGCTCAGATTTGATTGGTGTTGGCGAGCTAACTTCGAGCGCGTATTTTTCGGGTACGGCAATCATGATTTTTGCCACTCCCTCTCGTCGTACTCAGGGTGACTCAGAATGCGTCGGATATACACCATTCTCCATCTGTATTTGATGGTAGCAATCAGCCTGCATCTGTTATGGCTTATGTCGAAAACAACGAAACGCCCGACAACATCTGAATTTCTCCAACTATTTCGAACATCAGCAAAGTTTTTCCAATCCGCCTGCTTTGCTATCTTGTACCAAGCGTTCAGAGATGCCCCCCATTCCGTGTGTTTAGCGGTCGCTTCTCTGATTGCCTTCCGGCTAACGATCCGCATGAACAATCTTCGCATTTTGCGAAGTTAATGTCAAGCGACCGGCGACCCTTGCGACCCTTGACGTCGAGGAGCATCTCACCAGTCCTGGTACGGCTCTTGGCAGCAGATGGCCACGAGGCAGCTGCCGTTCCGCGTAGACACCTCGGGAATGATCTTCCACGCCATTTTGGAACGCCCACCCGTGCCTCCGGTGCGGATCAACCCGGAGGTTCCGCCCAAGCTCGAAGAAATCATCAACAAGGCTCTGGAGAAAGACCGCAACCTTCGCTATCAGCACGCCGTGGATATGCGACGGATTGCAGCGTTTGAAGCGTGACTCTGAGTTGGGTCGCCGTAGCGACTAACGGAAATCATTATTGGAACAAACAGCGGAAGCCTACGCATCGCCAAGCCTCGTTATCCGAGGAAGGCCGTTCATCCGACAACGATCCCGAGCCAGGAACAACTTGCGCAACCCTTGGATTGAATCTTGCACCATGGCGCGACCCTAACGGCTCGCTCGGCAGCCTGCAAGCGGCATCCTGCGCTACGGCCACCATTGTCGCTCTATGTCGTGGCCCTAACTCCCGGTAAGCCGACCGGGACCTAGGGCATGCCCGGCGGGAGCGTGCCCGAAGGCCCGACAACCTGGCCGTGGCATCGAGCATCGAACGCGGTCATAGATTCTTTGACCCACAAAGACAAGGGAGAGCCCTACGAGGCGAACCACTCACTTGCGCGCAGTCCTGATCGACTGTTCCTTGCCGGCCTTGCTTTGGGCAGGCGGAGGCTGCGCTGGCGCTGGCATGATGACGCCGCCTCCGGTCATGACTCCGGGCTTTACTGCAACTTCGACTCTTGTTGCCACCGCAGGGAAGCCATTCGAAGCTGCTGTATCAAGCAATGGCACTGTCTTCGTCTCGCTGACGGCGGATGGCAGCCCAGGGTCAGCTACTGGCGTGCAAGTATTCTCTCAATCGAACGGCACCCTGCAATCGTCCTGCGTGAACCCTCTTCCCGCCGAGCTTCTGGGCTCTAACACTGCATTCGCGAACCTGAGTTTTTTTCCGAACGGAACGGACCTCGGAGGAGGGATCGGATTTCCAGGCGCAATCTTTTATAACGCTGCGGGTCTCGTTGGTTGCAACGCCCCCGGTTTCGTCGTCGGGCAGGGATCAACCTCCGCGAACAACGCCGGAACGATCGCCGTTGCTGCGACGCCCGATGGGAAATTTGCGTTCGTGGCCAACGAGAGCGGGCTGGCACCGGGCGCTGGAACGAACGGGAACATTGGCGTGGTGGCCATTCAGCGAGACAGTGGTGGGAATTTCACCTCGGGCACCACTCTGATCGGACAGATTGCCACGGGTGGAAATGCCATAGCCGGCATGATGCTTTCGCCGGACGGCACGCGTTTGTATGTCACTTCCGAAATCGCCGCTGGCGGGACTGTTGCGGCGGGTGGCGGTAACCCGGTGCTGTCGAAGTCCGGGTGCGAGCAGGGTGGTGTGAGCAGCATCAATGGCTTGCTCACGGTGGTTGACGTGAGCAAGGCCGAGGCGGCGCCTAATGCGGGAGCGATCTTGGCGACGGTGGACGCGGGCTGCTCACCAGTACGATTGTCGGAGACAGCGGACGCCACGACGCTGTGGGTGACTGTGCGCGGTGACGACCGAGTGCTGGCGTTTGATACTGCTAAGCTTGAGTCGCATCCGAACAATGCACTACTCGGGTTTGCCGCCACAGGAGGCACGGCTCCGGTGGGAGTGCGGTTGTTCCATAATGACCAACTGCTCGCAGTGGCGAACTCCAACCGGTTCCTTACGGGGACGGCCAACGCAACGATTTTGAACGTGGCGTCCCCCTCGGCAGCGGGCGTTGTGGCGACTATATCTACCGGAAACTTTCCCCGTGAAATAACTGTGGGCCCGGATGGCACGACGTTATACCTGACAAATTTCGATTCGGATACGCTTCAAGTCATCCGGATAACCTTCCACTGAACTCTGTTGATTCTCTGAACGGCTATCCCTCGCGCGGCGCTCGAAAAAAGAAATTTTTGCTCCCTTTCGCGCGAGAAAGGTCCTGATTTACGTTAGTGTTTTATCGCTGTGACCTGAAGTAGCTGAGATGATTGTCTGCCGAAAGGAGTAATTCATCAGACGTGCTGTCCCATCAGCACTACCCTACGAGGCATGGCGTGAAGGTAACGACTCGTCATGAACCCTCTGACAACGTATCCCACGATCGAAAGATCAGTTACCCGGCGAGGCGCGCACTTGAGAAGGATCTGCGCGTGGGCGCGATGCTCCGGCGCGCGTTCCATAAATCCGTTTGGACGTGGCCGCTGGTGGTTGCGGCGGATGCGGGCTAACGGCGACGTGCTGAGCAAAGCACGCGAAGCGTCTGCCGCGCCAGCGGCTACGTTGGATGCGTTGGATGCGTTGTGTGCCGTTCAAACGGGATACTCGGAAAACTTGGTGCCAGTACCAAGACATCCGCCATGCTGTTGAAATAATTACATAGCTGAAAGGCTTGACCTCCCGAATCGTCTATTTATTTTCAGTCAGTTACAGTCGAAATATCGGCATCCTCCCTGCTTAGTCACTTAGGGTGTCCGGGGGTTAGAAATGAACCGATCTTTGAATATTTTTGGTGCTGCACTTTTGTCGGTCGTGTTGGCGATGGGATGCAATCACAGCACGGCCTCGAACGCTGCTGCGGCCTCAAACGCCGACCAGAATGGTTCCAAGAAGGGCCTACTGGGAAGTCTATTTGAGACGAGGAAAGAAATCACGATCCCAGAAAGCTCGCTATTCGAGGTGACCTTGGACGAAACGCTTGCTAGCAACCGCAACCACGCGGGGGATCTCTTTGTGGCAAGCCTCTCGCAACCTATTGTGCTGGACGGAAAGACGATCATCCCAGCGGGTGCACATGTCGCGGGCCGCGTGGTTGATGCGAAAGATGCGGGTCGCCTGCATGTTCCGGCACGCTTGAGTGTCGCACTCAGTTCCGTGGAAGTTGATGGCAAGTCGTATGACATCGATACCGACACGATCCGGAAGACCGGGCAGAATCACAACAAACGCAACCTTGGTTTCATCGGCGGTGGCGCCGCGGGCGGCGCACTGATTGGCGGCCTGGCTGGTGGGGGCAAGGGAGCTTTGATCGGCAGCGCGATCGGCGCAGGGGCAGGCACCGCAGGAGCCGCAGCTACAGGCAAGAAAGAGATATCGCTGCCTGCCGAGACGCGTTTGAAGTTTTATCTGTTAAGGTCCGTGACCGTCAGCGTAAAGGGTTGACATTCGAAAATCCTTTGCAATACAGCCTAGAAAATCGCTCCCGATGTATATCCTTTGAAGGGCAAAAATCCCGTGGCCATCTCGTACAACACGACTCCGAACGAAAATAGATCCGTGCGCGCATCCAGTGTCTTCCCCAGCACCTGCTCGGGCGACATGTAGGCGACCGTCCCTACGACACTGCCGGGGCTTGTGAGTTGGTCTGCGTTCAGTTCCGTTGTCGCAAGCGTTGTCGCGTCACCCACTTCGTTCTTGGTACTCACCTTAGCAAGGCCAAAGTCCAGAAGCTTAGTGTGGCCACGCTTGGTGGCGAAGATGTTGGCTGGCTTGATGTCGCGATGCACGATACTTGTCGAGTGGGCAGCGTCGAGTGCATCCGCGATCTCGATCCCCAGCGATAATACGGTGTCAATTTCTAGCGGCTTTCCACCTATCAGATGCTTCAGTGTCAACCCGTCCAGAAACTCCATTACGATGAAAGACTGGCTGTCATGCTTACCGATCTCGTAGATAGTGCAAATGTTCGGATGATTCAGCGCGGAGGCGGCCCGAGCCTCTCGGCGGAAGCGTTCGAGGGCTTGCGGGTCTCTGTTCAGTTCGTTAGGTAGGAATTTCAGCGCAACGAAACGGCCAAGTCTATGTCTTCGGCCTTGTAGACGACACCCATCCCGCCGCCACCCAGCTTCTCAAGAATGTGGTAATGGGAGACGGTCTGCCCGATGAGAGTGTCGGCGTCCGCCACGGTGCCGTAATCTTAGGTTGCGAAAGTCACGCAAGTCAACGAAACAGCGCCGCTCCATAAGACCAGAAGCCGACAGATTACTTCAAGTGTTCCTGAATGCGATAAGCACATCGTCGGTCACCGGCGACAATGTGTTCCACCCGCTCGACTGTGACGTTTTCACCCAAAACAGCCCGAAATAGGTCCTGCTCAGTCGTGCAGAATCCTCTGCACACTTTGGCAGCCGCGCAGATCGGGCAATGGTTTTCGACCAAAAGAAAGGTATCTCCCTTTTCGGGCACCAGTTCCGCCATGTAACCCTCGGTGATGCGGATTCGCACGAGGCTTCTGAGTTTTCCTTTCAGAGGAACGTTGGGTGCAATCTGCTGGAGGTAGGTCGCGACCTGGTTCTTGTACCGGGCAGCGATGACCTTCTGCACTCCGCTCTCGCCAAAGGCTCGATCGACGGCATCGATGAGCGAGAGGCTGAGTTCAGCGTAGGCCTGAGGAAATAAACGATCGGCCTTCGCTGTCAGTTTCCAATATTTTGCGGGTCTTCCCAGGGGAACGGGTCGTTCCTCGGCTA
>QHYH01000139.1 GCA_003223215.1 Acidobacteriota bacterium
GTTGAGACAAAACTACGGCCAGCTCACGTACGGGCGAAGGTACTTCAGGAGGAATCTTCATGGATCTATCCTACGGCATATAATGTCGTAGGAACATACAAAAAAAGAGCGCTTTTAGCCTCACACCATTTTATGTCGTGCGCCCTCCCGTCACCCGGGCATTGTGTACGGAATGGCTCCGGTGTATGTTAACGGATACGCCGTTTGATTGAACCAAGAGCACGACAGTATGCCTGGCATGCGGAACCCGGCTCACCTGCAGGCGAACCCTACGCTGGCGGAAATGTGGCCAGCTGAGGGATACCATTACAGGAGAGACCACTTCTATGAAAGCTGTTGCTTCCAAGCTGCGCTTTCCAGGTTTTGCTCTGTTCGCCGCACTGTTCGCCCTTTTGTTGAGCCCTTTACTGGCCCCCGCGTTCAAAAAGACCGCGGGTTTCCTGTTAGCGCGAGGACAAGCGCCCGCGCCGAGTTCGATTAAGGTTGTCGACCTGATTCCAGCGAGCCTGAGCGGGGAAAGCAACCAAGATAGTGAGCCGTTTCTGGCGATTCAAAAGGACAATCCGCAAGTGATGGTGGCGTCGGCATTCACGCCCAACCCCTTTTCGATGACCGGGAATGCGCCGGTGTACGTTTCGCAGGACGGCGGGGTAAGCTGGGCGCTGAACGCGATTACGCCGGTGCCGCGAATGACCTGCGACATCACGCACGCGATGGCCACAGGTGAGAGTCATCCACGCGGCGATTTGCATGCCGGTACGCTCGATTGCTCGTCTGGCGTGATGCTCGACGAGTCGGAATCGGTCGATGTCGCCTCGAGCGCCACGATGAACGTGCAATCCATGCGCGGTAATGTGGACCAGCCGTTCGTGCGCGCGCTGGGTGTTTCGAGCGGCGACCGCATCTATGTCGGCGTGAACGATTTCAATCAGTCGAACGGGCAGACCGCGACCATCGATGTATCGGTAGACGGGGGCGCGACGTACAAATCGGTTCGCATTGAGAGGCGCAAAACCGCGGGGCAGGACGGTCCGTCGGTGCGGCCGGCGGTGGCGAACGACGGTACCGTGTACGCGGCGTTTTTCGGCTGGCGCAAATTTGACGGCAAGACGGCGACCAGCGACGTGGTGGTGGTACGGGATGATGCCGCGGCGACCGGCGCGAGTCCTTTTCAAGCGCTGACGGATCCTTCGGATAAGCTGCCGGGGCGAGTGGTTGTGAAGAACGCTTCCATTCCATGGTCCAACGCGCCGGCGCTGGGGCAGGAACGGATTGGCTCGACGCTTTCGATTGCAGTGGACCCGAACAAAAGCTCGATTGTGTATGTCGGCTGGGCAGACAAAGGCAGCAAGGGTGACATTTATACGCTGCATGTGAGGAATTCCACCGATCGCGGGGTGACGTGGTCGAAAGCGGACTTGCCGGGCACGACGATTCACAATGCGACGAATGTCGCGCTGGCCATCGCCAACAATGGCGTGGTGGGATTTCTGTACCAGCAATTGAGCGGCGGACGCTGGGTCACGCACCTGGTGCAATCGCACGATGGGTTCACCACGTCGCAGGACACCGTGCTGGCCACCGTTCCGGCCGATCAGCCGGCGGAGCAATTCCTGCCCTATTTGGGCGACTACGATTATTTGCTTTCGGCGGGGAACGAGTTTCGTGGGGTCTTTTGCGCGAACAACACCCCGAATTTTGCGGATTTCCCGCACGGCGTGACGTTTCAGCGGGCCGCGGATTTCGGCGCCAGGACGCTCAACGACGGCGCAGGCAACCTCGTGCCCATTTCCATCGATCCATTTTATTTTAGCGTTCCGGTGATCCCGTGAGCGCGTTTGCGCAAAAGGCGCGCGGGAATTGCTCGAAAGCGCGGGAGAAGGAGGCATCTATGAAGATTTCGTCAGTGCTCATGCGAAGCAGTCTGTGGGGAGCCGGTGTGTTGCTGGCTTTGTGCGGCTCGACGAATGCCGCAACGTCGCAGGCCACGGACAACCAAGCCACGTTGATGGGCAAAGCAAGCATCGTTTTCTCGGGAACGGTGAGTCAGCTCGCCGCCACTTCGTTTGCGGACGTGCCCAAGTCGGCGCAGACGATTGTCGTGCGCGTGGATGCGATCCTGAAAAAGCCCGCGGCGGTGTCGTTGAAGAGGGGCGATAGCGTCACGGTGGACGCAAAAGATGCCTCCGCGTTCCAGGAAGGAACGCGCGCAACTTTCTATACCGACGGTTGGATTTTTGGCTCGGGCGTCGCGGTAAAAGAGCTGGGGCATGTGCTGGGTAACACAAATGAGCCGGTTCCGCCGCCGGGAGCGGGAAAGAATCGACCGGGACAGGCACCGGGCCAACTCAGCGATCAAGAATTGAAAGAGCGCATGAACGAATCGGATTTTGTCGTGGTCGGGCGCGTCACGGATGTTCATAAATGGAATGCTCCCAAGGCCAAGTCAGGCGCGCCTTTGCACGTGACGGAACATGACCCTGATTGGCATGAAGCGGTGGTGGAGATTCAATCGGTCCTGAAGGGTGGCCAAGTCAAAGGAAACAAAGTTGTGGT
Source organism: Acidobacteriota bacterium (assembly GCA_003223215.1). Taxonomy (GTDB): domain Bacteria; phylum Acidobacteriota; class Terriglobia; order Acidiferrales; family UBA7541; genus Acidiferrum. The sequence continues at coordinate 2,557 of QHYH01000139.1, forward strand.
GAGGTATCCCAATCAGAACGATGTGGCCTGGGCCCATTCGCCGAGGTTCACGAAAAATCAAAGAGGCATTTTCTGCCTGAATCGCGATAAAACCACGGGCGCGCCCTTGACGAAGCTGGGAAGCAAGGAAGTGTCCGTGTACACTTGCCTGGGACACGGGGACGCGCTGCCGCTGTCGGAAGAAGCGCGCGTGCGAGCGCTGCTGAAGAACCAATAAAGCTCAAAATCACTTCCCTTCCCTGGGCCGAGAAAACTTGCATGCGCAAATTCGCCGTGCTCGGGGCGCTACTCACCTTAGTTCTTGCTTGCGGAAGCTTTCGCCTACGCGTCCCGGCTTACGCCACTCCACCAGAGGAACATCTGGACTTGCTGCTTGCAGGCGGACAGGTTGTCGATGGGAGCGGCTCGCCTGCTCGCCTAGAGGACGTCGGCATTGGCAACGACCGCATTGCGTTCCTCGGGAACGCGTCCAAGGAGAAATTCACCGCCGAGCGTACCCTGGATGTCCACGGGCTGATGGTTTGTCCCGGCTTCATCGATCCGCACACGCATACGATCGGGGATCTCTCGAGCCCCAAACTGAACGGCAACGTGAGTTATCTGCTGCAAGGAGTCACCACCGTCGGCGTCGGCAACGACGGTGGAGGCTCGCCGCAGGTCGCGAAAACTCTCGATTTGTGGCGGCGGCAGGGCATCGGCACGAACGCTCTCCTTTTGGTGGGTCATGGCGCGGTGCGCGCCGAGGTTCTAGGCAACGGCGACGTCCAGCCCACGCCCGAACAACTCAAGAACATGAAAGAGCTCGTGCGCAGCGCCATCGAAGAAGGTGCCTTCGGCTTGTCCACGGGCCTGTTTTACGTTCCCGGGAGTTTCGCAAAGACGGAGGAGGTCATTGAGTTGTCGAAAGTCGTCCGAGCGATGGGCGGTTATTACGATTCGCACATGCGCGATGAGGATTCCTATTCCATTGGCCTGCTCGGCGCGATCGCGGAGACGATTCGCATCGGCCGCGAAGCGAGGATTCCGGTGCACATCTCGCACATCAAGGCCCTCGGTCCGCAAGCGTGGGGCCGGAGCGTCGCGGCCATTCAGATGATCGAGAAGGCACGGGCGGAAGGCGTGGACGTCACCGCGGACCAATACCCGTACGCTGCTTCGGGTTCGAGCCTGGTTGCCAGCCTGCTCCCCGCGTGGGCCCAGGCAGGCAAAGCCGAGGAAGTCCTTGCGCGCCTCGATGATTCCGGTGTTCGTCCACGCTTGTTGGAGGAAATGACACAGAATCTCAAACGGCGCGGCGGCGCAGATTCACTGCTGTTTACCTCCTCCGACGCTCCAGAGCTACTCGGCAAGCGGCTTTCCGAGGTGGCCAGGGAAAAGAACCTGCCGCCGGTGGAAGCCGCGCTGGCCATCATGCGCGAGCGCAAACTCGAAGGCTTGGCCGTCGCCTCGTTCAACATGCGCGAAGACGATGTGGTGCGCTTCATGAAGCGGCCCTGGGTGATGACCGGCTCCGACGGATCGCACGGCCATCCACGCATGTTCGGCACTTTCCCGCGCAAGCTGCGCGTCTATGTGTACCAGAAAAAGGTGATCACCCTGCCCTTCATGATCCACGCGAGCAGCGATTTTCCGGCACGGACCATCGGCATCCCGGAGCGCGGCTTGTTGCGCACGGGTTATTTCGCCGATGTGATCGCCTTCGATCCCGCTACCGTCGCAGATCAGTCCACTTACGAGCATCCCAACGAACTCGCCGTCGGCATGAAGTATGTCATTGTCAACGGAAAGCTCGCCGTGGAAGACGGCAAGTACAACGGCGCGCTGGTCGGCCGCCCCCTTCGCAAAGAGCTAGCCGCAAAATAACGAGGATAAAACTGGAGGCGCGGGGCGGAATCGAACCGCCGATAAAGGTTTTGCAGACCTTCGCCTTACCACTTGGCTACCGCGCCCTCGCAGAGTTGAAGGTTATCGGATCATCCGTCCTCGATCACACTGCGTTAGTGGGCCGTGGCAGCGACGCCTGGTTGCGCGGAGCGCGATTCGTTCACGATCGGCGCGCCAACCAAATTGCCCCATTCGGTCCACGAGCCGTCGTAATTCCGCACCTTGGCAAAGCCCAGCAAATACTTGAGCACAAACCAGGTGTGCGAGCTGCGCTCGCCAATGCGGCAATACGCGATGACTTCATCTTTGCCGTTGATGCCCTTGGCTTCATACAGTTTCTTCAAATCGTCGAACGTTTTGAACGTCCCGTCCTCGTTTGCGGCCTGCGCCCAGGGAATATTGGCGGCCTTGGGGATGTGCCCGGCGCGCTGAGCGGTTTCGCTCATGCCCGGAGGCGCGATGATTTTGCCCGTGAACTCGTCAACAGAGCGAACGTCGACCAGTTGGCCGGACTGGCGACCTTCGACCACGGCGGAAACATCTTCTTTGAACGCGCGGATGCTTGCATCGGTCGCCGAAACGCGATACGTGGTTGGGCTGACATTCGGGGCATCTTTGGTGAGCGGGCGCTTTTCTTCGAGCCATTTCTTGCGGCCGCCGTTCATCAGGCGCACGTCCTTGTGGTCGTAAAGCTTTAATTGCCAAAAAGCGTAAGCCGCAAACCAGTTGTTGTTGTCGCCGTAGAGGATGATGGAGGTGTCGTTGGAAATGCCCGAGGCGCCAAGCAGCTTTTCGAGCGCGGCTTTGTCGATCAAGTCGCGGCGGATGCCGTCTTGAAGCTGCGTTTGCCAGTTCCAGCCGACAGCGCCGGGGATGTGGCCCTGATCGTAGGCGGTGGTGTCTACGTCCACTTCAACAAAGCGTGTGTTTGGCGCATTGAGATTCTGCGCGGCCCACTCGGTAGAGACCAGAACTTCCGGATGCTTGTACTCTGTCATTTTCATTTCTCCTCGTTCCCTTAGATGACTAGCTCTGGAATTCGTTTGATCGGCTTCCAACCAGAAAAACAAAAACCCACCGGCCATTTTTCCCTCTGGCGGTGGGCTCAAAAAACTTGAGGCGGGAGAAATCCTAAATGCTCAGCCTCCCCGCGCCAGAACTCACACGCATACAACAGATGCATATTGCGGCGTTGTTCCGGCTGCGAAGTTTCATATTTTCATGCTACATGGATGGGCCGGCCTTGGCAATAGTACTCGGTTGCGATCGAGCTGCTGCAGCCGGGTGCACGCCAGGACTCCCGGAGGTGCCAGATGCCCAAGCCGGGGCAAAAAAGCGCTTGCGCATGCCGGAACCCATGCCAGGTCCGGGTCCATCGAAAAGTGCGGAAAAAAGGGAATGGGCTGGCCATGTGCCCTGCCGTCAATGGGTTAGAGGTTATTTTGTACAGCAACCCCCTCGGAAGCCTTGCATCGGAAATAAACGGCTGTGTGTTTAGCTCCTGACCCTGCCCCGCCAGCTTGGATATGCAAGGCCCTCGATCCAAGCAATCCAAAAAATAGCTAGCGTGGAGAAAGGTCATCTTTATGGGCAAATTAGTGTCCATCGCAGAGTTGTTTGTTCTTGCAAGCCTGCCCGCATTCGCGCAGGAGAGGGGATCGAAGGATGTCTCCGTGGAGTACTCCTACGTTCGTGCCAATCCCGCAACCACTGGTTTTCCGGACTTCAATGCCAATGGAGGCTCCGCCTCTTTTGCCTTTAGTCCGCGTAACTGGTATGGGATCGCCGGTGAATTCAGCGGTTATCACATTGGGCGGGTCGGCCGCGTAAACGTCGGCACGGATTTGTTCACCTTCATGTTCGGCCCGCAGCTCTATTTCCATCACTACCGCCGCTTTTCGCCTTTTGCCCACGAGCTTCTCGGCGTCGCCCATAGCGGCAACGAGTTCGGAATCACCGGATCCCACAATTCCTTCACGATGGCGCTTGGGGGAGGCGTGGACGTTCCGTTCTGGGGCCACTTGTCCTTGCGCGTCGGGCCGATCGACTATCTCTTGACGCAATTCCCCGAAACTCGCTCAAGCCGAATGACGCAGAATAACTTGCGCGTCTCGGGAGGAGTGCGCTGGCGGTTCTAACCGCAAGTCAGTGTCATGGCAGACAAGCGCCGGGCCTCGCGCCCGGCTCCTTTGTTTTTGGGGTATGCCGAGGTTAGGTGAGGCGCGCAACCCTCCAAAATAAAACGCTCCCTTTCAACGGTGGAGTAGAATGCGGGCATGAAACTCCCATTGAGATTCATTGCGCTGGTTTTCCTTGTCCTCTCCCTGTCAACTCGTTCTTCTCCGCAAACTGCACCGTCAGAAGGAGCACAACAATTTGCCGAGCTTGGCGACTTCCGATTGGAGGATGGCAGCGTCATCCGCGATTTCCGTCTGGGCTATCGCACGCTCGGGAAGCTCAACGCGGAGAAGTCCAATGCCATCCTCTGGCCCAGTTGGCTCGGCGGAAAATCGCAAGACCTGTTGCAGTTCGTGGGAGCAGGCAACGTAGCGGATACCGCCCGCTATTTCGTGATTCTCGTGGATGCCATTGGCGATGGCGTATCCAGCTCACCGTCGAACAGCACTAAGCAGCCGCTCCTGAAGTTTCCCGAATTCAGCATTCGAGATATGGTCGAATCCGAACACCGCCTGGCCACCGAGGTTCTGCACCTGTCTCATCTGCGTGCCCTCATGGGCCTCTCCATGGGTGGCATGCAGGCCTTTGAATGGGGCGTGGCCTATCCCGACTTCATGGATCTGCTGATCCCCATGGTTGGCTCGCCGCAATCCACTTCCTATGACAAGCTGCTGTGGAGGGCGCAAATCGACGCCATGGAACTCGACCCGGCCTGGAATCATGGCCATCCCACCGGGCCAATGGATCGAAGTCTCGGGCTCGTGGAGGAAATCGGCTCTATGAATCTCACCTCGCCGGCCTATCGCGTGGCGCACACCAAGCCCGATGGGATTAACGAGCTTCTCGCAGAAATAAGGAATGGCGCCAAGGGAAACGGCGGAGTCGTGTGCGACCGGATTCGCCAACGGCAGGCGATTATGGCGCTCGATATTCCCGGAAAGCTCGGTGTGAACCTCGAGCAAGCTGCGGCAAAGGTGCACGCGAAGCTCCTGGTCATTGTTTCCCCCGAAGATCACATGGTGAACCCGGAACCGGCAATACAGTTCGCGGCCGCCGTCCATGCTCCCGTTGTGAAATTGGACTCTCCTTGCGGTCACCTCAGCCCGGGTTGCATTTCGGTGGGGCCAACGGTCGCGCGTTTTCTAGCCGATCCCGCATCAGTTCAGAGTGAAACATTGCGGGAGCCTGCGAAGCGGGAGTAGTTACTCGCCATACTCTCAACTTAACTTCAAATCTCACATTGAGCCAAGCATCTTGAGGGCTGTAGCGGCATGAGACGATTCCTTCCGTTTTTCGGCAGCGGATTGGGAATCGCCTCGACCGCGTAGTGCCTAGATGGTAACGCAGCTCGCAACTCTGAGGAAAAAGGGGAAACCGCCCGCGATCATTGATAAAAAAGAAGATGCCTGCGCCCGGCGGGCCCGGGCGACTGCCGGCAGGGGATTCTTCTCGAGCCCTTACGAGAGATAGGTGCGGCTGACGCTTCTGGCATGCGCAATGCATATCCTCCCGTAGGTCCGCGCACGCGACGGTTGGGAACTGAGAGATCCGGTGCGAAGCGGAACCGCGGAAGCCATCGGGTAAACCAGGTGAGTTTGCCAGGGCTCCTCGCGACCGCTGTGATCGACTCGCTCAACCGCCAACGGGGATACCCCTCAAAAGTGCGCTGCAGGTCGAGATGCAGTGCAAGCTGTCTAATCTTACGGGTACAAACACACGGTCAACCGTTCTCTCCGCCTTTCTCCGAACCTTCGGCCGACTCCTCCTCCTCCTCGTCTTGAGTTTTGCGCTGTTTGCCTGGGGTGGCAAGGTCAACGCCCAGGAGCAAGACTCGCCAAAGACGGATGGAGCGATTTCGGGAACGGTGTATCTAGACGGCAACAATCAACCCGCCAGTCAAGTGGCGGTTAGCCTGAAATCGCACGAGGCGGGAATCTTTCGCAGCGTGTTGACCGACGATGGCGGCCATTTCGACGTCCAGGGGCTGCCTGCCGGCACGTACGAGATCCGCGTCGAAGAGCAGGGATACGAACCTCACCGAAGCACCGCCCAGTTTGACGGAACCGCCCTGAGACTTGAACTCCGGCTCACGGCATCTGGCGCGCCACCGGTTCCGGCAAACGCCTATACCATCTCCGTAAGAGAGCTGACGATTCCTTGGAAGGCGCAAGACGAGTACCGGAAGGGTCTGGAGCGTCTTGCCAAGAAAGACCAGAACGGAAGCCTGAGTCATTTCATGAAAGCTGTCCAGCTATTCCCAGGCTATTTTGAAGCCCTGTATCACCTGGGAATCGTGCACACCAATCTGGGACATTTGGAAAAGGCGATGCAAGCCTTCCAAAAGGCCATCGTTGTGAGCGGCGGGCGGTATGCCAGAGCGGTATTCGGAATCGGTTACGTCCACTATTTGCAGGGAAATGCGGCCGACGCCGAAACAGCCGTGCGGAGAGGTCTCGAAATCGACCCAAACGCAGCGGATGGTTACGTTATCCTGGGGATGACACTTCTCCGCTTGAACCGGCCGGAGGAAGCAGAAAAAAGCGCTCATGAGGCCTTGGTCAGGGATCCCAATATGGCTGACGCCTATCTTGTGCTTGCCGATTCGTGCGCTCGCCGTGAGGATTACCGTGACCAGATCCAAGACCTCGACAATTACCTGCGGCTCGACCCCAATGGTGGGGCAAGCAAGCGAGTGCTTGAAGTGCGAGCAGTAGCCCGGAGAATTCTGGATCGAATGCAGCCACGAGATTAGGCTTGCTCCCGCATGGCTGGCGTTGTTCTGTCCTAATCGAGCCACACTTCTCTCGAAATACCGATGAAATCGTTCGCCGTGAGATCAGATCATCTCCTCCGGTCGCTCCAGCTGGCTCGCTCAAAACCTCGCCATGTTGTTGGGCATCCCAGCGTGTCGTCAGTCACCCTTCGAACGGGCCCGGGCGGAGTGCTCGATTCTTTGCGTGCTATTCAGCCCGGGCTGTTTTGTCATGCGATGCCAAACCCAGCTTCTCTGGGTAGCCTGTACCAACTCTCTAACTGCCTCACCAAGCCCGCGCCGCCCAAAAAGGCGGCCAGTGATGTCCTGAACTCCGAAGTTAGCTTAGAAAATCGCTTGCACGAGCGGTTCTACAGGTTTCACTGTGGAGATGCAACTTCGCCGAAGTTGGATTTTGTCCTCACGTCGAGACCGTCCATCCCGCCTTCTCGGCCCTCAGGCTGCGGTCTGCCGCAGCCTGAAGCGGAGAGATCCCTGTTCAACTTCGGAATGCAGGCTCAACCGGGGAGCCGGGATGAGGCAACGAACAGTTGAATCCCGGCCCGTTTCAGATGACTGACATTTTCTTCATAAGGGGGATCGTCTCATTGCCAAATTATTGCTTGATGCCGGAACCTGTCGGCGTTCCCGTAATCTTGGCAGCCTTGACGATTTCCGCGCCTTCTTTTGTGCCCTGCCACAGCGCTAGCTCTGCGCTATTATGGGTGACCTGCAACGTCCGCAAATAGTGCACCAAGTCCCAAGCCTCCTCGGGCTTGATCTGCTCGCCGTACGAAGGCATGGGCGTGCCGTCTAGACCGGTCATGAAGATTTTGTACAGGTCCTGGTTGGTTTCCCCGCACTTGAACCGTGTGCCGGCCGCGAAATTGTAAGGCCGAATGGGCTGATCGTTGCTATCCGTGAGCGTCGCCGCGGACGGACCGTCACCGCGGCCTTCCTGTCCATGGCATTTCCAGCATTCCAGTTTTGCGAAGAGTTCTTTCCCACGCTTGATGCCGTCTGTGGTCAACGCCGGCTCTGCCGGCACTTTGACAGGCTCGCCAGCCTTCTCCTTCGTCCAGCGCGTCGAAAGAGTCTTGATAAAGACAACTAAATCCGCGCGTTGCTGATGCGTCAAAGCGGTCCAGGAGGGCATGTAGGTTGTGTAGAATCCGCGAGTGATGGCATTGAAAACATCCTCGTCGGTCGGCAACGTTCCTGTCGGCGTCGAACGGCACTTGAACGTGGCGGACACAAAGTTGCGCGGCAGAATGTTGAGGTAGGGAGCGTTTTCGCCGTTGCCGTCGCCGCGAAAACCATGACAGCCCCAGCAATACCGGAAGTAGAGCTGCTTGCCTGCGTCCACATGCCCGTTGAGCTTGCCGACGTGACCTTCCACCTTTTGGGCCATTGCCGAAGAGGGGAGAGCGAGGAGCGCGGCCGCCAGAAACATCCATAGAATTGATTTGCGTGAGTGCATCGTTGTCGCCTCCTCAAAAGATAAAATCAAGACCAAGGAAAACGCTGCTGCTCGTTAAGTCTCGTCCCGAAGTAGAGACCCCCCGCTGACGGACCACGGAGAACTCATTGTGGAAGGCAAAGCCGGCTCGGCTGGAAATGAACGGATAGTAGCGGAACCCAACAGTCCCGGCGTCGATATCTCCCAGATTACCGGCATTGGTATCCAAGGCCTGCCGCGACATGCGAATCAGTTCGTACCGGCCAATCAGAATAAATTGCGGGTTTAGGTTATAGTGCGGCTCAATTAATCCTGCGTTCCAGGTAGGGCTGTGGGCTCCCGCGGGAAGAGGGTTATACGAGGGAGTGGCAGTTCCGAGCAACGCGTTGTCTAACCCATGCAGATATTGCGTCATGACGTCGAATTTCTTTATATACCACAGACCGTTGAAACCGGCCCGGTAGAAGGATTTCTGGCCGAGACCATCAGTCCCCAGTTCTCCCCCGACGGTGTATGTCGGGGCGCGGCCGACATAAGCGAACGCGCCAACCCGCTGCAAGCCCAAACTACCCGCCTCAAAGGCTTGGCTGAGGGTCACGAAGGTATCATAGCCGTGCCCGTTGGGGAGATTCTCAGTGCCGTCGTTGCTGCTCAACAGGGCCGCAGAGAATCGCGTGTAGTCGTTCTTGGAATGCCCGGAAAGCTCGGCGCCGAACTGGTTGTCGCCGAGGCCGAAGGTGAACATGGCCGTGTCTTCGCCCACCGGCTGGAAGTGGTACATCTGATAGAAACCGCCATTGTTCGAAAGGCCCAAGATTCGCTTTTCGGAGATGATGTTATCGAGTTCGAATTTCCCAGCCTTGATATTAAGCCAACTCGAGCCAAGGAGATTGCTGAAGCGCACATTGGCGGCTTCAAAATGAAAAGAACCGTCGTTCTCCGCAGCCGGCACAAGCAGAAAGCTGATGTTCTTAGCGAGCGTCCCGGCGGTGAGAATGTCCAAGCCCCCAACGTCAAAACCATGGGTGGTCAGCCGGCCCTCGGTGGTGGCGCCGGTTGGGAGAGGGTTAGTGATGTCTGCGTGGTCCACGCTCTCGCGATGCCAGTGCGGGGTGATGCGGAAAGATACCGGCCAATAGGATGGGTTCTGGTAGATGGGAGCATCTTTCTCATTTCCCATCTGGTAGCCGTTGTCCTTGAATTGCTGCCCAAACGGGCTGAGTTTCGGCCAGGCTTCGTGGCACGAGGAGCAGGGCATACCGTACTTTCGGGCGAACGCCGGGATGGCGTGCACGTTGCCTTTTGGGATCGGTAACGCGGAGGCCGAAGGGACCGCTATGGAAAGAAAAAGCCAGCCATACACAGCAATGAATGCAGCGGCAGCGACTCGGTGCTTCTTCAATTTCAGAACCTCCTGCAACATAGCGCCTCCTCGGCCTAGGTTTAGAATTAACAGTCAGACTATGTGTAACGTTACCCGTCAGAACAGGACGGAGAGGACCCCCACGGGGGAGCCTGTCTTTCAGTTTCTAACCGGTAGTAGGCCCTTCTCCGAGAAAATCTGTATGGCTCCTTGTCGTTTTAGTTACTAAAGCGGAGGACACAAGACTCAGTGGCCCGCTGTGGACTTGAACACAAACTCCAATTCCTTTGTACCGCCAGCACTCACGGAGATTTTCTGTATGGATTTACCAAGTTTTTCGTGCCATGCCTCGATCGTATAATCGCCCGGCGGAAGGTTCTTCAGCTCGAAATTGCCCGCCTTGTCCGTCACCGCAAAGAAGGGATGCTTGAAGACGGCGATATAGCTGCGCATCCACGGATGAATATTGCACTTCAAGGGGATGGCGATCTCTTCGCGAGCGAAGGTGGCGTCTACACGGGTGCCCGGGGCCTGGGCCTTATTCCATTCGCGATTGTTGCTGGGTGCGGGATGTATGTTATGTGTCGTAGCGTCATTATTCACAATGTCGAGCTCCTGATTCGCACGCAGACTGACAATGTGAGGGGCATACACGCAACCTTTCTGCTCCATCGTGACGGGCTGCGGCGGTGGATCAAAGGTGCGGTCACCCAATCCTTCAGAGACAAACACCACGACGTTCTGCAAACCACCCTCCGGAGAAGCCAGAACATCCTCCGAGACCAACCCACCGGGGTGGAGCTTGGCGCAACTCGGATCTGCGTTCATGTTTATGTGGGTCGGGGCGGGCCGCGAGCCTTCGAACTTCGCGATTCCCTTTACAACGGCTGTTCCTGGAGCGGGACCGTCGTTAGCAGAAGGACGGCCACGGGCAGGTTCGCGTCCTGCGACAAATAGAACAACGGTTGCCGCAAGGAGTACAGTTAGAGCTTTGCCTTTCATCGTAGATGGGCTCCTTTCATTTTTGTTCCGCAAACCATCGTTTCTCGGATCACGCTGTTAGCGCCTTCGCTGGGGGCTTCTCGAATCTAGGGCCTGCCGATAGCCTTTTTCGTAGCCGGTTTTGAAGGAGGCGCGGTCCTTCTCGTCATTCCAGCGAGCCATGCTGGGCTGCAGCTTTCTTCCTTCGCGAGCGTCGCGGTCTCCCCAAAAGATGCCGTCACGGTAGGCGGCGTCGGTTTCCTGTAGCGATTTGATGTTCCCTTGACGAAACCAACTGGCGCGGCCAGCCAATCCCACCGTGGCCACTCCCCAGGGCGCGGCCAAAACGGCCAAAACCACAGACAAACTCTTCACTTTTGTCATAGAGCCTCCACGGCAGGCCGGACTCTTTGCGGCCGGCCGCTGTGCGAATCAACGAAAGAAATCCCAAAACCCCTAACTCGGGTCGTGCGTTTGCGATTTGTCCGGGGCTCAGGCGCTAATGCGGTAAGCAACTCAGGGAGGCGCGTCTGACGGCCTTGCATCTCGTGTCCGAAAAGATAAGGGAACCGCTGCGAACGACACACGCTGGACAGGAGGGCTGGTAGCTCACTGGCGAAGGGAGTTATGATCACTGGCAGCCCTCCTCGTGGGGCTCAGTGGCGCGCAGAAAGCTACGTGCCATCCCTCGAGGAGAAGGCTGAGGTAAGCGCTCTCTGCAAAGTGCGCCTTGCTTCCGGTCCGGGGTGCAGCGCAACTACACCCCGGATCACTTTCTTACAACGATGAATGTCCCAACGCCACTTTCACCATTCTTGGGTCCAAATCCCAGAGGAGAATAAGGCGAATGAACGCATTGTCGTCCACCGAAATGCCAGCTGGCGCGAAAAAACCTGGTCGCTGACAGACCATGAACGACCGTGCGGGCAGTGTAGGGGTGCCGAAGCAGAGCCTCTATGCTCTTCAGCAAAGAAAGTGCCGCCAAAGCCTTAATTTACAAGAACTTTACAAGAAGCTTACAAGTAGGCGGATGAGCCTGCTTAGCGGCCGCTGCCGCGTTTGTGGTCGACTGCTGAGAGCAAAGTATGACGAACTGCCCGCCCGAGTCTTATTCCGCAATCGCCCTATTCGAGATTCTTCTTCCCCGTGAGACAGGTCCCGAGATTGTCATGGGCGGCCGACAGGCTCGGATCTAGCCGGATAGCCTCGTTGTATTCGGTCATGGCTTGGTCCAGCCTACGCTGCTCGACCAAGACGTTTCCGTAGTCATTGTGCAGCAGCGCGGAGTCTGGCGCGTAGCGCAACAGGAACAGATACTCGTCGGCCGCCGCGTCCAGTTCGCGGCTTTCCGTCAACAGATGGGCCAAACGGTTCAAGTCCTGGTAGCGCCTTTCCGCAAACTTGCTCTGGTCACCATAGATAAGAGAGGAAGCCTTCAGCGAACGTTGCAGCTCCGCAATCGCCGCCTTCGGGTCCTTCTTTTCTAAGTAAAGCTCCACTAGGGATTGACTCGCCGCCGTGGCTGCCGGATACATGACCGTAAGATTTTGCAATTCGTTGATGGCCTCGCGCGCAGCTCCAAAGGATTCGAGCGTCTCGGCAAAGAAAATATGCTGAACGATCCCAAAAGGGACGATGCGAACGTTCTCTCGTAGTTCCGCCAGCGCCCCCTCGCGGTTGTGCCGGGAAAGGTAGTAAACGGCCAGGTCGCTCCGAATCGCGGGATTGTCAGGCTCTAGCCGGATGGCTTCCGCAAATTCGCTTTCCACCTTTTCGAAATTGCCAACCTGAAGGTATTTGAGAGCCAGCCTGCGGTGGTTGCTGGCTAGGTCGGGGTCAATCTGCATATGGCGGGCAGTCTCGGGGTCGATCACTGCCGGTTCGTTGGAAGAGGCCCCCAAATCGGAACCCTCTTCATCCCCGCCAACGTAACCTATAAGGGGAATCTCCTGCGCGATCGTTTCGCTAACTTCCAATTGCTCCGCGTCCAACCTGGTTGCGTTTTCCAGTTCCGTCATAGCTTCGGCGGGATCGAGGGTTATCGCGATGGCCTGGTGAACCATCGCCAGATTAGGTCCCAGTGCAGCAGCGCGTCGCAGCAGCTCTGTTCGTTCTGCGGGGTCCTCTCGGGAGGTTTCCACCAGGTTCCCAGTCAGGTCGTAGTGATTTAAAAGCCGGGCCGTCGCTAGCAGCGGCCAGGGGCTTTGGGGGCTTTCCTCAATCGAGATGCGGCACTCTTTCTCCGCCAAATCGGTCGCTCCCGCGTGGATCAGTTCCGCACACTTGGCCAAGCGTTTGAGGCTCGCTTCCTTCCCAAACACCGACTGTGGCTGCCCGGACTGCTCCGCCGACAAGAGTCGCTCGGTAAGAATCCCCTCGCCGCCCGCGAGCTTCACTCGGTAAAGGAAGTCTTGGGAAACAGAGAAACTGACCCCTCTCGTCTTGACCAGATGAGCGACGTAGCTAGCCGTATTGCCCGCCGCAAGGCGGCCCAGAATCTCAGTTTGGTCGAGCGGAACTTTTTGCCCTGTCGCGTACGGTGACACCAGAAGAAAGAACCATCCCAGCACCAGGATTCCTGGTTTCCTAGCGCCAAAAACTTGCCCACCGACTGCGGGTTGTTGCTCCATTCAGATCATTAGAGACGGAGCCTGCGCACTGGGCAACCAAACAATAGTACCAACGCACACAAAAGAGCAACCCTGGAGTTACTACCTTGACCGCCAGTCGTCTCCGCGACCCAGGGGGTTACTCTGCGCACCCGATCTCCGAAATCTATTATCTCGTTGACGACACAACGAAAAAACCTTCAACTCGCAAGCTTGCAGAGGCGGTATTTTGGCAGAAAGGGATCTGGGGCCGAAGAGATTCCTCTTGAGCCCTTTCTTCCCGTCAAGACGCGACAACCTCTAGTCATTCCACTCCTCAAATGGAAAGGAGGATGAAGAGGAATGCGTTTCGCAACCGTAAGCTTCATGGCCCTGCTCCTATTGTTGGGTTCACTACCTCTCTATCCCGGTCCGAACACTGCGGCTATCAGGGGCAAAGTCACTTATACGGGAACGCCCGCGAAACCCAAGCTCATTGACATGGCCAAGCAGCCGGAATGTATCAAAGTAAATCCCGGCGGGCGGCTAACCGAAGACGTTGTCACCGGCCCCGGCAACACGCTGCAAAATGTTCTCGTTTACATTTCGAGCGGCGATTCCGACCCCGGCCCGCCCCCAGCTGTTGCTGCAACCTTTGACCAGCGCGACTGCCGCTACGCTACCCATGTCCTCCCGCTTCGCGTAGGGCAAAACGTGAGCATCTCCAACAGCGACCCCTTTAATCACAATGTCCACCCTCTTGGCAAGATCAATCGCGAATGGAACCGCATCCAGTTGCCTGGTACTCCCCCCTTTTCCTACGCCTATGAAAACGAGGAGTTCATCCACGTGAAATGCAATATTCATGCTTGGATGAGTGCCTATTTTGTGGTTCTTAAAACCAGCCATGTCTCACTGACCAAGAACGATGGCACCTTCAGGCTTCCCGATCTGCCCCCCGGCAGGTACACGGTGACAGCATGGCATGAGGTCTATGGCACGCAGAAGCAGGAAGTCACTCTCGGGGGCGGTGAAACGCAAACCGTCAACTTCGCCTTTCGTGCCACGCCTTGACCTTATCTTCCAAGCGGTCAAGAAATCTGTGTCTTTGCGGGCAGGAGTGCTACGCGGCGGACCGTCTGCGCCAGAAAAGATAGGCCGGAAGCCCCATAGCAAACAGGATTATGGCTGCGGTGAGGTTCTGGAATTGCGCCGGATCGCGGAACGCCAAGTACACGGCGTTACCGACGATGGCCGCAGCCGCAAGGACAAAGAGAATCGGCGTCCAGGGATATCCGGGAACGCGATAAGGACGTGGCTGGCCGCCACTCGCCCGGCGAATGGGAAAGATGGCTGCAGCTCCCAGGCCATAGAAAATCCAGCCAATGAAAATCACGCCTTCAATCAGTTTTTGAAACTGCCCCAATTGCCCGGCACAAACAAGCACGGCCGACCATGCGCCGAGCGCGACGATGGCAAACACCGGCGTACGGTAAACGGCGTGCACCACGGCGAGCTTTCCGAAGAACAGATTGTCCTGTGCCATTGCGTAAAACACACGCGGAGCCGTGAGAATCACGCTATTGGCCGCGCTGAACGTGGAAACGAGGATGGTGAGGGCTACGATCTTGCCTGCCCACGATCCCAGAACGGCGCTGACGGAAGCGGCCGCGATGGTGTCGCTCGCGGCGGTAGCCACCGGACCAAGCGCGAAGAGATACGCGGCGATGGCCATGAGATAGAGCACGATCAGAACCAGGGAGCCCAGTAGAAAAGCACGTGGAAAAGCTTTCTGCGGATCGATCACTTCTCCGGCGCTATAGGTGCCGAACTGCCAGCCCTCGTAGGCCCAAAGGACAGCAATCATGGCTAAGCCAAAACTCGAGAACAAGCCCGCTCCATGCTGCGTCGCGGCCATTGCCGGGACTAGGTCCTTGGCGTGATGTCCCAACGTCAGAAGCACCGTGCTCAAAACCACGATGACTCCCACCTTGACGACTGTCGTCCAGTTCTGTAGGTCGGAACTCTTTCGCGTCCCCCAGACGTTGACCGCTGTCACGATGGCGATCACAACGACGGCCACGGAAGTTTGCAGTACCGGTGAGATAGGAACCACTTGCGCGAAGTACTCGCTGAACACGCGAGCAAGCGCCGCCACCGATCCGCTGGCAATCACCAGAAACAAACACCAGCCGTAAAGAAAAGCGGACGCGCGGCCGAATCCGTCGCGGATGTAGCAATAAAGACCGCCCGCTTGCGGATTGCATGCTGCCAGCTCTGCGTAGGTAAGTGCTCCCAGAAGAGACAAGACGCCACCCACAATCCATACGAGCATGGCGACACCCACCGAGCCTCCCACCTGGCGGAGAATGGGGCCCGGCGTGCGAAAGATGCCGGAGCCAATGACAGAGCCAATGAATAGCAGGAACAGGTCGCGCAGGCGCAGTGTGCGGAGGAGTTCAATCATGGCGTAGTCTGCCGCGCCGTTCCGGCGAGCCGGCTGCTGGCATCATAACCGGAGATTACGACCGGTCAAGGTGAACTTGGAGGGATGGAAATAGGCGAAGGCATGAAGCACAGCAAGAAAACAGCCAGCGCGAGTAACGCGACGAACCTTCGCTTGGCATCCAACGGCGCCGGGTCGTAAACTGGAGGGATGCGCAGAAAGCGCATGACCAGCAGCAGAGCTCCCCAGATGTACCAGCCCTCCCAAAAATGAAGCCAGCCAAGAGCAATCAGTCCGACCGGCAGCGCGAGAGACAAGAAGCGGTGGGCGCGCACGTTTAGCGAACGCAGGATGTGCCCGCCGTCCAGTTGCGCGACCGGGACAAGATTCAGCGAAGTGACAAACAAAGCCACCCATGCGGCGCGCCCGATGGGAGGCAGGAGCAGCGCATCGGGCGAAATTCCCCGATGAAAAGCGGCTTCGAGAAGGCGCAGCAGGAACGGTGTTCCATAAATCAGTTCGGCATGCGCGGGATTCGCTAGTCCGGGCACCAGCTTGGCATGCATCACACCATAGACTAGCGCCGGGATGGCGAAGACAAAGCCCACGATGGGTCCCGAGGCGCCAACGTCAAACAACGCACGATTGGTGCGCATCGGCGAACGAATCAGAATGAACGCGCCAAACGTGCCGGCGAGGTTCGGGAAGGGAATGAAAAAAGGATAGCTGGCATGGAGGTGATGGTAGCGGCAAGCAAAAAAATGTCCCAGTTCATGAGCCAGCAGAATCCCGAGCAACGTCGCCGCAAACGGAAGACCGGTCAGAAGTCCGGCCGGATCTTTATAAAAGAGCGTGAAGGCCCGCAGCAACTCATCGATGGACACGGCCTCATTGTGCGAGTACGCCACGGCAAACTGCGTGCCTGCGACAAGGCAGGTGGCGAGGGTAAGGGAAAAAAGCAAAATCGCGAGAACCAGCGATTTCGCGGAAGGGGGTGGGGGAATCGGCGCGTAATACCATTGGCGCACAAGATCGGAATCCCAATCCGCGTTAGCTGGTATCGCTGAAGGGGGATGCTCGGGCAGTGGCGGCGGTGGAGTCACGAAATTGTTTTCGCGGCAATTGAGCGCGGCATTGATAGTACAGCATAGATGGACAGGTTCACGCCAGCGGGGGAAAACCCGGGAAAAACAGCGCAGATCTAAAGCGGAGATAGTTACTTTTGCAAGGTTGGAAAAAACTACGCCGGCTTCTTTTCGTCGTCCTTGCCCTGAAGTTCTTTGCCCGGCTTGAAGCGCACGGCTTTTCCCGGAGGAATGTTGACTTCTTCCCCGGTGCGGGGATTCCGGCCGATTCCCGTCTTGCGGGGCTTCACGCTGAATACACCAAAGCGGCGGAGTTCGATGCGTTGACTGCGGCCAAGCGCCTGCTTCAAAGACTCGAAAATCGTCTCGACGGCTTGCTCGGCCTTGGTGCGGCTGATGTTTGTGGCGGCCACTACCGCGTTTACCAGGTCCAGCTTAATCACGCGATCCTCCCGCACTGCCGAGGCAGATGCTAGAGGTTGCAGGCCCGGGTTGTCAAGATATCAGGGGTAATCTACACTGAACGTCTTTTGGCGTCGAGGCGCTGCGCCGAATCGCGGCAATTATCAAAACAAGGTTGGCAAATATCTTTCGGGAGGAATGGATGTCCGTCAAGCCAGACCGCTGGATCCGGCGCATGGCGCTGGAGCACAAGATGATCGAGCCGTTCACGGACCGCCAGGTGCGCGAAGGCGTGATCAGTTACGGAGTGTCTTCCTACGGCTACGACATCCGTGTGGCGGACGAGTTCCGCATTTTCACGAACGTAAACACCACCATTGTCGATCCCAAGCATTTCGATCCGCGATCGCTCGTGGAATTCAAAGGCGACGTTTGCATCATTCCTCCGAATTCTTTTGCGCTGGCACGCTCGGTCGAGTATTTCCGCATTCCGCGCAACGTGTTGACGGTTTGCGTGGGCAAATCCACCTACGCACGCTGCGGCATCATCGTCAACGTCACGCCCTTCGAGCCGGAGTGGGAAGGCTTCGTAACTCTGGAAATCAGCAACACCACACCGCTGCCTGCGAAGATTTACGCCAATGAAGGGCTGTGTCAGGTGATTTTCTTTATGTCGGACGAGGAGTGCGAAGTCAGCTACAGGGATAAGAAAGGGAAGTATCAGGCACAAGGCGGCATCGTTCTGCCACGTTTGTAGACCGCGCTCCAGGGGAAGACGATGCAGTTTAGGGCGCGCCGGCCAACGGATAGCCGCGCTCGCGCCAGGCAGTTAGCCCCCCCTGCAACGGCCGGATGCGCTTGATTCCATTTCTTCTGAGGAGCAGCGCCACACGGGCGCTGGTAGCTTCGTTCGGTCAAGTACAATAAAGCACCACTTCGCCATCGCGCGGCAAACGATAGTTCTTTTCCTCGAGTTCTTTGGCCTCGATGTGCAGCGCGCCGGGAATTGTTTCAGGCTCGGCTTCAAAGTCCAGGGAATGCCTTAAATCAACGATGGTGACTTGCTCACCCGCGTCAATCTTTTCTTTCAGCTCGTCCACCGTGATCCGCGCGATGCGCAATTCCCGCAAAAAACGCTGGCGAGCGACAAATTTGTACGCGATATAGGTCCCAAGCGCGCCGGCAAACAATACCAGCAGCCATCCGCCAAGCGAAGCCAGTTGCGCCGCCACTCGCTCAATCTGCCCGGCGAAAACGTAGCCGATAGCGAGAAACACGCCGGCCCACAGCATGGACCCAATGGCGTCAAACAGCAGAAAGCGCCGGAAGCGCATGCGAAAAACCCCGGCAAGCGGCGGCGTAACTAATCCCAAACCGGGCAAAAACTTGGCCACCAGGAGCGAGCGTGCTCCTTGCTTGGAAAACATTCCTTGTGTTCGCCGCACGCAGGAGTCCGGTTCCAGGGAAATCCGGCAAAGGAGCTGGAGAATCTTGATGCCCTTGTGGCGGCCTAGCTGAAACCATAACGAGTCCGAGGCTAAGGCTCCGAGCACCGTGAACAAGAGTGCGGCGAAGAAATTCAAATGTCCCGTGCCGGCAAGAGCGCCCGCCGCAAGCAGCAGAGGCATCGCCGGAATGGGCACGCCTAATTGTTCGACAAGAACCCATCCAAACAGCACCGCCAGCCCGTGGTGAATGAGGAACTCGAAAGCGCGATGTAGGGCTGGGTGCATTCCCGTTGCTCGATTATTTCGCGGCGAAGGGAGCGGTGTGCCCCCAACTCCCGGTCATCACGAATTCACGGATCGGCTTGCGCATCCGGGGCGCCAGTTCTCGCTCCTTCAGCTTGGGAGGCAGGGTGTCCGGGTCTCCCGGATAACCGATGGCGATGGCCGCAAGGGGCTCCCACCCTTCCGGGATAGCGAAAGTCTTCCGCGCGCTGTCCGGATCGAAGCCGGCCATCTGGTGAACCGCGAGGCCGCGAGCCGTGGCTTCCACGGACAGCAAGGCCGTTGCTGCTCCTGTGTCGTATTGCGCGTTGCGGTTGGGGGTGTGATTCTCCGTGAAAGCCAGCTTGGTCACGGCAATTGCAAGCGCGGAAGCACTCCTGGCCCAACCGGCATTAAACTCTACCAAAGTTCCCAGGACCTTCTCGAAATTTACTTTGTCCTCTTTCGTCGCCACAATATAGGCCCAAGGCTGTTCATTAAAGCTGGAGGGCGCCCACCGCGCCGCCTCAAACAGGCTGCGGAGAACCTCTTGCGGGATGGCTTGGTCCGCAAAGGCGCGCGGACTCCAGCGGTTGCGGAGCAATTCGTGGATGGGAGCGTCGTTTGGCGCCGGTTTTTGCATATGGGTTCCTTTTGCTCCGAGGTCACTTAGATGATCGAAGCCACAACGGCGGTGCATCCGCGGCGCCCCCGCGATCTCTCGCTGCCATTTGCGTCGAGCCGGTTAGTCGCCTGATTTCGCTGCCGGTTTTTGGATCATTTCCACGTCGAGCGTGATGTTCACATCGTCTCCCACCACCACGCCCCCGTTATCCAGCTTGGCGTTCCATTTCACGCCATAGTCCTGGCGGTTAATTTTGGTGGTCGCGGTGGCGGCCAGCCGCTGATTTCCCCAGGGGTCCTTCACGGGATTCGTTGGCCCGTCCACATCGAGTGTCACTTCCCGGCTCGTGCCGCGAATGGTCAGGTCGCCCGTGACTCTCAATTTTCCCGGAGCGAGCTGTTCCACCTTCTTGGATTTAAAGGTCATGGTGGGAAAGTGGGCCACGTCAAAGAAGCGCTCGCTGCGCAGATCCTTGTCGCGGTCGGGTTCGCGCG
This sequence comes from Acidobacteriota bacterium, assembly GCA_003223215.1. Lineage (GTDB taxonomy): Bacteria > Acidobacteriota > Terriglobia > Acidiferrales > UBA7541 > Acidiferrum. The sequence goes on from QHYH01000139.1 coordinate 22,523, forward strand.
TGTCCACAGTGTTTACGTCGATGGTCACTTCAACGCTGGATTTCGTGATGTCCTGGTCATCGAGCACCATTGTGCCGCTCAGCTTGCTGAACGCGCCGCGCACCGTGGAAAGGCCCAAATGACGTACGGCAAATTGCGCGGAGGAGTGCTGCGGGTCAATTTGCCATGTGGATGTGGCCGCCCGGGCGGGCAGAGAGAGCCCCACGGCCATGCCAGCAACCACTGCAATGCGAGAGAGGTACCGGTTCATCTTGTTTTTCCTTCCTTGTTGAATTGGAGTTGCTAAGTGTATCCGTAAGTCGCTACTCCCGCTTGGCAGGGCGGATCTGTTCGAGCAGGTCGTAAAGAGCCTTCAACCTCCCGCCGGCCATGTGCCGGAACTGCCGCTTGTGCAAATTCCGCATCGGCTGGTCCAGCGGCTTCAGGAGTTCGAGTCCACGAGCCGTCATGCGCGCCTTCACCACGCGGCGGTCGTCCTTCTGCCGCTCGCGGGTGATCCAACCCTGTTTTTCCAAGCGGTCCAAAAGCCGCGTGATGTCCGGATCGTGGGTGATCATACGGTCGGCAATGGCGCGGCAGGCGAGGCCTTCGGGTCCGGCTCCCCGCAGGATCCGCAGGACGTTGTACTGGGTGCCGGTCAATTCCGCGGTGCGCGTCAGTTGCTCCGCCTGTTGCCCCAGGGCGTCGGCGGTCTTGAGCATGGCGAGAAAGACGCGCTCTTCAAGGGAGGCGGGCGGGTGCGCCGGCTTGCTCCGGAGGTTCACGAAGCTGATAATAGTCGTGTAAACGACTATTGTCAAGAGGAAAATATCCGCTTTGCCGATCGGCTCTTTCGTCTAGGCCTTGCGCAGCGTGCGCAATTGAATTTCGCTCAAAACGCTTCCCGGCCTTTGCGTCACAATCGCTTGAACGGCGTGCGCCACGTCGTCCGGGCTTAACGCTTTGGCGGGGTTTTTCGGCCCGCTGCCCGCAAATTCAGTGGCTACGCTTCCCGGGCAGACCACGCTCACGCGGATGCCGTGCTCCCGCAAGTCTTCCATCATGCAGCCCGACAAGCCCATCAGCCCCCATTTAGAAGCGCAGTAAATCCCACCCCCTGCAAACGTGTTTCTCCCCGCCAGGGAGCTGATATTAATGATGTCTCCCGAGCCGCGCCGGATCATCGAAGGAACCGCCGCCCGCGAAACCAGAAAAACGCCTTTGAGATTGGTATTCACAACGCGGTCCCAATCCGCCTCGGTTTTTTCATGAGCCGGGCCAAACAGACCGATCCCTGCGTTATTCACCAGGATGTTAATCGAGCCCAGCGCCGCATCCGCTTCGGCGACCAGTGCGGAGACCTGTTTGGCATCGGTGACGTCGGTAATATGAAAAAACGCGCGCGCGCCCAGTTTCTCCAGCTCTGCCGCGACACGTTCCAAGGCCGCCCGGTCCCTGCCGCAAATCGCTACCGAAGCGCCCAGCATTGCCAGACGATGCGCGATCGCGCGGCCGACGCCGCGGCTCCCTCCGGTAACCAGCGCGACACTTCCCGCGAGCCGTTTTTCCTTCCGTCCGCCATTTGCGTTATTTATCCCAGCCATGAGAATTCTTCCTCGCACGGGCGACTCTTTTTGTGCGAAACTCATCCTATCATCAGAGGTTTCTGCGGTGGCGTTCGTCCCGTTCGCTGCAGCGGAAATGAGTGAGAAGCGGCCCTGCCGCACCCAGGAAAGATCATCAGGAACTTCGTCGAGGATAACGGCTTGCGGATGGAGCGCGGCTTTACCTATAATCCCAACGTTTCCGAGAAAGGATGATTCCCGGTGAAAGAGATTCCGGGTGGCACCGGAACACGAACGACGCGCGGCATCTCAGCGAGGAGAAACCGGAATGAATGGAACACGGAAGTGGGTGGGCATCGCGCCGGTGGTGACGCTATGCCTGATTTTGGGGAGTTTGACGAGCCTGGGCGCGCAGACGCCTGCGGCCGGGCAGGACAGCGGCGCGACAAAGGCCCCGGCATACACGCTTGTCGAGTACAACGCGGAGCAGGCATGCGCGGCCGAGAAAGTGCCGGCAACGCAGGTCAAATGCCTGGACGATTTTGTTGCGAAGTACCCGAATTCCGCGCTGCTGGTTTACGTTTACCCCCTCTTCGTCAATGCTTACAACCAGCTGAAAAATCCGCAAAAGGTTATTGAGTACGCCGACAAACTCGTGGCCATGGGCGACAAAGCGGAAGCGGTGGTGCGCTACCAGATGCTTTATGCCCGGGCGCTTGCTTACGCCACCCTGCCCCAAACCGACCAGACGGCCGGCGCAGCCAAAGCTCGGGAGGCGGCCTCTCTTGGTCTAAAGACGCTCGACGAAGTCAAGAAGCCGGACAACGTAAATGTATCCGACGAGGATTTTAAGAAGCAAAAGCAACAACCCACCATTCTGTTCAACTACACGGCCGCCAATGCAGCCATGACCGCGAAAGACTATCCGTCAGCCGTGCAGTCCTTCAAGGCCGTACTGGCGCTCGATCCGGACGATCTCAGCACGAATTACAACCTGGGGCGGGCTTATTTGGCCATGACGCCCCCTCAGCCGATGGCTGCCTTCTGGTATTTCGCAAAATCCGTGACCTCCAAGAAGGCCACGCAAGCGCAGGCCGACAAAGTCAAGAAGTACCTCAAAGGCCTCATCGCCAATCACCAGGGCGGCAACGTTTGCGACAGCTTGACCGACGGCGAGTTGAATGAGCTTCTCCAGCTCGCGGGCAGCTCCGCTGATCGGCCCTCCACCTATTCCTTGCCGAGCGCTGCGGATATTAGCGCGGCTCAGAAGGAAATGACCATCGCTTCAGTCTTTAATGACCTGAAGGCCGGGGGCGACAAGAGCAAGTTGACCTGGCTCGCCGCCTGCGGCCTGGAGTTTCCCGAAGTTCCCGGCAAGGTCATTGAAGTCGGGCCCGGCGATCCGCTTGTCCTGAAAATTGCCTTCGTGACCAGCGATGCGGAATTCGATGCCGCGACTACGCCGAACATGGACGTTAAGGTCGTGGGCCAGCCCGAGGCCGCCCGCGTCGAAAAAAACAGCGCCGTCCATTTTACTGGAACTCTGGTTGCTTACGATCCTGCCCCTTTCTTCCTGCACTGGGACAAGGCTAAGGTAAAGGAAGAAGACATTCCCAAAGACAAGGGCCCCAAGAAGGCGCCCGTGCGCCGGCCTACGAGGAAGCCGAGCGGCCGCTCCAACTAGCTCTGCATCTCCTTTACTAAGGGACGGCTCTCCGGGAATTTCGGGGAGCCGTTTCGTTTTCCAGGCAAGAAACCCTGCTTTTCTGAAAAAGAGAGGTCGCTAGACCAGCTGGCTAATGCTCTCCACGAAGGATATAAAGCCAACCAGCCTTTTCTGTAGCTTGGGTTCCGCAAAGATCAAAACAGAAGACCAATAACCACACCCCGCTTTCAGGAAACCCGTCCATTATGGCGAGGCTTCTTGCCAGTACCGACTGGAATCAGCGCGAACGGCGCCGGTGGCCGTTGGTATCGAGCTTGTACTCTTCGATCTTCCGGCTGAGGGTGTTGCGGTGAATGCCAAGCAGCTGCGCGGCGCGCGACTGGTTGCCGTTCGCGCGGTCCAACACGCGCTTGATGAATCGTTTTTCGAACTCTCCGATTGCTTCGTCAAAGTAGATTCCCCGCTCTACCATTTGGTTGACGAGCCCTTCCAATTGATCTTTCACGATGACACGCTCCGCTCGGGACATTTGTGCAATTGGGGCCCAGTTGCTACGTCAATTCACGGCTGGTCAAGATGCGGTACGCCTCCCGGTACTTCTCGCGAGTGGCGTCGACTACCTCCGGTGGCAGCTCCGGCCCCGGCGGGGTTTTGGGCCAGCGCATCCGTTCGAGGTAATCCCGCACAAATTGTTTGTCAAAAGAAGCTTGCGGTCCGCCGGGTGTGTAATGTGCTGCGGGCCAGAAGCGCGACGAGTCTGGCGTCAGCGCCTCGTCAATCCAAATCAGTTTATCATTCAACAAGCCGAACTCGAATTTTGTGTCAGCGACGATAATTCCCCGCGGCTCCGCGTGCGCCACGGCGCGCCGGTACAGCTCGAGGCTAACCGCGCGAACTTTCCCTGCAAGTTCCTTGCCGATCATCTTCTCCGCTTGCTCAAAACAGATATTTTCATCGTGCCCGCTCACTGCTTTCGTCGCGGGCGTGAAAATCGGTTCCGGCAACCGCCCTGATTCGAGCAACCCGTTCGGGAGCCCAATGCCGCAAATTTCTCCGGTCGCGCGGTAATCTTTCCATCCCGAGCCCGAGACGTACCCCCGCACCACGCACTCAATCGGCAAAGGCTTCGTCTTTTGCACCAGCATGGATCGGCCAGCCAGTTCATCTCGGAACTTGTCAAAAGGCGCGGGAAACTCCGTCGCGCTGACTACATGATTGGGTATGACATCCTTCAAAAGGTCGAACCAGAAGAGCGAAAGCTGCGTAAGCACGCGTCCCTTATCGGGAATCGGCGTCGGTAGGATCACGTCGAACGCCGAGAGCCGGTCCGTAGACACTATCAACAGCATGTCGCCCAAATCGTAAATGTCACGCACTTTGCCGCGCGCGCTCGGCGATAACCCGGCGAACTGCGTTTCCCTCAGAACTTTCATGGCGGAAGCTGGAGACACCGCGAAAATCTTCCCGGCTGGTGTTCCGCATTCTAGCGCACCGAAACGCGAAGTCAAACTCGCTAGCGGTGGAAAATTGTGCGAAACGCAATGGCAGGAAGCGCAAGAGAAAAGTTTTATGTATACGATAAAAAATACTAAGAGGAGTTGTCGGGACTCCCTGTTTTGTATTGTTTCCGGTTTCTATAGAAATACGCGGACGCGGCTCGGTTACGCCGCGGAAACGGCCGTTGCTTTCGCACCGGCATTTTCGTTCCCCGTTTCTTCCCAGCGCACGCTGACCAGCTTGGAAACGCCCGGCTCCTGCATGGTCACGCCGTAGAGCACCGGGGCAATTTCCATGGTCTTGCGGTTGTGCGTGACGACAATGAATTGCGTTTGGCTGCTCATCTCACCAATCAATTTTGTGAACCGCCCGACGTTCGCTTCGTCCAGCGGCGCATCGACTTCGTCCAGGATGCAGAACGGGCTCGGCTGGTAGCGGAAAATCGCGATCAGCAGCGCCAGCGCCGTCATGGCCTTCTCGCCGCCAGAGAGCAGCAGCACGTTCTGCAGCCGCTTCCCTGGAGGAGACGCGACGATGTCAATACCCGCATCACCCGAGCTGTCCGGCTCCGTCAACCGCATCTCCGCCATGCCGCCGCCAAAAATCGCGTGGAATGCATCCGAGAAGCTTTTGTTAATCGCGTGGAATGCGTGCTCGAACTTCTCTTTCGTCGCTTGATCGAGTTCCACGATGGCCTGCTGCGTGTCGGCCATCGATTTCAGCAAATCATCGCGTTCTCGCGTCAGGAACGTGAACCGCTGCTCGCACTCGTTGAATTCCTCGAGCGCCATCATGTTGACCGCTCCCATATTCTCGACCCGCTGCTTCATCTCGCGATAGTTCGCTTCCGCAGCGGCTAGCTCTTCGCCGCTCATGAACGCCGTTTCCGTGGCAATCAAGTCCTCTGGCTGCGCGTTTACTTCGCTCATGCAGGACTCGCGCAAGTGCCCCCGATCCGACTCGTTTTTCGCGCGCTCCACTTCGGAATGATTGCGTTGTTCTCGCAACTCCTGTAGCTGTTGCCGCGCCATCCGCAGATGGTCTTCTGTCTCGGTCACGCGCGTGCGCGCCGACTCCCACTCCTGCTCGAGTTCCTTCTGCCGCACTTCCAGCCGCAGCTTTTCCGCGCGCAGCCCATCCAGTTGCTGCGTCAGCTCTTCGCTCTGCTTCGCCAGGCCAGCAGTCTCGTCGCCGAGGGACAGTACCTGTTGCTGCAGCGTGGTCTCGCGGCGCTCCATTTCCGTCCGCTCTTCGCGCAGCCGTGTCGCCAAGGCTTCTGCAGCAGCCAGCCGCTCATTAATCGCCGCCAGTCCCGCGCGTGCCGTAGCAAGTTCGTGCTGTTCGCTTTGCACCGACCCGCGTAGCCCAACCAGTCGGTCCGCCAGCCGGGTGCTTTCCGTTTCCGCCCCGGCGCGATCTAGCGCCGCCGCGGCGTGGTCGTGTTTCGCGCGTTCCGTGCGCTGCCGCGCGCCCTCCGCTTCTTTGCGCACGCGCGCCAGTTCGCCTTGGCAAACGGCCAGCTCCGCTCCCAGCCTCGCTAACTCCGTTTGCATGTGGCTGTGGCGGTGCTGCACGGAGATCGCCTCGCGCTCCACGTCGCGCTGCGTCGCGCTGATTTGTTCCAGCGCTTGTTCGGTTGCGCGCAACTCCGCGGCCGCCGCTGCCAGCGCAGCCTGCTTTTCGTTCATCCGGTGTTCGAGCCGCAACAGTTCGGCATTCAACGCCCGCAATTCGCGCTTCATGCCAAGCGGCCCCGCCTCGCCCGGACGCCCGCCGGTGACCATACGGCCCTGATAGCACGTCCCGTCCGGCGTGACGAACGCGTATTGCGGATTCTCCCGCGCCAGTTTTTCCGCGGCCGCCGCGCTGTCGGTCAAATACGCCGCGCGCAGCCTCGGCAGGAACTGTTTGGCCGCCGCGCCTAGCGGATTGCGAAATTCCACGAGCTTGTCCATCCGCGAAATCACTCCGTCTTCGCGGTGGAAATTGGCAATCGGCTCGTACTCGTTTTCGAGCCGCAGATTGCGCAGCGAATCCACGAAGAACGTGGCCCTGCCGCCCACTTCATCACGCAGCATGGAAATGCCCGTACGGGCATGGTCGAATGTCTCCACGACGACAAATTCCAACTCATCACGGAGGAACTGCTCGATCGCCGCTTCGTGCCCCTCTTCGACCTCCGCGTAATCCGCCAGCACGCCAACGGCCCGGAATTGCTGCCCGCCGCCTCGTTCGTTCGCTGCAAAAAGCTTTTGCACGGCTTCCGCCGTGTACGACCGGTCGTTCAAAATCTGCGTTAGCGTCGAATGCCGTGCCCGCACGCTCGCCAGCGCATCGCGCAGCGCGTCGGCTTCTTTTGTCAACCCGTCGCGCTGCTCGCGTAATCCGCCAATCTTCGCTTGCAGCTCCGCGGCATTTTGCTTCAACGCGCCAAGCTGCTCGGTAACCGCTTCCAGTTCATGAGCGACGCGGTCGGCGTCGTCACGCGCGCGCATTGAGGTTTCAAGCATCTCGTGCTCGTTCGTTTCCAGTTTTCGCACCGCTTCGGTTTGGTGCACCAGCGCTTCTTCCGCCTGTTTCTGCTCGCCGTGCAACCGCAGCAAACTTTCGCCGGCCTCCGACGCGCGTTGCCGCAGCGCCTCGATCCCCCCTTCGGCATCCCGAATCTCGACCGCGCGTTGCTCCACGCGCTGCAAAAGCTCCTCGACGCGGCCGTTCAGCGCGCCCGACTCTTCGCGCAGCAGCGTCACCGCCTGCACCTGCGTCGCGCTGCGCATTTCCCATTCCGCAGCTTGCGCCCGCGCTTGCTTCAGCTCCGCATCCATTTGGGCGTGGCGCCCCGCCAGCTCCTGCGCCCGCTGCCGGTTGAACGCAATGCGGTTCTCGCTGCGGTCCGCTTCCAGCGCCGTCAGGTTCAGCACGTTCTGGTTCTGCCGGAGTTCCGCATCCAGTTCGTATATGCGCTGATTCAGCCTGTCCTGCTCGCCTTCCATCTGCTGGATGGCCGCCGCTCGCTCGGTTTCCACCGCGCTCAGCTCTTCCAATTGCTTGCCAATTCTCTCCGCAGCGGCATCCAACTCGCGTGCCTTGCCCGCCAGCATCTGTCGCACGATCCCGCGCATCTGGTCGCGAATCTCCGAATACCGCCGCGCCTTGGCCGCCTGCCGTTTTAGCGAGCCGAGCTGCTTCTCCACTTCGATGACGATGTCATTCACGCGCGCCAGATTCAGTTTCGACGATTCCAGCTTTGCTTCCGCCAGCCGCTTCTTGGTTTTAAATTTCGTCACGCCGGCGGCTTCTTCGATGATCGCGCGCCGCTCCATCGGCTTGGTGGAAAGGATCAGTCCGATGCGCCCCTGCTCGATGATGGCGTACGAGTCCGGTCCCAGCCCCACACCCATGAACATTTCTTGCACGTCGCGGAGGCGTGCCACGCGCCCGTTGATGAGGTATTCGCTCTGCCCGGAGCGATACAGCCGCCGGCTGACCATAATCTCACCCGGCTTGGTGGCCAACGTCGGCTTCTCTTCGTTCCTTTTCTTTCTCTTGAACAGCTTTTTGAGTCTGCCACCCGACTCTTCGGTGCTCTCTAGTGCTGGAGCCGGGCCTGCCGCATCTTGGCTCCGCGGCTCGCTCTCGAGTGCCCCCGTTGCAGAGTCTCCATCAAACTGATCTTTCGCAGTGTTCTCTCCGCCCTCTGCGGCCGAATCCTTCTTCTCTTCTGCCGCGGCCCCTTCCATCACAAACCGCGCTGCGTCCGCCAGTTCCGGATCTTCCATCGTGATGGTCACTTCCGCCATACCGAGCGGCGGCCGCTTTGTCGTGCCATTGAAGATGCAATCCGCCATGCGCTCGGCACGCAGAGACTTGTGGCTCTGCTCGCCGAGCACCCAGGAGATGGCGTCCACCACGTTCGATTTCCCGCAGCCATTCGGTCCGACGATACACGTCGTCCCCGAGCCGCTGAAAGTCACCACCGTGCGTTCGCAAAACGACTTAAAGCCAACGATTTCGACTTTTCGCAGCTTAAGCAAGGTGTCCCCTTTTTTCTCTCATCTTGCCTTTTCGCTTGCTTGTCATCGCGCGCATCCTATATTGAACCCCGCGTCGGACTGGGAGTGGCTCGTCGCGTCCGATGCCGTCCCTTCCACTTTTTGTTTATAGCGGCGCAGCTCTGCTGCGCCTTGCCGCGGCAATCAAATTCAAGAAAATCGGCTCGCAATGAGAGACGGCTTTGTGTTCCTCGAGGGGAGGGTCTTTTGAGCGTCAGGTCGGCCCCACACAGCGGGACCGCCCGAAAAGCGAGCCGCGTAAACGGCCCCCTTGAAAACGTTGGCAGGTTCCTGTTCAGAGCCCAGCCGCCTGGCGCAAGGATGGCGGTACGGGAAAAAACGATAACACGATGTTTTTCGCGTGTCTAGCCCTACGCTACTTCTTGTGGCCCTTTCGCCACCTCCACAATTCCCCTGTCTTCCACCAGCCGTTTACGCTCGGTGGGCTTTTTGGAACCTGCGTTCATTTCCTTGTCTTTTCCCCGCATTCGTCTCTTCGCGACCCGCATAGTGTCCAATGCCGTATACCATCTGAACAGCCCGGTTCCGCCCAAGGCTGCGGTTCCCCAGTCAAACTCCGGAGTCCAATTCCGTGACGGTGACCGGGACTGGCATCTTCAGTTCCATCGGGTCCACCGAAGCCATCCCTGGAAAACAAACCGAGGAGCTGTAGGAATCCTCGCCGCTTGCGGCGGGGAGGATGCGTCAACCTGCTTGCTCGGACCTTAGCGTAGCGTCGAAGGGTCTGGCGCCTTCTCATCGACATCGCCCCACCCCGCCATGGAAGGAATTCCTTTAGCTCCTTTCGTATCACATCGTTACAGAAACCTAAGTCGAGGGCACAACGCCTAAAGGACGACTGAGGCAGCTCGGCTTTCAAGAGCGCTTAAACACTCTTCTGTTTAGCTACGCTGTAAGCCCTCTGTTTGCCACTGTTTAGGAAAACTACGTCTTCCTCTGGGCGAGCCCGCGGCCTTCGCTCGCCACTCGCTACCCCGACCTGGTCGGAGTCATTTGCCATTTCTTTGGCCCCTTGTGCATTGCTCCACGTCAAACCCCTCGGATACAATCCAAGGCTTCGTCAATCGCCAGGAAAGAACACCGCGCGCCGATGGCCGAAATCCAACTCCACAACACTCTGTCCGGAAACCTCGAACCTTTCGTCCCGCAAAAGCCGGGTGAAGTGCGCATGTACACCTGCGGCCCCACGGTCTATGACTATGCCCACATCGGCAACTACCGCACCTTCGTCTTCCAGGACATTCTGAGGCGTTTTCTCAAGCTGCGCGGCTTCCAGCTCCAACACGTCATGAATCTCACGGACGTGGACGACCGCATTATCGCCAACGCCGCCGCCGCAGGAAAAAACATCCGCGACTACACAGAAAAATTCGCGCAGGCTTTCTTCGACGATTGCAAAACGCTCAGCATCGAAGCTCCCGAACACTGGATTCGTGCCACCGACCACATCGACGACATGGTTCAGCTCATCGAGAGGCTTCAGAAGAAAACCTTCACCTATGCGAGCGAAGGTTCGATCTACTATCGCATCGCCAAGTTTCCAAACTATGGAAAACTCTCCAAAATCGATCTCACCGGCATTCAAGCCGGCGCGCGCGTCGACAACGACCGCTACGAAAAAGAAAGTGCGCGAGACTTTGCGCTCTGGAAAGCGCCGAAGCCCGGCGACCATTTCTGGGAAACCGCCATCGGCCCCGGCCGTCCTGGCTGGCACATCGAGTGCTCGGCCATGGCCATGAAATATCTCGGCGAAACACTCGACATTCACACCGGCGGCATCGACCTCGCCTTCCCGCATCACGAGAACGAAATTGCCCAGAGCGAAGCCGCCACGGGCAAGCCTTTCGCGCGCTACTGGCTCCACGCCGAGCATCTGCTTTTCGAGGGCGAGAAGATGTCGAAATCACTCGGCAACTTCTTTACGCTGCGCGATCTTTTCGCAAAAGGCTACAAGCCTGCCGCGTTGCGCTTTGCCTTGGCCAGCGTGCCATACCGCAAGCAGCTCAATTTCACGTTCGACGGATTGACGCAGGCTACGAACTCCGTCGAGCGGCTTCGCAATCTCGCAGATCGCTTGCAGCAAGGAAACTTTCCAGCAGGAAAACAGTCAGGCATGATCGAACGCATCTCCAAGGCTCACGAGGAATTCGACACCGGCCTTTCCGACGACCTCAACACCGCGCGTGCCTTGGCCGCGGTCTTTGATCTCGCGCGCGATGCCAATACCGCCATGGACAAAGGCGAATTCCGGCAGGGCGACGTGGACGCGACACAGCAATTTCTGGTCACATTTGACAAAGTTTTCGCCGTTATCGAGGACAATGATGCGCAAAAGCTCCGAGCGCTTGGTTATGGCAGCGCCGACGCGGGCCCGAGTGACGCGGAAATCGAAAAACTCATCGCCGAACGCATTGCCGCCAAGAAGAAACGCGACTTCCCAACCGCCGACAGCATCCGCAAAGAACTCGCAGATCGTGGTATAATTCTGGAAGACGCAAAGGACGGCAGCGTCCGCTGGAAACGCAAGTGACCTTGAATTTTAAAACTCGGTACCCATACCTCCCGGGTTACTTCCCGCCGGCCGCTCTGCGGCCAAACCTCTTCGGCGTTGACTTAGCTTAGTTCTTAGCAGGCGGTTCCGGAATCTTCCGAAACCAATCCATAGTTTCGCGCCTGCTTGCTTCCCCTAGCCGTTTTGACTCATCGTAACCTGATTTTCTTCTTGGAGGAAGAAATGCCAACGACTTTGGAAATAAAGACACCTCGCCTCATCACGGCGCTGCCCGGCGCTAACGCGCAGCAAGTCATCGCTGCCGACGCCAAGTTCATGTCGCCGTCGCTCACCCGCGAATACGCGCTGGTAGCCAAGAAAGGCCATGGCGCCATTGTCGAGGACGTGGATGGAAACTCATTTCTGGATTTTGCCGCGGGCATTGCCGTTTGCTCCACGGGGCACTGCCACCCAAAGGTGGTGGAAGCGGTGCAGAAACAGGCCGCGGAACTGATTCACATTTCCGGCACGGATTTCTATCACCATCATTTGCCGCAACTCGCCGAGAAGCTTGTGGCGACAATGCCGGGGAGAGAAGCCAAGAAAGTGTTCTTTGGAAACTCCGGCACCGAAGCGGTTGAGGGCGCGATCAAGCTCGCGCGCTACGCAACGAAGCGCGACAAGCTCATCGCCTTTTACGGCTGCTTCCACGGACGCACGCTCGGTTCGCTGTCACTTACGGCTTCGAAAAATACGCAGCGCAAGAATTTCGGCACGCTGCTTGGCGGCGTCGAGCACATTCCGTTTCCCTACGCCTACCGTTGCCCGCACGGCCACACTGCGGAAACCTGCGGCACCGAGATTTTGGAACTGCTCGAACAGCAAATGTTCAAACGCCTGTTCGCGCCCGAGGAAATTGCAGCCATCATCATCGAGCCGATTCAGGGCGAAGGCGGCTTCATTCCCGCCCCGGCGTTTTTCCTCCAGGAATTGCAGCGCATCTGCAATCGCCACGGCATCCTGCTGATTGTGGACGAAGTGCAATCGGGAGTCGGCCGCACCGGAAAGTGGTGGGCCTACGAGCATGCGGGCATCGAGCCGGACATCGTTTGCGTCGCCAAGGGTATCGCCAGCGGCATGCCGCTCAGCGCATTTGTCGCCAAGGAAGGCGTGATGACCTGGAAAAAGGGTTCCCACGGCACAACATATGGCGGCAATCCCGTGTGCATCGCATCGGCGCTGGCAACGCTGGATCTTATCGAACACAGCTACCGGGAAAACGCGCGCAAGATGGGCGACTACATCTTCGGGCGCCTCCACGATTGGACGAAGCGCTTCAAGATCGTCGGCGATGTGCGCGGCAAAGGCCTGATGATCGGCGTCGAAATCGTGCGCGATCAGAAAACCAAGGAGAAAGCAGCGGATTTGCGCGACGCGGTCGTCAGCAAAGCGTTTCACAAGGGATTGCTGACCCTTAGCGCCGGCGAGAACACGATTCGCATGTCGCCGCCGCTGCTAATCGACGAAGAGCAGGCGGACTTTGCCATTCGCACGCTCGAAGAATGCTTCCGCGAAGTCGAGAAGACCATTTAAGACAGAGACCACCGAGAACGCAAAATTCACGGCCAAGAGATCGACGAGATCCCACGTCTCTCGACGGAGGCGCGGAACTATTTCGGCTTGCTCCGATTCACATAGGGCTCCTTGAAATACGGGGCACGTTTTTCTCTGGCGGAGGCAGTCCCAGGGTTGCCTCTTATACGCCCGTTCAACACACCTACCCCGGAAATCCTTTACCGCCGCCTTGCTGGATCAGCCAGTTTTTCGATCATGTGACTAACGGTAAGACACATCGTGCGCAGGACGTAGATTATTACAACTCGAACACAAATAAGGGTCTGGCGACTCCCTACGGAACGCCTGTTTACGCCGCCGAGGGCGGGACAGTCGTGGCGGAAGCTTCAGGAAATGGCCCGGCTGCTCAGGGCTATCCTGCGTGTGCAGGCCAAAATATGCCAGCGAACTACGTTAAAATCCAAGGCAGCGACGGGTATTATACGGTCTATGTTCATGTGACCCCTACGGTGGCAACGGGCGTACACGTCAACCAAGGCCAACAAATCGGCGTGACGGACAATTCGGGATGTCAACTCGGTGGGCACATTCACATGAGACGCACGGACCCGAGTGGCACCCCGGTGAACTTCAAACTTCCTTGCGTCAACCCACTACCGACGAACAACTTTGCCGATGGGGTGGTCGACGATGACGTGCCGGACAACATTTAATCGCGGAGGTGTGATTTGCACAGAATACTGTTGATCGCAATTGGGTGTGGCTACTTTTTGGCAACGAGCTTCCGCCACTTCACAGACTGAAAGAGGCGCTTCTGGTCTTGATCAACATGGAAGGGCCAGTACTGCTCGAAATGCTCCGAGAGGTAAACTGCCCGCAGCCGTAACACTGCCTCGGCCATGGGTAGGGTCCAGCGCATCCCGGAACGTTCCATCCTGTCTTTGACTAGGTTTTTGCAGGCTCCTTCGACCGAGCCGCTGGCGATGGGGTAGCCTTCACGGAGATAAGAGTCGTAGCGCATTCGGGCGCGGTTTCGGTAGTAATAAGCTGCAACGGCCAGC
>QHYH01000242.1 GCA_003223215.1 Acidobacteriota bacterium
CGTCAGGAGGCGTTGGCCGCGTCGGCACTCAATCACCCGAACATTCTCACTGTTTATGAGATCGGAGAGTGGCATGGCCGCGATTTTATCGCGACGGAGTTTGTTGAAGGTGTCACTCTGCGCACACGCATGCGTCGCAAGCTGTCGCTCTCCGCTGCCATTGACATCGCCCAACAGGTAGCAGCAGCGCTCTCGGCGGCCCACGCCGCCGGGATCGTCCATCGCGACATAAAGCCCGAGAACCTCATGATTAGACCTGACGGGCTGGTGAAGATTCTCGACTTTGGCATAGCCAAGTATGCCGAGCCAAAACGAATGCGGGATTCGAAGGAATCCTGGATCAAAACCGCGACGGGCGTCGTCGTCGGCACGACGGCATACATGTCACCAGAGCAGGCCCGAGCGCAAGAAGTGGACGCCCGCACCGACATCTGGTCTCTGGGCGTCATTCTTTACGAGATGATCGCTCGCCGCCTGCCCTTTCCCGGCAAAACTCCGATGGATCGTGTAGCAGCCATCCTCGAGCGCGAACCGGAGCCGCTCAGTAACCATCGAGGTCGTCTGCCCGACAAGCTTCAACAGATAATTAACCGCGCGCTTGCCAAGGATAAAGACGCTCGTTACGCGCGCGCCTCCGACATGAGCGAAGACTTACGCGCTCTGCGCGCGACCATTGGAGACGAACGCCCGTTTCGCTTCGCTCTTCCTGCGCCGTCACGCACATTCTTCTCCCGTCTCAACCGCAAGGGGATTGCAGTTGCCGCGCTGCTGATTTTCATCACTGCCGTCGGCGCGGCTCTGCTTTTCCGCTCACGTTCCAATGGAAGAACCGACCTGCTGGCATCGGGGGCGGCGATTGATTCGCTGGCCGTGTTGCCGCTCGCCAACGTCAGCAATGATCCGAACACTGAATATCTCTCTGACGGAATTACGGAAAGCATCATCGGTAATCTTTCGCAACTCCCGCGCTTGCGGGTGATGGCGCGCGCAACCGTGTTCCGGTTCAAGGGCAAAGAAGTTGATCCTAAGGCGGCCGGTCGGGAACTTGGCGTGCAAGCCGTGCTGGTCGGCAGGCTGTTGCAGCAGGGCGAGCGGCTGATTGTCAAAGCTGAATTGGTCAATGTGTTCGACGGCCGCCAATTATGGGCAGGCGAATATGACCAGAAGCTCGTTGACGCTGTGACGATTCAGCAAGGCATCGCGCATGAGATTTCTGAGAAGCTGCGACTTAGGCTCACAAGTGACGAGGAGAAGCGGCTCGTCGGGCGCAATACAACTAACGCTGAGGCCTATCAGTTTTATCTGAAGGGCCGTTACTTTTGGAACAAAAGGACCGAGGACGGATTCAACCGAGGCATCGCGGAATTCAAACAGGCCGTCGAAAAGGATCCAAACTTCGCGCTGGCCTATACCGGTTTGGCCGATTCCTACATCGGACTGACGTTTTACGATTTCGCCGCTCCTAACGAATCGATGCCATTGGCGAAAGACGCGCTCGTTCACGCGCTGTCGATCAATAATAGGCTGGCCGAAGCGCACACGTCGCTGGCGCACATCCTGGTAAATTACGATTGGAAGTGGACCGACGCCGAAAGAGAATTTAAGCTCAGCCTGGATCTGGATCCGAATAATGCGACGGCTCACCAATGGTATGCCATCCATTACTTGAAGGCGGTCGGCAGATCGGGGGAAGCGCTGAAGGAAATGAAGCGAGCGTTGGATCTTGAGCCGACGTCGCTCGTCATGAATTCATTCTGGGGAGAGACTCTCTACTTCGCAGGTCGATATGATGAAGCAATAGAACAATGTCGGAAAACCATCGAAATGGATCCGAACTTCGCCGTCGCGCATTGGCATCTTGGATTGGCATACCAACAAAAGAGGATGTTCGATGACGCCATCTTGGAATTTCAAAAGGCAATAACTCTGTCAGGCGGATGTCCGTTGATGAAGGCGGCCCTCGGCCACGCCTACGCGAAGGCTAACAGGAAAGATGAAGCAACTAAAATACTTGAGGAGTTGAAGGAGCTTTCAAGACACCGTTATGTATCGTCATATGAAGTCGCCGCCATCTATGTCGCACTCAGCCAGAATGAGCGAGCCTTGCAACTGCTGGAGCGAGCATACAAGGAACATTCGTTTCACCTGGTTTTCCTCAACGTGTGGCCGGAGTTCGGTCCTCTCCATGGCGATCCAAGATTTCACGATTTAATTTATCGGCTGGAAGTGCCGCAGTAAGTGAAAGCAATGAAACACCGGGCTTTTCGCCCTAATTCGAGGGGGACGCAAACGGTCGTGCTAACTGTTTCGAAGATAGTGTGCACCAACAAAACCGTGATGGCGCCAATCGTCAATAGAAATTTCACCAGGATCCAATAGTCTGAACAAGCCCCACGGAGTGCCAAGTGTTAGGAGAACCCCGTCAGGAGCGCAGCGAAACTGAACGGGATGATGACGTACAAGCCGATCAGTCCATCGCGAAATAAGCGGCACGAACCATCTGAGAATCCTGACTTGTCATAC
>QHYH01000029.1 GCA_003223215.1 Acidobacteriota bacterium
CCAGATGATTTCCTTTGGAAATTCTGCCGAAGCCAGATGATTTCCTTTGGAAATTCTGCCGAAGGTGACTTGATATCGTAGCCGGCCTGAATCTTTGACAAATCAGGCAGCCACTGGTGTCTGATATAGGGCCCGACAGTGTGGCTGCCATCGAAACGAGTGGAGGTTTGCGCCTCGTCGCGACGCGGGCGTATCCGGCGTTCGCCCTTTCAATGAGGTATGTGTGCGATGGTTGTTGAAGTAGGTCCTGAAATCGAGCAACTTGTTCTCGAGATCTGCAGTTGTCCTGAAGAACGTTTGATCCAAATACTCGCGTCGAACGGTGCCGTTTTGTTGCGATTCCCGTTATGTGGCGCAGAAGCCAGAGCGGCCCATCAGGCTTAGTGCCCCTCGGCCTCTCCGCAACATAAGTTGCTTCGGCCTCCTCTATAGTCGGGATGGTTATTCAATCCCCAACTTTGGCGGTCGAAAATATTTCACCTCAGCAGCCCACTCCTGCAAGAGCGCCTGGAGTATTTGCAGCATTGCGCTAACCAAGGTTACGGCCTCAAAACCAGCGAAGCCCTGGTCCGAAGACAACGGACTTGTGACCTTCTTAGGCGGTCTCTGACCCTCGATCAGTTATATGGCGTTCGAGCCCGTAGAAGCAATTCCAGCTGCTGCGTTATCTGAACGAACGCCACATAACGGGAATCGCAACAAAATGCCTTTCCACGAACGGATGAGCATGAGTGTTCAACTGCGCCGCATGGCGATGACGTTTGCGAGTAACACATCCGTACCATCCGCTTTGCCAGCAAGAGTTCCAGCTGGTTTCCTACTGCCGGAACTGGGGTGAGGACAGGGTCTGGTTTCAGGACAAGCTTGGTCGCCTGCATTCATTACCGACAAGCTGGACTGACGCCGGCGCTGTCGATCCTTTCGTCGCCCTCGCAGCGGGGCGATCGCTGTTTCGAGTGGCGGACCTGATCGAACTAGCGCGACAGATCGACGGATGGAAGTCCGAGCGAGTCGAGAGAACTGTAAAGGAAAACATGTCATGCCTGTAAAGTGAATGTTGTCAGTGGTGCTGACCGCGAACTGTACCGACATCAAGGCAAACGCAAAATGTGAATATCATCTATCGCCGATTTGTATTGATTGTGGAGGGCGGGAATTTAAGGTGGGTCAAACTCGGGTGCGAGCCTAGTCCCACCCGACTTCTACTTTCATTGAGAGCCAGACAGGGAAAACACCGAGGCTGTTCTTCAAGACTTATAGTTTCCTAATTAAGCGGTCAGGATTGAACGACGTGGGTGCATCGCCACCAACGTTGCCGAGACTCTTCGCCCAGACGTGGCTCGCCTGAAGGAGTAGAGTCTCGACGGCTCCGAGGCCGCTCTAGGTGCTTGTTTTTCTTACGCCATACCTGGCTGCCCTTATGAAATCCTTATGAAGGCATCAGGACTTTCTCAGGCGTCATTCGCTAAGTTGTCCTTGATTGTGGGGAACGATTCCGTTCGTTGAATCGGTTGAAGTGAGACGAATCAAATCGTACGCCCCGTCACCCTGTGTGCCGTGACGATCACTGTTCTATCGACGATTTGTTTTCTCGCATGTGTCTTCTACCTTTGCGTCATCTTTCAATGGATGCGAGACACCAAGGCCAAGACGACACATCTCCCTAAAGCAGATAACATAGGCCGAGAGACGTGCGAGAAGAAACTGCCGTACATCGTTGGTTCCTGGAGGGCTGCCGAAAACGACATGATCGAACTACGGTCACGTCGCTTCAGGTTCCGAGCATCAAAGAACATTCGCGCGGTCGCGAACCAGGATGCAATGAGTGCGAACGGATTGCGTACGAGAGGATCCTGGGATCGTTGAGGCTGGGCAAGAAAAAATAGGAGAGAAGAATGCACATTCTCAAGTTGAAAAGACTTGTGTCGCTGGTGTTGGTCGCAGCCTCTTGCGGAAGCGCGGTTCCCGTTGTTACGTTTGCCGACGACGGCAAAGGGGAACCCCCGGCCAAGCCAGCGGCAACAGCGAAGATCGAAGCGCCAGCTCTATTGACGGAGCGGGAGCGCTGGATGCTGGACCGCATGGAACAGCTCGAAAAGCGCGTCGCCGAGCTTGAAGCAAAGGGCCAACCGGCGGTTCCTTCCTCTAGCGAGCCCGCCGCATCACAACCGCCCGCGGCCGTGCCTGCGACCGCGCAGCCTGGCATCGGAGGAACTGTTGGCAGTGGGGAAGTGGCGAGCGTTGTCCCCTCGGCGGCCCTGCCCGCTACGCCTCGCACGCAGGAGAAGGTACGAACGAAACCGGCGAATGCGGAGCCTTTTGCCTTTGCCGACTTTACCTGGCTGACCGGCAACGCCCGCACGAAAGAATCGCCGATGGATTCTAAATTCTTCACCCCGGAAATTCGCGCCGACGTTGATTATATCTACGATTTCAATCATCCGAAGGACAACTCCATCGGCGGTTCGAGCGAAGTTTTCCGCGCTAATGAAGTTCAGGTAACGCAACTTGGCGTTGGGGGCGACTTTCACTACGACAATGTGCGCGCAAGATTAATGACCCAGTTCGGCTTGTACTCGCAAACGACACCGAGGAATGACGCAAGCCCTTCGCGCGGCCAGTGGAATCTGGACAATGCGTACCGCTATCTTTCGGAAGCTTATGGCGGCTACCACTTCAACGCGCTGCACGGGATCAACGTTGATGCCGGCATTTTCATGTCCTACGTCGGTCTGTTCAGCTACTATCAATTCGACAACTGGGCGTATCAGCCGACTTATGTTTCATCGAACACACCGTGGTTCTTCAACGGTGTGCGTGTTCAAATTTTCCCCACTGAACACCTGAAAATCGAGCCGTGGTTTACGAATGGCTGGCAATCCTACGGGCGTTTCAACAATCGGCCGGGTATCGGGCTGCAAATTCTGTGGCGTCCGAATGGCTGGCTATCGGTCCTGGGGAATCAGTATGCCTTGGGCGAAGATGCGCTGAACACGCCGGGCCGCGTGCGCTATCACACCGACGACAGCATCCAGGTCAAATACTACGACCATCCGGAAAATTTTGTCAGCAAAGCCGCGTTTACTTTCACCGGCGATATGGGTTGCGAGCACGGTGGTGGCGTCAGTTGCGCCGGTAATTCTGCGAAGGGTCCCAAGCAGAGCTTCCTTGGTTACATGATCTACAACCGCTTGTGGTTCGATCGCGACAAGTACGCGTTTACGCTGGGCGGAGGGAAAATCAATAATCCGGGACGCTATCTGGTTTTGCTGCCGCCCATCAATGGCGCTACTGCCGCCTCGGGAACACCGTATTTCACCGAGAATCCCGGCGATCCGTACAAGGCCTGGGATGTGTCTGGGACTTTTGACTGGATGCCCAGCCAATATATTACCTTCCGCTGGGAGTATAACCATCGAGCGGCAAACGTCCCTTACTTCTCCGGGTCCGGAGGCGTGACACCGCCTGCGGGCAACACGTTCGGTGCGCCGGGCGCGCTGGTCTGCCTCGACGGCAGCCTTGCACCCAGTACAGGGTGCGGCTCAGTCGGACTTTGGCAACCGGATCTTCGCAAAACCGAGAACCGCCTGAACATGGCGATACTCGTGAAGTTCTAGATTCCGGACCGGAGGAATGTGCTCATGCTAGACATCATCTTCTTGGCGGCGACAGCGCTCTTTGTTGGAGTAGCCGTCCTGTACGTGCGCGGCTGCGAACGGCTTAGATAGGAGCGAGTCATGAGTTTAGGGAATGCGGTACTGCTGTTCATTTGCGTCCTTCTCTGTGGCTACTTGCTCTATGCCCTGCTGAAGGCGGAGAGGTTCTAAACATGACCGCAAATGGCTGGTTTCAAATCGGTTTCTACCTTGTGGTGATCTTCTTGCTGACGAAGCCAGTTG
Source organism: Acidobacteriota bacterium (assembly GCA_003223215.1). Lineage (GTDB taxonomy): Bacteria > Acidobacteriota > Terriglobia > Acidiferrales > UBA7541 > Acidiferrum. The sequence continues at coordinate 3,900 of QHYH01000029.1, forward strand.
GAATCTTCATGACTCGGGTGTTTAACCGGGAGAAGACATTTCTGGATCCTTTTCTGCGTCCCATCGAAAGGGTCGTATATCGGCTGACTGGCGTGGACGAGAAGCATGAGATGCGTTGGACGGAATACGCCATCGCCATGCTCTTGTTCAGCGGCGTCTCAATGGCGCTCCTGTACCTGATTGAGCGCACGCAGAAGTGGCTGCCGTTCAACCCTCAGAAGTTTCCGAACGTGGAGCCTGGCCTGGCTTTTGGCACAGCCGCATCGTTTACCACCAACACGAACTGGCAGGCTTATAGCGGCGAATCCACGATGAGTTATCTCACGCAGATGACGGGTCTGGCTTACCACAATTTCGCCTCCGCTGCAGTCGGTATTGTCCTCGCGATCGTGGTGATTCGCGGTATCGCGCGAAAGGAAACGGACAAGCTCGGAAACTTCTGGGTGGACACCACGCGCTGCTTGCTGTGGGTTTTGCTGCCAATTTGCGTCGTAGGTTCGCTGGTGTTTGTGTCACAAGGTGTTGTCCAGAACCTGAAACCTTACACCCCGGTACATTTGATCGAGCCACAGACCGTGCAGGTGACCGGAGCTGATGGCAAGGTTACCACGCAGACTGTGACGCAGCAGATCATTGCGCAAGGCCCCGTGGCATCGCAGGAAGTCATTAAGGAATTTGGCACCAATGGCGGTGGTTTTTTTGGAGCCAATAGCGCTCATCCTTTCGAAAATCCCACTCCCTTTTCAAACTTCTTCCAGCTGGTGTTGATTTTCGCGATTCCCTCCGGCCTCACCTACACCCTCGGCCGTATGACGGGGTCTCAGCGGCATGGCTGGGCAGTATGGGCGGCGATGGCGTTTCTCTTTTTCATTGGAGTGGCGACCGCGTACTGGGCTGAGGCGCGGGGGAATCCGCTCCTCGTTGGCGTGAATCAGAGCGCGAGCGCCCTGCATTCCGGCGGCAACATGGAAGGAAAGGAAGTACGGTTCGGCATTGCGAACTCCGCCCTCTTCGCGACCGTAACTACTGACGCCAGCTGCGGCGCCGTGAACAGTCAGCACGATTCGTTTACGCCCCTTGGCGGTATGGTGCCACTGATCAACATTATGCTAGGTGAAGTTGTTTTCGGCGGAGTGGGCGCAGGACTCTACGGCATCATCGTGTTCGTAATTCTCGCGGTGTTTATTGCCGGTCTGATGGTAGGCCGGACTCCCGAGTACTTGGGCAAGAAGATTGAATCGTATGACGTCAAGATGGCGATGCTGGCGATTCTGATTCTGACGTTCACCATCCTCGGCTTCTCAGCCGTTGCTATCGTCAAACCCTTTGGCACTTCGAGCATCTCGAACCCCGGCCCGCACGGTTTTTCTCAAGTGCTCTACGCCTACGTCTCGTCGACCGGCAACAACGGCTCGGCGTTCGGCGGCTTGAATGTGAACACCATGTGGTACAACACAAGTACAGCCGTAGCCCAACTGCTTGGCCGCTTCTTCATGATCATTCCAGTGCTCGCTATTGCCGGAAGTCTGGCGAAAAAGAAAACCGTTCCCGAATCGGCCGGCACGTTCCCAGTCACAGGCGGGCTGTTCGCTGGCTTGCTAGTGTCTACGATTTTGATCGTGGGTGCTCTCACGTTCTTCCCGGCCCTGAGTCTCGGACCGATTCTCGAACACCTGCTGATGTCCGCAGGCAAGGCCTTCTGAGGTGTCCATGGATTCAGTCGCCCAAGTTAGAAAACAATCGCTCGCTGACACGAAGATTCTCACTCGTGCAGTAACCGACTCATTTCGCAAGCTGGCCCCCCGCACGATGGTCAAGAACCCCGTGATGTTCGTAGTCGAGGTGGGTGCAGTATTAACAACGGTGCAGCTGGTGTGGAACGCCTTTCATCACGTAGGCCAGATTGGCTTCGGCTTGCAAATCACCCTTTGGCTGTGGTTCACGGTTCTTTTCGCGAACTTCGCGGAAGCCATGGCCGAAGGACGGGGCAAGGCACAAGCAGACACTCTGCGTAAAGCACGGGCTGAGACTCAGGCTCACCTGCTGACTTGCGATAACAAGATCGAGACGGTACCCAGCTCGAAATTACGCTCAGGGGACATCGTAGTCGTCACTGCAGGGGACTTCATTCCGGGTGATGGCGAGGTGATCGAAGGTGTGGCCTCCGTCGATGAATCGGCGATCACCGGCGAGTCCGCGCCAGTCATCCGGGAGTCGGGCGGCGATCGCTCGGCAGTTACCGGGGGAACTCGTGTTCTCTCCGACGAGATCAAAGTCCGCATCACCTCGAATCCGGGCGAAACCTTCCTGGACCGGATGATCAAACTTGTTGAGGGAGCCTCGCGTCAAAAAACTCCGAACGAAATTGCCCTCAACATTTTGTTGGCCGGACTGACCATTATCTTCTTGCTGGCAGTCGTAACGCTTCAGCCCTTTGCCATTTATTCGGGTGCTCCGCAGAGCATCTTCGTCTTGGTCTCACTTCTCGTTTGCCTGATTCCTACGACCATTGGAGGTCTTCTGTCCGCTATCGGCATTGCCGGCATGGACCGCATGATTCAGCGGAACGTCATCGCCATGTCTGGGCGCGCTGTTGAAGCCTCGGGCGACGTAGATGTGTTGTTGCTGGACAAGACGGGAACGATCACTCTGGGAAACCGGGCCGCCACGCAATTCTTTCCAGCGCCCGGCATCGAAGAGAGTCATCTTGCCGATGTCGCGCAGCTTTCCTCGCTGGCGGACGAGACTCCGGAAGGCCGATCCATCGTCGTGCTCGCCAAGGAGCGGTATCACCTTCGAGGTCGGGACCTTTCTACACACGCCGCAAGTTTCATCCCATTTTCCGCACAAACCAGGATGTCAGGCGTCGACCTTGACGGCCGCGAAGTCCGCAAAGGAGCACTGGAAGCAATTACCCGCTTGTGCGCCAGCCGCGGTCACAACATTCCTGTGGAGCTGCAGGTTTGTGTTCGTGAGATTTCGAATGCGGGCGGAACGCCGCTGCTGGTCGCAGAGAACGGCCGCGTGTTAGGCGCGATCGCTCTCACAGATATCGTCAAGGGCGGCATGAAGGAGCGTTTCGATCATCTTCGCGCCATGGGCATTCGTACCATGATGATCACGGGGGACAATCCGCTGACCGCCGCTGCTATCGCTCGCCAAGCGGGAGTCGACGATTTCCTTGCTGAAGCCAAGCCCGAAGACAAGATGGCGCTTATTAAGCGGGAGCAGGCTAAGGGGAAGCTCGTGGCCATGACCGGCGACGGCACCAACGACGCTCCGGCACTTGCGCAGGCTGACGTGGGAGTGGCCATGAATACCGGGACGCAAGCCGCCAAAGAAGCTGGGAACATGGTTGATCTCGATTCCAATCCGACGAAACTGATCGAAATCGTTGAAATAGGCAAGCAGCTCCTGATTACTCGCGGCGCTCTGACAACGTTTTCGGTCGCGAACGACGTGGCCAAGTACTTCGCTATTATTCCCGCAATGTTTGCCGCGGCGTTTCCTCAACTCGAAGTTCTGAACATTATGCGGCTCCGCACTCCAGAATCGGCGATTTTATCCGCGGTCATTTTCAACGCCCTGATTATCATTGCGCTGATTCCATTGGCTCTCCGAGGCGTGCGGTATCGGCCGGTCGGAGCGGCCGCGCTTCTTCGCCGCAACCTGTTGCTCTATGGCGTCGGGGGAGTCATTGCTCCATTTATCGGAATCAAGCTGATCGATGTGTTGCTGACGTATCTGCGATTTGTCTGAGAGGGCCTTCATGAAAAAGAATCTGCTCATTGCCGTGTGGTTCACCCTGGTGACAACCGTCATGTTTGGCCTCATCTACCCGCTCGGAATCACAGCGCTGGCGCAATTATGTTTTCACGACCGCGCGGACGGACAACTCATCTCGAAGAATGGAAAGCTTGTAGGCTCGAGAATCATTGGGCAGGCATTTACGGGGCCTGCCTATTTCCACTCGCGACCGTCTAACGCGGGAACTGGATACGATTCAACATCGAGCGGCGGCTCAAACCTAGCCCCTACCAACAAGAATCTGCTTGAGCGCGTAAAGGGTGACGTGCAAAAGCTTCAGGCAGAAAATCCAAATACTCCTATCCCGGTCGACCTGGTGACAGCCTCGGGGTCTGGTCTGGACCCAGATATCTCTCCAGCCGCCGCCGAATTCCAAATTCCTCGCGTTGCTCATTCGCGTGGCATGAAAGAAGAAGACGTGCGCGCGCTGGTCGAGAGACATACGAAGGGCCGTGACCTGGGATTCCTTGGCGAACCGCGCGTGAATGTCTTGGAACTGAATCTGGATCTCGACAGTCTTCATCCGGCGCGATAACGATCACGATTACGCCGTGGGGTTTTTTCTGAGGTTGTGTTTGGAAACTGAAACCGGTACCCCAGCCAAGGTTCGGTCAGGATGTTGCGAGGATGCGCCGGGTCCTTCTCAATTTTCTTGCGCAGTTAGTTTATCACTACGCGAAGATTTTCCGTTTGCTCGGCGTGATCCGGTTCCCAAACAACCTGTAAGACCCCTTTTATGTGTAAGCGGCTTTCCTTGTTGAATCATAAGAAGACGCAACACGTCGAATTCTTTGGGACTCAGGTGGACTCTCTCGCCGTGGACATTGACCATCCTTTTCTCAAGATCCACGCTCAATTCCGGGGTCTCGATTTTGGGAAGCGGCTCTTCGGAAGTGGAGCGTCTCAGCGCAGCTCGAATGCGCGCCAGCAGTTCTCCGATTGCGAAAGGTTTTACGACGTAGTCGTCCGCTCCCGAATCCAGAGCGACAACCTTGTCATGTTCCGAGTTGCGGACTGTCACCATGATAATGGGCCCTTCAAAGGACAATCGAATTTTGGTACAAGCCTCAAGCCCACTCATGCCCGGCATGTTCACATCCAGAAGAATCAGATCAGGGCGCTCCCGGATGACCATCTCGATGGCCTCCTGGCCGTCCTTTGCCTCCACGACGTCGTATCCATTACTGGAAAGAGTAGCTCGTAAGACGCGTCGGATTTGCGGGTCGTCGTCGACCACGAGAATGGTTGCATTGTTCATCGGTCTGTCGCGTTTCTGTGTACTCACCTCAGTGGGGTAAGCGCCGAACAGTTCGCTTTGAGCGCTCGCAAGCGTAAAGCACGAGCGGTAAGAAACGCCTGAAGGATTCCTAAGGAGTTCATAAAGGTATGACGGTTCTGGATCTACTTTTGGGCCGGCCTCTCGCGTCGGACGAGGCGCGCGCCGAGTGCGTCGGTCCGGCAACCGGAATTCCGATCTTCGGCTTGGATGCCCTCAGCTCCGCGGCCTATGGCACGGAGGCTGCCCTGACGCTGCTCATTCCTCTCGGCGCGGCGGGAATTGCCTACATGGTTCCGATCAGCGCCAGCGTCATCGTGTTGCTCAGCATCGTCTATTTCTCCTACCGTCAGACGATCCAGGCATACCCCGGTGGCGGTGGATCGTACACTGTCGCTCGCCAGAATCTCGGCGTCTCTGCCGGCCTCCTTGCGGCCGCTGCTTTGATGATTGACTACATTCTGGTGGTCGCCGTAGGAATTTCCGCTGGTGTCGGCGCTCTTGTTTCCGCCGTGCCCAACCCGCAGCCGCATACGCTTGCCTTGTGCCTGGGAATTCTCGTGCTCATTACCCTGATCAATCCTCGTGGAGTGCGAGAAATCTCGGCCCGACGGGGATCGCTCGCTTAACCCAGCTTATCGGCTTCACATTTGTTCGTCCTTACGCTTGACGTAACGCGTACTTCCTGGTATTTTGAGCAGTGATCGTCAGCTATCGGGACAAGAGGACCAGAGAATTCGCCGCCGGGAAACGGGTCAAGCCATTCTCTGGATTTGAACGATCCCCGCGCCTGAAGCTTGACCGTATGGAAGCGGCCACGTCGCTGAGGGACCTTGCCGCATTGCCTGGGAACCGTTTTGAGGCGCTGGTAGGCGACCGCAAGGGCCAGTACAGCATTCGCATTAACGATCAATGGCGGATTTGCTTTGAGTGGGCCGACCAATCGCCGGGGCCCTCAAACGTGGAGATTGTTGACTATCACTAGGAGCATCGCTATGGCATTGACCGCTATCCATCCGGGTGAACACCTCGCTGAAGAACTGGAAGCACTCGATATGAGCGCGGCTGAACTAGCGCGAAAGATCAACGTGCCGACCAATCGCATCACGCAAATCTTGAACGGAACGCGCGCCATCACGGGCGACACCGCCCTGCGCCTCGCTCATTTCTTTGGCACGAGCGCTCAGTTTTGGCTGAATCTACAGAACCTCTACGACCTGCGGCTCGCCCAGGAGAAGGTAGGAAAATCCATCCAGGCGCTTCCCACGCTTAAACGGCGCGAGCTGGTCCACGCATGAAGGGTTAACGCGACGAATTCCGGGAACGACGGAGCTCGGGCCTGAAAACTGGCAAGCTCTTCGATCCCATTTTCCAATCAGCATCCAATGCTCTGCGCTTTGCGGCCTGTCTCTGGCGAATTGATACGGGGGGAAGTTCCAAGTCAATATAACGCAATAACGCAATGTTACATCGCCTTGAGAGCCGCCGAATGCCTGCCGCAACCCTGAAGAATCATGGGCGAAATAATAATTCGCCAGCCACAGGTTCCTACCAGATGCAGCGGGCAGCTGGCCTAGCCAGCCTAGCCCCAGTTTACGAGTTAGCGCAATCCTTTTCCCGTAAGTCTTTTTAGTGCAGGCACTTACTCGCACGCAGTGCTATGCCCTAAATATCTGCTTCTAATATCGCATGTTTCCCCAATAAGATTGACTTTTTTCGCTTGACTTTCGCCACTACTATGCCCTAAATATAAAGGACCCTAAACCTGACGCCACATGCAAAGACTCGAAGCCAAGTCCATCCATGGCCGCACCTAT
>QHYH01000243.1 GCA_003223215.1 Acidobacteriota bacterium
CGTGCTCTGCAGGAACTGCTCTACCAGGCCGCACCGCGCTATGTCCAAGCGTTGAAACGGGAGCGGGATAAGGCTTCGAAAAAAGCGGAGGACTGAAGCGTGCCGAGAACTGCGAAGCCGCAAATCAGTTTCGCCGATTGGGAGTTGCTGCAGCAGGGCATTTTGCTGGAGCCGGTTCTGCAAACCATCTCCGATTTTCTGGACGACCACGAAGAGATGATCGAGGCAGTACGACGTGATCTGGAGCGCGGCCTGAAAAATCCCGGGACCGGTCGCAATGGATTGACCCCACAACAGGTGCTGCGCTCCCTGATCCTGAAGCGGGTCAAGTAATGGTAAGACTTCAGAAACGTGGAGTTGCCGTCCAAGGGGTGCATTTCATCAAGGTTTTTGAGCGAGCAACTCCACATTACGAATGAATCAGAGCGACTCGAGCCATTCAAGGATCGTGTGATTTTTCCACGGAGCGCGGGAGCTCCGGGGAATGGTTTTGACCCGAGCGATGGCCTTACGCTTCATCTCAAGGTCTACGGTTGCGTAACGATTGGTGGTGTTCAGGCTTGCATGGCCGAGCCATTGGCTTATCGACGAAAGGTCTACGCCGGATTTTAGTAACGCTATGGCAGCGCTGTGGCGCATGCTGTGCGGATGCAACCGCTTCTTTGCGAGACTGGGAACATGAGCGCACGCACGTCCCAGGTACTTTGCCAGTATGTAACGGATACCGAAGCGAGTCAGCGCTTCGCCCCGATGATTGAGAAAGATCTTCGCGTCGGACCGAAGATCTAGATTCCTCTCTTTGGCAAAGGCCCGCAAGGTCTGAGCCGTTTGCGGCCATAACGGACAGAAGCGCTCCTTCCGCCCTTTGCCGAAGATCCGAACCTGGAAGGGTCTGGTTAATTGGAGGTCGCGAGCACTGAGATCAACGATTTCCTGAGCGCGAGCCGCCGTATTAAACATGGTGGTTAAGAGGGCGTAGTCCCGGCGTCCAGCAAACACCTTCTGATCGATCGCGGAGAGAACTGCATCGATTTCCTCATATTCCAGGTATTCCACGGCCTTTTGGAGGGCTCGCTTGAATGGAATGCCCATGATTTGCTGGATCAGTTCGAGTTGGTCCGGATGGCGTGTTCCCACATACCTAAAGAAAGCATGGATGGCAGATAGGCGCACGTTACGCGTCGTGACTCCATTCTTGCGATCCCGCTCCAGATAGGAGAGGAAGGCGAGAACCCTTTCAGTATCGATGTCGGTTAGGTTAAGATCTGCGACGGTGCACTTGCAGTCGCAAGCCACAAAGCGGAGGAGTAGCACTAGGCTATCCCGGTAGCTCTGAATGGTGTTGGGGCTCAAGCCTCGAAGGCGTGGAAGGTGATCCGCAAAGTAATCGCGGAGAGCCGGCCCGAGCAGATTGGATGTTTTGGATTTCATCGGCGCCCTTCCTTTGAACTTGGTGGCGTTACCAGTTTTTCGTAGTGATCGGCAAAGCGTTTGCTGGCAAGCGTTCGAAGTGGCTCGATGAACTGCAAGTAGTAGTAAGTAGAAGCGATCGATACGTGTCCGAGGTAGGTGGCCAAGAACGGAAGCCTGGCACCCACGTCCGATCCCGTTCGATACCAGCGAAGTAGCGCATTCACCGCGAAGCCATGACGAAAATCATGAATCCGAGGAAGTCGCCCCTGAGCTGTGCGAATGTTGCATTGGTTGAGAAGGATCTTTAGATTTCCTTGCAACCCCGTCGGCGTGTAATGTCGTCCGCCACCCCTCGAGTTCCAAATCAAAGGCGTCTCAGGCGACATTGAAAGGTGAAGCTTTCTTCGCAGTTGCAAGTGACGATCGATTTCATTAACCATGTCGTGGTGGAGGGGCAGCACACGGGATTTGTGAAACTTGGAATCACGGACGAGCAGCGTGCCTTCCTTTGCGTCGTAATCACCCGCCGTTAGCCTAAGCAGTTCACCGCATCGCATGCCAGTCGTGTGAAGAAGTGCGATCACGAGGTGGATGACCTCGGCCCGAAGGGGAGACGAAGGAGCCGGTAGCAAACGCGAACTGGCGGCCAACAGTCGCGCGACGTCGGATTCCGAAAAGATGTATGGTCTGAGCCGCTGATGTGGCAAGGGGAACAACAAGGGATTCGGTACAAAGCAATCCGGTTCCGTACGGCGGCGATAAAGGCAAAAGTTGTAGATCGTCCGCATCCGGGTGCGCCTCTCTCCAGAAGCAACTGTCTCGTGCGTACGGCACCATTGTTGAAATGTTCTGGACGTTAGATCTGAAGAGTTGTTGCTGGGATCAGCCAAGAATCGATCCAAAGAATGGAGCACTCGACGTTCGACAGAAAAAGTACACCCTAACGCGCGCTTCAGTTCCAGATAGCGATGGAATACGAGCGCCAGCGAAGAAGAAAAAGGAGGCTCCCTTTTCATGGCCGCACCTCCCGTTGTCCTGGCATCCTGGGTACAGAAAGAGCCACGTCGCGCAGATCGTCAGTCGCTAATCGTAGATATGTAACCGTGCTTTCTGCACACCGATGGCCGAGGATATCGCCAATGGTCTTAAGCGCGGTGCCGTTTTTCAGCAGATTTACTGCATATGCGTGTCGCATGCAGTGCGGACCTTGAGAAGGAATCCCTAAATCGCTCCGGCGGGACCAAGACCGAAATGCCCTCTTCACGGCGTCCGGCGTGAGGGGACCGATCGGCGCCCTCATTCGTAGAAAAATCTGTCGGTAGAGCGGGCGAGGCGGAACGCGCTTCAGATATTTGAGCAGTGCGGTTCCAAGATGCCTTGGGTTGAAAAACCTTTATTGTGTTTGCTCTCCATTGAATGCCCTCGAGTGTGAGAGCTACGGCCTCACTGACTCGTAAGCCGTACGTTGCGATCAACAGGAAGATGGTGTAGTCCCGAAGCCCCATGTCTGTAGTGCGATCTATGGACTGAAGGAATGCCCTAACCGTTTCCCATGGGAGCGATCGGGGCAGGTGCTCCAGACGATAGAGACGCGGAGTATCAATTTGGCTATCCAGTCCTGACTGAATCCTTTTTTGGGAAGCCAGGAATCGCAAGAAGCTTCGGAGTCCACCAGCTTCGTTCTGCAAACTTCCGCGGCTGAGACGCTTCCCGGCCTTCTTGATGTACTCTTCCAGATCACCACCGGTGAGCGCTTGCAACTGCCGCCGTTTTTTCTCGAGATAGGTCAAAAAGCATTTAGCAATACGCTTGTGGGCGCAGATTGTGCCCTGTGCACAACCCCGAACTTCCTGCAAATAGTCGCATCCAGCAAGCCTCGCGTCTTTAGATACCGCTCCAACACTCGTACTGTACAAGCCCATGTAGGAAATCGCGGGATCAAAGCTCTCCAGCTGCGATGTAGGATTCCGTGGGTAAGCCTCGTGATATGTTTGATGCCTCGTCGCCGCAGATCACTATCGATGTGATGAAGCATTTCGATTGCATTTGTCCTCGACGTTACTTTGTAGCCCCGATCAAGCAGCCAATCGTCAAAGTTATCCGCAATCGACCCCAAGAGAGGTAGCGACGAATGAGCGTGGCAGGCCTTTGGGAAGAGAGTCGTAAGCATCCGAACCTCCGTGTTCAACTGGATTAACCGCCTATGGCGGCCGGTCCGGATGCTACGCCGAAATGTGGAGTTACACGTGGCGGAAGGTCATTTTTGCGGGCTATCTGCTAAAGGACTCCACATTTCTGAAGTCTTACCATTACTTGACGAATGTGCCGCTTAACATTCGTCAAGAACTGGCATTACCGCGAACTGCGGGAACGCATCGCCGACGGATACACGCTGCGTCAGTTCACGGATTTCTACTGCCAGCCGGTGCCCAAGCACGGTGCTTTCAACCGTGCCTTTAACCGGCTGACTCCGAAGACGCTGCAGGCCGTCAATGAGTTGGTCGTGCAAGCGGCAGTGGATCTGGGTCTGGAAGATGGCCAGAAACTTCGCGTGGACTCGACGGTCGTACAGAGTGACGTTCATCACCCGACCGACAACACCTTGTTATGGGATGTCGTACGCGTGGTCACTCGTTTGGTCGGCCACCTCAGAAAAGCAGTCCAGCAGCGGATAAAAGGGTTTCGCAATCGCACGCGGGCGGCACGGCGTCGGATGCAAGAAATCCAGCGGCTGACGCCCAAGCAACGGCACGAACGACAAACCGAGAAATATCGCGAACTCATCGAAGTGACCGAGGAGGTCGTGAACAGCGCGCAAAAGGTAGTTGAGCAAACCCGCAAAGCACGCGGCAAGGATGTGCTCGCCGAATTGGCCATCCCCGAACTCCGCAAGGAGATCGGCCACTACTGTGAACTGGGAGACCGTGTGATCGATCAGGCGCGGCGTCGTGTGCTCGAAGGAGAGCAAGTTCCCAACGCGGAAAAGATCTATTCCATCTTTGAACCCCACACCGATCTAATCAAGCGCGGCAAGGTGCAAACACCGCTGGAGTTCGGCCATAAAGTTTTTCTCGCCGAAAGTGCCCAAGGGCTGATCACGCAATACGTAGTGCTGGAGGGAAACCCTGGCGATGATCAACAGGTGGAAC
>QHYH01000140.1 GCA_003223215.1 Acidobacteriota bacterium
CAGAGTGAGACGGCTTCTGTCGCCAACGCGGCTGCACAAACGCTACGACATCTCGAGCTCATTTTCATCCTTCGTTGTGACCCCGAAGGGGCCATGAGTTACTCGTACCTCAGGGCAACCATGGGATCGACACGCATAGCGCGGCGGGCGGGTAAATACCCCGCCACCAGCGCCACCGCCGACAGCACTCCCACCGCTACCGCCATCGTGTATGTGTCCTGCGCCGCCATGCCAAACAACAAGCTCTGCAACAAACGCACTGAGCCCAGCGCCACTCCCACCCCAATCGCCACGCCCACGACCAGGATCAGTAGTACTTCGCGCAACACAAGTCTCAAGATTGATCCCGGCTGCGCCCCCAGCGCCATCCGCACCCCAAATTCCGTCTGCCGCTGCGTCACCAGATAGCTCACCGCCCCAAACAGCCCCATCATCGCCAGCAACAACCCCAGCATTCCAAAAAATCCAGATACTGCGGCCAACAGCCGCTCCTGCACGAGATCGTCACCCACTTGACCAGCAAGCGTACGAAAGTTCAGAGGAATGTCCTTACTCACCTCTGCCGCAGCCCTCCGTACGGGTTCAATCAGCATCTCGGGCGCGACAGTCGTTCGAAGCACGAACTCTTCAACAGATACGCGTGAAGGTATCTGGGCCGCGGGAAAGAACACTGTCGGCGGAACAACTTCTCGCACTCGTTCGTATTTGGAGTCCTTCACCACACCTACAATTTCTACTTGTTCCGGTTCGTCTCCCCACCGGAAATGTCTTCCCAGTACGTTCCCGCCTGGAAAGAATTTGCGCACTGCCGTCTCGTTCACGATCGCCACATGTGCGGAATTCTTCGAATCGTGTTCATCGAAGTCGCGCCCCTGCAGGAGAGGGCTGCGCAATACCGCGAAATAACCAGGACTCACGAAGTTGAGGTAAATGGATGCCTCATCGCCTGTGGGCGCATTGGGAGCATCTGTGTGAATGATTTGAAGCCAATTGTCATCACCAATGGGTGTTGTAAACGCACGGGCCGTCGAAAGGACGCCCGGAAGTGCACGCAGCCTCGGCTCGATCTCTTCATAAATCGCTGTTCGCTTTTCAGGTCCTGCCTTCGCCGTGTCTACCGCGAACCACGGTGGCGTCGCGCTGACCACCAAAACATTGCTACGGTCGAAACCTAGGTCAAGAGTCACCAGCTTCACAAAACTGCGGAGCAGCAGGCCACCTCCGATCAACAGCACGAGCGTAAGCGCTACCTGCCCGGCCACAATCCATCGGCCTGCTCCTAATCCCCGTGCATCTCCGGCGCAGGCCCTAGCCTTCATCGCCTCAATCAGCGCGATCCTCGTCGAACGAAATGCGGGCAACAGCCCAACCAGAATCGCCGTGAGAGCCGCAGACAGCGCCGTGAATACCAGCACCCTTGCGTTGATGGAAAGATCGAGAAAGACGTCGTTTTCTGCAGTAGCTAATTGCCGCACCAGTAGCGCGCCGCTCCACTTTGCAAACAGCACCCCAAGTCCGGCCCCCACAAACGAGAGCAGCACAGATTCTGTGAGCAGTTGACGAATCAACCGGCCCCGCCCCGCTCCAAGGGCTTTGCGGACGGCGATCTCCTTTCCACGGGCTGTGCCCCTCGCCAGCATCAGGCTTACGATATTCGCGCACGCGATGAGCATCACCACCGCGACGATGACCATCAGCACGCGCAACGCCTGCCCAAACTCGCCGCGCAGTTCTGAAGTTCCCACACCCGCCGGAACGCTTACCAGTTTTGCCCTCAGGAATCGCCGTTGACCTTCTGCATCCCAGCCCGGTAGCGCCGCATTCATCACTCCGGGCGAAAGTGCTTCTAGCCGTGCATTCAGTTGCACTGGTGTTATTCCCGGTTTGACGCGGCCCATGATGCTCAGCCACCAGCGCGAGCGGCTCTCTGTGTTTCGCTTATCGAAGAGCGCGCTCGCGCAGATCGGCACAGCCACGTCAAACTTCTTCCCTACCTCGACGCCGTAGAAGCGCGGCGCGCTGACACCGATCACCTCGAACGGTTGCCCGTACAAGGACAGCGTCCTGCCCAGTACGTTCCTCTCGCGACCAAAATTTGTCTCCCAGAATCCATAACTCAACACCGCAACGGGAGCGCAGCCCGGTCGGTCATCCGCAGCTGCAATCAACCGGCCTTCTGCTGCATTCACTCCGAGCGTGGTGAAGTAGTTCCCACTCACGAACAAGCCCTGCACCGCTCGAACGTTGCCGCTCCACTCCAGCGTGAATGGTTTCGAACGGCTCCAGGCAAACACTCCCGCGAAGGCCTCCTCCTGATCACGCACGCCTTCCCACAGAGCATTCGTGAAACCATCGCGGGCTTTGTCCTCGGGCTCCTGACGCAGAAGCAGCACCAGCTCTTGCGGATTTCCTACCGGCAACAGCCGCAGCAGCACCGCGTCCATCATGCTGAAAATGGTGGTAGTGGCGCCGATGCCGAGCGCGAGCGTGACAAGAGCAACAGCGGTGAAGCCGGGAGATTTGCGCAATATGCGCAAACCAAAGTGCAAATCCTGTACGAAGTCCTGAATCAGATTTACACGCCGCGCGTCGCGGCATTTCTCTTTCGTCTGCTCGATACCGCCCAGGTCGAGTCGCGCCCGCCGCCGCGCTTCCTCTGGTGCCATCCCTTTTGCGACGTATTCGTCGGTTTTTCGTTCGACGTGGTCGCGCAGCTCGTCGTCCAGTTCCTGGTCGGCCTGCGCCCCGCGAAACAACGACCGCAGTCTTAGGGGAATCGTGAACAGCCAATGTTCCGGTCGCATTCTCCGGCCCTCCCTCACTCCTATGAAAATAGCTGCCTATCGCGTTGAAAACAAAGCATAGGTGCCTGGGTCCATTTTCATCCTTCGTTGTGGCTCTCCGAGAGCCATGAGTTACTCGTATCTCAGGGCTATCATGGGATCGACGCGCGTCGCGCGCCGTGCGGGGACGTAGGATGCTGCCAGCGCTGAGAGGACGAGGGCCACCACCACTGCTGCGAAGGTCTCTGGGTCGCCTGGTTTGACTTCGAATAAGAAATTCGCAAGCACGCGCGTTAAACTGAGCGCGCCAGCTCCCCCCAGAATGATTCCCATCGAAATCAGAACGAGCCCTTTTCTCAGGAGCATCTGTAATACGTCAGCACTCTGCGCGCCCAAAGCTATGCGGACGCCGATCTCTTGTGTGCGTTGCGCGACCGAGTAAGCCAAGACGCCATAAACGCCCACGATCGTCAGGACCAACGCAACGAGGGCGAATGTCATCAGCAATCTCGCCTGGAAGCGCGGCTCGGCGGTCGTCGTAGCAAGCAGGCTATCCATGGAAGTGATCGACACTGGCTGGTCCTTATCAATTTCTCGCAGAATGCTCCGCATCCCGGCAGCAACGTTTTCGGAAGGCGATGCGGTTTTCACGACGAACGTCATATGGCTGAGAAGGAATAGGTGCGTGATCTGGAGATAGGACTGGTAAATTGCGGGATCGGATTTTTCCGCCAACCCTTTTTGCTTCACGTCATCTGCAACGCCGATGACGGTGAGCCAGTCTCCAGGTCCAGGATCATCTTCCATCGAGATGCGCTTCCCGATCGGATCTTCGCCAGGCCAGAGCGTTTGCGCGACGGACTGGCTCACGACAACGACCGCTGGCGCAGTGGCAGTATCGCGTTCGGTGAACTCACGTCCGCGGAGCAAGTGGATTTCCATCGTCCTAAAATAACCAGAACTCACGCAAGGCTTATCGACGATGAAGCCCTTCGGCCGCAAACCGCCTTCGACTTGGAAATCGCCTCGGGTCAACTCTTCGGCGAGTGGAAGGTAGTTCACCAGCGCGGCAGCGAGCACGCCTGGCAGCCGGGAAAGCTCTGCCATCGTTCGTGTATGAAACGCTTGCAACTGAGCCGCTGCGCGATAATTAGAATCGGGCAAGTCGACCGTGAGAGTGATCAGGCGCTGCGTCGAAAAACCAGGATCCACACTCCTCAGACGCAAGAAGCTCTTCAACATTAAACCAGCGCCGGTAAGTAGGATGAGCGCGAGGGCGATCTCTGAAATGGTCAGTGCGCCTCGAATACCTTCATGGCTCCGAGTCAGGGTGCGTCCCGCCGAACTCAACGCCTCGCGCGTGCTATGTCGCGTAGCCCGAAACGCCGGGGCCAAGCCGAACAGAATGCCAGTAAGAATCGAAAGGCCAGCGGTGAAGGCAAGGACCCAACCATCGATCCGAATCATCTCCGTGCGCGGCACTGTTCCCACAGGCGCGAGAGCGGTGAGGGCCGGCACACCCCAAAAGGCCAGTAACATTCCAGCCGTGCCTCCCGCGAGGGAAAGCAAGATACTCTCTGTTAGCAAGTGACGCACCAGCCGCCAACGGTTTGCGCCCAAGGTGCAGCGCACCGCGATTTCATGTCCTCGGCCGGCTGCCCGGGCCAAAAACAGATTGGCCACGTTCACGCAGGCGATCAGCAGAACGAACGCCACCGCGCCAGCGAACACGAGCAGCGAGCGACGAATGTTTGCAACGAATAAATCCTTTAATGGAATAATTTGCGGCCAACGGTCGCTTTTGTCCTCGCCTGGACCGAGAGGCAGCCCGTCGGCGAAGGTTTCGAGTGCAACGTGCGCCTGTTGAGGCGAGACGCCGGGTTTCAGACGGCCCACTACTGGCCGAATGAAGGAATTGTGACCGATTTGCACGGCCAGCGGCATCCATACCTTGACTTCGGGCAGTGCAAAGCCGACGGGCATGATGCCAATCACGGTGCGGGCCACGCCGTCGAGGCGAATTGGCTTCCCTACAATTTGCGGGTCAGACCCAAAGCGCTCCTGCCAGAGGTTGTTGCTGATTACGGCGATATTGTCGCGGCCCGGCTGATCTTCTCCGGCAAAAAATTCTCGACCGATTGCGGGGTGGGTCCGAAGCGTCGCAAAAAAATCGGTCGTGACATACGAGACGGGAATTTGGACCGGATCACCCGCGTCAGTAAGATTTGCCCTATCTCCTCTGGTAAACATCGCTGTGCGCTCGAACACCTGATCCTGACCACGAAACGCGAGGTAATCGCGATCGGAAACGCCGGGTTCCCATCCGAAAGGGCCAACTCGCGGCACCAGCGAAACCAGGAACAGACGATCCGGTGCCGGGAACGGCATGGGCCGCAACAACACGCCGTTAACGACAGTGAAAACGGCCGTGTTAGCGCCGATGCCAATGGAAAGTGTTAGGACGGCAACGGCGGTGAACCCGGGAGATCTGCGCAGCATCCGCAGCCCGTAGCGCACATCTTGCGCAGAGTCCTGAATCCAGTTCACGCGTCGCGCGTCGCGGCATTTCTCTTTGGTCTGCTCGATACCGCCCAGGTCAAGTCGCGCGCTGCGGCGCGCCTCCTCTTGTGTCATCCCTTGTGCGACATATTCCTCGGTTTTTCGTTCGAGGTGGTCGCGCAGCTCGTCGTCCAATTCCTGGTCCGCCTGCGCCCAGCGAAACAACGACCGCAGCCGCAGTGGAATCGTGAACAGCCAATGCTCCGGTCGCATACTCCGACTCTCCTTTACTCGTACCTCAGAGCGACTATCGGATCGACACCCATCGCGCGACACGCGGGCAGATAGCACGCCGCCACGGCAACCGCCACAAACAAAATTGGCACTGCGGTGAACGTCAACGGATCATTGGGCGCGACCTGATACAGCAATGTCGTGAGCGACCGGGTCGCTGCCAGCGCCACGACGATGCCCACCGCGACTCCTACCACCGCCAGCTTCAATCCACTGCCAATGACCATGCGCAGTACCTGCACCGGGCTTGCGCCCAGCGCCATGCGGATGCCGATTTCGTGGATCCGTTGCGAAACCAGATGGGCCATTACGCCATAGATTCCGATCGTCCCCAAAAACATGGCCAGCGCGCCGAAGAAGGCCATGAGCTTGGTCATCACGCGGTACCCTGCGTCCACAACAGCTATCAGGGTTTCGAGGGGAGCCGAAGAAATCGGCTGGTCGTTGTCTACCGACCAAATCGCATCGCGGATAGCGGTGGCCATCATCGTCGGATCAGCGGATGAGCGCACAACGAACGCCAGAGTCGAGGAAGGAAATTGGGCTAGGGGAACGAACATCAGCCATCCGCCTCGCTCTCGCAGGTGATCTCTCATAATGTCCCGTACCACCCCCACAATTGTGGCGACGGTATGTTGTTCGCCAAATCGAATTTGTCGTCCAATGGGATCTTCATTCGGCCAAAATTCCCGCGCGAAGCTTTGCGTGATAATCACGACTGGCGAACTTCCTTGCGAGTCCGCAGAATTAAAAAAGCGGCCTTTGACCAGCCCAATCTGCATCGTCGAAAAATAATCGGGGGAGGCGGCCGCAAAGCCTGCGCCAGTTCTTTCTCCCGGCTGAGAAGGCCTCCTAACGGCTTCCACTTCGACGCCCTGGCCAAAGCCGCCGAACGGAACGTTGCTGGCCGCGCCCGCCGAAGCTACCCCCGGCAACGCACGGAGGCGCGCCAGAACTTCTTCACCGAAATTTCTCTTCTGCGAGTCATTTATGTATTTCGTCCTGGGCATCACAAGTTGCGCAGTCATGACGTTTTCCGGGTTGTAACCGGGGCTGGTGCGTATGGAAATGATGAAGCTCTTAACCACCAATGTCGCTGAGATGAGCACAACCACAGCGAGCGCTATCTCCGAAGCTACGAAGATTCGCCGCAAACGTGCGCCCCGTTGGCCGCCCGACGCCTGGCCTGACGCTTCCTTGAGCGTCTGATTAACGTCTAGCCTTGCATTCTGGAACGCCGGCGCCAGCCCGAACACTAACCCACACACGAGTGCAATTCCGAGCGTGAACGCCAGCGTCACGAAATCCAGGTCAACGTGTCCGTAATTGATCATGTATCCGCGAATGCGGCCCGGAATCCACGACTCGATCAGCCTCATCAACCAAAAGCCGAAAAGAGTTCCGGCGACTCCGCCCAGGAAAAAGAGAAGCAGTGATTCCGTCAGAAGCTGCCCAGCCAGCCGGCCTTCGGTCGCGCCAAGCGCCCCGCGTACGGCGAACTCCCTCGTGCGGCTTGTCGCCCGAGCCAGCATCAGATTTGCAACGTTCGCGCAGGCGATCAAAAGGATTAGCCCTACGATCACGAAGACAATCATCAGCTCAGGCCCTCCTTCTTTTCTGCGAATATCCCAGGTCATGGAGTTGACAAGCCAGGTGAGATTGGCGTTCGTCTGTGAAAACTGCTTTTCAAGGCCTGAAAAAAACACTCCTGCTTCCGCTTCAGCTTGCTCTTGCGTCACGCCGGGCTTCAGTCGGCCAAATGCAGGAAGCCAGCTACCGCTGCGGTCCGCACGCTGCTTATCGGTGAGCGCCAGCGGCGTCCATAAATTCGCGATGCCCATTAGCGGAAACTGAAACGTCCCCGGCATAACACCGATTACCGTGTACGCTTCGCCTCCAACGGTTATGTTGCGTCCGATAATTTTCGGGTTGCCGGCGTATCGGCCTTGCCATAATCCCTCGCCAAGAATGCAAACGTGCGGAGCGCCTGAGCGGTCGTCATCTGGTATAAAGGTTCGCCCTAAGATGGGCTTGGCGCCCAGCGCATCAAAGAAATTCCAGGTCACTCGCCCGCCGTCGACTAACTCGGGATGCCCGTCACCCGTGAGATTGAGACCCGCACCAGCCCAAGCTACGATTTGTTCGAACGAAGTGTTCTGCCGCTGAAAGTCGAAGAAGTCGGCAGGGGAGGTGACGTGCTCGCCGGTCCATCCGTTTTTCTTGTCATGCGTCGCGAATACCATCAAACGGTCGGATCGCGGATAGGGCAACGGTTTGATAATCCAGGCGTTGATACAGCTGAAGATGGCAGTGTTTGCGCCAATCCCGAGGGCTAGCGTCAGGATCGCGACGACAGTGAACGCGCGGCTCTTTGCCAGCATTCGCAAGCCGTAGCGCAAATCCAGAATCAGGTCTTGAATCCAGTTGACTCTGCGCGCGTCACGGCATTCTTCCTTTACCTTCTCCACGCCGCCCAGGTCGAGCCGCGCGCGCCGGCGCGCCTCTTGTTGCGTCATTCCTTTTGCGAAATATTCCTCGGTTCTTCGTTCGAGGTGGTCGCGCAGCTCGTCGTCCAAATCCTGGTCCGCCTGCGCCCAGCGAAACAAGGACCGTAGCCGTAGGGAAATCGTGAATAGCCAATGCTCCGGTCGCATATGAAACCTCCGTTTCGCTCCGCGCGACGCTCACGCCTCTTTAAGCTTAATGACCCGCGAAATGGCGCTCGAAAGCCTGCCCCAGTTATCTGCTTCTTTTTCGAGCTGTCGCCGCCCGAGCCGCGTGAGCGAATAATATTTTGCGCGCCGACCATACTCGGACGTTTTCCATTCGGCTGTGATCCAGCCCTCTTGCTCCAGCTTGTGCAACGACGGGTACAGCGATCCGTCGCTCACCTGCAAAACGTCGCCGGACACCTGCTTTAATCGCTGACTCACAGCGAAGCCGTTCATCGGCTCAAGCGCAAGAATTTTCAGCAGCAACATGTCCAACGTGCCCTGCACAAGATCGGAAGGCTTGCTCATGTCTATGTCCTCGGTAACCGAGACTAGCACCTCTGCGCTCGGTAAGCAAGGGGAGGTGCTTTTTCGGGGCGCGAGACTGGCGGTTTGCGTTCCATTCAACGTGCTCCTGAGCAAGGAATCCGAGTCAGAGAGGCTTTCGTCTCTCTGACTCGGCTAGGTGGATGTGGCAGCCCTTCATTCGGCAGCTTCGGGCAACTCTTCGATGTTCTTGTATCCGTTGTTGCCCTGACCGACGTTCACCAGGCAGGGAAGATGGAGTTCCATCACGGCTTCGATCTCGTTCGCCGGAATGTCGTAACCACTCGCTTCCAGACGCTCCGCCAGCTCTTCGGGACGGCCGAACACGCGCACCGTCTTGCCGCCGACATCCACCTTGAGAAAAAGAGAGTCGCCCTGACGGGTTTTCATGCGATCAATCTTGGTGATGACCGCATGAACAGGACTCCCTTCAGTGGCGGATGTGGCACGAGACTTGATCGGCTTTGTTTTTGCCGCGCTCGGTGAAACAGCTTCCCGAGCATAGATGGCAACCTCACTGTCGATCCTTATATCAAACACCAATGGCTGCGTGATTTTCCAAAGACTCGCGCTCGCTGCGATATCCTGTCTGACCTCGGCAAACTTTCCGAGAAATCATTCGGCTTCCTTACATCGAAACTAGCTTCGAGGATCCGATCGTGTCACTGCAACCGAATGCGTTCCGAATATGAGACCCAGTTCACTTTCACAGTCTGATTACCCGTAAAATCGGCCCCGTAAGAATTCGCCAGCTACAGGTTATAAGCCTCAGTCTGGAAAACGGATATAACGGATATTCCTATTCATTGACAAGTGACAATTGTCGCTGTACACTGACCCCGTGATCGTCAGCTTCAAGCACAAGGGCCTGATGCGGCTGTTCGAGCAAAACGATCGCAGCGGCCTTCGCGCCGACCTGATCGAGAAAATCGACCGCATTCTGACAGTACTGGACGCCGCTTCCGCCCCGCAAGCTCTCGATCTTCCAGGCTATCGTCTGCACCAGCTTAAGGGTGATTACAAGGGATATTGGTCCGTGACCGTTCGCGCCAACTGGCGTATCGTCTTTCGTTTTGAAAATGGCCACGCTTACGACGTTGCCTTGGTTGACTACGATTAGGAAGGAGAATACTTATGCCCATGAAGAGCCCGGTGCATCCTGGGAAGATTATCAGGCACGATTGCCTTGTACCGCTCGGGCTTACCGTCACCGCCGCTGCCAAGGTTCTCCGTGTGAGTCGGCAGGCTCTGAATAACCTTCTCAATGGCAAAGCGGGCGTTACGCCGGAAATGGCCATCCGGCTGGAAAAGGCTTTCGGTGGCACTGCGGATACGTGGCTGCGGATGCAGATGAACTATGACCTTGCGCGGGCGATGAAGGCCGAAAACAAGATCAAAGTAACGCGCTACAACCCGCCCGTGCGGCAGCCTGACCCCGGCGACGGTAACAAGTGAACTGTTGCCTGCACTTTTTAACACCTTGCACCCACACCTGCCCTTGCCCCTACCATGGGATCGTATGTTCTCCCAACAAGGGGATGCCGACTGGTTCGATTTTTGGCTGAATGGGCATGAAGATCCCGGCCCACGAAGGCCGATCAGTACATTTGATGGCGTTAACTCCACAAGCTCCAAAAAGAGAACGAAAAGAAGTCAAGAGCCCCAGCCAACTGACGGCGCTGTCACGAAAATGTCACGCGAAGCGCGGCAAAGCGCAGCAAACTGCGAACAAAAGTTGAATACCAAAGGAGAAGTTGACTCGGCACGTTTGGTCAGAACTTGCCGATTTCCCTCGGTTAGCGCCAACTCTGGCAAGATTTGATGACATCACTTCGACGGCTGTTAACCGAAGGGTTGCAAAGGCCCAGAAGCATCGGCGTAGGCGCTAGGCCATTCCTGCCTTCGGTTGTGGGCTGCATCGCGGTCCACCGTTTGGTCAATCTAGGCCGACGATGGAGTGAACCCTTGAAGTGGCACACAAAATTGGGAGGCACAGTTTCCGGGAAAGGAAACACCAGTGGAGAGAAAGAGATACTCCCGGAAATTTCAGCGAATGGCTGTCGCACGGATGGAGACTTGCGAAGATGTCGGTGAGCTAGCGCGAGAACTCGGGGTACGACCGAGGTGCCTGTACAAGTGGCGCAGGAAGCTGGAGATGGTGGAACCAGGACAAGAAGCGTCACGGCCCAGCACACACGCATCGGCTCACCGCAAGGAAATCCATCGCTTGAAGCAGCTTTTGGCAGAGAAGACCCTGGAGGTGGATTTTTTCAAAGGTGCCTTGCAAAAAGTCGAGGCTCGACGCCAGAAGCGCGGTGGAACTGCCGAGACAGCATCTACGAGCAGATCCGAGAAGTAATGCTTTTGCAAGGCAGCCTGAGCATCGAACGCATGTGCCAGTTGGTGCCGGTCAGTCGCAGAAGTTTCTACCGCTCGCTGAAAGAGCAGCAACCTGCCGAAGAAGAGCTGGAGGTGCGATCTGCCATCCAACAGATTGCCCTCGAGCATCGCCGCCGTTACGGCTATCGACGAATCACCGCGGAGCTGCACCGTCGAGGAATGCAGATCAATCACAAGCGTGTGGTGCGGATCTCCCTGCCACCTCCGCCGCCCCCTCCGCGTGCTCCTTCACAACCTCTCGGGGATCCCTGTCGTCTCGCAGCCCGGCGAACCTTGAATGCCGAAGCCCGACCCGCATCAGTCCACTCAAGGGACTCAGTCTGTGCAACAGCTTCCGGGCGCAGCCAAACGCATTCCTTCAGCTATCCGCCGTGGGGGCGGAGGGGTTGGAAATCTTCAGGGGGTTCGTGGTGACTTCAAACGCGCCTTCAAAAAAGCAATACCCAGAACTTGCTGCTGTCAAACGAACTAAAGCTGTAAGCCTCTCGGGTTTACCCAAACGGTGTAGGTCATTAACCCAGAACTGTCGCCGATGCCCAAAAACCTCGCTTTTTTCAAGTACACAAAAGTCGTCTCCTAGAATGAAACCGATTATCAGCGTGTGCGAAGAATCAACTTGGAAGCGAACATCTGCTCCGTCTTGCCCTAGCCAGCTAGCTGTAACCCGCAGTAGTTCTTTCGCCCCATCGCGGTAGATTATGGCAGCTTTGACAACAGCTTCCTTATTCTCAGCTCCCTTGATCGCATCGTTAGAGAATTGCACGACCGCTGCACTATTCCCGTTGTCATGCTGAAAGAACAGGCCACCGCCGCCGCTCAAAGCTTCTTGGATAGCGATTGTGTCTGTACCGCAAAACGCAATGTTAGCCTTTGGTGGCCGCTGATAGGACGCTTGAGCTACACGACCTGGCTGGGCTTGTGCCTGAGCAGTACCCGCTGGCTGGCCGATGTTCACGCTGACTACGGGTGCGCTGACGCTCTGATTGATTCCCGAGCCAGCAGCTACAGGAGAATTGCTCACCTCGGAGTCTTGGGCGTTCAGCGTCGCTGGGGGCGCGGGTGCCGGATTGGACGTGCTTTTGCGAGAATCAATCCACCGCTTCAGCAGAAGCAGGATAATGGGCATTACAACAACGGCTATGAGCCATTGATAGTTGCTGCCAAGCCAGTGCATTTGGCCCCACGCCTTCCGTTGCAAGTCTGTCCTTGGCAAAATCGGAAGTCAACGAAGTATACGTCTTCAACCGAAATGAACTGGAACGGAACTGATCTCCTGGCTCGGTATAAGGCAGTTGGCATCGAGCTTGTTGAGAACGCAAAAATAGGCTGGCGCCGCGATCAGATTTGCGAGAGCAGCAATGAAAAGAGAGCTCATGGTGGTACCTGCCGTGATCTCACGAGTGATCGGAACCGCTGTACTTTGAGATCCGACGGAGTTTTTGGTCCGCAGGTTCGCTTAACGACCGCAAGTTCATTTACGGTATGAACATCGTCAACCCCAGGGAAGAAGCTGCGACCTTGAGCTTGTCGTCCAGCGTCGCTAGCTGCAGGCCCAGGGGTCGATCATGCTTCCGACACGGTCTTGCCATTGACCTTATAGGTCAGCCGGAAATTGGGCCGTGACCGGGCTGGCCTGGTTGATGACACTGACAGTCCGGCTTGCCGCACCTACCTAACGTGCTGGTAAGGCTGCCGGGGCGAACATCACCCAGTTGCGCAATGCGCTTAGCAATTACTTCACGTCCTTGTTCTAAATCCGGAAGGGACTGGGTCTTGTGGTGGGCCTCCTATTCCGAGCGTATTACAGACGCAAGGAAGTAGCCCTTTGTCCCTGTAAAGTCGCGCGCCCCTTGTAAATGTGTCGGCGGCCCTGGTTGTAATCAGCCACCCACTCCTTGAGAATTCTCCGCAGGTGTCTCTCGTTCAGCGGAATCAGGAAATCCAAACACTCGCGGCGGATAGATCCAAACGAGGCGTTCGCAGAAAGCGTTCGCCCTGGGGCGCGTGGAGCGGCGTTTTCAAGATGCTCAAGCCCATCGACTTCAGGGCCGAATCGAGTTCGGAGGAGTAAATGTTGTCGCGGTCGTGGATGAGGAACCGGGTACGGTTTCTCTCCCGTGATGGTCTCCCGAAACTGCTGGAGCGTCCGCGCTGGGATGAGTGGTGACGTTGCAGTGAGCGATCCTGCGCGTTCCCACTTCCATGATCACGAAAACGTACAGCACCCGAAGCTGGCTGTCACACCGACGAAGAAAATCACAGGCCAGCAGGCCCTGGAATGACCATTTCGAGGAATCAATCGGTCCACCCTGCATTAAGCCTGTTGGCTACTCCAGTGCGTGACGATAAAACGTGCACGCCGCAAACGCTAGTATGATGCCCATGAAGCTGTCAACCAGGAGAATTGTGGTTTGCGGCGCTCCTGAAATTGTTGCCAGTGTGAGACTCTTATCCGAGGCGGCGCGGACTACCACCCGCAACGGCGGGATGAGTGGTAGCAGACCGTACGTCCACGCCCAATTAGGAAATCCCTGTACGCCCATTCAACATGGAAGTAGCATAGGCAACCACTATGAACCGTCGTGAAGCAATAAGCTCTCTTTCTTTCGCTGGCGGCGCGTCCTTGTTCGCTCCTACATCGTTACTGGCGGACGTTCTTACGCCAAAATGTGATTCCAGTTACGCTCAGGCTGTGGCGGGCACAGCGACCGTGAAGATCCGAGATATCAAAACCATTCTGACAGCGCCGAATGGTATCCGGTTGGTCATCGTGAAAGTCGAAACGACGGAGCCCAGCCTCGTGGGTTGGGGGTGCGCGACCTTTACACAGCGTGCGCTTGTCGTTCAGACGGCGGTCGAGCAGTATCTGAAGCCCTTTCTGATCGGGCGCAATGTAGACGAAATCGAGGATATCTGGCAGTCGAGTTATGTGAGCTCGTATTGGCGCAATGGGCCGGTGCTGTTCAATGCGATGAGCGGCGTCGACATCGCCCTCTGGGACATCAAAGCCAAACGCGCCGGCATGCCGCTCTATCAACTGCTCGGCGGCAAGGTGCGTCACGGCGCGGACTGTTATTTTCACGCGAGCGGCAGCAGTTTTTCCGAGGTGGAAGAAAATGCCCGGCGAGCGATGGAGCAGGGCTTCCGCCACGTGCGCGTGCAGGTCGCAACGCCCGGTTACGCCGGCTACGGAGCGCGTCGCCCCACACCTGCCCCTGGTGGCACGGCGGGCGAAGTGATCGGTCCGACCAACCCGAGAGAGATCTGGGAGTCGGGGCCGTACGTACGGATGGTGCCCAAGTTATTCGAGTACCTGCGCGTCAAGTTGGGCGACGAGGTAGAGCTCCTCCACGACGTGCATGAGCGTGTGACGTTGAATCAGGCAATCAACTTGTGCAAGGCGCTCGAACCCTATCGCTTGTTTTTTCTGGAAGATCCGCTGCCGCCGGAAGACAACGATCACTTCCGCTTGCTGAGGCAGCAGACCAGCACTCCGCTGGCGATGGGCGAACTGTTCAACACGCAACACGAATATGTGCCGCTCATCAAAGAGCGGCTGATTGACTTCATTCGCATCCACATTTCGCAAATCGGGGGCTTGAGCCCGGCGCGCAAGGTTGCGGCCCTGAGCGAATTTTTCGGCGTACGCACGGCCTGGCACGGACCGGGCGATGCGTCGCCGGTGGCGCACGCCGCGCAGCTCGCACTTGAGCTGGCGAGTTACAACTTCGGTGTCCACGAAGGCAGCGGCTTCCCCAAGGAGACGCAGGAGGTATTTGTGGGCTGCCCGGAAGTGAAGAACGGCTACATGCTGGCGCAGGAGAAGCCGGGCCTCGGCATCGAGGTTGACGAAAAACTCGCGGCGAAATTCCCCTTCCCTGCCGGTCCGCCAAATTTCGATTATTCCTGGGGGACCACGCGGAGGCGGGACGGCACGGTCATCAGGCCTTAGCGTGTCTCGGAATTATTCAAAGAACGTAAATCGATGATACGGAACACCGCATGATCCTCATCATTAAAGACCTCCAACCCATCAAGCAGTTTGAGCGGATCTGAGATCCATGCTGGCGTGGCTCCTTATGATAATTTCGGGGCTGGCCGTACAAGACGTCGAAGCCGTCGATGTCGGGCGCCAGGCTTTCGAGTCCCGCTGCGCCAGATGCCACGGGGCAGACGGCAACGGCGGTGACATCGGCCCACCAATTGGGTTGCGTCTGTACGCATACAACGACCGGGAGCTGGGGAGTTTGATCCGAAACGGCCTGCCCGCACGAGGCATGCCTCCAAGCCGCGTCCCAAGTCCTGAAATGGCGCAATTGCTGAATTTTCTGCGTACGATTCAGCATCGCGCCGCAGCCAGTCCGACGGGCGGTAAGAAGCTGCAGATTCAGACCACGGAAGGCAAGACCATCGAAGGACACGTCCTCGGCGAGGGTTTTTACGACCTGCAGTTGCGCACCGCTGACCACCGCGTACTCTTGCTGCGCCGTGCCGGGAGCCGCTTTCGCGAAGTGACCTCCGACACGGACTGGCCTACTTACAACGGCGAGCCCGGCGGGAACCGCTACACCAAACTTACGCAAATCAGTCAGGACAACATTGCACATCTAGCGATGACGTGGATGTTCACGCTTCCCGGTGCAGGCCCCCTCGAGGTCACACCTGTCGTCGTCGGCGGAATGATGTACGTCACTGGCCCGAATGAGTGCTTCGCGCTCGATGCCGGAAGTGGCCGGGAGATCTGGCATTACAAACGGCGGCGCACAGGGACAATGTCTGTAGGCGGCGGTGCGAACCGTGGCGTTGCCGTGGCGGGCGACCGTGTCTTCATGGAAACCAACAATGCGCACATCATTGCGCTCAACCGTTTCACCGGCGAATTGCTGTGGGATTCGGAGCTCGCGGACTCGCGCAAAAACTACTTTGCAACGTCGGCGCCTCTTCCGGCGAGGGACTTGGTCATCTCGGGCGTCGGTGGGGGCGAGCACGGCGCGAACGGATTCGTCGCAGCTCACGATCAGAAGACTGGCAGGGAGATCTGGCGATTTTCAACCGTCCCGAGGCCAGGAGAACCAGGATCAGAGACGTGGCAAGGGAAGGATATCGAGCATGGCGGCGCTCCGACCTGGTTTACCGGGAGTTACGACCCCGAGCCTGACATAGTCTATTGGCCCACTGGCAATCCCAGCAGGGAGTATAACGGAGATCTTCGCAAGGGGGACAATCTCTATTCCGACTGCATTCTGGCGCTAGAAGGCAAGACCGGGAGACTGAAGTGGTACTATCAATTCACACCACACGATTTGTGGGATTGGGATGCCACGGAAACGCCAGTGTTGGTGGATGCCGAATGGCAGGGCCAGCCTCGTAAGCTGATGCTGCATGCCGATCGCAACGGATTCTTCTACGTGTTCGATCGCCGCGACGGCACCCTCCTTCTGGCCAAACAGTTTGTCAAGTATCTGACCTGGTCAAGCGGGATCGGACCCGACGGGCGACCCATCAAGCTTCCTGGCCAGGAACCCACCCCCGCGGGCACGAAAGTGTGCCCATCTCAGGATGGGGCGACGAATTGGTTCTCCCCCTCGTTTAATCCCGCAACCAGCCTCTATTATGTCCAGACTTTTGAAAAATGCAGCCTCTACACAAAGAGCGATTCGGGAGATTGGGAGCCAGGGAAGGCTTACTTGGGCGGGTCGCAGCGTACTACACCGGACCCCGCGCCGCAGCGGATTCTGAAAGCGATAAATATCTTTACGGGCGACATTGCTTGGACGCTGCCGGAGCCAGGACCCGCCAACTCGTGGGGCGGCACGCTCACCACTGCCAGCGGCCTGGTGATTTTTGGCGAGGAGGGCGGAAGCCTGATCGCGGCGGATGCGGCGCACGGCCACCCACTGTGGAGGTTTCAAACCAATCAGACCTGGAAAGCGTCGCCTATGACCTACATGTTCGATGGCAAACAATTCATCGCCGTGGCTGCGGGGCCGAACATTATGGCGTTCGCGATTCAAGATTAGCGTACAACGTCGTGAAACCCGGACCAGAGTGAAATTTGAAGGCGACGGTTTGCTAAAACGCTATGCGGTCGACGAACATGCTCGTCTCAATTCCTGTCCGGGGGGAGTTCTGACCAACCTTCCTAGTGATCACAAGTCGGACATCCTTGCACGTAACGAGGCGCTCCCCAGCAAAGTGCGCTGCTTCAAATGACTTGCTTCTTCCGCAGTGCTCGCTAGATCGGAAAAACAACTGTCCCTACCAAAAATTCCGTACGTGTTGAAATCATTGCATTTGCAAAGCAACGACGTGTCGCCTTTCCGCGCCAATGCTGTGGCCACAAGCCTCGCCTCGCCTGGACCGATCGCGTCCTCTGGGTTTGGCTCTCCCGGCGGTGAAACGATTGGCGGTCGGCACTGCTCATCCTCAAGCCCGAAACCGTCATCGCCTGGCACTGCAAGGGTTTCCGACTCGATTGGAGCGGGCGATACACCTCCCCCATGCCGCCCGCACCGAGGGGGGCGCCAGGCGCTAACATTTCCTTCCCCTAAACGTCTTATGGATAAGGGTAAGGAACCTCCATGAAGGATAAGCAGAAAAGCCCTGGAGACCTGCTCCAGGGAACTCTGGACCTCTTGATTCTGAAATCGCTGGCTCGGGGGTCGATGCATGGTTACGGCGTGGCCGAGTGGATTCACCAAACTTCCGAGGACGTGCTGCGCGTGGAGGAGGGTGCGCTCTACCCCGCCCTGCATCGCTTGGAACTGCGCGGCTTGCTGTCTTCGGAATGGGGTCTCTCGGACAACAACCGCCGTGCCAAGTACTACGCCCTTACAGCAGCGGGACTAAAGCAGTTAGCCCAAGAGACCGAGTATTGGCGGCGCATGTCCGGAGCAGTCGCGCGCATTTTGCAGACAGCCTAGGAGGTGGCCATGTTCTCTGAGTGGGCGAACAAAACCTGGCTGCGCCTGAAAGGGCTCTTCAAAAGGAGGCAGTTGGATCGCGACCTCGAAGATGAACTGGCGTTTCACTTGGCGAAGCGCGAGCAGAGGAACCTCGAAACGGGGATGGAGGCGAATGAGGCACGATATGCCGCGAGGCGCCAGTTCGGCAATGTGTCTTGGACCAAACAAAGGAGCCACGAAATGTGGACCTTCGTATCGCTCGAATCCTTGGCCCAGGACCTTCGTTACGCCCTGCGGATGCTTCGCAAAAGCACTGCGTTCTCCACGGTTGCCATCCTCACTTTGGCTTTGGGCATCGGCGCGAATAGCGCGGTGTTCAGCGTTGTCTACTCAGTGTTGCTGAAGGCGCTTCCGTATCGCCAGGAACAGCGCTTGGTGCTGATCTGGGAGACCAAGGCTAACGAGGGGCGCGATCACAACGTGGTTTCACCGGCCAATTTCCTCTACTGGCAGAAACACAGCACGGCGTTCGAGCAGATGGCCACATTCTTCGACGACACCTCGACACTCACCAGAGAGGGAGAGCCAGAAGAGATCCCATCGCAGGGCATTTCAACGAATTTGTTTTCCCTGCTGGGTATCTCGCCCATGTTGGGCCGGGATTTTTCGAGTGATGAAGGGCGCCGCGGTCACAACCATCAAGTTCTGCTGAGCTACGGGTTGTGGCAGCGGCGGTTCGGCGGGGACCGCGCCGCCATAGGAAAGCTCATCAGGCTCGATGGGGAGAGTTTTCTTGTCGTGGGCGTAATGCCGCCTGGAGTAACGCTCTTCGCTTCGCAAGGCTCGCTGACGGAGAAAGTGGCGCAACTCTGGTGGCCCTATGGGTGGAGAGACGAGGACTGGGCTCCGCGCGGCCGCTGGATGAGTGCAATAGGGAGACTTAAACCGGGAGTGAGTCTAACGCAAGCGCAAACCGAAATGAACGGTCTGGTCGCAAGTTTCACAAAGGTGTATCCAGATTTCGAAACGGGATGGGGAGTGAACTTGGTGCCGGTTCGCGAGGATCTCTCGAGTGCAATCCGGCCGACTCTGGCGGTCTTGCTTGGGGCGGTCGGTTTCGTGCTTCTGATTACCTGCGCAAACGTGTCAAACCTGCTTCTTTCTCGCGCTTCCAGCCGTGACCGCGAGATGGCCGTGCGGGCCGCACTTGGCGCCAGCCGTTGGCGGATTGTGCGGCAATCGCTGACAGAAAGCCTGGTGCTTGCGATTTTGGGAGGTACGCTCGGGATTCTTGGAGCCCAGTGGACGCTCTCTGCGATGGTGCTGCTGATTCCCAAGACGCTCCACATGAGCCCGATCCACCTCGACTGGCGCATGGTAGTTTTCACAACCGCCGTTTCTTTACTGACGGGCCTGACGTTTGGATTGGCCCCCGCATGGGACACGGCTCGCATTGGTATAAGCGATGCGCTGCGCGAGGCAGGGCAGGCGCAAACGGGAGTTCGGGGGCACCACATTCGGAATGCGCTCGCCGTCGCCCAAATCACCTTGTCGCTGGTGCTGCTGGCGGGCGCGGGGCTACTCATGCGAAGCTTCGTAATGCTTTCCTCTGTGGATCCGGGGTTCAACCCGCGGAATCTGCTGACCCTGAGAATCAGCCTTCCTTCAGTCAAATACGCAAAGCCGAACCAGTACATCGATTTTTTTCAACAGCTCTTGGAGCAGGTTCGGACGCTACCGGGGGTTCGGGCCGCAACGATTGACAATTCATTTCCGCTGACCGGCATGACGCCTGGAACTGACTTCGACATTGCCGGAAAGCCGGCCCGCGCCCGCGGCCAGGAACGCCTCACCGACGTGCAGCTTGTGGGTTCCGACTATTTCCGAACGATGCGAATTCCGGTGCTCCGAGGGCGGACATTTTCCGACCGGGAAGAAACCATAGAGTCTCACGTGGTAATCGTCAGCGATTCCCTGGCGCGGCAGTATTTCCCCGGCGAAGATCCTCTCGGACACAAGATCCGCATTGATATGAAAGACAAGAACGATTTTTCAGAGATCATCGGCGTCGTTGGCGACGTAAAACGGCAGGGGTTGGACACGACTCCGGTGGCCATGAGCTACTGGCCGCATGCCGAGCTTCCTTTTTCGAGCATGATGCTTGCGGTGCGTACGGATGGCGATCCTTTTGCAAAAGTAGCGCCAATCCGCGACATCGTTCATCGAATGGATTCCGATTTGCCGCTCTCCGACGTTGCCACGATGGACCAGGCGCTCGGAGACTCGGTTGCACGCCAGCATTTTGGCGCTGTGCTGGTGACGATTTTTGCGGCCATCGCTTCGTTTCTTGCGGCCATTGGGATTTATGGTGTGGTGGCGCACGCCGTGAGCCTGCGCACGCGCGAATTCGGGATTCGCATGGCGCTCGGTGCCGAACAACGAGATGTATGGTCGCTGGTGTTCCGTTTTGGATTCGCGATTTCGAGCATCGGCGTGGCGCTTGGTGTAGCCGGCACACTGGCGCTGACGCCGTTGATTCGAGGATTGCTGTTTGGAGTGGGCACGCATGATCCGGGAACGATAGCCGGAGTTGCTGCATTGCTGATGGCCATGGCCCTTGCGGCTTGCTGGATTCCCGCCCGTCGCGCCACGCATGTGGATCCCATCGTGGCGTTGCACTACGAGTAACCCATGGCTCTCGGAGAGCCACAACGAAGGATGAAAATAGCCGCTCACTGTTGAGCCAATCTTTTCAATGAGATACGCGGCTATTTTCATAGGAGTGAATTCTGCCGGCCGAGGGGCGTACAGGCCTGAACGCATGGCAGGATGGCCGCGATCCCGCCGACGTCCAGAATTACCGCACGCTTCACCCTGTTTTCCCGCACCAATCCACGGCAAACCAATGGTTTGATGAATCGCAATTCGAAAGCTACCGGCAATTTGGGTCGCATTTCAGCTGAGACCGCCCTGAAGCTGGCCGGTAGTCCCGATGAGCTTCGTGCCATGCCCACTTCCAAAGTTTTTGAGAGTCTGTTGGCCTTGCTTTGATTGGCTTGCGACTTCTCCTCTAATCTCGGGCTTTCCCGACCACAACGTGTCCTCCTGGACACGGTTTCTCCAGGCTTCCCTGAGTTAACCAGCTTATTTTCAATGAGATAGGTTGGTGGCCTTGGATGTGCCTTTTCCCTCCGCGTCACACAGGAGGCACGCCATGATCGCCATGCTGAATTTCATTGAACTTGCCACCGCCACGGTATTTGCCGTCGCCGTGGCAGCCGTTTTTTCTTGGGTTTCCCTTCGCATCGCCTTCCTGCTAATGCAGCCCGCCACCGCCCGCGATCTTGCTCCGCGCACGGACCTCGCGCGCGGC
Source organism: Acidobacteriota bacterium (assembly GCA_003223215.1). Lineage (GTDB taxonomy): Bacteria > Acidobacteriota > Terriglobia > Acidiferrales > UBA7541 > Acidiferrum. Next base: position 21,293 of record QHYH01000140.1, read on the forward strand.
ACGGCGCAGCTGGCGCGCGCCTACGCCGCCAATCGCTAGAACGTGCTTGGAGCACGGGCACGGAATAACCCAAGCCTGTGCTCGCAGATTCCCCGGCCCACAGCAAGCGGCGGCGAAGCCGGTCACCACTCCGCCGCAGTGCATTAAGAACGCCGGGAATGAAACGGAAGGGAGTAACTCGATGCTAGCTTTGAAATACCTCTTGATGGTTCTGGGAGTGGGTCTCTTTGGTAGTGCCGGGGCCTTGGTTGCATATGACGTCTTCCTCGCTACGCAGCTTCGCCGATTGCTGGGCGGCAGAGGAGGTGGAGACGCGGCCGCGGAGGTGGGGCCGCTGGCTGGCCGCCTTTTTCGGCCAGCGCGAGCGCGGCTGGCGCTGCAGCTTGCAGCCGCGGGGGCACTGGCGATCCTTATTACCGAGACGATCGTGGTGATTCCCGATGGAGCGGCAGGCGTCCGCATCAGCCAGATTTCGGGGGCGCGGCCCGGTACGCTGTACCCCGGCGTGCACCTGATTACGCCCCTGGTCGATTCCGTCGCAATCTACGATACGCGCGAACAGGTTTACACTACTCTGGCCTCCGAAAATCCCAAGCTCAAGGGTGACGTCCTGAACGTGCAGGCACGCGAAGGGTTGAACATCGGGTTGGCCGTTTCCGTGCGGTATCGTCTGGATCCCAAGCGCCTGGATTCCATCCACACGAATTTGCCGCAAGCCGTGGGTGAACAAGTGGTCGCTCCGGTTGTTTCTAGCATCTATCGCCAACTTGCTCCGAATTACATGACCCGGGAAATCTTCGCCACCAAGCGCGAAGAGCTGCGCACCAAAGCGGCCGAAGCCATCACCTCGCGGCTCGCAAGTGACGGCATCCTGGTTCGCGATGTGCTTCTTCGCGACCTCCAACTCCCTGAGGAATATGCCAAAGGGTTGGAAGGACTGTTGCTGAAGGAACAAGAGAACGAGCGTCTTGGCACGGAACAGGAAATCAAGGAGAAACAGGTAAAAATCGCGGAGCTGGAAGCTGAAGCGCAGAAGTCACGCGACGTCAAGCAGGCCGAAGCTCAAGCGCAGGTGCGTGTCTTGCAAGCCAAAGCGGAATCGGACGCCATGCAGTACACGCTGCCGTTGAAACAGAAGCAGATCGAGCAGACCAAGCTTGAGGCGCAGGCCCGCAAGGAAGCGACCATTGAAAATGCCGAAGCGGCCGCGCAAGCCAAAATCATCGACAGTAAAGCGGAAGTCGAGCGACAAAAGAATCTTGCTGACGCGGAAGCAAACCGCATTCGCGTGACGTCTGCGGCCGATGCCGAACGCATGAAGTACGAGGCAGCCGTGCTGAAGCAAAACCCCATGCTCATTCAGAAGATCATTGCCGAGCGGCTCTCGGACAAGTTGCAGATCATGATGGTGCCGATGGACGGAAAAAATTTCTTCGCCAATGACGTGTTGCGCTCGGCATTTTCAAGTGTGAACTCGGGCGATGACCCGGACGATCCGCCGCCTGCGAACCAGCGCAAATCACAGCGCCGGCAGTAATGACCCGTAGCGCAGGGCGAAGCCCTGCGGTTTCTTCGGGAAGTCTCAATGAGGTGACGAACAGAATCCGCACCGCGGCTTTTACCGTATAGTGAGGCGCAGTGCCAACGAGCTCCGCTAGCCAAAACCCCGTGTGGTCAAAAATCCAAACGCATTGAAAAGCTTGGTTTCGGGTCTCATAATTTCCTCCCACGGCTGCTTTCTGAAACCTCAAGAGCATGTACAATCCGGGTTCGACGATCAAGTTTACGGAGGCTCTGGAATGATTTGAAGGTAAGCGCTTGCCGGGGCGTCTAGTACGCATTCGTGTGATTTCCATTCGTGATATCGTCTCAGGTTTGTCGGTGGACGTTGACAGGAAGGGATCAATCATGCGGGTGTTCGTACTGCGGCTTTCAAGATTTGCGGCTCGGGTAATTGTTTGCGGCGTCTTCGTCGCGGGCGGGCAGACAAACGGACAGCCGCGGAGCTACGAGACGACGTTTTATCCGAGCGGAAAATTCAAGATTGAGGCGTACGTTTACAAGCCGGAGGGCACGGGACCGTTTCCAGTGGTGATTTACAACCACGGGTCGCCAGGGGGGCACGAACGAGAAGAGCGGCCGTTTGTTTATGTGGGGGAGATGCTGACGCACAGGGGTTACGTCGTGATAGTGCCGGAGCGGCGCGGCTACGGTAAGGCGGATGGCCCGACCTTTGGCGAAGCGATCGGAGAAGATCGTGGGCCACGATTCGTGGCGCGTGTGCAAGAAGAAACCGACGATGTGCTGGCGGTGGTGGAGTTCCTCAAGGCGCTGCCATACGCGGACACGAAGCGCGTGGCTGTGATGGGCTGGTCGATCGGGGGGATTGTCAGCGTGCTTGCGGCGAGCCGGTCTTCGGCGTTTCGCGTGGTAGTGGATCAGGCAGGCGGGGCGCTCACATGGGACCAAAGTCATGCGATGCAGCAAGCACTGAAAGAAGCAGCGGCGAAGATTCGAATTCCGCTGCAAGGAATGGTTGCGAAGAACGATCGCACGACCGAGTCCGTGAAAACTGTGGTGCATGAAGCGGAAGAGCACGGGGCGACCGCGAAGCTCATTGTGTACCCAGCCTTCGCGCCCCGGGATGCCGGAGGGGTTCCGCCCGGGCACATGATTTTTGGAAAGGAAGGTTGGAAGATTTGGGAAGGGGACCTGCAGGAGTTCTTGTCGAAGTATCTCAGATAGCCCTGACATGCAAAAGACGCGAAGAGAAGAGCCAAAGTGTCGGTCCAGATCTGACAGTCAGCCAACGTCCCGATTAGCCGGGTAACCGCTGAAGTTCGATTTTGGCAGGGAACTTACCAGAGTTATCGCACGCGTTGTGGCCTAGTTTCCCCTTACTGCAGGTCCGGAAGGTGCCAGCTTCGCTTTTAACGCGGCTGGCTGAGCTGCTTCAGCTTCTGCTCCGCGCTCTCGCGGATCGCCTTGCGTCGATCTTCCGGATCGGTGGTGTCGTGCGCCAACAGCTCAATGGCCTTCTGCGCATTCCGCCGCGCCAAGTCGTTCTGCCCGTCGGCAAGGTACGCGTCGCCGAGGCTGTCGTAAACATTAGGTGAATTGGGGTACAGACTGGCGTTGAGCCTGAGAAAGGCGATCGCGCCTTTTTTGTCGCCGTTCTGAAGATGCTCATAGCCGATGCGGTTGAGGACCACCTCGGGAACCACAGCGCCAATCGGATTTTTGCCAGAGGCTTCGGCGTAGAGCTGCGCGGCGTTGGCCGCGGCGCCGGGCTGCTCGAGCGCGTCGAGAAATTGGGTCTCCGGCGAGGCGTTCGGCGAACCTTTCGCCGGGGCGGCCTTGGGCGAACGCACTGCGACCGTGACCCAATCCACAATCGTCGCCGGAAGCTCCGGGTGCACGGCGAAGATCTCCACGCCGTGCCCGCCGGTCTTGTAGCGCACAAATCTCGTGTGCGGATTAGTCGAAAACGTGGAAAGCCATTGCATCAGATCGGAGACGCCGGGATCGGCGTCGTCGTCGGCGGTGGCGAGGAAGAGTGGCAGCGACGGATGCGCGCGCAGAAAATTGCGTCCGTCAATGTCGGTGATTTCCGAGAGCAGTACCAGCGCCTTGATTTCGGGGTGCTTCATCGCCAGATGCACGGATTGGTTGACGCCGCAGCTGGCCCCGCCCACGACGAGAATGCCTGCAGAGACCGTTGGTTGCGCGACCAGAAATTTGTAAGCGGTTTCAACGTCCAGTGGCATCTTCTCGTTGAACACCACGTTGATCTCTTCCGGCGCGAGCTTGTCGATGGGCGTGCCTTCCGAATCGCCGTAGCCGCGCAGGTCCACCGTCATTACGTTCATACCGGCCGCCGTCATGCGCCTCGCAAGATCGTCCCACACCTTGCGCTGACGATTGCACTGGTGCAGCAGAAGCACGCCGGGGCCCGACGCAGCCGTGGCCGAAAATGTCCCCTTGAGCTTCAACCCGTCGGGAGCTGTTAGGTCCACGACGCGCGGCGCAGGCGCCTGCTGCCCTGCGGCGGCGAAAGCAGGGACTAGGAACACAAAAAGCGTTTTGCAGAGGCTACGTGCCAGCATTTGGAACCTCCCGGGGGTAGGTTGTCTATTTTGACTCAACCCACGGGCGAGGGTGAGCAATTGGACGACGGCTGAAGTCGCGAAGTTTCACATAGTTTTAGTACGGACTTGATGTCTGGTTCGCCGAACTTACCAGGCCGGCAAATAAAAAGGGGATTTCGTGAAGGTGGCCAGTCGAGCTAGGCGGGCAAGTGCCTCAAAGGACTTGGTAGGCCATCTAATTACTGTGTTTTCCTTTAGGAGGTTGCTCTCTGTCAAATCTAACAGCTCCAAGCCCGATTATTCTTGATTCTAATAACACAGTGTGGGTCGTTTCCGATGAAGAAGTCCCTTGGTTTCGCATCGATGGCTGCTGTCCTCTTGGTTCTCGGCTCTTATCATTATGGACGACCTATGAGCAAGGCACCGAGGACCTATACCCCACCTCCTCGCTCTATTCTGATATGCGGAATCAAAGACCGCCCTTGCGTGACCTATAGCGTTTTGTATCACGGAGCGACGACAGCGTTTGGGGACTCCCATGGCGAGGGTGTGACTGACTACGAAAGAAAGACAATTTCCCTCGCGTGGAGCAACGACCGCTTCGAGAATGTCCGGGCTCTCGAGCATGAGGTTTTCCATGCAGCCCTCTGGGAACGCGGTTTTCGCGACACTGATAAGTGGGACATCCATGCGTGGATCTACTTCTCAGAAAGCTCTTTCCCTTTGCTTTTTCACGACAATCCTGAGTTCGTCAACTACATCACCGCCGGATACTAAGCGCCGCGCACACGCGAATGATGACTTCTGGACGACGGCAGATCTCGAAAACAAGCTGCTTGATTTCAGGACCTACTTCAACAACCATCGCAGGCATACGGCACGGCAAGGGCGAACGCCGGATACGGCTGTGGCCCCACCAGTCGCCAATCTCCGCTCGTTTCGATGGCAACCTCATTGTCGATCCTTATATCAGACACCCATCGCTGCATGATTCTCCAAAGACTCGCGGCTTCGCTGCGGCATCCGGTCGACCTCGGTAAAACCTCCAAGAAATCATTCGGTGTTCTTGCATCGCAACGTCCTTCGCGGATCTGACCGTGTCACTGCAACCGAATGCGTTCCGAATATGAGACCCAGTTCACTTTCACAGTCTGATTACCAGTAAATTGGCCCGTGACAATTCGCCACCCACAGGCCGACCGAACTTTAGTCTCCTCCAGAGTTTTCGCAGTGACGCATCTCGTATGAACTGGAAAAGCTAGATGGGGCGAAATTCTGGACGCCGAAAAGATGAAGAAATGCGTATGGGTAAATCTCCAGCTAGTTCCTTCAGGCACTCCGTGGGAAGACGCCGTGCGCGGCCCCGCGGCAGGAATCCACGTAAAATGCGATGAATCAGTGCGCAACGCTGCCGGAGGAGGAAAGCGTCTTGGCGGGAGCGGACCCGTGAGCCGCGGCATACGCGGCCTGCATGTCTTTATCCAGCTTGAGGCGATAGAGCGCCCAGTCCTGGAGACTTGCGACGTAGCCGGCGATACGATGATTTTCAAACACCCTTTTGAAGTTGGTGACAAGGCTCAAGACAAAAGAAAAGAACAGACCGATGGAGTTGGGATCCTCGATCAAGGCTCCTGAACGCTCGATGTAGCGCAAGTCGCCGGCCTGCCGGTAGCCAAACCCAAAAGGCACGCGGGGCACAATGTCCGAGGAATGGACCTGTCGATAGACAGGGACTTTCCAGAGCTGGCTAGCAAATTCACCGGTGCCGACGCGAGGGCAGCCGTAGGTATAGCAAGCGGCGATGCGGTCCGACGGTTGAATGCGAGTGGAGGCAATGACGGCAAGAGCGCCGCCAAGGCTGTGACCGGTTATGTAGAGCGGCAGGGAGACGGCGAGCGCGCCGACGGCTGCGGCGATATCGTCTTGCACGAGAGCGTAGGCTTTGCTGAATCCATCGGAGATTCTCGCGCCGGATTTATCGCGGTAAAAGCGAATGTCCATATCGGTGAGGATATTGCGGTAGTCCTGCGTGGTCCCGCGGAAAGCCAGGACAGCGAAGCGGTCATTGCGAGCGAGACAGGCGCACGTGGCGTCGCGACTGAATCCGCGCACGAACTCGAGGCCCAGTTCCTTGAGAGAATCTCGGAGCTGCTGCTCCTGGCCAGCTTCAAACTCGACATATGCCAATTCGGAACAGCGCGCCATGAGCCAGGCAGTGCGGTCCGAGTAAGCGGCACGCATCACTGGAAGATTGAGAAGGGAAGAATTGTGGTTCGAGTCGTAATATTTGCTGCGATTAGGTTTGTTCATGACGATATCCAGCCCGACGGGCTTTACGGCGCTGAGAACTCGCACTCAATTCCAAACCAAGTGAACGGAGCAGACCCCGAGAGACTTGGCTCTGTCCATGGTCGGTTCTGCTTTTTGACGAGTATGCCAATTTCTCGGCTCCTGACGATTACCATAAACAACTCGCTAGATGCGAGTGTTATAGCCCACGCGGTGAAGAGAGCGGAAAGCATAACGAGCATTCGGAAGAGTTTCGTCTACTCGATGGCTATGTATTGTACTCCGAGCACTAAATTGATGACACTTTTTCAATTGGCGGCATATCGGACGTGGCGTTCTCGAAAATAGTTCTTGGCGTTCCACATCCAAATCGACAAAGACGTGGTTCGAAGGATTCTCGCCCAGCACTGCCGGGCGGGCAGAACTCCGATGATCCTTCCTGGCTGACTTTCCTGGGCCACATGAAAGACAGCCTCTGGATTCGCCAGAGACCCGCACCCCAATCTTGCTGGGCCACCTCACTCAGGGATTGAAATTGGCGAAGACGGGCATGTTCACTGGCTGGACAAGGGCGCCTGCGATAGTAGTGAATCGGATGGCACTACTCACGAGACAATTGGGAATTAGCCTTTTGGCTAGACAAGCACATGACTTTAGTCCGATCAGTAGTTCGCCAAATCGCGCCTTTGAACATCTTCTTGTGGCAAGTGGCGGCCGCGTCTGTGTTCATGCTCGCAACGTTCCCGGCCCATGGGCAGGCAACCAAGTCCGACAGCGAGAAGGTGCCTCTGGGATCTATCCACGGGACCCTCACCACGACGCAGGACGACCCCTCGAGCGGGCTAGCAGGGATTTCCCTAAGGCTGACCAAGGAGCCTCCCGACGGCAGCCCTCTGATCGCCGACACGGATGATGCCGGGCACTACGAGTTCAAGAACCTGAAGCCTGGAACCTATACGATTTCCATAAGTCAACCGGGATTCAAGCCCTTTACCAAGTTCCTTAGCCTCCATGCCGGAGAGGCGGCCGTCGTGGACATCCGGGTCGAACTCCAGACCGTCACGGAAAGGGTTGAGGTCAGCGAAGAGACTCAGTCCATCGCGACCGAGGACATAACGGCCCCGAGCGTGGAACTTACGCAGCGTCAGTTGATTTCGCTTCCAACGGCGCAGGAAAAGATCCGAGAAGTCCTTCCGGTGACCCCCGGAGTGGTGAAAACGCAGGATGGAAAGTTGAACTTCAAAGGCGCGGACGAGAATCAGAGCTTATTGCTCGTCAATTCCGCCAGGACCACCGATCCAGTGACCGGGAGCTTCGCGGTGCCTGTGCCAACCGATGCCGTACAATCCTTCGCCGTTTACAAGACACCTTATAACGCTGGCCTGGGAAGCTTTTCCGGCGGGTTAACTCAGCTTGAAACCAAACCACCGGACGATGGGTGGAGCTACAGACTAAAGAGTTTTATTCCTTCGGTACTCGGGAAGAACGGGAGCATGATCGGACTCCAGGAGGCGACCCCGGGGTTCGACTTCAGCGCACCACTGCTCAAACACAAACTGCTCTTTTCGGAGATTTTCCAGTACGACATGAAAAAGCGAACGGTGCGAGGCTTACCCTGGCCTTTTGACATCAGCAAGAAGCAGGGGTTTAGCACATTTTCGACGCTCGAAGCGATCCTGTCCAAGACACACGTGGTAACCCTAACGGTGAACGCATACCCGCTGCGGGTCCAGCATGCGGATATCAATGCTCTCGTTCCTCAGCCTGCTTCGAACGACCTGAACCAAAAGGGCGTGACGGTGGGTCTAACGGATCGGTACCAGTTTAGCTCCGGCGCAATCTTCAGCACCGTTGCGCAGTACACACGGTTTGACAGCAATGCGCATGGTCAGGGGCCTGCGGACATGCTAATCACACCGGAAGGATGGGGCGGGGATTTTTTCAATCAATGGTCACGCAGGGGCAAGGAACTTCAAGTGGTCTCCGCGTACCAATTCGTAGAGAAACATTGGCTCGGCCACCACGAGCTCCGCGCGGGCGGGGATATCGATCATCGGTCATACGTAGGAGTCAGCAGTTCGCATCCAGTGCAGATACTTCGTCGGGACGGGACTCTGGCGGAGGAGATTACGTTTCTTCCAGGGACCATGCAGAACGCGTCGGACTCGGCAGTGGCCGAGTTCGTCCAGGATCATTGGGTTCTGGACTCCCACTGGGCCCTAGATCTGGGGACCCGTTTGTCGAGCGAAACAAATGGCTGGTCCGCGGCGGTGGCTCCGCGCGCCGGTGTGGCTTATTCCCCAGGCAATGAGGGCAAGACCGTAATTCGGACGGGCGTTGGCTTGTTCTACAGTTTGCTGCCGCTTCTTGCCGGAGACTTCGCAGCCAACCCGACTCAAGTGATTACGCCGTTCGATACAGCGGGCTTGCAGAGTGGGCTCCCCGTGACCTACACCAATGTCTATGTTGGCGGATCGAACCCTCTGACAGCCAGCAGTTTGCCAAGCCAGCTGAACACGACACCACGCAACCTCACATGGAATGTCGCGATGGAACAAGAGTTGCGGAAAAACTGGCTTTTGCGCGTCGGTTACATCGATAGCCACACGACGTACCTCTTTGCAGTGAATCCGTTCACCGCTGCGGCCGGTGGGCAATCCTTTTTGGCTCTTACGAACATGGGCTCTTCGCATTATCGCGAGCTGGAAGGTACCGCGCGTTTCATCTTTCATCGAACCGATGAGATAAATGTCTCCTACATCCGGAGCCGTACACGCGGAGATTTGAATAATCTTTCTGCTGTGCTCATTCCTTTCGAACAGCCGGTCATTCGGCCAAATGTGTATGGCATCCTGCCTTACGATGTGCCCAACCGGGTTGTGACCTGGGGGATTTTTTCTCTGCCGAAAAACCTCAAGTTCAGTCCCATCGCAGATCTACACTCCGGCTATACCTACTCCAATATCGATACGCTGCAAAATTATGTGGGGACGCCAAACGGGCAGCGCTTTGCTTCATTTTTCACACTAGATGTGAAAGTCTATCGCCAGTTCCGAATTCCTTTTCTTGGCTCGGAGCATGGGAAGGGCAAGGGGCATCACGTGCGGCTTGGTTTCTACTCGCTGAACGTGACGAATCACGGCAATTTTAACGCGGTGTACAACAACGTGACATCGCCAAACTTTGGCCATTTCGCCGGGTTCCTGGACCGGCGCGAAGGGGCCGTCATCGACTTTATCGACTGAGCCGTCCGTTTCGTTCCGAATCGGGGAACAGCAAGGGAACAACAAGCCCCGAACACCGTGCAAAACCGAAAGCGGCTTCCTAATTCGCGTGCAGAAGAGGAGTCCAGCTTTGCGGTTGCCAACGAACTGTCTGAGCAGTGCGGCAATCGCCGGGTGAAGATCGACCTGACGATACGCATTCACTGTCTTGAGCCGCTGTTCGATCTACCCACGACGAACCTTTTGTTGGACGTGGAGCGTCAAGAAGTCGGCGGAGATGTGCTTATCGATTTCGATGCCCAGCGCCTCTCCGATTCTTAAACCCGCCGCACCACAGAGAATGAAGATCACACGTTTTCGCGGTTTCCTCCACCTGGCCACAGTGAATGCCATGTGATCCCGTGCATCCCAACTTTTTTGCACGCCGGCCTCAACTGACGCCACAAGAGATTGTGTCGATTCAACGGTTGACCCGCTTCTCTATGAAAGACGAGTTCGTCTGGCTGAACGCTGTTCGTGCGAAGCCTTGCAAGAGTCTCGCTCGCCTGGCCACTGAGAGGGATGAGCCGCACACTTCTCTTCGATTTCGGCGTGAGCTGGTTAAACCAAGAGCTACTCCCTTTTGCTTTGCTCCGGCATGCGCCAAGCAGGTAACAAGAAGTCGCCGAGCAGATCCGTTTCGGGGACCGAGGAAGTCTCAGCAGATGTCTCGGCGTACTTTGCGGCGTTCTTTGTATCGCCGATCCGTCGGTATGCTTGACTGAGCAGCCGCTGCGCCTGGGCATTTCCCGGAGCCAGTCGGACCGCCTCACTGAGTGCGGCAATCGCTTCGCCGATCCGCCCAACAGCCAACGTGCTTTTTCCGAGGCCTAAGTTCGCTTCGGAGCTATCCGGATTCAGGCGCAGCGCTTCTTGGAAGGCAGTGATTGCTTCAGTGCGCTTTGCTGCGCGATCGAGAGACAGACCCAAGAAATAATTGATCAAGAAATTTGAGCCGATTCTCTCTCGTGCGGCAGAAAGCTCACTGACGGCATCTTCTGCTCGACCCTCACGGAGCAACACCTGCGCCAGCCCTATGTAACTAGTGGGCAGGGGATCACCAGCGTCGGCCAGAGAGCGAAACACTCTCTCCGCGTCATGGTACTGCCCCGCCGCCAGACTCGCGGCTCCAAGACGGAGCTGCAATACGTATGAATTGGGGTTTGCCGCAATACCTTTTTCTGCTGCTGAAATCGCCTCAGCGTAGCGGCCCAGTTCCATCAACTCACGAGTCAGATTCAGCCAGCCTTCTTCTCGGTGGGGATCCAGTGTTGCCGCCTGCCGTAGCGCTTCAACTGCGAGGGTGCCGTGTCCAAGCCGGGCATACGCCAGGCCTACCAGAGACCACGCGGGAGCCATCTCATTAGGCTTCGCCTTGCTTTTGCGCAGCAGTTCAAGGTGGGAGTTGCCTTGCTCGACGGCCTGTTCCGCCCTCCCGGATAGAAGATAAGCCAAAGCAAGGTCGAATTGCACCCAAGATCCCGAGCCGGCGAGCTGTCGTGTGCTTGACTTTGTGAGAAGTTCGATGGCTTTTGCATTCTGTTGAACATTCAGAAGAAGGGAGGCGACACGCGCGGATTGGGTGTCATCGAGGGGAAGCTTCAGTAATTCATTTAGTGGTTCGCACGCGTCTGCTCGCTTTCCAATCGCTTCGTATCCTGTTGCGACCTGGATCAAGAAGTCCGGATCGGCGGGCCATGACACGCCAGGTAGCTTTAGTTCTCGAAGGGCCTCCGTGAATTGCTGTGTGTCTAGCTGTACACGCCCGAGATAGTAATGCGCGAAAGAATCATCCGGGAACAGGCTGACCGCGCGTGTCAAAGCTTCTCGAGCTTCGCCGTACCGGCGCTCCGTCCAACGCAGAAATCCCAGATTTCGGTAAGCATCCTTGTTTTTCGGCTCCAAGCGTATCGCTTCTTGGTACTCTGCCGCAGCTTCCTCGTTTCTGCCGAGTTGGGCGAGAACAATTCCCCGGAAATTGCGCACATTTGCATCAGTCGGATAGCGCTGTTCTGCTGCGGTGAAGGCGTCAAGCGCTTCGTCCAGGCGGTGCTGTTTCAAAGCGTTCAAACCTTTGAGAACTGAGTCTTCTTGAGAGATTGAGGAAGCGGGGGGAGTTTGAGAATAAGCGGGCGTCAGACTTAAGGTAAAACAGAGAGACACAATGAAAGCGGATAAAGCGGCGCAAACGGGGGCAAACATCAGGCGCCGAAGCCAACCCTGATCCTTAAGTCTGTCCGAACTGAGACAGAGGAAAATACCTTCAATGTATCCAATCATTCTTAGTTGTGCTTTTCACTCACGAGCCCATTTTTCGATTTGGCCCAGCCGCTCCGTTTGCTTTTCGAGCTTGCTGTGGGACTCCCTGTTCAAAGCGATGGACACTTCAAATTCGCGAGCGGCCTTTTCTTTTTCCCCCATCGCCTGATAGGCGCGGGCGAGTTTGTAATGAACGGAGCCATCATGGTCACTCGCGAGAGCGATGCGGAATTCCGCTGCTGCCTTTTCGTATTGGTGCAGTTCGGACCAAGCTGTTCCTACGTCGCGATGGAAGTCTGGATTATGGGGTTCTAGAGCACTTGCTTGCGTTAGATAGGTGAGGGCCTTCTCAGGCTGATGGTCGAGAAGGTAGGTATCACCGAGTTCGTTAAGCGCCCCAGGATGTCGGGAATTAATTCTCAGTTCGATCTCAAATTCCTCACGAGCCTCTTTCACCTTGACATCCTTCCAAAACACATGCCCCAGGCTGTAATGCAAGTTGGGGAGTGAAGGCTTCAGAGCAATGGCCGCGCGGTACTCTTCGATGGCATTGCCATCCTCATTCTTGGCGGCAGCCAAGTCACCGAGGAGTTGATGCATGCGGTAAGAATTGGCATCTACCTGATATAGCTTCAAATATGCAGCGGTGGCCAGCCTCTCGTAGCATCGCGCCCGCAAGTAGGCTGCTTCGGAGGAATTTCTGTCCGGTATCTCCAGTTTCGAAAGAACATCGAGGGCGCCTTCGCAAGCCCCTATCTCGAATAATGCGCTGGCTATCTGAAGCCGAAAGTCAGCCGGCGAGGCGGTCTCCAAGACTTGAGTTGCACAAGTTTTGACATTGGAATATTGCTCTTTCTCAAGCATTTCGCGGAGCTTATCCGGCAAGCAAACGCTCTGGCCGTCCGTATTTGTGGCGGTGAGATTTGCCTGGGCGAATTCAGCAGCAACCTTTTCGGTATCGCCATTCTGAGCGGCGAGGAAAGCGAGTACAAAATGTGCGGCACGAGTGTGACGATTTTCTAAGTCCAGAGAAACTTTCTCCAGGTTTTTCCGTACATCCTCCGGAAGTTGATCAAACACGGCATCTCCTAAACCAGCTTCCTGGAGCCCAAGAATTCTCTCCGCCTGCCGTGCATCGGTGTTCAGGGCTCGATCCCAATCCTGTAGCGATCCCGCCAGGTCACCTTGAATGAGTTTCACTTCCGCGCGACGTACAACTGCTCGAAGGCTGTAGGGGTAGAGCCTCAGTTCTTCCTCAAATTCATCGGCGGCCCGCTTCACCTTGCCTTGTCGCAAAAGCACTTCGCCCAACTCGAGGTGCACGCCGCGGGTGTTGGGAGAAGCCGCCACCGCATTCTGGAAGTGCAAGACAGTCGTGGGCCACTCATTCGTTGAGGAGTAGCTTTCCGCTAACAATTGTTCGGCCCGTGCAGAACCGGGGGCTATCTTTTGCAATGCCGTGACTTGAAGCTTTCCCAGTTGTTCGAATGCGTGACCCAAGAGGTAAAGCGAATCCACGTTATCGGGCTGCAGCTCGAGAGCCTTCTGAAGGGATGCAATTTCGGCATGAATCTCGCCTAACATCTCCTGTGCCGTGGCCAGCCAGGAAAAAATGTCCGGTCGATTTGGTTCTGCTAGTGCGGCTGTCTTCAAGTACGGAATTGCCTTTTGTGCGTCTCCGTTCCTGCAATAGTCGACTCCGAGGAAGAAGTTTGCGCCAGTCAATGCCGGCTTGAGTGTGATTGCGCGGTGAAACTCCGTCATCGCCTCAGGAATGCGGTCCTGAAGCTGATAGACAAGGCCAAGATTCATGTGGACCTCGGCAAAATCGGGCTTGAGGGCTAGGACGGCCTTGTACTCTCGCTCCGCGGTGCTATAGTCCTGGCTTTTTTCGGCCGCCTGCGCAGAGCCAAAGTGTTCCTCCCACCCGGACGGATGGCGCGCGTGCGAGGATGCTGTTTGCGCCGGCATCCGCATGGAACCCACAACCATCAAGGCGCACGCCGCAATCAGACAACGCGCAAACAGTGCGAAAAGTCCTAGTCTGTTTGACGAGATATTCATGAGGATCGCATCCCCGCCATACTTAGTTGAAATTGGCAAGACTCAGTTTTGTGGCGTGTTGCGAGCAGACTTATCCTTTTCCAGCTTTGCAAGCCTTTCAAACTCTGCAAACTCTTTCGCGCTTTGTTCGGGCTCCTTAAGATCCCGGTAAATCTGAGCCAGGAGGTAATGGGGCTCAGGCGCTTGTGAATCCGCCTCGATGGCTGCTATCAGTTCTAGCTTCGCTTTTTGGAAGTTGCCCTGACCGCGGTAACATTTCCCGAGCAAAACGTGCAGTTGCGGCAGAGTTGGCTGCCCTTTCTCAGCCACGCGCAAATATCCGAGCGCTTCTGAATATTGATGATCGTCTACCGCGATGTCACCCAAATAGAGATTGGTCAAGGAGTCGTTAGGATTTTCCTTTAAGGCCAGCAGGAACTCGTTTTTTGCCGACTCCTTCTGGTGTTGGACCCAGTAGGCAACTCCAATTGCATAATGAATTCCCGTAGCATCTGGGCGCTTAACAAGCGCTGTCTGGTATTCCTTAATGGCTTCTGCATAGCGCTCTTCTTCGGTATGGAACTCTCCCATCAGCACGTGCAACTGAAAAGCATCGGGATCCAGAGATTTGAGCCGGTCGATTACCTGGATCGAGGCATTTTTGTACATGCGAGCCAGCTGATAAAGAGCGTCTGCGTCATCAGGGTTTTCTGCAACGGCTCGATTAAATTGTGACATCGCCTCTTCTGCACGGCCCGCGGACTGAAGCGCCAAGCCCAGATAATAGCGGCAACGCGGATGCGGGTTCTCGCTCGCAAGTTCCGTTTCAAAGCTCTGGATGGCCTGGTTGAAATCGTTTTCACCGAGGTAAGACACACCGAGGAAAAAATTCACCCCGGAGTATCGTGGGTCGTGAGCAAGGACTTGCTTAAAGTGTGCAATCGATTCGGGAAATTTCACCTCTGTCTGTTCCAGGATGCCCAGGCGTTTCAGAACCTCTGGATTCCCGGGAGCAAGCTCAAGGGCTTGCAGATATATACGCTCTGCCGCTCCATAATCACCCTTCATTTCCAGCGCGTGAGCCTGGTCAAGCTGAGGGGCAAAGTTCGCTTGCGCCTGCGTGCTCAAAGACCTGAACAAAATAGCGGCAAGGAAAAAGGCGAGGACTGGCCAAGGCCTCCTCATTGCTCCAAAGCCTTTTCCGTGCGCGTGTCTCAAACCGCAAACTCCTCATGAACGCGGTGGAATTCAAGAAGTATACCAATCTGAAAGATGGAATTGCTCCGAAAAGACACCGCGCAAAACATTAACGAATTCGGCGAACGGTAACGAGCGTAGTTGAATTCGGTGCCCCCGCAACTGTGCGAGCGGATGAGGGCTTCAAACCAAATGCTTTCCGGAA
>QHYH01000141.1:0-36163 GCA_003223215.1 Acidobacteriota bacterium
GCACGACGGTGGAAACCGCTTCGTTGAGCACGATAGATAAACGGTTCGTTCGCCGCCAGATCTTCGAGGACTACATTCTTGACGCCGCAAAGTGCGCTTGACCGGAAAACAGCGAAACTTCACTTCATCCAACCGATTTTTGACGCTTAGGCGTGGTTTTGTTCGCGAAAGGCACGGGTTTCGTCCGGCAAGAAAAAATCGCGCCCTTTCCATCCACCAACATTTGCGAGATTTTGGACTCGAAATACGACAGAACGCTCGAAATTCTTGTAGGGAAGCCCATCGATAACAACACCATAAATAACACTGAACATGACCGTCGTCGCGCCGATGCCCAGAGCCAGGGCGAAGATGGCGACTAGGGAGAAACGACGATTCTTGCGGAGGTTGCGCAGGGCGTAGAGGAAGTCGCGGGCAAGACCATCCACGTGGCTTTCCATAGGAGCAAACTCTACACCGAAGCGACTGTGAATTGTAGGGTCCCCACCTGTAATGAGAAGGGTAGCTAGTTTCCGTGGCGAAACGGCAATTGTTTTGCCTTTCAAGACAGAAACTAGCAGCTAAGCTAGTGCTGGAGGAAGATAGACACTGAGCCGTCGTTGAGATTGGCCGTGGCAAAGCCGAGCCGGCCGCTGCCGTTGAAGTCTGCGACCGTGTTGGAATACGGCCCTTTGCCGACGGCCACAGGTGAGCCGGCCAGTTGCGTGAACGTCCCCGCCGGGAAACCATCTTTCCCGGCGGCCAGGTTCTTGTAAGACCCGAGCTTAGCCCAGCATCATGTTGTTAGCTTTAGAACTCGTAGCGCAACGCGAACTGCATCACGCGCGGGTTGGTAAGCAACCCACCGTAGTTCCCGAACGAACCGGAAATATCCAGTTCCGGCGCGATGGACTGCGAATCAAATTTTGTGGCGTTGGTCACGTTAAAAACTTCCCATCGGAACTGCACACTATGGCCTTCCGACCATGGCATCTTCCACCGTTTGCTGAGTCCGAGATCTACTCCGAAGAAGCCATCTCCCCGGACTTGGTTACGGGCTCCAGCTTCGCCGGGGAACGGCGAACGGAACTGAGTGATAGCGCCGCTGGGCCCCGCCCCCTCCTGAAAGACGTTTACACTGCCGTCCGGCTGTTTGAACACACCTGTATGCACGCTGCCCGTCCGAATGGCTTGCCCGCCAAGCTGCCAGTTCGTTGGCCATTGGAAACCATTTGACACGTTGAACGGGAAGGCCGACGTCCAGCGGTAGAGACCCGAAAGCTGCCAGCCACCGATGATTGCGTCCAGTCCCCTACCGGAGTTTCTTCCCAGCAGCCTGCCTTTGCCGAAAGGAAGCTCAACAATCCAGTTGGCGTTGAACTGGTGTGTTGCGTCATAGTCAGACACTGCTCGGAGTTGCTTCGGCGACCATGAGTTGATGATCTGGCCTCCCAGCCCACCCCACGCTCCGATGCGTTCCGCGTCCGACGCTAGATCAATTGACTTCGAAAATGTGTAGTTGAAATCAAACTGAACGCCGTGTTCCATTCGATGCCGCAAGTTCACCTGCATAGCGTGATAGTTCCCGTTGGACGCTGAACGCCACGCGTACAGTGATGAGTACTGCGGGTTAAAGAAGGAGTTCGGGCCGTCCTTCGGGAAATACTGAGTTCCCGAAGCGCTTCGCATGCCGAGCAGATCCAGGACAAAAAGCGCGGTTGTCTCGTTTTGGTTGAATCCGCAGAAAAGGTCATAAGCGGCTACAACCGGATCGGAAGTAAAGTTCACAGCGTTGCCGGGAGTGCACCTGCGGATGCGGTACTGATCACCCGAAGCAAGCGGTTGAATCATGTCCTGCCAGTACTGAGCCACATTCGCCGGCACCATTGACGAGTTGAAGCTTAGTGTATCCAGTCCCGTTCGGTAGATCTTGGCCAGTTCGGTGGTTGCAGTGAAGTAGTCGATTTTGGAAGCGGGATCCACAAGGTCCGAAGGCATCGCCACGTCTTCCTGGATTAGCAGCCGGTGCGAGAGTCTCCCGACATAGGAAACCTCCATCGAAAAGCCTTTGCCCAAGTCACGGCCGATTGAGAAGTCAATCGCGTAGGAGTATGGCGTCTTAATGGTGTCGTCAAGACCCCAGGCGATCGCAAACCCGCCTGTGTCAAGGGTGCTTGGAAATGTTTGAGGGAACGTGCCTGGGGGTGCGGGAAGGAAGAGTTGATGCCCGTCGCAACCACTTGCTGCATCATTGATAGCATTTGTTGGAATTACATGTACATCCGTTAAACGTGGTGCGCACTCTAAGCTTTCGACGCCTGCTGGATTTGTTAACCCGGTAGATAGCCCAAACGAGCCGTTCTGGTCGAAGGTGTTCAGCAGTCCTGCTCCAATCCGGTCGTAGATCATGGAAAAGCCTCCCCGGATCGTCGTCTTGTCTCCTTCGCCAAAGAGCGACTTGAAGAGACCCGAATGCACCCGTGGCGAATACGCAATCGCGAGCCGCGGGCCGAAATTGTGATAATCCCAATCGTAGTAGCCCTTCTTGCCGCCATTTGCCGGACCAGCCAAGTCGAACTGGACAAGTTTATCCTGGTTCGCCGGGATACCCTGGGCCATGTTTCTCCCGCGCTGCAGGAGCCATTGGCCCAGGCTGAAATTCGGAGCGACCTGCAGACCCTTGGTTTCCCACGGCGGCGAGAACAGGGAATACCGGAGGCCATAGGTGAACGTGAGGTTCGGCTTGATCTTCCACGAATCCTGCACGTACATCTCGTAGCTGTCGGCTCCGAAGTGTCGTTGTACAGGCGCCCCCTGCGGGAGGACGCTACCGTCTTTTAAATAGTTGTAAGAGGCATCCACTTCCGTGACGATCCCCATCAAGGCGATGAGCGGGAAGTCATAGGAATTTCCGAAATCCGCGCTTACGTTACCGGGATCGAGGGCGGATCCCGTGCCTGCAATTGCTGCGTTATCCAGCCAGGATGCGTTCGTTACGCCATCGCTGAAAGATGTGGTCGTAAAGTTGCGTGGATTGCGGATAAAAGCCAGCCCTCCGCCAAACTGAAATGTGTGGTTACCTCTCACCCAGGACAGATCGTCCGAAAAGTTGTGCAACGGGCGTTGGAAGGAACGTGTGCGTGTAATGCGCTGGCTTAATCCCCGGAAGAAAATCCACTGTTCATTGGAGTCGCCAACATCGCCAATGCTTTCACGAGTGAAGCCCCAGCGGAAATTGTTGACCAAGCTAGGACGTAGAATCGCCGAGTATCCCAGCGCAAAACCCTTATTGAAGTTTATGATCGTGTGCTCCGGTGTTTTTCCAGGATAGGAAGGCACTCCCAGACTCGAAAAATTGGAGAGCGCACCCCGCCAAAAAATCGAGTGATTTCCGTTGGAAGTAAGTTTGTAATCAGCTCGCGCGATGTAATACCTGTAGTTCTTCTGGATCGGCCCCTTAAAACGGAAGCCGGAATAGTCGTAACCAAGCCCATCGCCCTGAGTGTTGTCATTTGGCAGCGGAAAACTATTGAAGTAGGCGATCATCGCCGGATTTGGCCCCTGATGGACGGGGTCCATGTTCGCTAGATCGGTGGGGGAAAGCCCGGCAGAACCTGCCGGAACGGTGTAGCTGGCGCCGCTTAGCCCTTGTACGCTGCCTCCCGGGCAAGCGCTGGAAGCGTCGCACGGATAGAGAATGACACCGTCACGCAAGGAGGCTGTTGGAACGATGCGTAGCGCGGCGTTTTCCTCGCGCTGGCGTGCCTCCTCATAATTCAGGAAGAAGAAAAACCGATTCTTCACGAACGGTCCACCCACCGAGCCACCGAAGATGTTACGAATCAGCTTGGGAGGTTTGTTCGGCTCGCCGCCCTGCAGCTGCGACTGCTTAATGAAATAATCGTTCGCGCTCGTATAAGTATTGCGATTGTATTCGTACGCTGAGCCATGAAACTGATTCGAACCGCTCTTGGTGACGAGCGATACCTGCCCGCCCGACGACGCCCCTTGATCGGCGTTGTAGTTCGTTGTCGTGACGCGAAATTCTTGTACCGAGTCCAGTGTGACTGGCAGCGCCGCAGTGAAGGCATAACCACCGGATGTATTCACGTCCACGCCATCCAACGTGATATTGCTCTGGTCGCTGCGTGCCCCGTTCACCGAGCCGCTGCGCGTGTCTACGTCAGTGTTGATATCGGCGCGATTGCCCGTATACACGACCCCGGCCTGCAATGATAGAAGGTCGGGAACGTTGCGCCCGTCCATCGGCAGCTCCTTCACCTGATGCTCGTTAAACGCGATACCAAGCGATGCGTCGGTTGTATTCAGGGTGACCGCCTGGGCAGAGACTTCCACGGTCTGATTAGTTGCACCGACCTCCAATGTGACATTAACCGTCGTTGGTGAATTGACGAGCAACTGAACATTCTTGTTTTCGAATTTGCGGAATCCCGTCATCTGCACAGTCAGTGTATAGCTGCCAGGAGGCAACGCTAGAAACTCGTATTCACCTGTGCTGCTCGTGCTCGTCTCTCGAGTTAGGGCCTGGCCGACATTGTTCAGGCTCACTTTGGCAGCGGCGATAACCGCCCCGGTCTTGTCTGTGACAACCCCCCGTATGGACGTTGTGCCAACCTGCGACCATGCAGGTGTAGTGGCTAGAAGGAGAGCAACCAAGAAAATAAGGAAATTGTGTTTCAGGGAGAACCGCTTCATGAACTGCTCCTTTCGCGCACCGTGACTGAAGATGCAGATAAAGAGCAGGCGGAAGGCGCCGGTAAGATACAAGTAAACTGAACCGGCCTACTGCCCGGAAAGCTAAACCGAGCATAACTGGAACTTCGGCAACCTTCGCCCGCCACCCGACTTTAGCAACCGTTGCCGTTGCTTTTAGGACAGATTGAGGCTTTCTGTCAAGGAAAGTTCTTCTAAATTTTGCAGTTCAGACATAAGAAGGGGCAAGAGCGAGCGGATGGGACTCGGCAGGCCGAGCGAGAGGTTTCATAAGGGCGGCGGACTATTAACCAGCCCCGCCCTCGTTGCCAAACCGGTTAGCGACACTTTCGTTGATGTACCTTACATTTATGTGGATCTTCATTGTCGAATTGGATTCGTGCAGCGATAGCGGCCGCGACACTTATTCTGCTAGGGATCATCCTACTAATTGCGACGCTGATCCACTTTGGAGTCGCAAGGTTCATTCAGCAACTGAGAGCATATCCTCAGGGATCACTCAAAACCGGCCAGTCAGGGTCACTTCAAAACCGGCCAAGGGTGAAGGCTCGGGACATTGACTCCGACGGGAGCCCTTATAGGCTCTCTCGGCATGAGCAATGCCTTGAGCGAAGAACAGAAACAACAAGGCATCGCACTGGGAAAGCTCGGATGGTCTTTACGAAAGATCGAGCGAGAAACCGGTGTACGGCGTGAAACCGCAGGCGCGTACCTAGTAGGGCGGTCGGGATTGCGGTACGGACCCGGGTGCCTGGCGCAGGCAGGCGCCGGCAAAACGGGCCAACGAAGTGACCCCCGACTTTGTAGGCCTTTTATCGCAACCGCCAAGCTCCCCCGCGGGCAGGGTCAGTGCCTGCGAACCCTACCGTGACCTCATCGAGGAGAAACTGAGCCGTGGACGGAATGCCAAGGCCGTCTGGCAGGATCTGGTCACCGATCATGGTTATCCGGGTAACTACCAGACCGTAAAGCGTTTCGTACGCAAGCTTCAGGGATCCAGGCTGCCCCAGGCGCTGGGATCATCCTCACCGCGCCAGGGGAAGAAGCCCAAGTCGCGCCCTCTGGTACGCGACCCGCAAACGGGCAAGTACCGGAGGACCAGGCTGTTCGTGCTGACCCTGGGGTACGGCCGCACATGCATCCGTTTGTTGACGTGGCGGTCCAGTGCCCGCATCTGGGCCGAACTCCATGAGAAAGCGTTTCGCGAACGTGCAGTGGGATGAGCTGCACGTGCGCATCCTGAAATAGTTGCTACATGTGCTTTGAGATCAATGTCTTCCGCAGTTGCCCAGTTCGCAGACAGAACCTCAGCTTGCTCCAGAACCGTTAAAGTCGCCTTCTCTTGCTTGTCGGGTGGGTAGCCGTACTTCCGCAGGATACGCTTTACGAGCACCCGCAAATGCGCTCGGATGTTTTCTCGAACTGTCCAATCGATCGTTGTGTTTTTCCGCACTGTTTCCACTAATTCTCGCGCAATGGTCCGAAGTGTTTCGTCGCCCAGCACTTTGACAGCGCTGTCGTTCACCTCCAGGGCGCCATAAAATGCTACTTCGTCATCGGTGAGATGTAGCTTTTCTCCGCGCTCAGCAGATTCGCGCATCTGTTTCGCTAGCCCGATAAGCTCCTCAATCACTTGAGCAGCTTCGATTGCCCGGCTTTGGTGCTTGCGAATGGTCTCCGCGAGCATTTCTGAAAAACGGCGAGACTGAACAACGTCGGCCTCACGCTCGTGGCTCCTGGCAATTCTGTACAGGACATGCGAATCCACGCGGGACGAGTTAAATCCCGCTATCGGTATCCTTGGGTATCCTGACGCTGAAAAATGCACCGAGATCGGAAAATGCGGTCGTTGCTGTAGAATCTTGCTTCCTTGATATTCGATCGGCGGAGGTAAGATTGCAGCAAAAAACAACGGCGTTTAGAACGTGAAACGCCTGCTACTTTGGTAGGAGCCAGACGCGGGCTGTTGCTCATTTCACTGCCGAGACCGGAAAGGTGTTGCTCCTCTGACCACCGTCCTAATCGTGTTCTAGTGAGTTCGCTCTAAGGTCGCTAATGCTCATCTCAAAATCCAAATTCGTTGCCGGAGTGCAATGTCTCAAGCGCCTGTACTTAATCGTGCATGAGCCCGAACTGGCGGCGCGGCCAGACGAGTCGGGGCAGGCAATCATTGACCAAGGGCAGGAGGTCGGCCTGCTGGCGCAGCAGATGTTTCCATGCCGCGTAGCCGTCGAATCCAGAGACCGGGAACAGGCAATCCGTGCAACTCGGGAATTGATCGAGAACCCCGAAATCCCGGCGATATTTGAGGGTTGTGCCGCCAAAACGTCGTACACCTGCAGAATGAATGACTTGGCGAAAAGCTGCATTCGGATTTTTCCGCTAAATTCTTGCCACGATCGTGTCGCTCCGACATTTCCTCGGCTGGTTGGTCAGCGCTTTCCATTCCCGGGAGGACCTCGTCCTCGAGAACCTCGCTCTCCGTCGGCAATTGCTGGCTCTGCACGCACAACAACCTCGCCGTCGATTGACTGCCCCGCACAAACTGTTCTGGGTTGCGTTGAGAACGTTCTGGTCCGGGTGGACCAAGCCTCTCATCTTGGTCACTCCTAGAACCGTCGTGAACTGGCATCGCGCGGGGTTTCGTTTGTATTGGACGTGGGTCTCCAGAGTCAGCCAGGTAGGAGGACGGAAGCGTGTCAGCAAAGAGGTTCGCGCCTTGATCTTTCGTATGGTTGCCGAGAATCCGACCTGGGGAGCGCCGCAGGAGTAGGACGTGTTGTATGAAACTTCGCCGTGGTTCTGCGCGTATGTGAGCAGAATGCTGCGCATTTGTGCACTCACGTGGAGTGCCAACCGGAATTGAGTATTCCTATTCTCGGTTCTCAACTGTTTGCTCCTCGATGCAGGAACACTCTTTCATTTCGATGGTGTTTCCAATTCCCTGCAGACTTTAGTGAAAACGGCCTCGTCCATTTTCTCGTACCACCCCGTTTCCTTGAGCCGCATAAATAGGTCTTTCACGCTGCTGGACAATGAAGTTCTTCCTGAATGAGGTTACCCGCAGTCAGAATCTGGTCAATCATCTCCTTTGAGGTAAACAGAAATTAATCTTGTTTTAAGTCTGAGTCGTGATGAATCCACTATGCTCTCTTGGGTTGTCCTCTTGCGGAGCCTGTGTCGTCCAGGAGCTCTCTCTCTTTTGCAATGATTGGGAGAGCGGAATCTTGGCCCACGCAGGATTCTTAGATAAAGCTTGCTGCCCGTGGCAGGAAATGACCGTCTGGGCACAGCCTGCGGCGAGGTAGTCCATCGCAGGGACCAGGCAGGATGAATCAAGCCATCGCTGGCAAAATCAGATTGACATGAGAAGCATTTCATCTAGGGAGAGCAAATGAAGAAACGGTATTTAGTCCTAGTCGCGATCCTCGGGGTATTCGTGGAGCAAGCGCAATGCCAAGTTACTGCGCCTATCAAGCTGCTCCAGACTTACGAGCTGCCGGCAGAAGTGAAAGGGAACTTCGACCATTTCGGAATTGACCTCAAAGGCGGGCGCCTATTTGCTACTCCGGAGGGCTACCACGCTGTTGTTGTCTTTGATCTTAATACCGGCACTCTGCTCCATAAGATAGGCGGAATCGGCAAACCGCACGCGGTGCTCTATCGCGAAGATCTGAACCGCATTTACGTAACGGATGGGGATGCGGGCGACTTGAAGATCTTCGACGGCACAACGTACAAGCTTGTATCGAGCGTGAAACTCTTAGAGGATGCCGATTCCATTGGCTACGATCCGGCAACAAAGTTTCTGTACATTGACAATGGCGGTGGTGACGTTCATCAAACATACTCTATGCTAAGCGTCGTGGATACGACTGGAGGAAAGAAACTGGCCGACCTCAAGATTGACGGGGAAACTCTGGAAGCCATGACTCTGGAGAAATCAACCTCAAGAATGTATGTAAATAACAGAGCCAGGAACCAGGTGTCCGTCGTGGATCGGGAGAAACGGGAACTCGTAGCAAGCTGGCCTGTGACACTCTGCAAGAACAACGTCGCCATGGCCCTCGACGAAGCAAGCGATCGCTTGTTCGTTGCCTGCCGCACCTCGCAGATTTCGGTACTGGACACTCTAACGGGCAAGGAAGTTACGTCTTTCCCGATCACTAAAGGGGTCGACGATATCACCTACGATGCCGCCACTAAGCGCGTCTATGCCGCTTGCGACGGCGCGGTCGATATTTATGAGCAGTCCGGCCCTGATAGTTACAAGCTGCTCGCGAACGTCCCCACAGGCCCTATGGGAAGGACAGCGCGGCTAGTGCCGGAACTGAAGCGTTATTTTGTGGCCGTGCCGCAGCACGGCGCCGAAAATGCTAAGGTACTCGTATTCGAAGTCCTGTGAAGAGGCACGGATTCGGAATCGACGAAGTTCAATTCCGACATGACTCGAATCGGCCCCGTGCCATCGTTGTGAGAGAATATAGGGCGGGCTATGCGAATCCTCCTAGTTGAAGATGAACGGAAGGTAGCCAGCTTCATCGCCCGCGCCTTGAGAGAAAACACTTACGCTGTGGATGTAGCGGAATCCGGTCAGAAGGCCCTCGAACTAGGGGCGGACGTTCCCTACGACGCGATTCTTCTCGATGTGCGTTTGCCCGACCTCAGCGGAATCGAAGTGTGCCGCGAGTTGCGTCAACGAGGGATAGAGGCTCCCGTGATGATGCTTACAGCGCGCGGTTTGGTCGAGCAGCGCGTCGAAGGCCTTGATGCAGGCGCTGATGACTATCTCACCAAGCCATTTGTTTTGGCGGAGCTCCTGGCTCGAGTCCGGGCACTGATTCGTCGGGGGTTTCATAGCAGCAACGCAAAGCTTCGCTACGCAGACCTCACACTCGACCGCCACCGCCGGCGCGCCACGCGCGACAAGGAGACCATCCCGCTGACTTCCAGGGAATTCGCTCTGCTTGAATTGCTTCTCCTTCGGGCGCCTGAACTTATTACCCGAAGTGAAATCGTGGAGCATGTCTGGGACTGCCACTTCGACAGCGAAACCAACCTGGTCGAGGTTTATATCAACCGTCTTCGCCAGAAAATTGATCAAGACCGCCCGGTCAAACTCATCCATACGATCCGCGGCGTGGGCTACCGCCTGGGGACACCGGGGTCATGAAAATTAGAACGCTGCGTCTCCGGATGATGTTGCTTTTCTGCACCGTCGTTGGTGTAATTCTAGCGGCGTCCTACCTGGCGTTTTGGGGCTTGTTGGCCCACGCGGTCCATACGCAGCTCAATCGTCAACTCCTTGAGACGGCGCGCCCCATCATTTCGGATCTGGTCTCCGAACCCAATGCGAAAAACATAAGCCGTCTGGACCTCCCGGGTGAGTTCTTTGAGCTTCTGGATCAAGAGAGGCGCGTCCTCCAGCGGTCCAAGAATCTCGCGGCGCCGATGAAACTAGATGGGACGAACCGTGGCGATTCTAGCCCTGCTTTCGGAAGGGCGGCTCTGGATAGTGGTGAAACGGTGCGCGTGGCCCTCATCCCTTTTCAGCAGGCAGGCCAGAATCGGGTCTTTGCGGTAGCGATCCCCACCTTTGGCACCAACCGCGTGCTCGACAAATTTGGAGGAGTTGCA
The DNA here is from genome assembly GCA_003223215.1 of Acidobacteriota bacterium. Lineage (GTDB taxonomy): Bacteria > Acidobacteriota > Terriglobia > Acidiferrales > UBA7541 > Acidiferrum. Next base: position 10,351 of record QHYH01000141.1, read on the forward strand.
TTGCTGCTTTTTCCGCTCAGTCTCCTGGTAACCGCGGGAATCTCCGCATTGTATGTTGGGAAAAGCCTCGGGCCCATCAAAGAGCTAACCAGGCATGCGGCGGTGATGGCCAAACGCGTGACGAACCGTCAAGGATTTTGGAAGCCCTTGCCGGTGTCTTCTCCTCACGATGAGCTTGGGCGATTGGCGGAGACGATTAATCATCTACTGAAGAGCGTTGATGCAGCAGTGGTTCAGTTACGTCAGTTTGTGACGGATGCTTCGCACGAGCTGCGCACTCCGCTCGCCGTTCTTCATGGCGAGACAGAGCTGCTGCTCTCCAAACCGCGAAGCGCGGAGGAATATCGCCAGACGCTCTGTGTATTCGACGATGAGTTCAAGAAACTGACTCGCATCGTGGAGGGTTTGTTCACCCTCTCGATGGCTGACGCCGGGCAACTGCATTTGGCTCGAGAGCCCCTTTATATAAACGAGGTTCTTGAAGAAGCGTGCGCCCTAGCCTCGTCTCGCGCACGCGCGAAGAATATCTCCATCATGCGCGATTTGAATCAGGAACTTGCTTGTACTGGAGATGAAGCTTTCCTGCACGAACTGTTTCTAATTTTTCTCGACAATGCGATCAAGTATTCTCCCAGTGCTACTTGTATCCACGTCACGCTGGAGACTCAAGATGGGTCGATTCAAGTGCGCTTCCAAGATCAAGGCATCGGCATCCCACCCGAGCATATGCCATTCATATTTAATCGGTTCTACCGGGCTGCACCGTTGAATAGCGGCGAGGCCCAGAGCGGAGGGCTTGGTCTGGCCATTGCCGAGGCCATCGCCACTGCCCAGGGCGGCACCATCGAGTGTGAGAGCACGGTAGGGGTTGGTTCAACCTTCACGGCAAAATTACCCATTGCCCCGCCCCAGAAAGCGGTCCTCGAAGCCGTACCTAAACAGAAATTAATCCTCCGTTAAGGCATCCGCTTCCCTTCTGCACTAGGCTCAACCGCAACTTGGAGGTGATTTAGTGTCCTCTCGAAAGTTCTCTACACTGCACTTGTATCTTTCCGCGGCAGCGATTGTATTGATGCTTGCGATTTGTTTTTCAGCGCCAGCCAGGGCGCAGGTGGCGGGCGGAACTCTCTCCGGCACGATCTCCGATCCCTCGGGTCGATTGGTCCCGCAGGCATTGATTTCGATCCAGAATATCGCGACCGGGATCACCACAACAGTCACAACGAACTCGGACGGCTATTATACGGCCGCAAACTTGCTCCCTGGAGAGTATCAAGTCACTGTTTCTGCAAAGGGATTCGCGACTGAGGTAAGAAAAGGCATCTCCCTTACCGTTGGAGCCCAGCAGGTCATTGCTCTGACACTACAAGTAGGGTCGGCGGCGAAAACGGTCGTAGAGGTGACCGCGGAAGCTCCTGCGGTGCAACTCGCGAGTTCGGACATCAGTGCGGTCGTGACCGCCAACACGGTCCGTGAGTTGCCGCTCAACGGTCGGAGTTGGACGGACCTGGCAGCCTTGCAGCCGGGAGTCAATACAATCCAAACACAACCGACGTTCGCAGTAGGTGCGGACCGCGGCAACCGCGGATTCGGGCAGCAGTTGACCATCTCGGGGGCGCGGCCACAACAGAACAACTACCGCCTAGACGGCGTCAGCCTAAACGACTACGCGAATGGCGCGCCAGGTAGCGTGCTAGGTGGAAATCTGGGTGTGGACGCCATTCAGGAATTCTCGGTTCTGACCAGCAACTACTCGGCGGAGTATGGCAAGACCTCTGGCGGCGTAGTCAACGCCGTCACGCGTTCAGGAACGAATAGGTTCCACGGGAGCGCCTACGAGTTCCTGCGCAACAGCGCACTGGACGCGCGGAATTTCTTCGAGGATCCCACCGCTCCCAAGGCGCCATTCAAACGGAATCAGTTTGGCGGCGCCGTTGGCGGACCGATCATCCAGAACCGCACGTTCTTCTTCGCTGACTTCGAAGCTATTCGCCAGTCTAAGGGCATTGCCGTGGTTGACACTGTGCCTTCCAATGCTGCAAGGGCAGGCCTGCTTTGCTCGAATCCCGCAGGGGCGGACCCTTCGAACCCGTGTACTACAAATCAGCTCCCGGCGGGCGCGAATACTGATGCGAACGGCGTGGACCTAAAGGCAAAGGCGTATCTCCCCCTCTATCCTGTCCCCAACGGAGCCATCCTAGGGAACGGCGATACCGCTCTATTCACATTCTCTGGTCAGCAGGTTGTGAACGAAAACTTTGTTACCACTCGGCTCGATCATAAGTTCTCGCAAAAAGACAGCCTGTACGGAACTTACATGTTTGATAGAACTCCTTATTCGGCCCCTGACGGCATGAATAACGTCAAACTTGGCAGCCTCAGCTCCCGGCAGCTCCTGGCGGCCGAAGAAACCCACAGCTTTTCCCCTACCCTTGTCAATGCCGTCCGATTCGGGTTCAACCACGAAGCCGTGAATAACAACCAGAGCATAGCAGCAATTAACCCGGTGGCGGCGGATAGTAGTCTGGGTTCCTTCGCAGGTCGAAATGCCGCCCAGGTCCAGATTGCCGGCAACTCTCTTATGCCTGGCGGTGTCGGGGGACTGCCAACTTACTTGTACCGCTGGAATTCTTTCCAGGTGTATGACGATGCTTTCCTCAACCGAGGCAGGCACGCCATCAAGTTTGGGATGGCAGTCGAGCGTATGCTCATGCAAGCCACGGCGCTTACCGATCCGAGCGGCATTTGGCAATTCGCTGATGTAGGCAGCTTTCTGACGAATAACCCATCCAGATTCCAGGGAGGAATTGTCAGCACGCTCTCACCCCGTAATGTTCGACAGACCATCTTTGGCGGGTATCTGCAGGACGACTGGCGCTGGCTCCCGAATCTCACATTGAATCTGGGGCTGCGCTACGAGATGGCCACCATACCGACGGAAATTGATGGCAAGCTCGCCAACTTGAGAAACCTCACTGACGCCAACCCTCATCTCGGCGACCCGTTTTTCGTCAGCAACCCTACAAGGAAAAATTTCGAGCCACGCATAGGTTTTGCCTGGGATCCGCTCCGCAATGGAAAGATGGCCGTCCGGGGCGGCGCTGGCCTGTTTGATGTTCTTCCGCTGCCGTATCAATTCATTCTTCTCGTGACCCAGGCAGCTCCCTTTTTTGAATATACCTCGATCAAGAATCCAGGACCTGCGACATGCAACTGCGTAACAACACATGCGTTTTTTGACGGCGTTTTGCCTCCTTTCCCGGCCAACAAATTGCGTCAGACCTACACGGACCCCAGCCCCAAGCGCAACTATGTGACGCAGTGGAACCTGAACGTCCAATACCAGCTCACCCCGAGCTTGGCTGCCATGGTTGCTTACGTTGGGTCGCGTGGCGTCCATCAGCCCTTCCGCGTGGACGATGCCGATATGGCTCTTCCAACCATTACTTCAGCAGGCTATTTGTGGGATCCCAACGCGAGCCGGCTCAACGACAACTACGGCTCTATTCGAGGAATGTTCTACCAGGGACGGTCTTACTTCAACGCGCTCGAGCTACAGTTGGCGAAGCGAATGAGCCACGGCTTTCAGCTGCAGGGGACTTTCACTTGGGGCAAGAGCATGGATACTAGTTCCGCCACGGTGGCAGGCGACGCATTTGGTAACTCCATTTCGAGCCTCAATTGGTTCGATATGAGATTGGATCGTGGGCTCTCCGATTTCAATGTTGGACGCACTCTCGTTGTGAACGGCACATGGGATATTCCCACAGCCAAGTCATTCTCCGGACCGGAGAAGTGGATCGCTGATGGTTGGGAGCTCGGTCTGATCCTCACAGTTAGTGACGGAGTGCCTTTTACTCCCACATGGGGTACCGGCGACGACCCGGCTCTTACGCAGAACAATGATGATTGGGCGTTCCCGAACAGACTTGGTGGCCCCGGGTGCAAAACCCTTACGAATCCTGGAAACCCGAACAACTATATCAAGACTCAGTGCTTCGCCATCCCCACCGCACCCGACGCTGCATTTTTTACAGCAAATAATTGTCAAGGCGGCGACCTGACCAACCTGCAGTGCTTCAACCTCCGAGGCAATGCCGGCCGGAACATCCTAAGCGGTCCGGGCATCACGAATTTGGACTTCTCCGTCTTCAAGAACAATCGCATCAAGCGTATCTCGGAAAATTTTAACGTGCAATTTCGTGCCGAGATCTTCAACATCTTGAATCATCCCAACTTCGCGCCTCCCACGGTCCCCGACAGCAGTGACATCTTTTTGTCCGATGGGACGCTGAGTGGGGGGGCAGGTTTGCTGACCAGGACGACGATCCCGGAGCGGCAGATCCAGTTCGCCATCAAGTTTATTTTCTGATCGTCGAGGAGGCAGCAACGGGGCGCGTTCCAGAGCAGTTTGGCTGTGAACGCGCCGGGCTGACTGCCCGGCAGCCCAGGCTGCCAGCGAACGAACTCAGGGACTTTCATTTCAAGGAGGAGAGGACGTGAAAAAGGTGCTCAGAGAGATCTTGTGGCTGATGCCTGCGATTGGTCTTATTGGACTGTCAACGAGCGCACAAGTGAAGCAGCCGCTACAGTTGGTGGCAACGACCCCGTTGCCTGGGTTCTCGGGCGATTTCGACCATTTCGGGTTGGATCTCAAGGGCAAGCGTCTGTTTCTTACGGCTGAGGACCACAAGTCCGTTGAAGTTTTCGATCTCGATGGCAAACACCTTCATAGCATCACCGGATTCGGTCAGCCACACGCCCTGGTTTTCCTTCCCGACCAGAACAAAATGATCGTTACCGACGGGGATGACTTCGGGATGGTTGAGCTTGTGAGTGGAGAGAATTATAAGATTCTCGACACCATTAAGCTTCCCCCAGGCGTTGACGGTGCCGTCTTCAACCCGGTAAACCAGTATTACTATGTGGAAAGCGGCGGTGACGAGCCCGGAGCGAAGACCCACGACCTCAGTATTATCGACACCAGGACCTTCAAACACATCGGAGACATTACCCTTCCCGGCAATCAGTCCGAAGCTATGGCCATCGATAGAGCCGGCAAAGTGATGTACGTCAATCTAAAAGGCACGAATGAGGTGGGTGTCGTTGACCTCGAGGCGCGCAAGGTTATCGCGAGATGGCCGATACCCGACGCCGGAACCGCGAACGCGCTGGCTCTCGATGAGCCGAATCATCGAGTGTTTATCGCCACGCGAAAGCCGCCGACATTCTTTGTGTTTGACACCGATACGGGCAAGGTCGTCACGAAGCTCCCTTGCACGGCGCAGAACGACGACATGTGGCGCGATCTTCAGCGCAAGCGTATCTACGTAACGGGAACAGAAACAACAACCGTTTTTGAGCAGAAGGACGCTGATCATTACACCCATATTGGGGATGTGCCAACCGGATTTCGCGCCAGGACCTCTATTCTGGTCCCCGAGTTGAACCGCCTTTACATCGCCGTCTCCGGCAAGGGCAAGCCAGATGCAAGACTTTCGCTGCAGGTTTACGAAATACAGCCCTGATTCAGCCCAACAATCGAAACCAGAAATTCCTGCGTGTGCTCGTTCATCCGCTGGGGGGTGCACCGACTGGCTCCGTTCCCGAGTGGGTCACTTTCACTCCGGACGGCAAGCATGTCTATATCTCTAACTCCGGCGGTCGCTCGGTGTCCGCCATTGACACAAAAACTTTGAAGCTTGTGGGTGTCATACCGATGGGAGAAGTGCGCAAGCGGATCAATACCTTGGTCGTTCGCTAAATTCAGCAGTCGCCAGATTCTTCTCAACTCCGCCGGACTTCACCAAATGACTTTCAGCGCCAGCTGAATCTGCCTCGACGGCGTCTGCGTGGACGTAATCAGCCCGGCGTTGGCGATCGCGACCCCCGCCGCGTCGAAGATGTTTCTGTTGTCCAGGGGCGGGGCAAAATTCGCCCGGTTAAATACGTTGAAAAACTCTGTCCGGAACTGCACATTAAAGGCGTCCGAGACTTTCTTGATGTAATTGTTCTTGACCACGGAAAAATCAAAGTTCAACAGTCCTGGGCCAGTCAGTGTGTTGCGGCCCAGATTGCCGCGAAGCGTAATCGGATTAGGCACCTCGAAACACTGCGTCCTAATGTAGTGGTTGGGATTGCCCGCGTTGACGTAGGAACCGCAGCCGGGACCTCTCTTCACATTTGGTATGTCGACGTTGGGGTCCGTACTTCCCACGCCGAGAGAATCTCCCGCAAACCCTGGAGTAAAGGGAACGCCCGTAGTCGCCTCGAACACTCCGCCCAGTTGCCAGCCTCTCAGTGCCCACACGCCGAACCCCATTTTCCACTTGGGGGCCCCGAGCACCCAGGTGTAATTCACATTCAAGTTGTGGCTTACATTGAAATCCGCAAGACCCCGATTCAATTTAAGATCAAAGAACAGCGGACTGGAGATGGAATTCGTGTACTCATCGCCCACCATGCTTCCTGAGCCTGTGTCGATGGTCTTGCCCCAGGTGTAGGAACCGGCGAACTGAGAAGAGTTACCGATCTTCTTTTTGATCTGCACTTGAAGCGCGTCGTAGTACGAGCGGCCGTCCCAAAACCCCGCCGTGATCCGGCCTGCATCTGGATTCAGGCGCGTTCCGCTGCCCACCGGGGAAGGCCACAGATAACCCTGTGGAGTCAAAGTTGGAAGAACGATGTCGGCATCTTCCGTGCGGAAAGGCTGATGCACAGCACGGGAGCCTACATAGCCAACCCGCAGGCTTAGACCTTCGAGAAGCTCATGTTGCATCGTGAGATTCCACTGCATCACGTAATTCCGGCCAGGTTTCGGCGCGAAGTACGCTTGCCGAAGCGTGTTAGTTGAGGCGGTCAGCGCCGCGTATGCCGCCACCGGGTAAGTTCCTGCAGCCAAGTTTCTTGCGCTCGCGGACTCAAAGAATGGCGCCGAAAACAGCTCGTTCATTTGAAACAAATAGGGTAGTGGCAAAACGTCGAAAATCCCGAAGCCTCCACTCACCGCCGTCTTGCCATCGCCCATCGGGTCCCAGGAGAAGCCCACGCGCGGCTCAAAGTTCCCCAGGGTGGGATTCGAAATCAGCGGATCACTAAGGTGTGGTAGGGAGTCGGTGATCTGGCGGAGAACCGTCAGCTTTCCGTGCGCCTCTGTCATTACCGTGCTCATTTCATAGCGCAATCCCAGGTTCATTGTCAGGTTCGGTAGCCAACGCCAATCGTCTTGAAGGTAAGCCCCTGCGATGGTTTGCCGGAATGCCCTCGGGCTGACAGCACTCGGGATCGCCGCCGCAAGCGAGAATGGTTTGTTGGTGAGAAAATCAGAAATGGAATTGAAAAGAAACTCGCCCCCGGGCGTGGAAACGCCCAGGATATTGTCCCGAATTCGTTCGATCCCAAGGCCGAGTCTGAGCGAATGCTTCCCTTTCACTAGGGAAACATCGTCATACGCCTGAATCGAGGTCCAATGAAAATGATAATTCGTTGTGCTGCCCAGGCCGCCCGTGAACGCCGTGATCCCCGGCACGGTCACCTCTGCGGCATTGTGTCCGGGCACAGTTCCGAAGGTTGGATCGCCGGCAGACTGATTGCCACTTGCGAAGGTCAGTCCGGTGGTCGCCACCACGCGGTATATCCCGAACCGGAAAGAATTGAGAATCCGCGAACCAAACGTATGCGCTTGGCGCACCGTGAAGAATTGCCTTCGCGAATCGTATCCCGTCAGTTTGTTGTTCAGCTCATCGGGCTGTCGCACGGTTCCGCTGTCAAACATATAGGTTCCCGAGACTTCGTCTCTTGTCGAGAATTTATGATCCATCCTCGTCGTGAAGTAATTCTCCGGTGTCACCTGCTGGCCGGAGAAGGTATAGATCCCGGTGTCGCCCGAACCTAGAAGACTCCCATTGGGCAGTGGGAAGAATGCATTCACAAAACGCAGCACGCTTGGATCAACTGCAACCGGTCCAGTGGATAGGTTCCCGGCCCTCGCTGCTGCCGATGGCACAGTGTCAACCTGCGTGATGCCGGTGCTCGCTCGCAGGCCTTCATAATCCCCGAAAAAAAAAGTGTGGTCCTTCCAAAGGGGCCCGCCCGCCGACGCTCCAAATTGATTACGCCGGAAAGGCGGCTTTGCGGAATCGAAGAAATTCCGCGCATCCAGCGCACTGTTTCGCAGGAACTCAAATACATCCCCATGGAAACTGTTCGTTCCCGACCGCGTGGAAGCGCCGACCACTCCGCCAGAAGACCGGCCTACTTGTGCCGGATAGTTGCTCGTCAAGACCGTGAACTGCTCAACCGCGTCGACTCCAAGGTTTACTCCCAGCGCGCTTCCGGGCGAGCCGTTCGCATAGTCATTTACGCTGATGCCGTCGAGCCGCGCGTCATTTTGCCGTGGCCTTCCACCAGAGATCGTCATTTGCGTTCCGAAGCCATATCTTCCCTGCCCTGAAGATTGCGTGCGCGCCGTCGCGACGCCGGGCTCGAGGGCCGCCAAATCGGAGGCCGAGCGTCCGTTCAACGGCAACTCCGTCACATTTTGTGTATTGACCACCCCGCTTACGGTTGACGAGCCCGCTTGCCCTTTTCCCGCGTGCAACACGAAGTTCGCCACGGCATCAGCATCAGCTCGAATCATTACCCGCACCCTGGCTGAATCGAAACCCGGAGCACTGGCCGTGAGCTCGTAACTTCCTGGCGCGAGGTTGGATATCTTGTAGGAGCCGTCTTCTCTTCCTATCGCTGAAAGGCTACTGCCATTGTCTGTATTGAGTACGGAAAGATGCGTGTTCGGAATTCCCGACCCTGATTCGCTTGTTACTTTCCCGGAGAGCGTTCTCGCGGCCACCTGTGAGAAAACCAGAGACGGTGCCACAAAAATCAGCAAGAAGGCGATGGGCGCTAGAGCATGAACTAGTTTTGGTTTAGACAATTCAAGATGGTACAGCCGTGCCCTGCGGATGTATTCTTCCTTCCAGATTTTCCCGGCGCCCCAGCCACGCTGACCCTCAACCGATTTTGGCGTTATACCGGACATGACAATTTCAGTAAGCTCTAAGAGTCGCCCTACCCTGCGTTCCAGCCGTCGGCAGGCGACTCCGTTCCAAGTTCCCGGTCAACGGCTCTATGGAATTACATCGTAGACCAAAATTTTGGCCTCTTCGATGGTTGCTTCCTTTGATTGGGGGATGGGGGGCACCAAGATAACCAGCTTCGGGACCGCCGCGTAAAACCGCTTGAGTTCCGGCACCAGCAGCGTGGTCTTCGCAATCGGCCCGGTCGCCACTCTTCCCAGGCGATCGTAATGGTCGGCGTCAATTTGTTTGAAAACTTCCACAAAACCGGTTGTTCCCGTGTAGTAGATGCGTTTGCTTGGCGCGTCAAACACGAGCTCGTCCACACCGCCTTCTGTGTCTATCGCATCGATCACTTTCCCGCTGTCCGAGTCCATCACCACCAATTTACCGGGCTTATAAATATGTGACCGTTTCACGCGGCTGCCGATAAACAGCCGGTGATGGGCTGCATCCATGTCCACGGCATGGGGCTCCGGCCCTCTCGTGATGGGCCACATGGCGATCACCTTGTGCTTTTCGCGATCAATAACCACCATCTGGCTTGTGTCGCCCATCACTACAAACATTCTTGGTGATTCTGGATCGAGCACCATCCCCGCGGGATTCAGCCCCTCGACCTCAATGCTTCCCGCCAGTTTGCCTTTCTTGACGTCGACGATTTCGATCGAACCTTTCACACCCTCCTTTTTGAGACCATCGGCTCTATCCCCCAGATAAAATAGGTGGGTCGCCGGATCGTAAACCCCGTTGTCTGGCACCCTTCTTGAATCCTTATCCAGTTCATGTCCCGTCAACGGGATATTCTTGATGAGCTCGTAAGTGTCTCCGCTGAATGCTTTGCACGTTGCATCTCCATCGTCCACCCAGATTTCATTGGTCTCAGGGAGATAGATGGTCTTGCGCGGATCTCCTCCGAAACCCGTGATCGTGTGGATCACCTTGCCCACGCGCAGGTCTACGACTTCAATCGTCCTCTGGTGCTCGCCGGGCACGAACAGGCGCTGGCCTCTTACGTCCACTGCCATGTGGTCGAAGTAGCCCTCAACATTCGGCAACGAGATACTCTCGATCAGTTTCATCGGTGGGCTGCTCTGGCTCTGCGCCCCCGGAACTAGAGCCACGCACAAGGCGAACAGAACCGCCAGATACGTTTTCATTTTTTCGTTCTTCAGCTTATATTTCTCGAACATCATTCTCTCTCCTTGTGAAGACCCAAGCCCGCTCTCCGGTGAAGATACGCCCTTCAAATCCGTTGCAGCGCCGGCCGGAGTTCGCGGATATCCTTCACGTCTTCGAGAGCCAACACTTTGTTGATCAGGGTCGCGCAACTTGCCGCTCCCAGGATCGGCGCGATGAGGTCGTGCGCTTTCGCAACAACCTCCTCGCGCGGCAGGGGATTCTCCGCCGTGCCCCGCACGTCTCGGACCCACTCGCTCAGTTGTGTGCCGTCGCCGAGCGTCACCTCGACGATGGCCTCGCGCCTGGGGCGGCGAGCATCGATCCGCGGGTCGGCGACAACCTCTACCTTGGCCCGTTGCTTCAGCACGGCTGGATCTTTCATCCGCGCCTTGTCATGCGCGGATCGGAACGTGACCGTCTTATCCAGCAACATCACCGCGACCATGTGCTGCACGCAGATGTCCGGCATGTCGCGATTGCTTACCGTGTTGGCTTCGTCACTCGCGATCCGCACCACCACTTTCTTCGCGTCGTCAGCTGTGAATGAGCGCTTTTGAAAAAAACCGGCTAGCGCATCCAGCGGAGCCTGGATGGGCGAGCCCACCGTCCACTTCTTGATGTTCGTCCGGGTTATCTCGTAGCGTTCTCCGAGCTTTTCGACGAGTTGCGTGGGATTGGCCTTGACAACGCCATTTTCCCTCGGCGCCAGAGCATCGAAAAAATTGTCGGGGCCCGAAAAAATATCGTCAACACCTGTCCAACCCGCGCGGATCAGCATTCCGGCAATGACGCCGCCCGCTGCAGGCCTCCCCCCAAAGAGGAAAGCCTTCTCCATATGCTCCGCATCGCGGCTCCACGCTCCAATTCCCGATGTTTGTTGAGCACTGTAATCCAGCAGCAGACGCATTTGCTGGGCCTCAAGGCCCGCAGCGCACCCGGCCGCCGCACCCGCAGCGAAGGCCGCAACAGTGCCGTGGGTGCTCCTGTGTGTCGCCACCTGATAACCGGGCCCACCCATGCTCATCGTCACCCGCGTCCCGATGTCATAGCCAAGCGTGACCGCGCGCAAGAAGTGTTTCCCGGAAATTCCAAACTGCTCGCCAGCAGCCAGCGCCGCCGGAACCGCGGAGACACCGGGATGCGATCGGGACGGGCCGTGCGAATCGTCAGTCTCGTCAGCGTGAGCCAGGACTCCGTTGGCCAGCGCTGCTTCGATGGGGCCGCACACGATGTTCGAAGCGACCACCGTCGCAACCTCTTTACCCCCATAGGCGCGCACAAATTCTATCGCCGCCCGGCCAGGACGTATTTCAGAACCGGAAATCATCGCGGCCAGCGTATCCAGAACGTGATGTTTCGCTTTCTCCGCTACGTCCTCCGGCAGTACCCGCTCTCGCGCCTCACTCATATACCTGCTGAGCTTGTCCATAACCGGACTCACGGCTTGCGCCGACTCATCCTGATTGTGGACTGTCTCAGCGAACGCTGTCACAGGCGGGATGGCCCTCGTTGCAAACGCCAAACCCGCGAGTTCAAGCAGGCTTCGCCGCGTCAAAATCGCCGCGCCACTTCCTGTGCGCTCATCTTGGCGTCCGTCATGCCCCATTCGTCTTCTTTTCCCCCGGCACCTTGCGCTAAAGTGAATTTGCTAAGGAATGCGGGAGCACCACAGATCCGACCCGCAATTGAAGGTATGTCATCAACCGAAGCAAATACCTGAAAACAGTATTAATTCTTTGTTAGCTCAGAGGGACATTCTGTTCTACGGCTGACCACTTGGTTTTCCGTCAGCGTTTTTCATAACACGGAACAATTCGCCCTTCGCCTCGAACCCCACACCCGGAATATCTGACAGCTTGACGTAGCTGTCCTTGACCGGTATGCCGTCAGCAAATCCACCGAACGGCTGAAAGACTCCTGGATAGGATTCGTTGCCACCTAGCCCCAAACCCGCTGCGATGTTCAACGACATCTGGTGGCCTCCATGCGGAATACAGCGGGCTGGCGACCATCCGTGGTCCTTCAGCATTCCCAAAATTCGGAGGTATTCGACCAATCCGTAGCTCAACGCGCAGCCGAACTGCAGGATGTCGCGATCCGGCCGCAGTTGCGCATAGCGAATGAGATTTCGCGCGTCTTGCAACAAGAATAGGTTTTTTCCCGTCGCCATTGGCCCCGCATAATGATTCGCCTGCCTGGCTTGCAGCTCAGAGTCCAGCGGATCACCCGGCTCCTCAAACCAACGAAGCCGGTACGGGACGAGCGCCTTCGCATAAGCGATAGCATGCTCCAAATCAAAGCGCCCGTTCGCATCCACCGCCAATTGGTCAGAACTCTTCGCGACCTTGAGTACCGCTTCTATGCGTCGCAAGTCTTCCGAAAGCGGCGCTCCACCGATCTTCATCTTCACCACGGAATAGCCAAGATCGAGATACCCTTGCATCACCTTCTGCAGTGCTGACAAATCCTTGGCCGGATAGTAGTAACCGCCTGCCGCATAGACGAAGACTTTGTCGTCGAAGACTCCTCCGCGAAAACGGTCTGCGAGTAACCGGAAAAGAGGCAGCCCGGCGATCTTCGCCACGGCGTACCACACCGCCATATCCAGCACCCCTACCGCAACCGATCTTTCGCCGCGTCCTCCTGGTTTCTCATTCCGCCTGACTACGTCCCAGACTCGCACCGGATCCAGGTTTTCGCCGCTTTCGTCGACCGGCGTTTCAGGCCCTGCAGCCTTAAGCCGCGGAATGAATCGCTCGCGCAGCAGTTCGCTTGGTGCGTATCTGCCGTTCGAACTGAATCCGAAACCAACCACCGGCTTGCCCTGGCGAACCACATCCGTAACCAGCGCGAGGACACTCACGGTCATTTGGCTGAAATCAATGTAAGCGTTTCGAATTTCCGATTTGATGGGCACTACGGTTTCGCGGACATCTATAATCCTCACCACTCCGCCTTCCCGACAAAAACCTATCTTGCTCGGGCTCGCTGCAGTAAGGGTCGCAGTCCCCGGATATCCTTTACCCGTTCCAGGTCGAACACACTCTCAACGAGCTTCGCGCATTGTGTCGCTCCCAGGACCGGTGTTATCAAGTCGCGGGCCTTCGCAACAATTTCCTCACGCGTCATGGGGTTCTTGGGCGTACCCCGCACACTATCAACCCGTTGTGTGAGGTGCGTCCCATCCGTCAGTTGGATCTCCGCAATCGCCACGCGCAAAGGCATCACGCGCTCTAATTGCTCATCAGGAATCAGTTTCACCTTTTCGCGTTCCCGGAGCGTCGCCACATCCTTCATGCGTCCTTTGTCGTGCGCCGAATGGAACGTAACCGTCTTATCCATCAGCATCACTGCGGCCATGTGCTGCAGGCAGATGTCCGGAATCTCGCGGTTGTTCACGATCGCCGCCTCGTCCGTCGCCAGCTGCACCGATACCTGTTGCACTTCATTCGAATGGAAGTCGCGCTGCTCGCGCAGGATTTCGAGGGCGTCCAGAGCCGCCTGGATTGGCGAACCTACCGGCCATTTCTTGATGTTCGTTCGCAGGATTTCATAACGCTCGCCTAGTTGTTCGATCAGTGCTGCCGGATCAGCATGCGGGTTGTATGCTTGAAAGAAATTATCCTTCCCCGACAAGATGTCCTCGACGCCCGTCCATCCCGCTTGGACAACCAACGCAGATGTGACTCCGCTGCGCGCCGTCATGCCGCCGAAGTGGAATGCTTTCTGGATGTGGTCGGTGTCGCGGTTCCATGCGCCAAGGCCGGAGGATTGATGGGCCGTATATCCCAGAAGAAATCGCATCTGCTCTGCGTTCAACCTCGCGGCGCTGCCGGCGGCCGCTGCCGCGCCGAAAAGTGGCGAGATGCTGTGAGTGCTCCAGTGGCTCTCCGCTTCAAACTGCTGCCCACCCAGAGTCATTGTGAAGCGCGGTCCAACGTCGTAGCCGAGGGTCACGGCGCGCAGGAAGTGTGCCCCGCTGATTCCGAACCGCTCCCCAGCCGCAAGCGCAGCGGGCACGACCGCACACCCCGGATGTGATTGTGATGGCGCGTGGGAGTCGTCGGTCTCGTCGGCATGGGCCAGCATCCCATTCGTCAGTGCCGCCTCGATCGGGCCGCATACAATTTTCGAGGCAACTACCGTTGCGACCTCCTTGCCGCCATACGCGCCGGCGAACTGCAGCGCCGCGCGTCCGGGCGTCAGCTCCGAACCCGAAATCATCGCCGCCACGGTATCCAGGATGTGTTGCTTCGTTTTCTCGATCACTTCGTCCGGCAGCTCGCGGCCACTCGCTTCGCTCATATATAAGCTGAGTTTGTCCATGACCGCGCTCATGCCTTGCCCAGTCAAATCCGGGCTGGGAAATGGTTCGACTAACGCCATTCCGGGCGGAATGGCCGCACTTGCGACCGCTAGACCTGCGAGTTCGAATAGCTTGCGCCGGGAGAGAATTGCCCGGTGGTCCTCTGCTGGTAGGTATTTGCTTAGTTGATCTCTCATGCTTTCCCCTTCCTGGGGCACCCCGCTATGGCTTTAACCTGTTCAAAAGTGGTCGCGCGAAATCGGTCCTCGTGATGAGACTATGTCACCAGCAAAGTCATATTCCTGAAAACAGTATTAAATCTCTTTAACTCGGCCAGACATTTGCTTATCCACACTGCCTCCCGAACCCCGATTCCCGGAGTGTGGTCCTAGTCACTGTAGGTAGCGATTTTCGGGGTGGCTCATGTGTCTCAACGTGCGAGGGCTAACCTCGACAGTTGTTCTTTTACAGGATCCTGTTCGGAATGCTCACTTATGCAGCTGGCGTCCGGTATCATCGCACACGTGTGGTCCGACCTCGTTGCCGGTTACTGCACGTTTAGAGATCGAGCAATAGGTGGGCTCCCGGCGGTGATTGATAGCTCCTTTCGGACTGATCTACTGGATTGTGCCCGAGTCGTTGGTAGCTTGGAAACAAACCAGAAACGGGGTTCTGGGAGGCTGGCAAGACAGCGCACGTGGCGTCACTCGGCGGTGTACGCCATAACTAGACGAAGTAGGTGGCATTCACCCCAAAGCTTTCGGTCCAACTTCGGTCCAATTCAAGAGCAGGGTCAATGGCCTTAAAGTCCCGTAAGCGACACCAGATGCGGCACTTAGATGTTTTCTCCCGCCTTTTTCGGGACCAGGAGGTCGATGGTTCAAATCCATTCGCCCCGACCACTTACCTTATTCCTTTCAAGCCATTGCAGCCATTTCTAAAACGGGCGCGGATTCGCGTTTCGCTCCATTCGGTCCAATTGAGCGCTTTTTTGACGAAGACTGCTTCCGGGCTTGGGTTTCCACCTTCCGTCCAAAAAGTGCGTTGAACCCACTGGCCGCGAAATGTACTCCCGTAGCATGGCCGCCATCGAAGGATGAAGGTCCACTTCCCGTTCACCGTTTGCGGTTTTCAGGAAGTCGTGCACTTCCGAACCCCAAGCCTTCTCAACGATCTTGACGGTGGAGCAATCCGGGGACGAGTTGTGGGTTGAGAACCGAGACCGTGGGAGGTAGGGGTGTGGGGGCGTGCTTGCTACTGGAACCGGTCAGTGACCGTTCCGCTTGTCAGTCTGTTGTGTGTCGAAAGGGATTGTGGAATTAGAACGTTCGGTGAGCTATTCGTATCTCAAAGCGACCATCGGATCGACACGCATTGCACGCCACGCGGGAATATAACACGCTGCCATGGCCACTGCCGAAAATAAGATAGCGACTCCGAGGAATGTTGAGGTGTCGGTTGCCTTGATCCCAAAGAGAAGGTTTGTCATCAAGCGGGTTAAAGCCCAGGAGCCTGCTAGGCCCACTGCAACACCAACAAGAGTAAGACCTGAGCCTTCCTTTATGATCAAACACAATACGCTGGCGCGCAGAGCTCCGAGGGCCATCCGGATTCCTATTTCAGCAGTTTTTTGACGGACAGAGTATGCG
The DNA here is from genome assembly GCA_003223215.1 of Acidobacteriota bacterium. Classification (GTDB taxonomy): domain Bacteria; phylum Acidobacteriota; class Terriglobia; order Acidiferrales; family UBA7541; genus Acidiferrum. The sequence continues at coordinate 26,562 of QHYH01000141.1, forward strand.
AGCAGTGCGTACAACCCTACCAGGGAGAAGACCAGAGCGATACCAGAAAACGACGATAGGAGCGTCGTCTGAAAGCGCCGCTCTTCGGTTGCTTCGGAGACAAGCTGGTCCATGGTCCGAGTGTCGGCGACCGCCAAGGCGGGGTCGAGCACGCTTAATTCCCTGCGAACGGCGGCAGTAATCGTTTCCGGTTTCGTGGTTGTCCGAATAACAATCGATGCCGTTGGGAAGGTCGATTGCCAGAATGGCAGGTAAGCTTGTGGCCGCGGCTTCTCTTCCAGGCTTGCATTGCGGATGTCATCAACAACGCCAACGATGGTCCACCACGTCGGTTGAGCGGCGCCATCAATAAAGTGGAAGCGCTTCCCCAACGAACTTTGGCCCGGGAAATATCTCTCTGCGAATGTCCGGCTGACAATAGCCACATTCGGATGGCCTGCGGAATCGATATCTGTGAAATACCGCCCTTCAAGAAGGCGAATCCCCATTGCCGCAAAATAGTGGGGCGTAACGGACCTCGTTTGGAAAAAAACCTTCTCGTCAAAATTGTGCCCCTCTACCGCCAGCCAGCTGAGGCCTTCCGAGTGTCCGAGAGGCAAGTTCGTCACTGCCCCGGCTGCTTGTACGCCCGGCAAGACACTGATCCTGTCGAGCAGGTCCCGGTAAAAGGCGATCTGGCGCTCGGGTTGGTATCTTGCGTCGAGGGAAAGGCTCACGGTAACCGTCGAATGTGGGTCGAAGCCTTTTTCGACGGACAGCACTTTGACGAGACTGCGGATGAGCAGCCCGGATCCCGTTAGCAACACAACTGTCAACGCTACCTGGGCAACGATTAGTCCCTGGCGAAACCGGCTTCGCGTGCCTTTGACGCTTCTATTTCCCGTTTGAGTCAGGACTTGGGCAGGATCGCAACGCGAAACGGCCAACGCAGGAAACAAACCGAACAACAGGCTTGTCAAGATGGAAATGCTCAGCGCGAAGAGCAGAACTCGCACGTCAACGGATGTTTCCTCCAACCGCGGAATGTTCCCGGGATCGAGTCGCACGAGAACGCGAATCGAGGCGAATGCCAACAGGACTCCCAACGTCCCCCCAGAAATACCTAGAAAAAGAGATTCGGCGAGAAGCTGGCGAAGCAAGCGTGCCCGCCCCGCACCGAGGGCGGTCCTCACTCCCATTTCACGAATTCGAGCGCTACCACGCACCATCGCCAATCCTGCAACGTTGCTGCAAGCAATCAACAACAAAAGTCCTACAGCCCCCATCAGAAGCAGGAGCGCGTGTCGCGAACCACCGGTGACGGAATCGAACAAGGGCTGGACTTGCGCCCCGAACCCGCGATCCTTTGGCGGGCGCAGCAAATCAATGCTCGCCATGAGCGAACTCATCTCTGCCTGTGCCTGCTCCACGGAAACGCCCGGACGCAATCGGCCAATGGCGTCTCCAGCGCTGTCTTCGCGATTGGCCTTTTGCTCGGCTGGCATAGCCCAGGGGATCCAAATGTCGGTTACCTTGGGCGCATCGAGTACATCCGTGGCTCGCGGAAACGCAAAGCCAGCGGGCATAACGCCAATGATCCGATAAGGTCTCGCATCGAGGAGAAGTGTCTTGCCCAAAACGCCCCTCTCCGCTCCGAATCGTTCTCGCCACAAACTGTGGCTGATTACTGCGACTTGCTCGTGTCCGGGTCCGTCGTCCTCGGAATTAACCGTGCGTCCCAACTCTGGCGCCACTCCCATCGTCTCGAAGAAGCTTCCTGTAACCCTTGCTCCACCCAAGGCGTCCGCGCGCCCATCCGCCGCAACATTGAATTTTGCAGTGCCAAATAAAGCGAGGCTCACGAATGAGCGGTTCTGCTTTTGCAGGTCGAAGAAGTCTGCATTCATCGGTGTCAGATATTCGATAGGTAGTTGAAATCGCGGATTGGGCGACCATAGATATACAAGGCGATCGGGATGCGGGTAGGGCAGCGAACGTATCAGAACGGCATTGATTAAGCTAAAGACTGTCGTGCTGGCACCGATGCCGAGGACCAGTGTGAGAACGGCGACGGCGGTGAAGCCGGGAGACTTGCGCATAGTCCGCAACCCGTACCGCAAATCCTGAATCAGGTCTTGAATCCAGTTAACTCGGCGCGCGTCGCGACACTCTTCTTTTACCTTCTCCCCGCCGCCCAGGTCTAGCCGCGCACGGCGGTGCGCCTCTTCTTGCGTCATCCCCTGCACGACGTATTCCTCGGTTTTTCGTGCGAGGTGGTCGCGCAGCTCGTCGTCCAATTCCTGGTCCGCCTGCGCCCAGTGAAACAATGACCGGAGCCGCAGGGGAATCGTGAACAGCCAATGTTCCGGTCGCATACTCCGACCCTCCTCTACTCATACCTCAAAGCGACCATCGGATCGACGCTCATTGCCCGCCGCGCTGGAATGTAGGTGCCAACGAGCGCGACTCCACCCAGCAGCAGCGACAAGGCAGCGAAGGTGAGGGGATCGTAAGGTCGAACGCCGTACAGCAGGCCGGCCAGCAACCGTGTGAGGCCCAAGGCCAGAATGATGCCCGCAACCAGGCCAATCAAGGTGGGACGCAGCCCCTCCCGGAGCACCAGCCCCAAAACGTCGCGCCGGGTGGCGCCGAGAGCCGAGCGGATGCCGAGCTCATGCGTGCGGCGACTGATCGAATAAGAAATCACCCCGTAGATGCCGATGCCGGCCAGAAGCAGAGCGATGGCGGCGAAGATGCCCAGCACGGAGGCGGAGACGTGCTGGCGCCAGATTGACTCGGAAATGACCTCCTGCATGGTTCGCAACTGTATCACTGGCTGATCGCTGTCGACCTGCTGCACCGCCTGGCGCACGGCCATGGCCACGTCGAGCGGGTCCGACACCGTGCGGATGGCGAAGGTCACCAGGAAGGAAGCAAACGGGTGCTGAGCGTAGGGCTCGTACAACTCCGGCTGCGCCTGCGATTCAACCGAGTCCTGTTTAGAGTCCGCAACCACGCCCACGATCGTGGCGGACGCGCCTTTCGGGCAGACGCCGGGCAGTTGTTGGATGAGGGCGTCCTCTCCGGGCCAGTAGAGGCGCGCCATCGCCTGATTGACGATCCGAACGCAGGGAGCGTCAATCCGATTTTCGGCCTCGGTGAAATCGCGTCCCTCGACGAGGCGCGTGCCCATGGCCTGAAAGTACTCCGGACTGACGCCGCGTCCGGCTACCAGGACGGTGCTGCCAGGACCGCCAGGGGAGTTCGGCGGGGAGGGAAATGCGAGCGAGACATGGAATCCCGTGAACGGCAGGTTGTTCGCCATTCCCGCAGACTTTACGCCCGGAATGTCCCGGATACGTGCCAACACGCCGCGGTAGAAGTCGGCAGACTGCGGGGGCGAATACTTGTAGTTCATCAGCGGCACGCGTACGGTCAGGAGGTGATCGGGATCGAATCCCGTTGGAGTGGCGGCCAGCTGCCGGAAGCTTTGAACCATCAAGCCCGCCCCGACGAGCAGCACCAGGGCGAGCGCGATTTCGCAGGTCAGCAGCGCGCTCTGCAGACGCGTTCCGCGAGCGCCGGCCGCAGCTCTTCCGTGCTCCTTCAGCCACTCGCTGATGTCGATGCGCGAAGCCCTCAAAGCCGGCAGCAATCCGACGCCGATTCCGGTGAGCAGGGAGAGGGCCGCAGCAAAGCCAAAAACCGCCAGGTTCATCGAAATGTGGTGCAGCGCCTGGGTCTCAACCAGGTTGTACTGCGGAACCAGACTGACGATCACGGCGAGGCCCGAGCGCGCCAGCATCACGCCGCCGACGCCGGCTGCAGCCGCAAGCAGCACACTTTCCACCACCAGTTGCCGGACCAATCTCGGCCGACCAGCGCCCAGCGCGGCACGAACCGCTATTTCGCCCTGACGCGCCGTGCCCCGAGCGAGCAGCATGCTCGCCACATTCGCGCAGACGATCATCAGCATGAAAGCCACCGCGCCGAGGAGCGCGAAGATCGCCTCACGGAGCATTCCCCGAACCTCCGGACTCCTGAAGGGAACTACGGGAGCGCTCCACCCGGAGTTTGTCTTGGGGTACTGTACCGCGAGGCGCGCTGCGACGGTGTCCATGACGGCCTGAGCCTGCCGGAGCGTAACGCCTCGATTCAGGCGCGCGACCACGCTCAGCCTGCGATCCTCATGGTTCGCTCGGTCCGCCGCGCTGAATGTCAGCGGAGTCCACATCTGCGTGTTGGCTGCCGGAAACTCAAAGTCCGCTGGAGCGATTCCAATAACCCAGTACAACTTGCCGTCGAGCGCAAGCGCCTTCCCAAGGATCCGGGGATTAGACGCAAAGTGACTTCGCCAGTACTGATGGCTCAGGATCACCGCCTGAGTCTCGTTCGGAGCGAACGTACGGCCGCGGAAGGCGTTGACGCCCAGCACTTGAAACAGGTTCGGTGTCACCGGCGACGCCCAGACTTCGTCCGGGTCGCCGCCGCCGGTCAGCGCGTGAAATTCCCACGACTGATACGCAGCGACTCCTGTGAACACCGGGGCCTGTGCTTGCCAGTCTGTGAAGTCTCCGGCGGACACTTCGTTGATCTCACCGGGCGCCGTCGTGGGGCCCTTTTCAGTGATCGCCACAAGTTCGGCGGACCTCGCATAAGGCGCCGAATGGAGCAGCACGGTGTCGACCACGCTGAAGATGGCGGTCGTGGCGCCGATGCCGAGGGCGAGGGTGATGATCGCAACCGAGGTGAATCCCGGGCTCTTGCGCAACATGCGGAGGCCGAAACGAAGATCTTGCGCGAGATCCTGCAGCCAATTCATTTTGCGCATATCCCGGCACCTTTTGTTTGTTCGACTCCGCCCATTTCAAGCAGCGCGATCCGCCGCGCCGCTTGCGCCGCCATTCCCTTGGCGACGTATTCCTCAGTTTTCTGTTCGATGTGATCCCAGAGTTCCTCCTCCAGTTCCTGGTCAACCTTTCTTTGGCGAAATAACGACCTCAACCGAAGAGGAAACATGTACAGCCAATGTTCAGGTCGCACGACACGACCCTCCTTCACTCATGTCTCAATGCAACCATGGGATCAACGCGCATGGCCCTCCGCGCGGGCAAGTAGCTCGCGGCGAGCGCGACCGCCGCCAACAACAGCGAAGCGGCGGAGTAGGTCAGCGGATCAAGGGGCGGCACGCCAATGAGCAAATTGCCGACGAGCCGGGCCATTGCGGCCGCGGCGAGAACTCCCGCAATAACGCCAACGCCTACGATGGCGAGTGCCTGAGCAAAAATCATTTTCAAGGTTTGAAATGGCTGAGCACCGAGCGCCATACGGATGCCGATCTCGTGAGTGCGCTGGCTCGCCGCGTAGGAGATCACGCCGTAGACGCCGACGACGGCGAGAAGCAGCCCGAGAGTTCCCAAGGCACCAGCCAGGGCCGCCACAAATCGGAACAGTAGGAAACCATTCCAAGTGTCGAGCGCGTCGGTCATGGTTTGCACGTCGAAAACCGGCATGGCAGGCTCGAGAGAGTGGATCAGGCTGATCATTTCCCGCGCCAGCGCTTCGGGAGCGGCTGCGGTGCGGGCTTGAAGAGTCGCAATGGGATGAATGTGCTGGGCGAGTGGGACGTAGAAGAAGGGATGGATTTCCGTGAGGTCGTCAAGACCGCTGGAGGCCCCCCGGCTATTTTTGACTACGCCAATGATTTCCACGGAGTGGCTCGGATCATGGGTGGTGCTGAAGCGCCGGCCGATGGGATCCTGGCCGCGCCAGAAGCCATCGGCCATGGATTGGTTGACGATGGCTACAAATTGCGAGTCCCGAGTGTCGGAGTTGCGGAAATCTCGGCCACTAAGCAACGGGATGCGCATCGTCTGGAAATAATCCGGTGTGACAGCGTTGTAGCCCGCGAAAGGAATTCCCTCGTTTGGAGGGGCTTCATAGCCATCAACCTTCAGTCCGGCAGCGTAATCGTAATAACCCATGGGCACCGCGGCGGCGAGGCTGGCGGATTGAACGCCCGGGATGGCGTGGGCCCGGTCGAGAAGAGTCTGGAAGAAGCTGCGGGCATGAGTTTCGTCATAACCTGCTTCGTGCGGATCAATGGACAGATTCAGAACATGCGTGGGATCGAAGCCGAGGTCCGAGTGCTGAATGTTTTCGAGACTACGCGTGAAAAGGCCAGCCACAATCAGCAACATGAGCGAGCCGCCGACTTGCGCGGAGACGAGCGCGCTACGCAGACGATGGCCGCTAACACTGAAGGTGCGTCCCCCCTCATGAAGGACTTTGTTCACGTCGCCACGCGCAGTGCGAAGTGCCGGAACCGGTCCGACGAGCAAAGTAGTCAAAGCGGCGGCAGCCAAAGCGTAAACGAATACGCGCCAGTCAAAACGAAAATCGAGCACGATGGGGAGCGCCGTGTGGAACGAGATGGAGCTGAACGAGCGGCTGCCGCCGACTCCGAGAATGATTCCGGCGGCGCAGCCCAGCGCGGCGAGCAGAAGGCTCTCGGTGAGCAACTGGCGGATGAGCCGGCCGCGCGTCGCTCCCAGGGCCGCTCGCATGGTGACTTCGCGCTGGCGCGCCGCCGCGCGGACCAGGCAAAGGCTGGCGATGTTCATACAGGCGAGGACAAGGATGGAAGCCGCGAGAATCAGAAACAACGCGCTCGCAAGAGCCAGTATGCGCGGACCAGCGGGGCCGAGCGACATGCTAACCGGGCCAAGTTGGATGGCGCGAAGCGTGAGCCAAGCATCCGCTTTCGCATTTTGCAGAGTCAGGCGCTGTGAGACCACTTGCATGGCTGAATCGGCTTGCTGCAGGTTGGCGTCTGGTTTTAACCGTGCAACCAGCGTGAACCTTGGTTCACGCGCGGTGAGAAAGTCGTTCGACGCGTCTCCCAGCACCGCTGCCATTCCCACAGGCAGATAGCCTTGCGTGTCGAGCAAGGCATTAAGGCCATGGAAACTCTCCGGGGCGACGCCGATGATGGTTACCGGCTGGCCGTTGACGGAGGCTTTCTTGCCGACAATGCCAGGGTCGGCATTGAACCGCGATTTCCAGTAGGAGTAACTCAGAACAAGAACGGGACCGGCGCCGGCGACCTGTCCTTCCGAGGGAAGAATGAAACGCCCGAGGGCAGGCTTGATGTCTATGAGGTCGAAGAAATTACTAGCCACGTAGAACGCCCACATCGGCTGGCTCTTGCCGTCCACGCTCAGACCGTCCATCTGATACATCTGCAATGCGGAGACGTCCGAAAAAACATCCCGCGTCTCTTTGCGAATCTCGAGATAGTCCGGGTAGGAAAACGTCGTGCCAGTGCCGCCATCCTTCCCGGTAGACGCTAGAAAAACCATCTGCTTCGGGTGGCTGAGGGGGAGAGGCCGAAGAACAAGACAATCCACCAGGCTGAAGATCGCGGTGTTTGCGCCGATTCCGAGCGCCAGTGTCAACACGGCGACCGCTGTGAACCCGGGAGATTTCCGCAATACGCGCAGACCAAACTGCAAATCCTGTACGAAGTCCTGAATCAGATTTACACGCCGCGCGTCGCGGCATTTCTCTTTGGTCTGCTCGATACCACCTAGGTCCAGTCGCGCGCGACGGTGTGCCTCTTCTCGCGTCATCCCTTGTGCGACGTATTCCTCGGTTTTTCGTGCGAGGTGGTCGCGCAGCTCGTCGTCCAATTCCTGGTCCGCCTGCGCCCAGTGAAACAATGACCGGAGCCGCAGGGGAATCGTGAACAGCCAATGCTCCGGTCGCATTCTCCGGCCCTCCTCTACTCCTATGAAAATAGCCGCGTATCTCATTGAAAAGATTGGCTCAACAGTGAGCGGCTATTTTCATCCTTCGTTGTGGCTCTCCGAGAGCCATGAGTTACTCGTACCTCAGCGCGACCATAGGATCGACTCGCGACGCCCGCCGCGCTGGCAGAAACGCAGCAAGCAGTGCGATTGCAACCAAGGAGATCGTTGCTCCCATGAGCAGCGAAATGTCCGTCGGCTTGATGCCGTAGAGCATTCCGTAGATCTCCGAAGACAGCAAACGGGCGGCCACAAGAGCGCCGCCGACACCTATCGCAACGCCGCAGAGGATGACTACGAGCGTTTGGCGCAACACGAGTATTCGGACATCCCTTCGCTGAGCTCCCATAGCCATGCGAATGCCGAACTCATTCGTTCGGCGTGAGACGCCATAGGCAACAACCCCGTAGAGCCCAATCGCTGCGATTAGGCAAGCCAACACGCCGAATACTGACGACAACAATGCAGTCAGGCGCTCCTGGGAAATCATGCCATTGATGACCGTGTCAAAGGGTTGCATCTCCTGAATTTGCAAAATCTTGTCGCTTGCCCTTACTTCCGTCCTTACGATACCTGCCAATAATTGCGTATTGAGATTGGCGCGAACGAGAAAACTGTCGCCCTCCCGAGCCGGCAAATACACCATCGGCCATACCCTCTCGCGAACTCCATAATGCTTGGCATCACGGACCAGACCGACAATTTCGCGAACGATTTCCGGTTCAAAGTCGAGTTTGATGCGCTGTCCGATAGCGGATTCTGAACCGAAATAGTGGCGGGCAAAGCTCTCGTTGACCACAGCTACCGGGGGCTTCTCGGCCTGATCTTGGAAGTTCAAATAGCGACCCTGTAAAAGGCCCAAGCCAATAGCCTCGAAGAATCCAGGTCCCGCCGATATCAACCCCACGTCATTATCTTTTCCAGGCGATGGGTTCCCAATTACATCAACACTACCCGACCAGCCGCCGTCCCCGTACATGCTACCCGACGAATAGCTTGCAACGATCACACCGGGATGCGATTCCAAGCGCTGTTTAATTTCTGCACAAGCTTGACGAAGACGGTCCTGGGAAGTTCCCTTCGGGTGAGAGAGGTCGAACGTGACGACGTTTTCGGCGTGGAAGCCGAGGTCGCTGCTCTTGAGATTGTGCAAGGTTTTAACAAACAATCCAGCGCCAACCAACAAGGGCAAGGAGAGAGCGAGTTGACCAGCGACGAGAAGTCTTCCCCGCCAGCCTGACCCAATTACACGCTGGCCACCATGCAAGCTCATCTCGAGTTTTTCTCTGGAAGCGCGCAGTGCCGGGCCAAGCCCAAATAGTATGGCCGTCGCAACGGCAACCCCGCCTGTAAAGCCAAACACGGCAAAATCCGGCCGGAGATTAAACGCTACGGGCAGCGAAGATGGAGGAAGCAGAGAAACTAGTAGGCGTGTGCCCCAGGCCGACAAGAGTACGGCGACCAAGCAACCGGAGAGCGCCAGGGTCAAATTCTCTGTGAACAATTGCCAGGCAATCCGCGTACGGCTGGCACCGAGAGCTAGGCGGACCACGATCTCACGGTGACGGGCGGCGTTGCGCGCCAATATTAGGTTGGCTATGTTCGCACAGGAAATCAGAAGTACGACGGCGGCAACGCCAAACAGAACTAGCAGCGGTTTCTCATATTTGCGTCCCGTGGTCGCAAGGCCTGAGGCGGCGGGACGAACAGTAATATGCTGGGCTGCGAGCATCTGTTTGAAGCGCGGCGAAGCAGTGGGTAGGAGCGCATCAGCAACATGCGCGCGGAATGCAGCCTCGAACATGGCCTGAGCCC
>QHYH01000141.1:36371-37120 GCA_003223215.1 Acidobacteriota bacterium
CATAAAAAATTGTCCTACCGAGAACCGATGCGTCGGATTGGAAGCGGCTCTTCCAGAACGTATAACTCAAGACTGCAACGTGATTCCCTCCCAGGACGTTATCGTCTTGCGGTTCGAGGACGCGACCCACAATTGGCCCAACGTTTAGAACAGAAAAGAAATTACCCGAAACGGCCTCTCCCGCAACACGCTGATCGGAAACTCCGTTGAGTCCAAATTTGCGCGCCCCAACAACTTCTGTGGCGAAGACTTCGCCCCAAGCGGAGGCTGTTTTGGCGAATTGCTGAAAGAGCGGATAGGAGTAGCTAAATTCGCCAGCGAAGTCGCCTTCCGAAGAGGCGCGCATTACATGAAAGATTTCCTTAGGATCGTTGACCGCCAGCGGCGTCCACAGAGACACGTGGAGGAGCGTAAATATCGCAGTGTTGGCACCGATGCCGAGAGCAAGCGTCAGGATAGCGACCGCCGTGAAGCTGGGAGATTTGCGCAACATGCGCAGACCAATGTGCAAATCCTGGACGAAATTCTGAATCCAGGTGACACGGCGTGCGTCGCGGCATTGCTCTTTGGTCTGCTCGACACCGCCTAGGTCGAGCCACGCCCGCCGCCTCGCTTCCGCTGGTGCCATCCCTCGTGCAACGTATTCCTCGGTTTTTCGTTCGAGGTGGTCGCGCAGCTCGTCGTCCAATTCCTGGTCCGCCTGCGCCCAGCGAAACAACGACCGCAGCCGCAGGGGAATCGTGAACAGC
>QHYH01000030.1 GCA_003223215.1 Acidobacteriota bacterium
GAACTGCGCGGTGGACGCCGCAAGTGTTTATCCCACATACAGAAAGCCGTTCGACCTGATTTTCCTGAGGACCAAAAACGAGGAATGGCGCGCCCGGGGAGACTCGAACTCCCGACCCTTAGAAGTCAGTTGTCCACTTTAATCAGAACTTGCCGGAGCGACCGTAAAGCGAGGGAAAATCAGCAACTTGTGATCAACGATGACGAGCTACTTACTCCTTTTTCATCACCATTCAGCACGCGTTTTGCCGCGATTTGTCACAATTAGTATTACATGAGTTTCGGCTAATAGATATATTGTAACATATGGATTGTACTGATACAATTCGCCTGCATGCATAGATGTTGCCACTGTGAGCGCCGGTAGTTCATGGAACCAAGGGCGATCGCTGCGATTGTAGAAAAGATTGCCCGCTCACCCTTGTCGGTGTCCGCCTATTTCAAACGACACAAATTGCCTTTCGGCCGGTCTCGGTATTTCCAGTATAAGGCGCAGCTCGCGGCTAACGGTTTGGATGGTTTGGTGGACGGTCGCAGTGGAGGGAATCGCCGGGAGCTGACCGCGCATGCGCAGGGCTTCATCCGTGGAGTGCATCAAGAGAACCCGCAGTTGAGTCTACGGCAAATCGCCGACCGCGTGGAGAGTTCTTGCGGCATACGGGTGAGTCGTATGACCGTGAGCCGGTGTTTGCGGGCGGTGGGGTTGAAGGTTCAGTGGCCGCTGCCGGTAAAAGCAGAGACGATCGAGAGCTCCTGCGGAGGCTTCGAGATTATCGGTGCGCTGGCGTTGCATCTAGGCTGGGCGCGACACACGGCGGAGATGATTGTTCAGGAACGGGAGCGGTTTCGCAGGACGGCAGCGTATCGGGGCGAGCGCGTGTGGCGTGACCGCGAAGGACGTAACCGCCAGGGGCAGTTCACGGGAGCCTATAACCGCCGGGCCGAAATCTGCGCGCAACGCTTTGCCTCCGTGGAGGACAAGCGCAAAGGCAAAAACTACTCGCGCATGGCGTTGTTCCAGAGCAGCGAGTTCGTTCTGGAGCGCAAGTGTTTGGGCCTTCTGGCCCTGCCGCTGATCACCTTGAATGGTCTGATGCGTTCGGCGAACAACCCGCTCGGCAATGCGCTGGAACACTTCTGCGGCTACAACTACCAGCATCACACGCTGGATAAATTCCTGCGGGAGTTGAAGTACCTGGGTATCTCGGATCGGCTGCTGCGGGAGCAGGTGTGGTTTTGGCGCCAGCATTGGCAGGAGTTCGAGTCCTCGGGCCTGCCCTTTTTGTGCTACTACGTGGACGGGAATACCAAGCCCCTGTGGTCGAAGAAGCGCGTCAAGCAAAACAAGGTAACGATGCTGGGGCGCGTGATGGGCTGCTTGGAACAGGTTTTCGTGCACGACGCCTTTGGGCACCCGGTGTATCTGGAGACCTATGCGGGCAAGGCGCCGGTCGGCGAGCACATCCTCGGGCTGTTCGAGAAGATCGAAGCGGCCTTGGAAGGCCCCGGGCCGCCCCTGCGGGTGCGACGGGTGATCGTCATGGATGCGGCGAGCAATGGGGTCGCGACGCTGCGGGCGTTTGCGAGCCAAGAGAAGTATCACTACATCACCGCCCTGGACGACAACCAATGGAATCCGAGGAAGGTGATTGAAGAAGGCCGCGCGAAACGCTACTACTACGGGGAGGCCACGCTGCGGGAGTGCCGGCTGGAACTGGAGGACTCCCGGGAGAAAGGCTATCTGGTCGAGGTGCGCGCGGTGCGCATCGACTGGGACTACGGCAAACGCACCGTGCTGATCACGAGCTTGCCAAAGGAGGTGGTGGGAGCCAGCTTGGTGGTCAAAGCCTATTTCGATCGCTGGCCGAGCGAGGAGTTGCAGTTCAAGCGCATGAAGTCGTTTGCCTGCCTGAACCGCGTGGCCGGCTACGGCAAGAAAAAGCTGCCGGAGTATGTCCAGGAAAGGTAGGTGTATCCAGTGGGAGTCAAACCCACCAGAACAAAAGTCAGAGTTCTGTAGCTGGGATAGCCGGGAGGGAAGGAAACTGAACTCCGGAAATCTATCGACAAAGCCATCTTTGGGATGGCGAGCGAGTCATCGGGCCGTAACGAAAGTGAACGCACAGGTGACCCCGAAACTCTTACCTCAGAGGCCGAGCCCACTCCGGTAGGGCGCAGGCAGCATGGAACGTCGCAAACTGGCTGAAGCGGCGTGACACTCTGACGGGGCGGTAGCGACAGCACGATGACAAGGATGCACTGAGCAACTGGAGAAGCCCTCCTCGTCCCGTCGAGAAATCGGCGGAACAGGAACCTGTATAACCGGCAACACCGGGAAGTCAGGGGACGACGAGAGGGTGGCGGAGGGGCCAGTAGTAGCGTTGAAGCGGGGTAACGCCCGTGGAGCGAAGAGGCCCTGCTGTTGTGCAACAACAACTCCATCCATAAGGGAGGCAAGGGTGCGATGATAAAAACGCCCATTAGTTTGCAAGACCTGAGGAGGAGGATATACGTCAAGGCGAAGGCAGAACCGACTTGGCGCTTTTGGGGTCTATACGTCCACATCTGCAAAATGGAAACGCTTCACGAAGCCTACCAGTTGGCCAAGAGGAATGATGGCGCACCTGGGATCGATGGAGTCACATTTGAAGCCATTGAAGAAAGTGGAGTGGAGAGTTTTCTGAAGCAGATTCGGGACGAACTGGATAACAACACGTATCAACCTATGCCGGTGCGGAAGAAGGAGATTCCGAAGGACGGGGGCAAAGTCCGCGTTCTTTCGATTCCCTCGATCCGCGACCGGGTGGTCCAGGGTGCGCTGAAGCTTATCCTGGAGCCGATCTTCGAAGCTGATTTTCAATCGGGGTCGTATGGCTACCGACCGAAACGGTCAGCCCATGAGGCGGTGAACCGCGTCGCCCAGGCCATTATCCAAGGACAAACACGAATCATCGATTTGGATCTCCGCGCCTACTTTGACAATGTTCAGCATTCGCTGCTCTTGGAGAAGGTGGCACGGCGGATTCAGGATGCATCGGTGATGAAGCTCCTGAAGATGATCCTGAAGTCGACCGGGACAAAAGGAGTTCCCCAGGGCGGGGTGATCTCGCCAGTACTCAGCAACGTCTATCTCACTGAGGTAGACCGTATGCTGGAAAAGGCGATTGCCACCACGCGACGGGGACAATACCCCAATGTTCAATACGCGCGATATGCGGATGATCTGGTGGTGTTGATCGACTCCCACCCGCGGCATGAGTGGATAGTCAAGGCGGTGGAGAAGCGACTGCGAGAGGAATTGGCAAAACTCAGGGTAGAAATCAACGAGGAAAAGAGCCGGATGGTTGATCTATCGAAGGGCGAGAGCTTCAGTTTTCTGGGGTTTGAGTACCGCCGCGTTCACAGTCGTACGGGAAAGTGGCGCCCCCACTATGTGCCCAAGCTGAAGAAGCGAACGGCACTCTTGCGAAAGCTGAAGGACATCTTCCAGAGAAACGTCAGCCAGCCCGTACATCGGGTCATAGAACTCATCAATCCGATTCTACAGGGGTGGGTGCGCTACTTTGCGGTGGGGCACTCGAGCCGGTGCTTTTCTTACGTTAAGCGCTGGGTGGAGAAGAAGATTCGGCGGCATTTGATGCGAGCCCGAGGGCGCAGAGGCTTCGGCTGGAAGCGATGGAGTAGTCAATGGCTCTACACCACACTCGGACTGTTTAACAACTACCGGGTCGTATATAGGGCCAATAGCTGAAAGTCGACCAGCACGAAGAAGCCGCATAACCCTTGACGAGAAGCACACAGGAAAGCCCAGTGCGGGAAATCCGCACGCTGGGTTTGTTGAGGCGGGGGCTGGAAACCAGCTCGCTCGAGTATGGCGCCAGTCCTCGACCCTACCGAAAAGGTGCGTGCGACGCAGCAGCAGTTGCAGCGCCAGATCACCGCCTTGCGGCAGAACCTCAAGGTCCCGCTCAAGCAGATCGCTGATCAGGAGGAGCAGGTGGCGAAGGCCATCGAGAAGGAGCTTCGCATCCGATCTCGAGCACCGGTTGTGGACGGTCAACGAAAGCTCCCGGAGGCTGCGCGCCGTAAGCTCCAGGTGCTGTCTCGAGAAATCGCCGCAAGCCGCCGTCAGGTCAAAGTCATCGAGTCGCAATGGGGTAAGCCCTTGCGTAGGCTTCGGCGCTACGAAAAGGAGTGGCTGCGTCTTCAAGGCAAAGATCACCTCTATCGCATTGACGTCGAGTTGGATCAAATTATGGGCTTCTTCCGCATCGCCCTGGTGAATATCGCGAGTTGGTTCCTCAGTGAGAGCTTTGAAAAACACCACATGAGCTTCGCACGACTCCTTCACGCGATCCTCATGATGCCGGCAGAAATCCGCCTGACGAAGGATGCCCGGCGTGTCGTCCTCAAGCGTAACCCCAAGGATCGGCCGATGATGGAACTTCTTGAGTCGGCATTGCACCGACTAACCGATTTGAAGATTCGAGATCCGAGTGACAGGAACATCGAATTCCGGCTTAGTCCAATGTAGATGTTACTGACTATACGATTCGCCGAAACTCATGTAATATTCTTTCATCTGGTCCCACGCGGAACGCTGCCGCAAACACGATGTCTGTCTACTGTTCTACCCCCCACTCTAAAAGTCAAAACGGAAACCGAACTGCCATCTCCTCATTTGAGCCAGCGCGGCAAGGCCGGTGATCTTGCCACCTGACGGCGAGTCCACAAGCGTGTTTGGCTGTCCAAGATTCACGTGATTGAAAACATTGAATAACTCCGCTCGGAATTGACCACTGAGGTTTTCGGTTATTGCGAAACGCTTGCTTAAGGAGGCGTCGGCATTGAAAAAGTGGGGTCCGAAAAACGAATTGCGAGCCACAGTTCCGAATGTTCCGCGTTGCGGTCGAGTCCAGGGACCACGGGTGCAGCCATTAGCGTCTAACCGCATCGTTGAGGTCGTGCAGCCTGACGCAGCTCCGGACGTCGTAGTTGCGAACCATCCGAAGCGCCCGGGATCTGAAACGTGGGCATCACCGACCAGAGTGGCGCGGCACGGCCCGGTGTCTCTATCAGAACCACAGTCGAGATAAGAGGGCGTGAACGGCAGGCCAGATTGCCACGTCCAAATTCCGGCGAGCTGCCAGCCCCCAATCACATAATCCACAGGTCGCGAAACGTCACGAAAGAAGGTGCGGCCTCGGCCAAACGGAAGTTCATACGTATGGTTCAGGTTAAAAACGTGGAGGCGTACACCATCCGCCCGGCCATACCCGACACGAGGATTCCAGAAGAAATAGCTGTTTTCGAAATCGAAGGCGCTGCCCCAAGTGTAATTTCCCTGAAAGGTCATGCCGTTCGAGAAGCGTTTTTCCGCGCGAAGCTGCAGGGAATTGAATTTTACGCTGGCGTCGTCACTGAAATATTTTATGGACTGAGTCCAGCCAAGCTGTCCGGACGGACATGTCGGGCAAGGTTTGGTAAAGAAAAATCTGCGCTGGTTGGTGCTGAGAGTTCCGAAACCCACAACGGTTGGCTGGTTGATGTTGTAATTCGTGCCTCCAGGGGTTACGTGCTCGCCCTTGTTTCCAACGTATGCAGCAGAAACGATAAGTGTGGGAGTGAGCTGTCGCTCCACCGTGAGGTTCCAGGCATCCACGGTGGGCAGTCTCATGGTGTTGTCGCTGGTCAGAGGCAAGACATTGGGATTGATCTTATCGGGCAAGATTGGGTTTCCATTGGGCCCCTTCGGCTGCGCCGCCAGAATCGTGGACGGGTTGAGTGGCGGAGGGCCCTGCGCTAAGGTGAAAACGGACTGCCAGGGTTGGCCGGGATTCAATGACTGATTAGCGAGTACCGGCAGGTTCTGGGTAACGTTGTGCCCGAATGACACGCCGAAGACGCCTACGTCAAACGACCTTCCGTAACCCATACGCACAACTGTCTTTGGTGTGACCTGGTAGGCCACCCCCAGGCGTGGCGCAAAATGCGTCAGAGCAGTATTGATGTTCCCATTGAGGTCCGCGCCGTTTTGCCCGGCAATCAGTACCTCGCCTGTGCTCAGGTTCTGGAAGCCGCCATTACTGGAGCCGTTCACATATTGGGGGTAGTAAATCTCCCAGCGCAGCCCGTAACTTACGGTCAACTTTCGCCCGACTCTCCAGGTGTCCTGAGCGTAGGTAAAGAAACGATTCTGCCTCTCGGCCGCGCTCGTGGAATTGCTAACGTACCGCGCGAACGATTGCACCTGGCCCAAAAGAAACGACGCCAAGGACAGTCCCCCTCCGCTGGGACCCGACGTAGTTACCGGGTCAAAGAACAGTTCGCCAGAACGGTGGGAGTCGCTCGGGACTCGTAAATTCTGGGCGTGACGGAAATCCGCCCCGACCTTAAGCGCATGATTCCCGAACGTGCGTGTCACGTTACCGACCCACTGAAACTCGTTCTCTTGCTCATTCAACGGGCAGTTGCACTGGTTGCCCATATTGTTTCGGTTCAGGGAGTATCCGAAAAAAAAGCCTCCGGTACCGTTCAAAAAGAAAGCCGGCATGCCGGACGTGTAATAGCTGTCGAGGTTCAAGCCCGGAAGACCCGCATCCTTGGCCGGAGACGTGCCTAGCCCGTTGGGATTCACGAGCACCCGATAGCGGAAAAAGCCGAAACGGAAATCTCCGACCCAATTCGGTGTCGGCGAATAATCCACACCATAAGCCAAGCTTTGATTGCGGAGCGAGGAGGTGCCGGCGAAATTCGCTGTGGGGAAGTTTTGGCCTCCAGCCGCAAACCCGAAAGCGCCGGGAGCCGCTTGAGCGTACTGGAGGAGGCTGTACCTCCCGAACATGTGCAGCTTCTCCGTTTGGTAGCGATCCGCCCGCACGTTGAAGGAGTCGCTGTTCACGATCCCGCTTCCAGAGCCAACGTAGTTAGGATCTGTTGGGAGAGCGCCGGGGAAATTGGGAAGCGGTATGAATTGCAGCAAGGCTTGCGCTTGCGGTGAAAGCAAAGTACTAGAAATAATGCCTCCGGCAAACTGCTGTCGGCTGGCCGGCGGCACGTTACATCCCGTGGCGTCGCATGGATTGAAAATCGGCACGCCTAAACCGCTCAGATTGCCAGAACGCTCCGCCGCGGTGGGCACGCGGACCAGCACCGAATCTCCATTCTTCTGTCGGCTTCCCTGGTAATCGCCAAAGACGAATGTCTTATCTTTCTGAATGGGCCCGCCAAGGGAGCCACCGAATTGATTCCAGAGCGTCCCGGGTATAAATCGGCCATTCGGGCCCGGCCGTGATTCTTTGAAGGGGTCGCGGGCGCTCAGATTATTGTCACGCCGGTACCAAAACGCGCTGCCATGGAAGGAATTCGTGCCTGACTTAGTCTGCATGGAAATGACCGCCTGACTCGCCTGGCCAAACTCCGCGTCGTAGGCTGTCGTAGTGATCTTCAATTCCGAAACGGCATCAAAGTTCGGTGTGATGATGGGTTCACCCAAAACGGAGTCGCGGTTGTCCGTGCCATCCAGTTGAAATGCAATGCCGCCCCAGTACTGGCCGCCAATTTTGGGGCGATAAACGTCATGGGGCTGCTCGCTAGCGGCCGTGGTGCCGCTGGCCTGAACGCCGGGTATAAGAAAATAAAGCTGGCTCATATCGCGCTGCAGCACCGGCAATTCCTGCACGGATTTCTGAGTGATGGTATCGGAAACGTCGGACCGCTCAGTCTTAAGCAACGGCACCTCACCCGAGACGTCTACCACCTGACCTAATTGGCCTATCGTAAGCCGAGCATTTACTTGTGTAACCGCGTCGACCTCGACGCTCACGTTTCGCTGAACATATGCGCCGAATCCGGTTGCTTCAATGCGAATTTCATAGAGGCCCACGATTAGGTGGGATTGAGTGTAGAAGCCGGACTCATTGGTCGAGGTATTGTAGGAGACGCCCTTTCCTGCATCGATGATGATGACCTTGGCGCCCGGAATTCCCGCTCCCGAGGGATCGGTCACGCTCCCGGAAATACTTCCGAAAACAGCCTGTCCAAAAAGCGTTGGAGGGAAAGCTGCTAAAACTACAAACAAGAAAACCACAGACAAAGAGAGTGGAAGAGCACGAAAGGCGCTGTTCATGGCACACTCCAATGGCTTCACACCCCATGCCGATGCGGCCATCCTTAACCCAATCCTCCGCGGCTGTCAATAGGGTGAAATTGGTGAAATCCATTGACAGATGGTTTCGAAATGGCTCAACAGTTGCACATCTCGTCGGCACAGAATGGTTTCCTGGGAGGATGCTCTGTGCTTTTTAAAGCCCGTCGTAAGGCTGCTTTGCTCATCGGCTGTTTTACAACCGTCCTAGCCTTCACTTGGTGCGGTTCCGCAAATGGTCAAATAAAGCCGGTCGTTTCCAGCGATCTGAGAGTTGCAGGGCTTCCCGCGGACGCCTTCACACGGAACAGCTATAAGGAGTGTCCCTATCAATACTTTGGCTACTGGTCGGTCGAATGGCTCGACGCACAGCGTTTGCTAGTCGCCTTCAACACTAGTTCAGACTGCGCAGTCAAGGATGGACTCCTGGCTGGTTCGCTGCGGCTTGCAACATTCGACGTGCAAGGTAACATGCTGCACTCGGCGGACACCGCGTATGATGCCGGAAATGGCATCGGTGTCAGAATAATCCGGCACGGTGGGATTTGGATTGGGCCTAGGCAGACGGTCATCGTTGAGGTTCCCAGTCCTCATCTAAAGACGCTACCCCACTCGCACGACAGAGTCTTGGCGTTTTCCGATGAACTCATTCAGATCCAGGAAATCGACAGCGATGATCACGTCCGCATCGGCGATGGTATTCACTTGGCGCACTTGGCGGGAGTCAGCCCTGATCGCCAGCGTGTACTTTTCTGGACGGCAAGCCACGAGAAGACAAGAGAGCGGACGTGCCTTTCGTACGCAAATGTTCCAATGACAAATGCCGAAGCGTGTTCCCCTCAGGACTTAGATTCGATCGACCCAAAGCCGGACATGGATGTCGTGCCGAAAGGCTACGAATTCGGAGCCTTCCCCGGCGCTTCCACAGACGGTCTCCGCTCAAGTGTTTTTGCTGTGAAAAATGAAAGCGCATTTTGTGAATTGTTCGGCAAGTTCTGTCCATCGAAAGGAAGATTAGTTGTATTTGAAACTAACACAAAGCGCGCTCTGATCAAGAAGGGCCTTCCTCTCGATGGGCGAGCTGCACTCTCGCTTGATGGCGGGCGGCTTGCTGTGCTGGAGCAAAACAGGCTGAAGATTTTTGTGGTCCCTTGAGCCGCTAGAAACTCTAACGATCCTACTTGCCCGATAAGTCGTGCGGAGAAGTTCCTCACAAAGTCAGGTGCTCGTCGGCTCCAGGCACGTACACACCTTATAGCTTATTTTCTGACGTAGCTTCTCCCATTCGTCAGGGTCTTTGGCGCGAGTTTTCCTCATGGCAGATTCTTCTAATTTGGACGGAAACCGCTGGCCACATTGGGGGCAGTTTTGTGGATTAAGCACACCAGCCAGAGTCGATTTGCGGGGTGGACCGCACGAGCGACTCGAACCGGCTTGCGGTTGTAACTCGTCAGCCCGTTCTAGAAATTCGTATGACATCGCTGGTTTGATTTTACCCTGGTTTTATCTTGCATCGCACTTCCGCATATTTCGACACAGACACACACAAAAGTGCGACTCCAACTATCTTCGTTCGCGATGATGGCATAGTGGAAGTAACTGAGAGTCTCCGGGCACGGTCAACTCCCGGTTATGTCGGGAAACCGGACAAGTCAAGTTCTAGAACTTCAAAATGGACGATTTCGCTGTTTACCAGGACTTAGAAGCGGTTACTTCCTAAGATCGACGCGACCCTTGCTTGGCTCAAGCTGGCCGCGCCGCAAAAATGCCCGAAAAATTCTGCTTGTACCGGAAAAACACAATGAACCAAAGCACCGTCACTATAATCGCCAGCGGCAGCCCTTTCGGGTCCATCAGCAAGTGATAGGCAAGGATGCTCACGATCACAGGCCCGAGAATCGTCAGAGCCAGTGGCACATAACGGTTGACGAGGAGCAGCACTCCACCAATGACCTGCGCCGCGCCGACCACGTACACGAAGTGCGATACGAAGAGGACAGTTAGAAACTGGCCGGCAGTTCCCGGCGGCATTTGCATCGGAATGTATTTCAGAAACGGGTTCAGGCCAAACACCACGAAAATCAAGCCCAGTAAAATCCGTGCAATCAGCACTACAATTTTCATCTTCGGTTCTTCTCCCAACAAATCGATGCACGAAGGGGCGGGAACGCTACACGCTCCCGCGCCGCATTCTACTGTATTCTTGGTCGGGTATCTAGACGGGGCGGGCTTTGATGAGCGGGTTTGGTCCTCGGATCAACAAGCTTGTCCACATAGATCCCGCAAAACCCGGTTGTTTTTGCCGATTCGCTTCCACTTGCCCGATTAGTGCGGTTCTCGTCCATTTGACGAGCTCCCTTTCGCGGCGGATTCCATGTGGGCGGATTCCATGTGGACGCGAACGCTGTTTACCAGGCCTTGACTTGGCCGCTTCCCTGAGGAACCACCTATAATTCTGTGGTGTCCAAATGTTGATGATAAGTCGTGCAATCACCTGCGGCTTTCTTCTCTTCTCACCCTGCGTCTACGGGCAGAGCGGCCCTCTTGAAAGACGCGCTTCCAGCTTCAACTCGAAAGGCGTTGGCCTGACTGAAACGCTCCTCAAGTTCTCATACGAGGAA
>QHYH01000031.1 GCA_003223215.1 Acidobacteriota bacterium
AATCTGGAACTACACGCGTAAGTATGTCACGCACAATCGCTTCTTTGAACGACCTCAGGATCTTTGTGACGCGCTCTTCCGCAGATTCGATTACGTTCGACACCATCCGCAAGAGATCGAAGCCCTGCTTCATCCCTTTTTTTAAAATGGATGTCGAATTATTTATGCGCACCTATATAGTCGGGCGCGAATTCACGGGACAAGCTGTTAGACAAGTTGGACAAGTTCCACGTGTTGCAAAACACTTCGCAATCGAAATGTAAGCCTATGAGAGTGCGAGCAATAGCGTGGTCTGGGCGATTTGATTTGGACCGCCGACCTCCTGGCCCAACACCAGGCGGTCAGCGGCTATAAGTCTGTTCTAAAAAAGATGGTCGGCCCTGGCAGACGATTTTCGAACTTGGATTCAGCAATCTCCCTGTCCTGACCCTTGAGGCGGCGTCGGGACCAGGGGATCGAAAATGCCCACAAAACCCGACAGTCCTCGGGCCCTGGGACACGATTTCGGGTATGTTTCGTACGTTTCTCGCGCCGCGGATGTACTTGCCGTAAACTCCGGACTATTATTGGAGCGGGAGGCCATTGACCACTGAGACGTTCGTGTCGATGCCTGGATTTGGTGCCAAGGCGAGTAACATAATGTCCCTTCCGTCTGGCTGCACTTGGTGCGCGCCATGTCCAAGATAGGTGATGCCGCCATCAATAATTCCATTCGTCGTTAAACCCGCATTGAAATCTTGAACTGATGACACCCTAAATGGAATGACGGTGTTAGCTTCTAGCCCGACTGATCTGAGGATTTGTCTCTCAGATTTTTCTTAAGCAGCCAGCTGATCAATGAGGTCTTGAATGGCAGCATCCGCTTTGTGATAGGCGACTTCGATTTTGGCCGGGGGCGTGGAACTGGATGTTGGTCGGTGATGAAACAAGCTATTGGCCAGGGGTCCGCAGATGCGCTTGTGGAAGAGGATGAACAGGGCGCCCACACGGGTTCCCTTTTCGGTGAGGCGGTAGGCGTAGTGCTTGCCCACTCGCTCCAGCAGGCCGTGGCCTTTCATTTTGCGCAGGTCGTAGCGGAGCTGATTGAGGGTGTAGGCCTGCGGAGAGAGGGCAAAAGCAGTCAGCAGGGCTTCCCAGATCTGGACGGTACGCCAACCGTTCACTTGCGGCCCACCGTGGAGCAGCACTTCCAGGAGGCGCATCATGCGGTGTCGTGAATCTTGATGCCCGGGATTTTGCTCTTTCCCCTGGAGACGGGAAGAGCCAGACGCTGAAACAGGGGAAAGTCGACATGGACATTGAGCAATTCCCCTTCGATGCCAGCTAGACGATCGGTGACTTCGAGCAGCTTCTTACGGAGAGCGTCCAGATTCTTCAATCCCTTGTTCAGACCCAGATCTTTGAGCCGGTTGACGCAGATCTCCAGGCGGAGGAAGGTCGAGAACTTTTCATACAGGCGTGCCACCAGGCTTTTGCAATAGATCCGCAGCACATGATGTCCATGATCGAGTTTTTCTAACATGCTGTGCAGTTTGCCGCGTAGCCGCTTGTGCTTGCGTACGCCGAAGAGCTGAGCAATCTTATCGGCGGTCAGACAGAAGACCCCCAATTCGGCGGAGCGCTCAAAGATCTTGTGGATTGGGAAATTACGTCGAAAGATAAAATTACGACAATATTCGACCTGATTCAGTGAATACTCTCGCCGCAAGGGAATGGCGGCGCAATCCTTCTTGGAAAATTTGGGTCCTAACACCAAGGTCCAATAATCCAGGCGCGGGCGGATAATCTCGGGGCTCAGTCGATCGGCGGCAGCCTGCAGCGCTTGGGGATCGGAAACCCCGAGGAAGGCATTGTCGTCTTTGCGGAAACGAATGCTCTGACGCTGGAGTTCGTTGGCGATGAAGGAGTGACCGTTGATCCAGTAGCGAGTCGGGAAGGGTAGAAAAGAGCCCACGCACAGGATCATGGGGCCGAGCACTTCATCGCGAATGTAGAAGTAGTAGTGAGTATAGCGAGACCACTCCCTTTTGAGGATGCGGTAATGGGGATCGTCGGTAGGGTACTTGGGCGGGCAGGAACGGAAGGTGGGGCCCTGTTCCATGACTTTGAAGATGAAATAGACACCGAAGCGCTTACCACGTTCCATGGCCAGGCCGTAGGGTCGGACGTAGTCTTCCTGCTTGAGGCCTTTCTTCTTCATGTCTTTTTCGGGCCACTGGAGGGGAATATGGTGGTTGCGAGCGAAGGCTTCGACCCAACGCTGATATTCTTTCGTTCTTTGCGCCAAAGCCTGTTTGGTAATGGGATAGATGCCGTGCACGTCGCGAAAGAAATGGACGATATGCGCTTCCCGGGTGAGTAGCGGGAGATAACCCTGGATGACGATGCGGTCGAAACAGTGGTATACCAAAGCGAGCAGGCTGCCAAACAGCTTTGCAAAGGTTTCCATCGGTATCCCTGCTCACGCGGGTGGAGGATGCCTTCCGCGACATCAAGAGTCCGCTGATGGAGCGGCCGATTTTTCATCATCTGCAGAACCGCACCCAGTCTTGAGCGTTGGAGCTTTCAGCACTCAGCCATCATGCCTTGACAACAAGATCATCGAACAGGGGACCGATGGAGATCCAGCGATACCGTCCCGTGAAAGACCCTGAACCTGAAGCACTGCCAAATTTACGCCACGCTTGGCATTCCCGCCCAGGTGATGCAGCCCCTCAAAACGTGGCAGGTCAGCGCAGGTAGTGACGAAAAAAATCCTAAGTCATAGAAAACAAAGGATCCGGCCCTGAAAACCGTGGAAGTTGGGTTAGCACTGGGTTAGCACTCTCCGGTCCGAAACCCAATACCGGGAGTCGTATACACCCTGGCAACGATTCTGAAACTCGCCAAATGCCTAATTAACTCCCGAATTGCCGAAAATTGCCGGCGACACGGCAACTACCACGTGTCCGAACCACTCTCGTCGCTTTCCGTGTGTGCTGCATTTGGAGCCGCGCGGGCCCGCCTACTAGCAGCTTGGACTTACGGCCGATTAGTCAGGAGACGATTCAAACTGGCCGCGACTCACTGTCGAAAATCGCAATGTCGCCGCATTGCGAAAATAAGATTAGGGATCGCGGAGCTCACGACAACCGATTTCGGGCTTTTGTTTTTCAATTGCAACAGACGACATTTCTGCATCAATGAAGGTAAACGTCACCATAGGCCCCTCTTGCACGTTCAGCACCAACGGAGGGCGGAAGCAGGCAATACAAGTGCCACCTTGGGACCGTACGCTCGGATATACAATGCCCGCAGAGCCACTGGTCAATAGTTCAAATCCAAGTGCTTGGGAGGCAGAGTAGGTGTCCGGGTCTACGCAGTTCGCAAAATGCGGATCTCCTCGAATGTCATGAAAGTCATATCTGAAATCGGCAAGATAGTCTACGTAGGGAGAGACCTCTTCAACTTTCCATCCAATTTCTTTTAGCTCGAGGGTTCTGTGAAACGCCACTTCCGCCTGTGCAGTTTGCATTTCGAAAGCCGCATACCAAGCTCCTCGTCCTCCGCTATTAAACCTTCCTCCAAGCGGATGCGCGTGAGTGAAGGATGCATTAACAATATGCGCAAGGCGAAAGCCGGAAACGAGCTCAATAGCACTTACGCCAGGAAGCCTGCCACTCTCGCCAAGCAATCGATCGTTTGTGGCACCCTCAAGTTCCGTGAGGTCGCTTAGCAGGTCGACGCCGTTTTGTGCGATCCGATTGAGAATTGGCTTACCACGATCGCTGTAACGATATGGGATGAGACGGTGAGTTCTGTCCTGTTGTACCTGGCTCTGCTTTGGAAATTTCATCTCCCGCCACGACGTGCGTCCAACAATTGGCGAACTCTTAGCAAAGCTGGTATTCCGCCCTTCTTAAAATAGTTAAGCGGCGAGTCTCCACCAAACATTGGATTCGTGTTCGGCAGCGCTATCCAAGCATCTGCCAGCTTCTGGCTGTAAAGAATGTTCAGAGCCTTATATATCCCAATCAAGAGCGAAATTCTGGTGAGCTGATCTTCATCCAGTGTTTTGATGGCTCGATTTTTCAGTGCGTAGAAGCTGCCGCTGGACATGCCACCAAGCAGGACCCGGGTATCATCGTCACGTAATTTCCAATGTTCCGCGATTCGCAGAAGGCCTGTAATTGCAGACGAGCTGAGTCGGGCTCGGTTCTCCTTTTTTGACAGATCGACAGCTGTATCCCACGAAAAACCAACAACGGCCTGTTGCAGCGTCGTCATACGGTGTCTCCATTTATGATTAAATATTACTCCAAATTTGGATGACACGCAAGGCACGCAAGGCCAAATTCATGGTATATATTTAACTTATTTAATAAATTGGTGGTGTGGTTTGCCCATGGCCCGAACGCTCAGTTTGATTCGCCAATCATGATGCCCTCTACGCGATTGAGCTCAAGCCACTCGCCGTTCCGGCGAAACAAAAGGCTCTAATCCAGCATGGTTTGTGGAAAGGCTGCTGCACCAGGGCCAGCATCGGATGCACCCTCGACCGTGCGGATGTAGGAACGTGTGGTATGTTGAGCGTAATTACGGCGCTCGAGTTCTTCCAGCATCATTTTGCGAAGATGGGTCACAAGAACACCTCCAGTGACCCACATTTACATCAAGCCATCAAGCAACCAATGCTCCCTACCTCACGCGAAGCGTCCGCCGCACGGGCGGCTACGTCCTGAACGCGGTTACCGGTAAAGTAACGCATAGTACGAACCTCGCAGGTTAGGTACAATTGCTCCAAATGAGATTTGTACTCGCTGTCCTCGCCGTGAATTTTGCAGCAATCCCTCTCGGAGTTGCTCAGGCCCCGAACGGCTTTGCTCAGCCATCACCGCGACTTTACGAACTCTACAGTTGGCCGCAATCGGGTGGTACATGGAACTTCTGTTTACTTCCCAGCCCAAGCGGAGTCACTATCCCTGTCGAGGTTATCTTCAACAAGAAATCTCGCCTCACGGGAACAGACCAACTTGAACGAAAGATTTCCCTGTTGCCAACTGGGACGCGAATCATTTGGATGAACGGAATTACAGCAGGCCAAACTCCTACCAAAGAAAGCAGCAAACTCGCGCTGCCGCCTTCCCGTATCGTCGAACAGGTGAAACGTTACGCCGAACAGCACGGCGTTCAGGTGCTGCTTTCAAGTCAATCAACGGCTCAAGTACTAGCCGCCAAGTTTCCGATTTGCCGAACTTACCAGCACTTGCGGGCTCGGCTCCATCAGTTGAAGGAGACTTTTGGAAGTCAATTTACGTACTTCTTGGTGAACGACCATACGACATGTGCAGGAGAACCACACAATGGTTTCCTTAATGGAAAAACGTGCCCCGGTCTGGCACAACGTTGTTGGGCTGCTGATCTCGGTTACAGCCGGTGCGACCGTGTTTCTTGGCTGGAGTTGCATGAAATGAAACAGAACCGGCGGCGCGGCCATGCGGCGGGCGCTTGACGGTTCACTTCGCCTGACAGCATCGCGAAGTGTGCTGTAGGATCGGAACTCAACTTCAGGTCAGACCCTCTCCCATTGTCAGAGGGGAGCCAGGCCGCGTTGCGAAGAAATTCCCAACCGACGTGCTCTCGAGGCAGTCAACATTCCAATGTGTCAGCGGAGGAGTGTAAGTCCAAAGCAAAGTGCCAATGCAATGGCGGTCTTCAGCAGGAAGGGACCGATTCGAATTCCGGATCGACCGCCTGCTTCAAAATGCCGTCGAGCGGAACCGTTTTGAGATCTAAACGCTCCGTCGGCTGTGATACCCATGGAGGGCGTGCGTCTTTCTAGTTTAAGCTCACGGTGAACCTTGGTGGTTTCCTCACCACTACGGGCTATCCGACAAAGCGGCCCCGCGGCGGGACCGCTGGCGAAAATGCTCCGCCCTCTTCTCGGGGAAACGCGGACGACCCCGAGGCACCTAGAGCGTTTTGACTCAAACCGGTGCATAGCCACCCGTCCTAACTTGCCAATGCTATGCTAAGGCTTCAAACGATAGGCGCGCTCGACGACAGCCGCCATATCGGGTCCTTTCCAGTACGGGTTGATCCAGCGCACGCGTTGATCTTTCCACCCGAGCGGGGCGTGGCGCCAGTGGCCGCGAACCATGAACCGATGGAGCAACCGTCGGCCGACCCCGACGCGCTCTAAAGACTGCAGCCTGCGTACTTGGGATATCTCAATTTTGCCGGGAAGGAAATACACGTCTTCGGAACTGAAGACCGGCGAGGCCGACGGTTGTGGCTCGCGCTTTGAGCTCATCAAGGCGGCCCTGGGCCGAAGCTCCGGGGCAACGCCGGCGCTTGTGGCGTAAAGTATGGCGTTGATCACCAGGTGCACGAGCGCATGCCAAGGGTAGAGTTCCGGTGCGAGGCGATTTCGAGTCCCTGCTCGCGGTCCGGTGAGGAGCTCGGAGAGGGCATGGCTGATGGGTCGGTTGTCCGCGAGCGGAATTTCCTGGATGCTCAAGTGAGGAGGATCGGCCCCGAGCGCATCGAACGCATACGTCAGCGAGATCGCCCGCCGATCTTTCCCGCATTCCTCCGTGACGTAAACGGTGGCTACCTTAAGGAGATAGCCCCCCAGCCGGGACGCCCGGTCCGCCGAGAGCATTCGTTCTGCCAGCGAAAGGGTGTACCGGTCCGTAAAAACAAGCGCGAAACTGGGAAAGGGAACGCGCACCTCGGCCCCCGTCACATCCAAATCCGTCTTCGCCAGCATGTAGGCGAGCGACTCATCAACCCAGAAGATCTTTCGCCGGTGGATTTCAAAATTTACAAGAGGTCGCACGCATTCAGACAGTCCGACAGCCGTTTCCCCGGCGGAACCAGCGTGCGTGTCTTTTGCGTAAGGAGCTCCGCATTCTTCAAGGAGGAACCGCTGGATCTCCGCATCCCTCTGGATTTCATCAGCGTCCAGAATAGTGCACGCATCCTTGAACCCCGTCCGTCGGCGCACCTGCACGGCAACCTTGCGGCAGAGTTCCTGAATGCCGGGCAGGAACGACGGGAGGCGTTCGTGCGCGAGCGGAGGAGGATGCACCGCCGCAGAACGGTCGTCGAGATTTAATTCCGCCCACAACCATGACGGATCGTAGGCGGGCGCTCGCGATTTGAGGTTGCGGTGATATTCGCCTTCCAGTTCACGGATCAAGTCAACCAACTTCGGGCGGAGTGCAGGATTTCGAGCGGCATCGCGAGGGGTATGATTGTCCAGCTCAGGAAGAGGTTCGTCGATCCATTGTCTGTAGTGGCGGGCCATCTGGTCCAAGAAGAAGGCTTCTTCCTCCTCATGGCGAACCTCCTGGCCCCCGCAAACGCCAAAATCGGGTTCGCGTTGTCGCTCCTCCCGAATATAATCGCGCAGGATCCTCTCCAGATTTTCTTGCCATGTGCAGCGATGGAGGATCATGGCCGTGGCTAGCTGTTCGAGCAGGGCTCGGCCGCGCTCCCCCTGCTGGGCCGACAGACATTCCAGTTCCAGGAGATCCCCCGCCAGAACAATCCGTCCGACCCCGGCTCGCTCGCCTTTGTCGTTCGGCGAAAACCATAGCCAGGCAGTCCCTTCACGCTCACGCTCCAGATCCTGAGACGCGTCCAACGCGGCCTCCAATTCAGTTGCCTTGAGGACATCGAACTGGACATGGGTGATTGACAGCTCCTCGCCTTCCGCATTCTTAAGGCGTGGAATCGGAGGATCCAATATGCTGTCCAGCCAAACCTCGTGGAAGAACACCGGGGCCTTCTTGAAAAATTCTTTTTCGGCCGAATGAGGGCGCCGAAGGCGGTACGCCTTGTGCCACTCGGAGAAAACAGAAATAACGTGTTGCCTCATCACGGGCGGAAACGCAAGCATTCCCACTTCGATCTCCGGCAATCCCGACAGGCCCCGATCGATGATACGCGCCGCGATCAGGTCATACTTGTGCAGGTGACGCGAACCAAGCCGCTCTTTCACGGTCACTCGGGATCCGGTCAAAACGTCCTTCAAGACGAGGGAGGCGCCAGGGTAGAGATCATCGACCGCGTAAAGTCGCATCGTAGAATTACGGAGAGCCTCAACGTAGCGGCGAACCCCTGTGCTCAGATCCCTGTTCCGCCCAAGGAAGAGATCCGCCGGACATCCGCCTTGAGGAAGCTCATAATCGAGCATGAACCACATCTCATAAACCGACTCGCTGAGCTCGACCCAATGGTTATCGAGGTTATCGATCTCCTCCATGCGATCTTCCCATTTCGCATAGAACAGCTCATAAGCGTAGTCATCTTCTCGTCCAAGCCTTGTGCCCACAAAACATTCCAATTCCTCCAGCGCGAAAGCGCGATCTTCAGCGCTAAACTCTTCCTCCGCACCATCGCCACCGGAACGGGCAAGGCAGCAGCGCTTGTATTTCTTTCCGCTGCCGCAGGGACAGGGGTTATTTCGGCCGACTTTACCCATGACTCGATTCAAGAATCCTATTCCCCAGACTCCACGCGACGCAGCAAAGAGGGACCACTCCTAGCATCGCGAAGTTAGTCACATCCCATTATCGTGTTTAAGCCGAGTCGCTGCACCATTCGCACCGCTTGCTTCGAAAGCGGCAACCGAAAGCATAGTTTCGACAAAGGAAGATCGTAGTGCGCGGCAACAGCACGAACGAGTTGTCCGCCAAACCCTTCCCCTCGACGCGCGGGATGAACCCAGATCGTATAAGTGGCCGGAGGCCATTCCCCCGCCGGACTAAACGTAAGCCCGCATTTCTCGCCTTCCGCTCCAAATAAGTCATCAGCGGTATAGGCCTCGCCATCCGGTCGCAATTGAACCTTCCACCGATAGCGAGGGGCGCTCTCTAATCTCACCAGTGTGCCCCCCACTACGCGGCGGTCCGCCACAGCTATGGCTGAGTCGTAATTGCTCGCGGGCATGAAGTCAGGGCCAGGATGTTGCTCATAAGTGGCGACACTGACCCTTCTTGCCAGATCGAGCCAGTCGGTCGGCGTATCTTCATGAAGCGTCACGATATAAATGCCGTCAGCGAACTCCGTGCGAAGGCCATGTTCGGCTTCGTCTGCATCGGGCTCCCACACTTCCAGCCGATACATGTCATTACGCCACACACGCCTGCCAGTTGCCCGAGCGAAGATGGGTAGCATAAGTCGCCCATGAAGCCAGATGGCAGACCCGCTGATCCATTGCTATCATCGCCCCGTGGCCTTCGGCGTCGCAACCTGCCCCGAGTGTTCGGGACGCTTCCGCCTCGTTTGGCGGATCGGCAAGGGGAAACTCGAACCCTCACAGGTGATAACCAAGGCTCGGCGAGCTGTGTACGCCTAGCTTAGCTAGGCTTGCGCACGCCAGTCCAGCGGAGAAGGACGGTCTCCGACCCGATAGCATCGCGCGTACAGGGAACCTGAGCCCGGGAAGTCGCACTCAAGCTAGCGCCCAGCAAGGGAGCCCGCAATCCGGTGATTGTTCCAATTGGCTCAATGGAAATCTCTGCCTACAAAAGGTTTAGTCGATCAAATTAGTCCATTGCATTATGGCCATTGACTCCCCCGCCAGCCTTTCCCTTCATTTCCCTGCAAGAGAACCACGAAGAAAAAATAAGGAGGAGGGAGCAAGGCCCAACTATGGTTGCGTCATGATGATTCTCGCCATAATCGCGAAGGCCGTTTCCATGGCCCACTGTTCTCACCCGCAATACTCGAGGTCGCCAACTTACTGAGGGCGGGCATCCAAATCCTTCCCGTCCGTTTTAGGATAGGCCGCCCAGAGTCCGGGTGAGGCAAAACGAGCGGCCCTCGCCTCCTCGGCTATGCTTGCCACAAGGTTCCCAGCCGCGCCATGCTTGAGCCCGATCGTTCCGATGGTGCAGGGTGTCTGTCCTAGAAATGTAATACTAATGGTGACAAATCGCGGTTAAACGCCTGCTTAAAGCTGAAGAAAAAGGAGTAAGTAGTTTGTCGCCGTTAATTACAAGTTGCTGATTTTCCCCTGCTTTACGGTCGCTCCGGCAAGATCTGATTAAAGTGGACAACTGCCTTCTAAGCGGGAAATAAAATCTAGGAAATCTTGCCGGAGCCGACGCAACCCGCTAAAAAGTTGCAAGTTGCCACAAGACGCAGCAAGCTGTTTTTGTTCGCAATTTAGTGTGATTTGCCACGACTTGTACGTTTCACTACGGCGCGATAGCGTGTGCTTTGCAAGCCGCCGAGAAATCTCTAAACCCTCGCTTGCTTCCTTCCATTTTTGTTTGTTTCCAACAACTTGGGGCATCTGCTTTTCGCTCAAAGGCTAACCCCAATGATCAAAACGGATGGGGTTTTGACACAGTCCTGCCACAGCAGAACGGCAGAACCACCTGTTTTTTTGTAGCGGCGGCGCACCTTACAAACTCACAACAAAGCACACGTTTTACTTGGAATGCTTATGTTTCAAGGTTGCTCGGCTGAGAAGTCGGGAAACTTCACTTGCTGACGACAACGTCGGCGGAAGTCATCCGAGCAAAGGCCAGCATAAGAAAAAGCGGGCAATCAGAACCCGTCCGGGGACGCCCGCTCCTGCCACTTGTAGCGGTTACTGTTCGTAGGCGCCAATATTGATTTGGCCGTTCACGTTGACACGCGGCTTGCCGGCGTAATCCACGGTGCCGACAAGGGACGAACCCAGATTGATGCCCGCATTCACAGCCGGCGAAGTCGACTGAACGTCCAACTTCGGCGGCGTGGATGAGAGGTCGAAGTACTGAGGATCGGCGAAGTGGGAGTGCGCGCCCTTGCCGGTGGCGGATTGATACGACGAGAATCCAGCGTAGGTCGCCCCATTCCAAATCCACTGGCCCGACAATGGCCCCACGGACGAGTAGAACAAGTTGTAGTCGGAGTCCACGGGGTTCGACTCGGAGTTGGTGTAGCTGTTCAAGAATAGGCCCTGCGAGCTCGCGTACAGGATATTGTTTTTGAAGACGTTGTTGGTGGCGTAGTACTGAATCTGGAACTCGCCACTGCCGGTGTTCTTCGTGTCATTGTCCCACAGCGTGTTATTCACAATCGTGCAGTGGTCAGTGCCGCCTACCCTGCTATCGTATCCGCCGATGGAAACGCCCACCGAGTTGCTTTGATAGATCAAATTGTTTCGCATGGTCACGTAGCTAGTCACCCTTCCTGAGTGCTCGCTGGCCAGCTCCACATTGAGGTCCGTGTTGTGCACCACGTTGCGTTCAATCGTGATGCGGGTACCACCGTCCACATAGATTCCGTCGGCCGCGTACTGGTTCCCATACGCCGGGTTACCATACGACGTGATGTTATAGACGGTGTTGCCCACGATCAATCCATCCCGGGCCTGATCTGTGGAGGGATTAGGGGAGACTCCCTCGAAACCAATGGCGTCGATGCCGATATTGTTGTTGTCGTGAATCAGATTGTCGCTCACCGTCCAGTACTGTACGTTTCCATCCAGTGACATGGTCTCGCTGCAACCCGTGGTCATGTGGTCGAGTTCATTCCCGCTGATCGTCAGGTTGTTGATGGAGCTGCTGCCGTTATCGCCGTATACGGCTATCCCCAGCGCATTGGCATTGCAGCCTGACGCCGAGGTTTTGATGTTGTGGATGTGGTTGTTAAGAATTTGAATGTAGCTGTCCGCGCCGGTGATGTAGATACCGATAGGCACGTTGGCCGTACTGCTAGTCGAGTAGTTTCGTATCTCGAAGCCCCTCACGACGAGGTAGCTCTGGTCCTGGATGTTGATCAAGCCAGTCTGCCCGTTTACCGCGAGACCGGTGCCGTCAATAATCGCGGTCTGCCCCGGATAGCTCTGGAAGGTGATGTAGCCGGCAGTCGAATTTCCTGAAGCGTTGATGGTGACGGTTTCGTTGTACGTTCCGCCGTAAACATAGATGGTATCTCCGGGCTGGACCATATTGGCCGCGTGCTGAATGGTTCTCCAGGGCGACCCGCTGGTGCCGCTGCTGGCGTCATTGCCAGTAGTGGACACATAGAACGCCAAGCCGTTCGAGATGGTCACGGTCGCTGAGGCGGATTTGGTGGTGTCTGCTTGCAAGACCGCCGTCACGGTCACGTTGGCGGGGTTTGGCACGGTTGCCGGCGCGGTGTAGAGTCCGCTCGTGCTCACCGTTCCAGTGGTCGAGTTTCCTCCTGTGACGCCGTTGACCTCCCACGTCACCGCAGTGTTGCTGGAGCCGGTAACTGTGGCCGTGAACTGCTGTGTGGCGTTAGGCGCAAGGGCCACAGAGGTGGGCGAAATCGTGACGCTGACGGACTGCACTTGCGTAGTGGCCGACGCTGGGCTCGAGTTCGCGCTGGTGCCGCCCGCGTCCACCGCCTGCACCACGTAGTAATACGTGATCAAGGCCGTCAGGCCGGTGTCCGAGTAGCTGGTTGAGGTCACGCCGTAAGCACCCTGCGCATACGGCCCGCCGCTGGTGGTCGAGCGCAGCACGTTGTAGCTGGTCGCCCCGGTCGAGGCCATCCAGCTCAGATTGATCTGGCTCCCCGACACTGCCGTGGCCGTCAGCCCTGCTGGCGCTGCCGCTACCGTTGTAGTCGATGCCTGGCTCGAATTACCGCTCATGCCCGTCGAGTTCGCCGCCTGCACTACGTAGTAATACGTGGTCCCGGCCGATAGGCCCGTGTTCGTGTAACTTGTCGTGATCACCCCGCTGGCGATCGAAGTGTACGGCCCGCCGCTGGTGGTCGAACGCAGCACGTTGTAGCTGGTCGCTCCGCTCGACGCTGTCCAGCTCAGATTGATCTGGCTCGTGGAGGCCGTGCTCGTCGTCAACCCTGTCGGCGCGGGCAGAGTTGTTCCGCCTGTACCACTCGAGTAAAAGGTCGCTAATTGCGCCACCCATTCCTGCCCGTCCATCGAGGCCTTAGCGGTATACAATCCGGTCGTAAAGACCACTTCATCTTCCGCGAGGTCGCTGTCCCCGGTCTCAACCCGCGACGTGTAACCGCTTCCGGGACCATTGGTGGTCCCGTAGGTATACACAGCTCCGAACAGCAGCTCGTCCGCCTGCGTCGTGGTAACCGAGCCGCTGCTGGCTGTAGTGGTGGTTCCCTTCGCTGAGGCCGTCTTGTCCAGCGTGTTGACACCGGAGTATTCCAGAATGCGCAGGTCAGGCCAGTCCGTACTCGCACTTAACGTTGCTGTGACCCTGTTCGCTCCCGCGGCAGCC
The DNA here is from genome assembly GCA_003223215.1 of Acidobacteriota bacterium. Lineage (GTDB taxonomy): Bacteria > Acidobacteriota > Terriglobia > Acidiferrales > UBA7541 > Acidiferrum. Next base: position 13,215 of record QHYH01000031.1, read on the forward strand.
GCTACGATATTAGGTGCGTAATAGATTGCCTGGGTAATCCCCGTTGAGTCGACATAACTCACCGCCAGCTTATAACTGTTGCCCTTGCTGTCGGTCAGCGTCTTGAGTGTGATGAAGGAGCTGTCCCAGCCGATCGCCACGACATTCATGTTGCCCGCCGTTTGGGCCGAGTTGTATGTCGCCGAGATGGTAGCGGTCGAAGTCGGTACCGCCGAGTTGACTTGGACAAATTTCATTTGCGCCGCCGCCTGTTGCGACGCGCACAAGAGCAATGACCAGCTGATGACAACGAGAAGAAAGGACTGGACGAAATCAACCTTCAACATACGGCGGAAAGACAAATGCGACATCGAAAACTCCCGCTACCCGACTCATTTGGCGCGCGGGCGGGGCGACGTTCCGTGGAGCCAGGAATCGTTTCGCTTTTGCTAGAGGGTAGGCAGGAACATCTTTGGCGGGTATCGGCGGGAAAGCGATTCTTGTGTCAGACGTTGTGTTTTGAGGACCTCTCCTAATGTCCTACAAGGTCCGTTGCAGCCTGGCAGCAAGATGCGTCTGCCGGCATACAAGTCCCAAAACGCTGCTCGCTATTCCCGCGGTGTTGTCGGAGAGATTGGAGTCCAGAGTCGCCGGACTGGGTTTACTCGACGTGAAGTCGTACTGTGTGAATGAAGAAGTTCCTTTTCGGCTAGCTTAGCTATAATAGTTGAAAGCGGGACTGCCGACATTTCCTGAATCAACGGCATCTCAAACGGTTGATGTCTTCCTACCTTCTCTACTACCACGAGGACCGGACTCATCTTGGACTCTCGAAGGACACGCCAGCAGGTCGGCCTATAGAAATTCGCTCTGAGCGTGAAAGCAAGATTCTATCCTTACAGAGACTCGGAGGGCTGCATCATGCGGTGGCAGCGTAGACTCAAGAGCTATTTTCTGATGACCAAACGCTTTTTCTTGTAACCGTCCTAGGCACGGTTCACGTTTTCTGCGAGCATCTTCGCGGGTCGACGAATCAGCCCGCAATCCCAAACCAAAGTGCTTGCGCCAAGCAGGAAGAAATCCTTTTAATGTAGGGCACAACGATTTGGCGAACTACAGGGGAAAATCATAGCTGAAGCGAAACCGAAGTACGGCCTCACGTACGCACTTATGGCCGGGTGCTCGCTTCGTATGGGCGAAGTAACCGCTATTCGCGTCGAGCCGTATTTCTGACGCTCACTCCACAATCTCTCCTGATTGCCGGACGATTTACATCAGAAAGTCCGTGCGTCGTGGGGTGGAACAGGACCCGAAGACGGTCAACGCAGTTCGTGACATCGACGTGGCCCCTGAACTAGCGAACGCGGTCAAACGCTACATCGCAGGTCAGGACTTCAAAAAATCAACTTACCTGTTTTAGACATCACGCGGAATGCCGTTATCGCAGCGGAATGTTCTGCGCGACAGTCTTCATCTGGTTTGAAAAAGATGGGCAGAGAAAAATGTGTTGGCGATCGCACGAAAACGTAGTTTTTTGAACATTCGCCGGGAATCTGTCGTTTCCCATCGACCTGTTTGCCGGGGAAATCGCGCAACGAATCGCCCTCAGTAGCCGCAAACAGCGCAACTTCGCACCGGCGGCGTGATCGGGTGGCAACCATGATCCGTCACGCGCGCCCTGAGAAGTGATCGTTCGGCGCGTCCTGGGGCCTGGATGATGATCTTATCTCCCTCCAACTCCGGCGAGCGTTCAGAAAAATACGGATTCTGATGATCAATGACAAAATGCGATTTCCACATCTTTCGCCGCTTCCGTGCGTCTTGGCTCCGTAAGAATTGTGTGCCGTGGGATCTGGAAAAAATGTGGATGGGACACACGCACAAGGACCTCACGGACCAATACGCCGAACAGCTACGCGAGGACGTGAAATACCGCCGCAAATGGTGCGAAAAGATTCCGCCTTGGTTTCGTTTTGCCCACCAATGTTTCGCAACTTTCGCAACCAAGACACGCAGCAGTCGCTTCAGGAAAGCAGCATGAAGTTGCTGAATTTGCTGGGGATAAAATGGTCGGCCCTATATAGCAGACGATTTTCGAACTTGGATTCAGCACTCCCCCGCTGCCCCCTGAGGCGGCGAGGGAACCGACCGAACAGCGCCGCTGAAAATCCGTAAGTCAGGTTATTGATTCCATTAAAGGCCTAGAAGCACCGAATTCCGAATTCGACCAAGTGAGGTGCACGAGTTACACCCAACAACACCCAACCTCGAACGGCATACCTTTTTGCCTAGCGAACTGGCGCAAGACTATGGTTTGGGGCTCTGGCCTTCGTCCCATTGATAGACGGCCAAGTCACCACGTACGTTGCAACCTACGACCAACCAGCGGTTGTCCGGGCTTAGGCGAACCCGATTCAAGACGCAGTCGACAGTTCGCTTCCATCCTTTTGGCACGTCCCGAATGATGACTTTCTTCGCTTGTAGGTCCCATATTTGAAACTGAGTTCCCCTCCAAATGATGGATACGAGCCAGTGCCCGTCTGAAGAAACGTCCGCTGCGGAAATTCCGTCGCCCTCAGGGAGATCAGCAATCTTGTTGCCGGTTGCAGTTTCGTAAAGCGCTGCGTATCTCCATTCTTTATTTTTGCGATTGGCTTCGTCCACCCGGTTCGTAATGAACGACCGGCCGCCCGGCAGGAGTTGGACATTGGGGGGGCTGATACACGGGCCAAGCCGGTGGGACCACAGTGCTTCCCCGCTGCTTAGATCGTAAGCCGCGACCGCGCAATGAGCCAGTTCGGAATTTACCGCAATGAAGCGGCCGCCATCAGGCGAGACCACAACTCGGGAAATTACTCCCTGGGGATCGTACAGTTTTTCCCAGACAATTTTCTTCTCGCGAAGGTCCCACAAACGTACCGGATCTGTGCCAGAAGCAAAGGCCACAACTGCTCCTGAGGATGACCAGCAACCTCCCCTGCAATAGGAGGCCAAAATAAGCATTCCGTCTCTAGTGAAGGCGAAGTCTCTGACTCGAGTCCGCCCATCGCCTCGATGTCGTCGGGCAACCCATTCCCGCATTGTTTGATTGATGTCGCGTATCGGTTGTTCCGATTGAGCTTGAGCTTCCTGGGCAGTCCTCTGCCTTAACAGTGGCGTCCGGGACGTCGCGATTATGCCTGGACGCAAATTATCTTCCCCGGCAACGCGTAGGACATTCTTCTCAGTCCAATTCTCGACATCGTAGAGGCAAATCGCATTCGAAAACCCGACACCTAAAGTTCTGCCGTCCGGAGAAAAGTGCAGGGATACAGGTTCATATTCACCGTCGAGCTTTAGATTCTGATCCGTTGGTGGCTCGGGAAAAGAGAACTCATGGATCACCCGCCCTGAAGAAAGCCTCCAGACTCGAACACTCAGGTCACTCAGTGCTGCAGCTGCCAAGTCTGAATCATTGGCAATATCAAACGCTAAGATTGACTTGGAAAGTTCTTCAATCCGCACTTGGTGAAGAGTCGGCTCAGCCAGGCTCGTGTGGGCGCCAGCAGGATAGAAAAAGGCTAAAAACAGCCATATGCTAAACATCTGTTTGGATATCCAAACTCATTGGTAATTGGCATGCGGAAACTAAGGCTCAATGACAGGTGAGGTGAAGTACATCACACCCCCAATGCTGCCAGAAACCTCCGTTCCAAGGGTTTGAGTTGTCCGCGTGGAATTGCGTGTAGACACCTGCTCCGCCGACGTAATCGGTTAGGTTTTCATCAAACCAAACATAATGTAACGAAAGCCTCCATGGAGAGTCGGGATCAGTGTCTTGATCGCTTCTGCCACCATCCGTGTAGGGATAATGCAAGAACACATCTCCCCAGTTCGAGTCAACAAGGTCTGAATTCTGCAGTTGCTCAAAACCTTCGTCCGTCAACACCGCAGCGAAGCTTTGCGTCCCAATCTGATAAATCGTTATGTTCTCTGGGTCAACGCCGAGGTTTGTTAGCAAGTCATAGACTTGCTTTGCTTTCCCTTGAAGGTTGCTAGGATCAATCGGCGTTCCGTTAGCATATTCTGAGACTAGACTCGCGGCATTAGCGATGTCTCTAACGCTGTACCCAGTCGGTGCGTCGTCTGGGAGGTACCCAGAGCTACCGTCTGCGAACGCTTGGAATTGCACAAACTGGCCGTTGTCGCTAATTCCGCTACAAATGTTGTTAGGACATTGGACGGCAGCCCCGGCCCCGATTATTGACTGAATGATCCCGCAAGATGTCGCGATTCCGTCTACCGCGCAGTTGCCACCGAAAAGGTCGCCACCTGGATTACAATCAGTTGTGAATAAAGTGTTACCTCCTAGTGGGCAGAAGTACAACGGATGGTCGCGGAGACCCATCGGGTCCAGGGAGTTCACGGGATCATTATGCACGTAGGCGTAGTGATTGAAGGATTGCGGGTCCCCTTTTGAACCGGAGAATGGATCGGGCGAGGAAAACCGACCTAGACGATTCACGCCGTAGCGCATCATAGCGTAGTCGTTGCTCGACTCTGAGTCTCGGTCGTAACTCGTAAAGAAAAGCTTGTCGTTCGTGGCATTGTACCAGCTATCGCCGTAGGGATAGGTCCCAAGCTGAGCGACTGCATTCCCGCTCGAATCGGTCACGAGGCGGTTCGAAAGGTGGTCTTGATGGTAGTACTTTGTACCCGAGGAATCCATTTTCGCAAGTAAGTGGCTTCCAGAGTAAATGTATTCGCGCGACGGCGAGCCAACCGCTGCGCCATTGTCGTACTCAGCGATCACTCTTGAACCAGAGAAGATGTAAACCGTGGTAGTTGAACCAGAACCTTTTTTCACGCGCAGGTTTTTTCCATTGTAGGAATAGGAACCGGAAGAACCGCCATTCGTGGCGGACAGCAAGCGATTCTCAGCGTCGTAGACAAGACTATTGCTGCCGTCGTTGGTCATATTACCGTTCGCATCATAGGCGTAGGGTGGGCCGACAATTTGATTCGTGCTTGTGTTGACCGTCACGGAGTTTGAGTAGGCGGAACCTGCCGTAACCGTCTGAGCGGTTCGGTTGCCGTACCGGTCGTAACTCCATGAAAGCCCCCATTGAGGATAGTTCCCGGAGCCGTTTGTGGTAGCGGATATAAGCCGATAAAGTGCGTCATAGGAATAGCTGACGGTTCGACCTGAGTCGACATTATCCGTGATGCATTGGATTTGACCGTTGTTGCCTGCGGCCCCGCTCGGGCAGTTGGTGGAATCCGTTTTGTACCAATAATTCGTGCTAAACAGCGTCGCGGCACTTTTAGTATAGGCAAGGCTCTGCAACAGGAGGCGGTCAGGCGTGTAGCCGAACGCAGCGGTTACCCCGTTCCCATAGCTGAAACCGGTGACCTGGAAGCTGGGACTATAGGAAAAGCCGCTGGCATAGGTTGTGCCAGAAGTGCAGGTGCTTCCAGTTGCGCCTACCGAGCACTGGCGTCCTATGCCGTCGTAGCTTTGCACCACGACTCGACCGGAGGGATAAGTAATTTGCGTGAGCTCCCCTGCGAGGTTGTACTGATAGCTCGTCGTGTACGTCGTTCCGCTGATGACCTTTTGCAACTGCGTCAAGTTTCCAAGGATGTCGTAGCTATAACTTTCCGAGCCGACTCCATCGCTCATGGTGATAAGTCGCCCGTTGTTATTCTGGCTGGAATTCGCGCCGAAGGTGAAGCTGACCGAAGGCGTCGCTGGCACTCCCGTGCTGCCGACGTTGTAGCCGACCGACTGAAGCCGATTGAATGTGTCATACCCATAGGTTGTTATGACACCGCGCGCGTCGGTGCGCTGCGTGACCAAGCCAAAGTTGTTGTACTGAAACTGAGTGGCCGTTTGATTCGTTTCGGGCGTTTTCACTGAAGTGGGTCGACCCGCGTCATCGAACGTGTAGGTTCTAGATTGCGCGCCCTGAGTGACACCGGTGAGGAGATCGAGAACATTATAGGCATAGGTCGTCTGTGTCCTTTCGGCAAGCCTGTGTGGGTGAGTCTGGCGCGTCGGCGCTTGCGCCCAGAGGCCATAACTCTGGCGCCTTTTTTTCAGCCCGAAGATCGGGCCGCTCGCTTTTTTCTTCCATGCAGTGCCCGGTTGATCGCCTCGATGGAGAACTTTTCCGGATCGTAGTCTCGATCGAGCCATCCAAGGAGTTCTTCGTGTTGAGGGTGACGCGGATTCTGTAGCGACTCCAGCAAATAATAGAATCCACCGAGGCCTCCGCAATCTTCAGGCGGGCAGGCACCTCGACCGCCCGTGCACGCCGGATAGGCCATGTTTGGGTCTACAGGCAAACCCTTTTCGAGGACGATGCCATGCTCCCAACCGTCGCCGAAGTCGTACGTATAAACGATCTTTTCCCCAACGCGGACCAGTAATTGATTGAGCCGTACTTTGCGCTCGTCGATCCACTCCGCCAGACCTCGCAACGGGTCGGTCGGGCCATAGCACTGCCCGCGAAATAGGAAATCGTGCAGGTGAGAGTCGGTCCAGCCCATGGCGAGTTGCAGCAGGTCGTGCAGGTTGGACAGGGTGATATCCGAGGGTACCACGAAGCGCCGCCAGATGGGCGGCGCCGTCCGCAACAGCGTAACTTTGATCTGATAGATTTCGTTGCCAGAGCTTTTCTGTGCCGTTGGCATGGTTAGCATTCCTTGGTGGAGAAGGTGTCCTTCGCGCAGGGCGTAAACGGGTGAGGCGCCAGCCGTCTCCTGGCGCATGAATCTCTTGAAAAGGGAGCACAGCTCCACACGCAACGCGCGCTCAACTCGGTGCCTCGCGGGACGCCACACCACGTTCGAGGGTGTTTCTATAGTTCCAGGGCATCCACTCTGCAGGGCTTCGGAACAGCTCTCGGCGATGTTTCTGCAACTCGGTCAAGTAGTCGAAAGCGTTGGCGCGGCAGAGCTGGCAGGTGTAGATGAGGCTCATGAACAGGTCGCCCACCCGGGCGCCGTTCTGGGTCTTGTAGAACAGCGCGTTTTTCCGATGAA
>QHYH01000032.1 GCA_003223215.1 Acidobacteriota bacterium
TCCTCCATGAGTACGATCGTCTCTTTCTGTATCTGAATTGCCCGGGGCTGGAAGCTACGAACTGGCGCGGCGAACAGGCCATACGCCCAGCCGTCGTAGCGCGTAAGGTCTGGGGAGGAAACAGAACCGAAAACGGAGCGCACGGCCAAGAAGTCTTGACCAGCGTTCTACGCACGAGTCGTCAACGAGCCGCCGACCCTTTGCCTAGCCTTGCTGCGTTGCTCAGATCTCCAAAATCTTACGTTCTTGACTTTGGCTCGCATTACCCTGCACGTTGCTGAGCGCTTCTTCACCCGCTAAATAATTACGAAAATAGATAGGCTCACGCAGGACCTTGGTGTAGCAGGCGGACGGCATCCCCATTGCCTTAACACGCTGGCAATACCGGACCGCTTCGGCAATCAATTGCAGACGTTTGCTGTCGGTCAAGAGTCCTCGCTTGATGAATGTTCTTTTTATTATTGTGGCCGTTGCGCCCGGTTAATCTCGCACACCACGAGCAACTTCCCCCACTCAATATAATCGACCCCATGGCACCACTCGATAGATTTTGCAATACTCTAGCCGTGTGCGATGCGGATTTTTTCTCCAGGCGCTGTCGGCATTACATAATTACGGGATGCGTCGGACCATGCAGGTCGATCAATCTTTCGTCGAACGGGTAGCTCTGGCTCCGCTCCACCACAAAGTATTCTTTGGCCTGGCACGCGGGATTCAGGGCGACAATCAGGGCAATAGCGGCGATCACGTTCTGGTGTGTCGGTGTGTCGTGTGTTGTTGTTGTTGTGTCGGTGGCCCCGACTTGATAGCGCCAATCGATCAGAACTATCGGAGATTCTTTTTGGCATTCGCTGCATTTCATACTATAGGCTCACTCCAGGTGTACGTTTCTCCGTCAATCCAGACATGTACGACTCGAAACCCGTGCCGTTCGGGCCGGACCACCAGGCGGTCGAGACCCGCGCCATGACGCAACCGGATTGCATTGAGGTTTGTTTGTATGCTTTTGTAAAACTCCTCTTCGCCTGCGGGAATAGCAGCCCTCGGACAGTAGTACGATTTGTGATGTTCAAATCTCTGTGCATTGCAGTGAGGACATGCGCTGAAATCTAGGTGCATGTTTTCTGGTCTTCTGTCTTCCGGCTCCACACCCCTGCAAGCCTGGAATGGCACCGCTGCGAGTGCAGTGGTGCCCAGGCCGATTTTAATAAAAGTCCGGCGTTTCATTTTTCTGCTTTAATCTTCTTCCACCGCAGTCTTTGTGCCCTGGCTATTGCTCTTCTCCCTGCCGCCGACATGTGTCTCTTTTTCTTTCTGCCGTTGCCGTAACTGACACTGTTCCTGCCGCCCAAGACTTTGATAGCTGAATTGAGACTGTCCAACCGCTGTTCCAGTTTCGAGGCTTCGCTTTTCAGGGCTGAGAGAATGTCCATGTTTCCTCCGAGGACGCAGACTACCGCAGCACTGAACTGGAATCAACCGGGAGTACCTAGGCGACCTAATGCCGAAATGGGCGATGCGGCATCTTCCACCAGGGTGCCGCCTTTCATTTTGCGGGTGACTCGAAGGAAGCATCGGGGATTGCCAAGAATTCCTGATTCCGCGTATGGTTAACGCGCCTTCCCAATCTCAAGCTCATTGCCGTCGGTCGCCACGCAGCACTTAGTCGTTAAACGACTATCCTAATAAGAGGAGAATGAAAATGAGCACCATATTGGTTCAACCGGAAACTACCACCAGCACCTGGGTTATCGATCGCGTTCATTCCACGTCCCAATTCAAGGTCAAGCACATGATGATCTCGAATGTGTTGGGAGAATTCACTTCGATCACCGGCGTCCTGGAACGTGATGAAAATGACATCACCAAATCCAAAATTCGGGCCTCCATCGACGCGGATACCATCAACACCCGGGAGCCTCAACGAGATGCGCACCTGAAGAGCGCAGATTTCTTCCACGTAGAGAAGCATGCGGCCTTAACCTTCAACTCGACGGTCATATCAAAAAACGCAGATGGGGAGCTGAAGGTCGGCGGCGACCTGACGATCCGCGGAGTGACCCGCAACGTGGTTTTTGATGTTGAAGGACCGAGCCCAGCGCAAAAGGACCCGTGGGGAAATACGCGAATTGGGCTTTCTGCCACGAAGCGGATCAGCCGGAAAGACTTTGGACTCACCTGGAACGCGGCTCTGGAAGCCGGCGGCCTGCTCGTGGGCGACGCGGTAACCATCAAGTTGGACATTCAGCTCATCAAAGAGCGCTAATCAAAGCACTCATTTGTACTTCATACCGACGAGAGGTGCCGGACTGTTGCTGCAAGACGGAAAAGAAATCGAGAAAATCTCGCTTCTGATTCCCTCAGAAGGAAAAGAGTCAGGCGGCCCGAAATTGGAGATGACGGACCAAGCGGGAAAGAGTGTCTTTGATATCCCAGTCAAGAAATAACAGCGGTTTGTCTTTATTGAGGCCAATGGGCTCGTCGCAAGCTAAGTCTGGTAAGTCGCGAAACCGTCCAAGTGGTTGTGTAGCAGGAGTTGAAGAGTCGCAAATGTGGCGTTTTGTTCCGCGCAGTCACTTCACATAAATAGATCACGGAGCGGATAGACAAGGACCCTCGATGCAGGAGGAGTTCATCTTCAAAGTTTGATTTCGTTGAATTCGGATCAGCGAACGATGAATACTGTGCGATGTATAAATTAGGGTAATGATCCTTGTCCTACCGGACGCCACGCGTGAGCCCTCTCAAAGCCCCCAGTCTCCGGCAGCTTCGCCGCTACGCGATCGCGCGCAGCCTTTTCAAAGCTACCAGCCTGCCGCGGTCCATTGCGCGTCTGGGTTTTGTCCAGGCTGACCCGATGCGGGCGCCCGCTCGCGCCCAGGATCTGATCCTCGCGCACCGCGTTAAGGACTATCGCGCCGGCGAACTGGAGCGCCGCTACCCGCGCCTGGCGATCGAAGAGGCCTTCTTCGTTAACTACGGTTTCCTGCCTCGCAAGACCCTGGCCCTGCTGCATCCGCGCGGGGCGCCGCGCGCCTGGGAGCTTGGGACGCCACGATGCAGGCGCACGCCCAGGAGGTGCTGGCCTTTGTGCGCCAGCATGGTTCCACCTACCCCAAGGACGTGCAGGCGCGTTTCGACCATGGCCGCATGAAGCGCTGGGGCGCGAATCTGAATGTCAGCAATCATCTGCTGGAGGGGCTGCACTATCGCGGGCTGCTGCGCGTGGCGCGGCGCGAGGGCGGCACCCGGGTGTACCAGACGATCGAGCACCCGCCGCGCCACGATAGTCCCGAGGCGCCACTCGCGCGCGCCGGCCATTTGCTGGATATCCTGGTGCAACTCTACGCGCCGCTTCCTGCGGCCAGCCTGGTCTATGTGTGCAGACTGCTGAGCTATGGAGTGCCGCACCTGGCCGCTGAGGTGCGGCAGCTCCAGGAGCACGCCAAATCTCGCTATGCTCATGCCCAGGTCGACGGCCTGCTGTGGTTCTGGCCGCAGGGCGAGAACCCCTGGGCGGTCCGGCACCAGGTCGACGACAGGCTGCGCTTCCTCGCGCCCTTCGACCCCGTGGTCTGGGACCGCCGGCGCTTCCAGTTGTTCTGGAGCTGGGAATACAAGCTGGAGGCCTATGTGCCACTATGTGCCAGCCCACAAGCGCCGCATGGGCCATTACGCGATGCCCATGCTATGGGGCGAGCAAATGCTGGGCTGGGCCAATCTGAAGGTGGTCGATGGACGGCTGCAGCACGAGCTGGGCTTCGCCGGTCTGCGGCCACGCGGCAGCGCCTTTCAACGGGCACTGGGCGAGGCATTGCAGCAGATGCAGGAGTTTCTGGAACTCTAGCACGCGCAGCTCCTTCAAGACCTGCCACAGCGGCGAAGTCGGCGAAGTCGCCTAGTCCGACCCATAAGCCGAAAGAGCGAGCGCACTCGGCTCTCGCAGTACGTCTGGTGCTCCGTCCTTGGTTTGAGATAGATTTCATGCGGAGGATTCATGGACATTCTGGCAACGATCAAGCGAGAAGAGAAAAAACTCGAAGAACAATTAGGCAAGTTACAGCACCAATTGAATGGCGTACGAGCAGCTGCAAAAGCCCTGGGAGATTCGGCAAGTCGAGGAGTGACGACCGTAAAGAAGCGCGTCCTATCCGCTGCCGGGAGAGCTAAGATTAGCAGGGCCGCCAAGAAGCGTTGGGCGAAGGTCCGGGCGCAGGCGAAGAAGGCAGTGGGATAGAGATTTAGCCGAGGACTCTTTATTCAGTTTGAACTTGAGTTTATCAGCGCAAGAGTGCAACCGCCCATTTTGACCGGCCAGGGTCCGGCGGCGAATTCCATGTCGACGTGAACGCTGTATACCGGGACTTGACGGGAATTGGCGACGAAAGACAGTGGGCACGCACGCCCAGCTTTTCTAGCAGAACGACAACCAAGATGAACAGAACCATGAAAGCCAGAGATGCAAGTGCCGAGAGGGCTACCCGGAGCAGATACGTGAAAATAGCAGTGACCGCAGTCCATTCATCGGAGACCTCTGGGCTGGTGATAACACTTGTCCGACTGGTTTCTGCATGACTTGGTCTCGTGCCTTTACCGAGCCCAAGTAGCAACGCAGCAAGAAATGGAAAGATTAGAGCGAGGCCTGACCATAGTCCTGCGTACCATTGAAGTCTCGAGACTTGGCCCTCAAATTCAAGGCCAGGAACTCCAATCCAGCCGCTTATTTTGCCCACCGCGTCCATGTACAAAAGTCCACAAATCGCTGACGCGAACATCAAAACGACAGCCAAAATGAACCACGGCAGGCGATTTCTCCCGAATGAACCAAACATGGCGACAATCGTAATCCCTAACCAGTTTAGAAAGCTATTCTCGCGTCTGCAAATTCCCTGTAACTCCTGGTGCATGGGGTTCTCGTCACTTGACCGGCAAGCCCTCGCGACGGATTCCACTTCGACGCGAATGCTGTTTACCAGGCAGTGGAAAGCCGCAAAAAAAAAGGGACGCATGTGGCACACGACGGGGAGGACTAGGTCGTGGCTCTGGCGCTCCGGACATCAAGTTCTCCCCTGTACCCATATGCGTGAGGGCAACCCCGATGCATAATCCAAGATTCAGAGTGACAAGGAGGTGGGTTATGTCCAGTGAGAAACACAACTCATGGCGAGTCGGCCTAGGTGCGTTGGTGGTCCTTGTTGGGTGCGTCCTTGTGGCGCGTGCCGAGGTGCCGCGCGGCTGGTTCCTTGCCGGGTCCAAGCCTTCCGAGTTTGAGGCTGGCGTGGACCCTGGGCAGGCATATCAGGGTCACAGAAGTGCGTACCTGAAGAGCAAGCAACTGAGCGTCGATGGGTTCGGCACGCTGATGCAACAGTTCACGGCGGAACAGTATTTAGGCAAGCGAGTGCGGCTGAGTGGAGTGGTGAAGTCGCAAGAAGTCGCAGAGTGGGCGGGGCTATGGCTACGCGTGGACAAAGGAAAGGAAATGGTCGCCTTTGACAACATGCAAGACCGGGCAATCAAAGGCAGGACGGATTGGCGGCGCTACGAGGTAGTTCTTGACGTACCGAAGGATGCATCTGGCATCGCGCTAGGGATTTTGTTAACCGGAACTGGGGAAGTCTGGCTGAATGGCGCAAGATTCGAGGTGGTAGGCCCAGATGTTGCCGTAACGGGTTCCAGTAATGCAAAGACTCCCGACAAACCTGTGAACTTGGATTTCGCTGAGTAATCAGTAATCTGGCGGAATCGGAGCGTATTCTGCGCTAAGACGCCTAGTTAGCGTACTCGTAGAACTGACCGACCTCACGGCCTCAAAACCTGACCCGGCGGGGAGTATTTGCCGGCATTTCAAATTTTCAAATTACCAGCCACTAGGCGCCCGGCGCAGCTTATAAATGTTAAGGCCTTATGCCCTGGTCCCGTTCCCCGCGATCTCGAGTTCGACTGCAGACACGGAGGCGGCCGGGAACTCCCAAACACCATCCGGGGCGAACGGCTTCTCTAGCGTTTTCATCACATCATCACTATTCAAATACGACAGCTCCACCGCCGGTTCGGCAGTGATCTCGAATACACGTCCGCTCCGGATGACGTGGCTCCCGATCTGAATTGTGGTGTTCACCGGTCTCGTGCGCTGAATGTTCGCGACATGAAGATACACAGAGTCGCCACGACGACTCGCGACCACATCGAGGCCGTCGGGCAAGGCACGCACTTTGATCGCGTGACTGCCGATGTGGTGGCGATACAGTTGCATCACGCGGGCCACCGGCTGGAGATAAGCGCGGTTATTGCCCTTCGGCGTCGGAATGATCACCGCATTGTTCTGCCACCGTGTGCCACAAAAGTCCGCGGCCGTGGCAATTTTCAGCACATCACCGTGCCGTTGATGGTTGTTGAGGATACGCGCGTAGGACACACCGGCCGCCCACGAAGCGAGCACGCCGCCTCGATCGCGGCCGGGAATCACAAAGTGGCATTCCGTCAGCGCCAGCGGAATGTTCCGCGCACCCAGGTTGTCGCGAATGCTGCGAAGCTTGGCGTCGTTCAGCTGCCACGCCTTCATCAACTGCTCCCAGGTCGCATCCGGGTCGCGCCGATACAGCTCGCCCCGCAGCACCGGCTGGCGCGGCGAATCGGGATTGAACATGTGATGGAACGCGAGATATTGAACATGTTCGCCCGCCACCTCGCCCATGCGCGCCGCCCAACCGCTGTCGCCCCAGGCGATCAATTGAATCGTTGGATCAACTGCGCGCATGGTTCTTGCAAACTCGACGGTCTTGCGTGCCGCGGTTTCGAGGTCGAAGCCATTCTTGTCGTAGGACGTTTCGTTGCCGATTTGCCAATGCCGGACAGTCAACGGAGCCGCGTTTCCGTGAGCCTTCCGGTCGGCATTCCCCGGATCATTGCAATACGCCACCCATTCGGTGGCTTCCTTCGCGTCGGCCGTGCGCACGCTGCCCTTGACCTTCATGTACTCCTTGCGGCCGTCCGACTCGAAGTTGATGCAGATCAGCGGCTCCGCGCCAGCTCGTCGACACAGATCGACGAATTCGCCGGTGCCCACCTGGTTCGATTCGATTCCGCCCCAAAGCAGGTTGAGCATGGAGGGGCGCGTGTCGCGCGGCCCGACGCCTTCTCGCCACCGATAAAAATCGGAAAAGATCCCTCCCCAGCGCATCATCGGCGGCCCGAGCTCGCGTGTGATCTCCACGACGTCCTCGCGCCATTGATCGAGTAGATGATCCCATGCCGCCTCGACTGAGCCATCCGTTGCGCCCAAAGGTTCCATGAACTGCATGTAGAGATAGGGCGACAATCCGAACAACGGCTTCGGATCCACCAGGATGGAGCCAGCGTCTTGTCTACGGGCTTCGATCTGCGCGGGCTCGGCGGCGCGAAGCGCTCCAGCAGTTGCGATACCGGCCGCGGCCAAGGTGGATTCTTTGAGGAATGTTCTTCGTTTCACGGTTGCATCTTGACCGTCAGCCAGCGGAGCCCCTCGAGCATCCCGAGGATGCAAAGTTTCTGAAGTATCCCACGCGTAGCGCCCGCTGCGCCAGCCGCTTCGCCCAAACGCCGCAGGGTTGAGCGAACCGACCAACTCCCGGATGGTTGGCAAATGGGAAACTGGAATCTAGCCGATAACTTCAGGTTTGCCGGGAATGGTCTCAGTTGGCGCTTTTTTCGCGCTGCAATTGGGCCTTGAGGGGAGTCACGGTTTTGTAGCAAATTAAAGCGTCATAGGAGTCGGCCCAGTAGATCAGATTAGCCTGAAGGGCGGAACGTTTGTCTGGGGGAATCTGATGCAGCAGAGGGCGCAGGAAGCGAAGATCGAAGATCGTAGCCGAGTACTTCGCCCTTTCAGCGAGCAGAGCAAACGCGAGCTCGTCCTGTCGCTCGTCTGCGTCATAGGTCTTCCCGGCCACGGTTTGCTGACCTCCCGCACCAAAAGCGCCAACATTGAATGCCTTTTCCCCCTCCTCCAAAGCAAACTCCGCTATGAAGTTGCCCAGTGTCGATATGCCCCGGGCGTCATAGCCTCGATGTAAATGATTCCGTCCGAAACGAAGCAGCACTTTTCCGGAAGTTCCCGCTTTTGAGCTAAGACGAAAGTGTTTCAGGAATTGCTCTTTCATGACCCGCTCGCGTTCATTTTGAGCAATCATCTTTGTGTCTGCTCCGAGGCGGTTTTTCTCCACCTCCAGGGTCTCGACAAGGCTTTTGCGAAGAGACACGTCGTTCCATACTGTATCCACGTCGGCTTTGCTCTGTTCCGCCAGATTGAGCAGATCGGGCGCCATTTTTCTGTTGTAGCCGTCCTTCGTGAGTTCCCGCATCCGTTTCAAATTGCGGTCATCGGGATTCAGCGAGGCCAGTTCACGGATCAGCAACTGCGGCTGTGTCTCCTCTATGTCGCAACCCCAAATGACGCCCTCGTTTGAATCAGCAAACATATGAGCATCGCTTACCTCTTCCTTGGTCCAAAGCCCTTTAACGGCTGGGCCCTTTCCCACAGGAGCGAATTCGAGCTGGTGAGCGGCCCAAGGACTGACTTCCGCTGCAATATGCCGGTACCCCTGCTTCCACATCACTGGCCAAAGCATCCGGAGGAGCTTGGGAATTTCATTGTCCCCATGCACTTCTCCCAATAAGAAGAAGTCGTTCTTGCTGGCTTCATCGAGAAGAAACTTTAGCCCATCCGTTTCCAGGTCCTGCTGATGGTCCGTTAGAGCAGTTAGTATGGGATTGTCGCCCTGTGGAACCTGCGGGACGATGGGTGTCGCGACTACGACAAGGCTCAGGCAAAGAATCAACCATGAGGGGCGCCGACACATATATCCTCCAATACGCTTCATTATTCCTTTTTGTTCCCGAACCGGCTACGAGCAAGAAAACTGGGGCCTTGGAATTACATCGGCGCCACTCGGAAATAATTGCCAAGAAGTAAGCGGGATCTTAACGACTGTGTTTGGATTCATCGCTAGTTGCTACAATCGCGTATCGCTCTGCATGCGCACGGGAGCAGGAGAATGAGTAGCACAACAATCCACTGGGGACGAATTTTGCTCGGCGGGCTGCTCGCGGAAGTAGCTCTCATTCTCGCGATTGTTCCTCTCGGCTTGCGTCTCGGCGACAATTTCCTGCACTACACTGCTCCCCCCGGGTCCTTCGTCATGTGCTTCCTGGGAGCGCTCTGGGTGTGTCGGCGGATCGAATCTCATTTCATTCTGCATGGGACGTTGGTGGGAGTGGTCGCGGCGTTGATCTACGTTGCCCTGACGCGCGCGCAGCCTGAACCTCTTGCATACATTGTGGCCCACGCGTTGAAACTCGTGGGTGGTGCATGCGGCGGCTTTGTCGCCCAACGGCGTCGGTCACCGTCTCCGCCACAACCCGTTCACGATTGATTTAACTGCCCAAAGTCCATAGCCCCGGTCGGATGGGACAGCAACATTCGCTCTTCGACTAGAAGGTAGTTCAGGGAGAGCCGGATGTCACGCGAAGTAGAGAAAGATTCCGACGATCATGGCCAAATTGTACGTTGAATGCGCAACCATGGCGGGCCACAAGGAGGCGCTGCGCAAACGGCACAGCGTAAACACGTAGCTCGTCGCTTCCATCAAAAGAACCATCAGTGAACCCGAAAGGAATTGCAGATGAATGCCTGCGGCGTCTCTTGCGATTCCATGGTGAAGCAAGTGGACCAAACCAAAGCTGAATGAGTTCACGGCCGTCCCGATGCCGGCTTTCCAGCGAAGCGTAAATGCCTGCTGAATCACGCCGCGAAACAGGATCTCCTCGCCGATAGGGCTGAAGATCATGGCTGGCAGAGCGATCGTGGCAAAGAGGAGAGGGCCAGGCATCGAGCCGCGCAGTTCCGGGAGGCGAAAGCTGTCGCGGACGGTCACGTTCCAGTTCTGGGGCGATTGCCCGAACAATACCAGGCCCAGCGCAAAGGCCCCCAGGGCACAAGCCGCGCCGGCCAATGCGCTCCAAAAGAAGGCAGCCACCGTGTTGCCGGACTTACGCAGCCCAATTTCCCTCCGGCCCGCGGGGGTCAAAAGGACGAAAGGCAGCGTCCACATGGCGAGGAACTGGAGCAGGAACAACGGACGGGCTGACGGTGGGCCCAGCATCGCATAGGCCCGCGCGCAAGTCAGAAGCACCAGCACGAGGACGGACGCACACCACGGAGCACCTAGCGCGCGGCCCCAGAATGGCCGGATAAACGCGTCTTCCGTCTGCCGTGGGATCTCCAACGCGGGAGCTTGCATTCGGGCAGCTTAACATTATGCCTTCGCGAACTGTGAGTTCTGGAAGATCTATCCTCCAATAAACCAAGAACGGGCATCGTCTAGATCGTCCCTGGAAGTATCGTCGGCCACTCGGAGGTCATCCTTGGACCGAATTTTCCAGTGGTCACCTGGACGTATAGTGGGGTACTCGTAGAAGTTGCCGGCCCGTTTCCGCGACAGATTTCACTTGTCCGCAATCGCTGTTTGCACGTAGCCGCTGCGCGGCGGACGCTTCGCGTGAGGTAGTGGAGCGTTGGTTGCTTGATGGCTCTGGTATAAGTGTGGGTCACAGGAGGTGTTCCCGTGACCCATCTTCGCAAAACGATGCTGGAAGAACTCCAGCGTCGT
>QHYH01000142.1 GCA_003223215.1 Acidobacteriota bacterium
GCCCGCTCGTCCGCAAGGGTCGTTGCTACCAGCAGAGCCGTAGAGCCCCTGCCCTTGAGGCATGGAGATATGGAGATATGGAGATATAAGGCTCCGTTGACAAGGCAAAAGCGCGCGTCGTGCACTTTGCCCTGGCCGAGGGACGCTCGGCATCTGCCTGTGGAGGCACGATAAGACCTAAGCGCAAGCTTAGGCGCGCGCCCGTGAAGCAGGAACCATCGTTGGAGACGAGCAAGCAATTGCTTGTAACTCCAAAGAATCCCCGCCGTGTAGGCGCGGGGAGTCTCAACAGGAACGCAACAGCTAACCAACCAGCCAGAGCCGAAATTCTCAGGTTCATTCTCACGCGCGAGACAAAGGCTGGCAGAATCCTACTCTCTCTATTCCGCGGAACGCCCTTGTCATTCCTTGTCATTGGCTCTCGTGGTTGCCGCCTCCCACCCGCGGTGCCATAATTCCTCTTTACGCGGACGCGGAACTCCTTGGCAGTCGTCCGGAAGCTTGCTGTGTTTACTTTGAGAGTTTCGGTGACGCCGAGCAAAGGGTCACCGGTCACGTCTAAGCGATTTGAGAGGGCGTATGGCATTGCGCGATAGCTGGATTGAAAAACGCGAAGCGGCTGCGGCCGCCTCCGACGGCAGCAGGAACATGTCCCAGATGCATTTTGCGCGTCAGGGCGTCATCAGCGAGGAAATGGAATACGTCGCCCGGCGCGAAAAATTGGAGCCGGAACTGGTTCGCAGCGAAGTCGCGCGCGGGCGCATGATCATTCCCGCGAACGTAAACCACCGCAACCTCGAGCCGATGGCCATTGGCATCGCCAGCACATGCAAAATCAACGCGAACATCGGAAATTCCGCGACCAGCTCGAACATTGACGAAGAACTCAAGAAACTGCACCACGCCGTCCACTACGGCGCGGATACGGTGATGGACCTCTCGACCGGCGGGAATATTCCGGAAATCCGCAAAGCCATCATTGACGCGTCGCCCGTGCCCGTGGGCACGGTTCCGGTCTACGAAGCCATTTCCCGCGTGCGGCGCCCGGAAGACTTGACCTTCGCGCTGATGCTCGAAGTCATCGAAGAGCAAGCCGAGCAGGGTGTCGATTACATGACCATCCATGCCGGCGTCATGCGCGAACACGTGCCGTTCGTGCGCAAGCGCATCACCGGTATCGTTAGCCGCGGTGGCTCGCTTATGGCTCATTGGATGGAGCATCACAAAAAACAGAATTTTCTCTACGAAAACTTCGACGAAATCTGCAAAGTGTTCAAGAAGCACGACGTAAGTTTTTCGCTCGGCGACGGCCTGCGGCCCGGCTCGATCGCCGACGCCAGCGACGAAGCGCAATTCGCCGAACTCAAAGTGCTTGGCGAATTGACCCAGAAAGCCTGGGAGCACGACGTTCAGGTGATGATCGAAGGCCCCGGCCACATTCCCATGGACAAGATCAAGGAGCAGGTCGACTTGGAGATGGAATGGTGCCACGAAGCGCCCTTCTACACGCTGGGCCCACTGGTCATCGACATCGCGCCCGGCTACGACCACATCACCAGCGCGATTGGCGCTGCCATGATCGGCTGGCACGGTGCTGCGATGCTTTGCTACGTCACACCCAAGGAGCATCTCGGTTTGCCGAATCCCGATGACGTGAAGCAAGGCGTCATCGCCTACAAGATTGCCGCCCACGCCGCGGACGTGGCGCGGCATCGCCCCGGCGCACGCGACCGCGACGACGCGCTGTCTTATGCGCGCTTTTTGTTCGACTGGAACAGGCAGTTTGAGCTGTCTCTCGATCCCGACACCGCGCGCGCCATGCACGACGAAAACCTGCCGGACGATTTCTACAAGGAAGCAAAATTCTGCTCCATGTGCGGGCCGAAGTTTTGCTCCATGAACATTACGCAGATGGCCGAAGCCGAATCCGGCCAGGACCAGGCCGAACGCAAACAAAAATTCGCCGAATTGCTGGTTAAGGTGCAGGGCCGAGGAGTCTAGCTTGCTTGAGGGGCGATGGCCGCGAGGCTCCGAACAAACCGGGGTTTGCCTGCGTATTTTGCTTTGGCGAGGGGTTCCTTCTGCTTGCCCTTAAGGCGAATTCCGGCTGAGGGAGTTTGCATAATGTTGTTCCTGATCTTCTCGGTTCTGCTGTATTTCCTGCCGACGATCATCGCGCGCGACAAACCCGACGCGACGGCCATTTTCCTCGTGAACCTGCTCTTTGGCTGGACCATCATCGGCTGGTTCGTTGCCCTAATTTGGGCCTGCGCTGAGCAAAGGTACGCCCCGGTGCGAGCCGTTCTGGTAAGTTCCGGCCGGTTCTGCAGCCAGTGCGGTAGGCTGTCGCCTTACGGCGCACATTTCTGTTCGGCCTGCGACAGGGCGGTGTAATTGGCGGATTCCCGGGAAGTGCGAGTGACAAAACCAGAATCCGGCGAGGTTCTGCGCGAGGAGTTCAACCGCTGGGCGGAAGCGGGCCGCGGTGAGGGCATGGAGCAGGAGCACCTGCCCATCACCTTGCCGGTCCTCGAGAAGATGCAGCTTGCGCCGGCGGACAATGTCCTCGATGTGGGGTGCGGTGCGGGTTGGCTTTCGCGGCGGCTGGCGAAGCTGGTGCCGCAAGGGCGCGTCGTCGGAATGGACGTTTCTGACGAAATGATTCGCCGCGCCCGCCGTGCCAGCGTCGATTTTGAAAACTTAATCTTCGTCACCGGCGAAGTAGAGGAGATTCCCTGGGAGCCGAATTTTTTCTCTCATGTCATTTCCGTCGAATCGGCTTATTACTGGCCCGATTCTGTCGCCGGCATTCGCGAAATCTTCCGGGTGCTGAAGCCCGGCGGCTCGGCTTGGATCCTCATCAACTACTATCGCGACAATCCGCATGCTCATCAGTGGGGCGGTTTGCTCGCGGTCGAAACACACTTGCTCTCCGCAGCGGAATGGAGCGAACGGTTTCGCGCTGCCGGTTTCGGAAATGTGCAACCCGAACGAGTCCGAGACCATTCTCGAACGCCGGAGGTTTACACCGGCCGGTGGTTCCGCGACGCGGCCGAGCTTCGCGCGTTCAAAGCCGAAGGCGCGCTCCTGGTCCACGGCGCCAAAGAAGGAAAGGCATAGCAAATTCACTTGCCGCGTGATAAACGCTTCTCCCGGGCAGCTCTCGTATGTCATTTTTGAGCAGCGGCGTCGCGGTCGTAACCGGGGCGGGCTCGGGCATTGGCAGGGCGCTCGCCGAACGGCTGGCGGCCGCGGGCTCGGCGCTGGCGCTGGCCGACGTCGACGAAGCGGGCTTGCAGCAAACCGCGCAATTCCTCGACAAAACCGGCGCCTTAGTTACAACCCATGTTGTCGACGTCGCGAAGGAGGACCGGGTAAAAGCTTTTGCGGCCGACGCGCACGCGCGCCACGGGCGCGTTACGCTGCTCATCAACAACGCGGGCGTCGCGCTCCACGGAAATTTTGAAGAAATTTCGCTCGACGACTTCCGCTGGCTGATGGACGTCAATTTCTGGGGCGCGGTTTACGGCGTCAGGTATTTTCTGCCGTTGCTCGAGCGCGAGCCGCGGGCGCATATCGTCAATCTGTCGAGCGTGTTCGGACTCGTCGCGCCGCCGGGGCAGGCGGCTTACGCCGCAAGCAAATTTGCCGTGCGCGGCTTTACCGAAGCGCTGCGCCACGAACTGGAAGGCAGCCGCGTAGGTGTGAGCTGCGTTCACCCGGGAGGGATTCGAACGTCCATAGCACGCCACGCGAGGCTCGGCGAGCGGACACCTCCGGAAAGGCAGGAAGAGAGCGTCGCGCGGTTCGAACGATTGGCTCGCACGCCTCCGGAAGCGGCCGCAGCGCGAATTTTGCGCGGCGTGGCACAGGACGAGTCGCGCATCCTTATCGGAGTGGACGCTTACCAGATCGATGTCTTGCAGCGTCTGCGCCCTGCTTCGTACTGGAAGCCGCTGGCGAAGAAGTTGGAACAAGTCGCGGCAAGCCAGGCAGCCGCGGCCAAAGAAGCCGGTAAACAAAGCACGGTTGCTAAGCGCTGACGCCCCCACGATGGCTGTTTTGTTCCCGCTCTTGGAGCCGAGTCTTCCCCTACAAAGGGCCAGAAAGGAAGCGCCAAAGGAAGCGTCGGAGGACTTTACGAAGCAGGTTCGTTCCGCTGTTATCCCGAGCGATGTGTTTTGACGGAGGTTCCTGCTACATATATACTCCCCAAAGCGAAGCAACCCGTTAACTGGAGCCACGTTCTATGGGTGTTCTGGACCAGCGGTTCGAAAAGAACTTCATGATTACGTCGGTCGACTACGTGTTCAACTGGGCGCGAAAGAGCGCGCTTTGGCCGCTGACGTTTGGCCTGGCGTGCTGTGCCATCGAGATGATCGCCTCGACCACTTCGCGGTTTGACATGGCGCGGTTCGGCGCCGAAGTTTTCCGGCCGTCGCCGCGGCAGGCGGACCTGATGATCGTTTCCGGAACCGTCACCCTGAAGATGTCGCCGGTGATTCAGCGGGTGTGGGCGCAGATGCCAGACCCGAAATGGTGCATCTCGATGGGGGCATGCTCGAGCGTGGGCGGCCCGTTCAATACTTATTCTGTGTTGCAAGGCGTGGACCGCATTGTTCCCGTAGATGTGTACATCGTGGGGTGCCCGCCGCGGCCGGAAGGGCTGTTCTTCGGGTTGATGAAGCTGCAAGACAAGATTGATCAGATGACGCTGGCGAAGCGCCCCACGGAAATACGCCTGAAGCCGGAAATGGTGGAGGATTTCAAAAAGGGCGTGATGGTGGCGCAGACGCCAGAGCCGCGGTAAAGAGTAAAGGAAATCGGAAAAGGAAGGTAGAAGAGGCCCTTCTTCGAATCGTGGAGGATACGGACGCCGTTCCCGGGTTCCCGTCGGTCGAGTTCGCATCGTGCCACGATCGCTCGCTGCGCTCGGAATGACGGCGCGCAAGGTTTTCGACAAAGTTTCTTTTCTTGGACACTTACTTCCTCGGGAGAAGATCACGATGGCGTTCGCGCGAACGGCAAAGACCAATGAAATCACTGCCGGAACGATCCGGGAGTTTCAGGTGGAAGGCAAGGCCATAGCCTTGGCGAACGTCGGGGGCAAATACTACGCCATTAACAATACCTGCCTGCACCGGGGCGGGCCGCTCGGCCAGGGAGTCCTGAACGGAACCATCGTGACTTGCCCCTGGCATGGCTGGGAATACGACGTCACGACCGGGAAGGTGAAGCAGAACCCGGCCGTGGGAGTCGATTGCTACCCGGTCGAGGTGCGGGGAGAAGACATCTTTGTCGACGCTGGTTGATCTGCCCTTATCTTGATGAAAATAAAAGCGATAGTCTGATTTCAAAGGAAGCCGTCGCGCTGCCATCTTTCCACAGCGAAGCGACCCTTTCTCGGGTTGACGCCTACATTTTTGTTTCGCTTTTTAAACACCACCGTGTATAGTTCTGCGGGCTCTAAGCCTCAATGTCGATAACGCCTGTTCAACGACACTATTGGATCTTCAGCGCGGACCCTCACCACTATCACTGGGACACGCTTTTCGTAAAAGGAAAAGAGATGTGGCATGGGGCGGGGGCCAAGCCGGACGCCATCCGCGCGCTCAAACAGGTGCGCAAAGGCGACCGCGTGCTGTGCTACCACTCGGCGCCGGAGCGCGCGCTCTATTCGATCGCGGAGGTCACCCGGGATCCTTATTCCGACCCGCACGACCACAAGGGCAAGAATCTGGTGGCCGACCTGCGGGCGTTCGAAAAGCTGCCCCGCCAGGTCACGCTGGGAGAAATGCGCGGCAATGCCGCGCTCAGAAAAATGAAGCTGCTCAAGAACGTGAGGCTCCTTATTTCGTCCATCAGTGACGCGGAATACCAGGAGATTTTGCGCATGGCCGGGATCGTGCCCACGCCGGGAATTCCTTTGCCCTGACGCGCGTTAGCTCTGCATTTCTCGAGATTCGAGAGAAACGCAAAACGAGGGCGGGCTTGCTTCGCTGATTCCAATCGTGGCGCCGAATTCGGGCGCCCGGCCGCACAAGGCTGCTGGCCATCGGCGGGATGCCATGCTTGAGGAACTGACCAGCGGCAAAATACGGGTGATCGATCTCGGCTATGCGATCAACGACAAGTTGGTTCGCTGGCCGGGCGACGAAAAAGTGTTTGAAGCGAAGGTAAACGCTTCGGTCGAGAAAGATGGATACTTCACACGAAGCTTCTGGACGCTCGAGCATTACGGGACGCATCTGGATGCTCCGGTGCACTTCCAACCGGGAAAAACGACCGTCGACGAGATTCCGGTGAAGCAGCTTTTTGGACCCGCCGTGGTGCTGGATGTGCGGGCCGATGGTGCGAAGGATGCCGATTACCAGCTTCCCGGGGCGCGCGTCAAGGAATGGGAGAAGCGGCACGGGCGGATTCCCGAAGGCGCGATTGTGCTGCTGAGAACCGGATGGTCGGCACGGTGGCCCGATGCCGGGAAGTACCGGAATCAGGACGCTCAGGGAAGGATGCATTTTCCTGGTTTTTCCGTGGACGCGGCGAAACTGTTGATCGAACGGAAAGTGAGCGGCCTGGGATCGGACAGCATGAGCGTTGACTGCGGGGCTTCGGCGGATTTTGCGGTGCATCACCTGGCGCTAGGTGCAGGGCTGTATCATCTGGAAAATCTTGCGGATTTGAGCGCGCTGCCGGAAACGGGAGCGTTTCTGGTGGTGGCGCCGATCAAGCTGGAGGGCGGCTCGGGCGGACCGGTAAGAGTTTTCGCCCTGGTGCCGTGAGGAAGGGCTGTTCTGCAACCTGTTTGCCGGCTTTGCGTCTTTATTGAGTTGACGGGTGTGGCGGATTCGCGCTTGCAATCCGGTTTGTAGACATTACGTGTTTGCTGGTCTTTCGGCGTCGCAGCGCTACCCCACAAGGACCGGGAGATGCCGGACGCACGCGGGCGGGCTGCGGGAGACGCGTTTTACACCTTGTTCCCGCATGCGACATGGGGAATTTTGCACGGTTTTCTTGGAGGAGACATGCGCGTTCGAAGGGCATTACCG
The DNA here is from genome assembly GCA_003223215.1 of Acidobacteriota bacterium. Lineage (GTDB taxonomy): Bacteria > Acidobacteriota > Terriglobia > Acidiferrales > UBA7541 > Acidiferrum. The sequence goes on from QHYH01000142.1 coordinate 7,050, forward strand.
CTTGGTGCGTTGGTGGTGTTGACTTGCTCGGCAGCATCCCGGGGGGCGGAGGAGAGCCGCCTGCTGGCGCATTCTCCGACGCTCAGCAAGACGCAGGTGGTCTTCGCCTACGGCGGCTATTTGTGGAGCGTGCCGCGGGAGGGCGGTGACGCGCGGCAACTCACTACCGGCGGCCACGAAGGGGCGCCGGTGTTGTCTCCAGACGGAAAGTGGATTGCGTTTACCGGGCAGTACGACGGGAACATCGATGTGTTTGTGATTCCCGCCGAAGGCGGCGAACCGAAGCGGCTGACCTGTCATCCCGGTGCGGACATCGCGGACGGCTGGACGCCGGACGGCAAAAAGGTGCTGTTTCATTCGAACCGCGAATCGTATGCGGATTTTGACCGCGTGTACACCGTTCCGGTGGAAGGCGGCCCGGCGGAAGTGCTGCCGATGTGGCGAGGGGAAGCTGCGTGGTTTTCGCCGGACGGAGGGAGCATCGCCTATGTCCCCAACGAGATCTGGCAAACTTCGTGGAAGCGCTATCGAGGAGGACAGAGCACGCCGATTTACATCGTCCGGCTGAGCGATCTGGCTCTTGAAAAAGTACCGCGCGAGGATTCGAATGACAAGCATCCCGTATGGTTCGGCGACACGGTCTATTTTCTTTCCGACCGCAGCGGGCCGGTGACGCTGTTCGCCTACGAAAGAAAAACGAGAACGGTCAAGCAAGTCATCGACAACAAAGGTCTTGATTTCAAGTCGCTTTCCGCGGGCCCCGACGCCTTGGTTTACGAGCAGTTCGGCGGAATTTACATTTTCAATCCGTCGAGCGGCAAATCGGCCAAGGTGGACGTTCGCATCGCTGGCGATCTGCCGTCCACCCGGCCGCACTACGAAAAAGTAGCCGACCGCATTCAGAACGCCGGGATCTCTCCATCCGGCGCCCGCGCGGTGTTTGAAGCGCGCGGCGAGATCTTCACGGTGCCGGCGGACAAAGGAGACGCCCGCAATTTGACGCACACTCCTCGCGTGGCCGAGCGTGATCCCGCGTGGTCCCCGGATGGCAAGTCGATCGCGTTCTTTTCCGACGAATCCGGGGAGTATGAGCTGCACATCGTGGATCAATCGGGACTGGGTGCGGGCAAGAAAATCAATCTTGGGAATCCGCCATCGTTTTTCTACGCGCCACTGTGGTCGCCGGACAGCAAGAAAATTGCATATACCGACAAGCGCTTAAACCTGTGGTACGTGGACCTGGAAAAAGGCATGCCGGTAAAAGTTACCACGGACCGCTTCGACGATCCAACTTCCACGATGAATGAAAGCTGGTCGCCGGACAGCAAATGGCTGACCTACTCGAAGTTCCTCGGGAATCATCTTCGTACCGTGTTCGTGTATTCGCTCGACGCCGGCAAGGAATCGCAAATCACCGACGGCATCAGCGATGCCCGCTATCCCGTCTTCGACAAAGGCGGCAAGTGGCTGCTCTTTGCCGCCAGCACCGATGTGGGACTCTCTTCTGGCTGGCTCGACTTGTCGAGCTTCCAGCATCCCATCCTAAGAAACATTTATGCGGCGGCTTTGAAGAAAGGCGATCCTTCGCCGGTCGAGCCGCAAAGCGACGAAGAGAAAACAGCGGAAGAGAAGAAAGATGCGGGAGGGGACAAGGCCAAGGAGGCGGACCAGAGGAAAGCGGGAGAGAAGGGGAAAGAAGGCGAAAAGAAAAAAGAAGAGCCCGCTAAGGTGGTCATCGATCTGGACGGCATCGGCCAGCGCATCGTTTCGCTTCCCATGAAAGCCGCGCGGTACGAAGGCCTGGACGCCGGGAAAGCAGGAACGCTCTTTCTTACCGAGATTGTGGACGTGCCGCGCTTCGGACAGCCCAACCCTGCGACCGTTTCGAAGTTTGATTTCACAACGCGGAAGACCGAGCCATTTCTCAGCGGAATTCGAGCCTTCGCAGTTTCTGCGAATGGCGAGAAGGTTCTCTATCGGCAGGGCGAGGGATGGTTTATTGCGGGAACCGCGGCCGCACCAAAGCAGGGGGACGGCGCGCTGAAACTGGACGGCATGGAGACTTACGTAGATCCGCGCGAGGAATGGAACCAGATGTACCACGAAGTATGGCGCATCGAGCGCGATTTCCTCTACGACCCGAATCTGCACGGGCTCAACCTGGCTGCCACCGAGAAGAAATACTCGGTGTATCTGAAAGGCCTGGGTGGCCGCGCCGATCTCAACTACCTGTTCGACGAAATGCTTGGCGAAATCACCATCGGACATATGTTTATTGCCGGCGGAGATACCCCCAAGCCCAATCAAGTGAGAGGCGGCCTGCTGGGCGCGGATTACAAAATCGAAAACGGCCGTTACCGCTTCGCGCGCATCTACAACGGCGAGAATTGGAACCCGGAATTGCACGCGCCGCTGACACAGCCCGGCGTGGACGTGAAGGTGGGCGATTACTTGCTGGAGGTGGAGGGGCGCGACGTGCGCCCGCCCGCGGAAGTCTACAGCTTTTTCGAGAACACTGCCGGCAAGCAAATCAAAATTAGGGTGGGCCCGAGCCCCGACGGCCAGGACTCGCGCCAAGTGACGGTCGTGCCGCTCGGGAGCGAGTTTGCTCTGCGCAACCGCGCTTGGGAGGAAGACAACCGCCGGAAAGTGGATGAGCTCAGCGGCGGGAAGCTGGCCTACGTGCATGTTCCGGACACCGCCGTGGGCGGTTGGCTCAACTTCAACCGCTTCTATTTCGCGCAAGTCGACAAGCAGGGAGCGGTGATTGACGAGCGCTATAACCACGGCGGCGAAGTGGCGGATTACATTATCGATATGTTGAAGCGGCCGCTGCGCAACTGCGCCGTCTCACGCGAAGGTGAGAAGTTCTGCTCGCCGCTGGCGCAGATCTACGGGCCAAAAACCATGATCATCAACGAAATGTCGGGGTCGGGCGGCGACGCGCTGCCGTGGATGTTCCGGCAGGACAAAGTGGGTCCGTTAGTCGGTACGCGCACGTGGGGCGGTCTGGTGGGTATCTACGGTTATCCGCCGCTCATGGATGGCGGCTTGGTTACCGCGCCGCGCGTGGCGATTTACGGCCTGCATGGCGAATGGGAAGTGGAGAACCACGGCATCCCGCCGGATATCGAGGTGGAGAATGATCCCGCGTCCGTGGCCGCCGGGCACGACCGACAGTTGGAGAGGGCCGTGGAAGTCACCATGGAGGCGTTGAAGAACCATGCCGTCGTGATTCCGGACCATCCGCCGTATCCGAATTATCACAAGAAATAGCAAAGAATGTTTCTCGCGGGACAGCGCATGCCGGGTGCCGGCCGTCGCGAGCTTCTAGCTCCCCGGATTTGCGCTGATCGTTTTCGAGAGCATCCAGGTGAGAAGCTCCGGTTCCGCGTAGGCCTTCTCCCAGGAGTTGTGGCCGACGCCCGGATATTCCGTGTAACGGACTTCACCGCCAAGCGTCTTCATGGCCTCGTTCATGCGGCGCGATTCGGTCACGGGGACAACGGGATCGTCGCCGCCGTGAAAGATCCACACCGGCGTTTTGCCGATTTTTTTGGCTGCTTCTAGGTAAGGCGAATTGTCGTCGGGCGGCTGCATACGGGCCATATCGGGCATAAGGATGCCTCCGCAAATGGGGGCGATGGCCGCGAATTTTCCCGGATACTTTCCCGCCAGATACCAGCTTCCGTAGCCGCCCATGGACAGCCCGGTGAGATAAATTCGAGTTCGATCGCCATTGAACTCTCTTTGCGCCTCGGCGAGCGCCGCCATGGCAACGTCTGCCATGGTGGACCCGGCCCACCAAACATTCTTGCGGCACTGCGGCATCACCACGATGGCCGGGAAGCGGCTGCGGTCCCGGCGAATCGCGGTGCCAACGCCGACCTCGGTTTCGATCAAGCCGTCGTCGCCGCGTTCGCCGGCCCCATGAAGGAACAAGACGACGGGCCACTTTTTCTTCTTTGTCCAATTGTCCGGAACGAAGACCTGATACTTGTACTCGGTGCCCGCGACGGTTACCGTGCGATCGAGAAAACCCGTCTCGATTTTTTTGGCTTTTGCCGGCGGAACAGCCAGGGCCATGGCGGTTAAAAGCAACAGGTACACGAGGCTTTTCCGCGAGACGCGCACGAGTCACCTCCAAGCGCAAAACTGTAACATGAGTTTCACGAAACGGAGCCTGCCTTTGTGCGGAAGTCGGAAGCTTGTCGCTTGGGAGAGCATTACCATTCCCGCTGTGATATTTTGAAAGTCCTTTTTCCCATGCCGGAGCTTCCTGAAGTCGAAACAGTAGCGCGCGGATTGCGCCAGGCCGTCCTCGGCCGGCGCATTCTGTCGGTGGCGCTCGGAAAAACGGATTTCATCGACGATCCGGCAGCGCTCGAGGAGCACTTGCCCGGGCGCGCCATCGAGGCCATCGAGCGCTACGGGAAGTTCATGTTGTTGCGCCTGTCGGCAGTAGCTGGAGCGAACGACAATCACCGCGAAGGTGACGCCAAGCGGGCATCCTTGCTGGTGCACCTGGGAATGACCGGGCAGATGGCGCCAAGCCCGGCGGCAAAGCCTCGCGAAAAACATACGCATGTCTGCCTGCTGTTGGACGACGGCCGCGAACTCCGCTACACCGATGCGCGGCGCTTCGGGCGGATTGCCTATTTGACGGAAGTGCCGCTCGAACAGGAATTGACCCGTTTTGGCGCCGACCCGCTGGAAATCGGCAAAGAGGAATTTGTGAAAAGAATCCGCGAGCGGCACGCGCGCATCAAGGCGCTGCTTCTGGACCAGAGCGTGCTCCGCGGCGTGGGCAACATTTACGCCGATGAAAGCCTGTGGCGGGCGAAGATTCATCCCTCGCAGCTCGGCGCGAAGTTGACTTGCCGGCAAGCGGAAACCCTGTGGCGCGCGCTGCAAGAAATCTTGCGTAAGGCCATCGTACTGCGGGGTTCCTCCATCTCCGATTTTCTTGATGCCGAGGGCCAGCCGGGAGAATACCAGCGGCGCCATCGCGCTTACGGCCGCGAAGGAAAGAACTGCCAGCGGTGCAAAACCGCGATTCGGCGCGGCATTGTGGCGGGGCGAAGCAGTTACTTTTGTCCGAGCTGCCAGCGGGCGCCGCGTGGATTTACGGTTTTGCCGTTGCCGCCGCGAACCGCCCGCGTGCGCTCGCCGAAGCCGCGGCGCGCGAGCTAACCTGTATGCGCGCCGTTCTCCAGCGAGTCAGCCGGGCGAAGGTCACCGTGGGGGGGCGCATCACCGGCGAGATTGGCCCGGGGCTGATGATTTTGCTCGGTGTCGGCCGCAGCGACAGTTCGGCGGTGGTCGGGCGAATGGCGGAACGATGCGCGAACCTGCGCATTTTTGAAGACGATCAGGGCAAAATGAACCGCTCGCTGCTGGACGTGAAAGGCAGCGCCCTCGCCGTCTCGCAATTCACGCTGTACGGCGACGCGCGCGGGCAGCGGCGGCCGAGCTTCATCACCGCGGCGCCTCCGGAACTTGCAAGAGCGCTCTATGATGAATTTTGCGAGGCGCTCCGCCAATTGGGTGTTAGCGTCGCCACGGGAATTTTTCAGTCCATGATGTCCGTGGAGCTGGTCAATGAAGGTCCGGTCACAATCCTCCTCGATTCGGACAATACCTTCTGAGGGTTCGCTGGCAGAGCGGAAAAAGGGCGGCGGCTGGACTTGTGCGAGAGCGCTCGAGGAATTGCGGGCTCTCGGCGAGCGGCGAAATGTGGACGGCATGGCGCGCTTCGGAATCCGCGCGAAAGTCGTCTACGGCGTGGCGAAGCCAAAAATGGATGAACTGGCCCGCCGCATCGGGAAAGATCATCAACTGGCGCTCGAATTGTGGGCCAGCGGCGTCCATGATGCGCGGATTCTGGCGGGTATGATCGATCTGCCGCGGGAGGTTTCCTCGGAGCAAATGGAAAGATGGGTGCGCGATTTCGATAATTGGGACGTTTGCGACGGCACGTGTTGCCATCTCTTCGTGTTCGCTGCTCCGGCATGGAGGAAAGCGATGGCCTGGAGCCGGTGCGGCCCAGAGTTCATCAAGCGGGCGGGGTTTGCACTGATGGCTTACCTGGCGTATCGGGACAAGCAGGCGGCCGACGCGCAGTTTCGGAGAGTGTTGCCGTTGATCGAGCGAGAGGCGTACGATGACCGCAATTTCGTGAGAAAGGCCGTCAACTGGGCCTTGCGGAACATCGGTAAAAGGAATTTGCGATTGAACCGCGAAGCCACCCGCACAGCCGCAAGGATTCGCCGGCAAGACTCGCCCTCCGCCCGGTGGATTGCGGCGAACGCGCTCCGCGAACTTAAAAGTGCGGCCGTGCAGGCGCGATTGCGGCGAAGGGCAAGCGCAGGCCAATGACAGCGAATGGAAAAGGCCCAGAACTGAAAATTCGCCGCGCGAAGAGCGCGGACGCGCCGCGGCTGGCAGAACTCGCGACCGAGCTTGGCTATCCATCTACATCCGCCGAGCTCCGCCAGAGGCTGCGGCGGATCAGCCCCGCCACGCAAAATGCGGTGTTCGTTGCGGAAGCAAAAGACTCCGGAGTTGTCGGCTGGCTGCATGTGAGCAAACAGGCGCTCCTCGAGAGCGACATGCGTGCGGAGGTGAACGGGCTGGTCGTAAAGGAGGGACACCGCAGCCTTGGCGCGGGCGCACGGCTGCTGGGAGCCGCCGAGGATTGGGCCCGCAAACACGGATGCAAGAGCATGTCGGTCCGTTCAAACGTGATCCGCGAGCGCGCCCACAAGTTCTACGAACGCAACGGCTACGAGCACTACAAAACGCAAAAATCCTTCCGCAAGCCGCTCTAGATTGCGGCCCAGTCTGTCGTTCTGGGGTTCACAAACTCCTACGGAGACATCCTTTTACGCGCGACGTTGCGGTTTGGCGGAAGCATGCCTGGTCGAGAAGAATGCCGCCCGCACGGCTAGGATTCCTGTTTTGAAAGCAGCGGGCGAGTTTTAATCAATATTTATATCGTACTACGATATACTAAGAGCATGGCAAAGGGGCTGTCTACCGCCGAGTACCAGGCCCTCGCGGAACTGCGCTACCGCATTCGCAAATTCTTGCGCGAAGGAGACACGGTGGCGAGCGAGACCGGGCTCGAACCCCAGCAGTATCTGCTTCTGCTGATGATTCGCGGAATTCCCAACCGACAGGAGGCCACCGTCAGCAACCTGGCGGAGCGGCTCGTGCTGAAGCACCACAGCGTCGTGGAACTGATTGACCGCATGGAAATTCACGGATACGTGCGGCGCAGCCGCAGCCGCGAGGATCGCCGGAGTGTTCTGGTGTCGCTGCTGCCGCGCGGAGCGAAATTGCTCGATCAGGTGGCGCAGCACCGCGTCGGCGAATTACGCGCGTCCGGGGCGGCACTGGCCAACGCGATCGCGGCGCTTTTGAAAAACAGCCATGCGCTTCACGGAAGAAAGATTCGAAGCATTCCTCCCAAGAAAGGATTGGAAAAGAGGCGTGGATAAGGTTCAGAAGAAGGTTTCTTGGGACGACCCCGAATACGTCGAAACCGAGGCTCGCCATCGGGAAGAGCTGGGAGATTTTTCCACCACGCTTCGCGTGCTGCCGATCTCCGCGCTGGCCGTCGGCATCGGCGTCCTTTGCGCCTATGTGGCACTGGCGCTTCTGCGTTTAATCGGACTCTTCACCAACTTGTTTTACTACGGTCATTGGGGTGGTGCGCTCGTTTCACCAGCGGGAAATCATCTCGGATGGTACGCCGTTCTCGTTCCTGTTGGGGGCGGACTGATCGTCGGGCTCATGGCGCGATACGGCTCGGAACGCATCCGCGGCCACGGCATCCCGGAAGCCATTGAAGCGATTTTGATCAATGGCAGCCGCGTGGAGCCGAAGGTCGCCTTCCTCAAACCCGTTGCTTCGGCCATTGCCATCGGATCGGGCGGGCCGTTCGGCGCCGAAGGCCCGATCATCATGACCGGCGGCGCGTTTGGATCGATGATCGCGCAGCTCTTTCATTTGACCAACGCGGAGCGCAAGACGCTGCTCGTGGCTGGGGCCGCAGGTGGAATGTCGGCAACGTTTGCCGCGCCGGTGGCATCGGTGCTGCTTGCCGTCGAACTCCTGCTGTTTGAATGGAAGCCCCGCAGCCTGGTTCCCGTGGCCTTGGCCAGCGTCGTGGCGGACGTGATGCGCCGCTATATTTTGGGATTCGGTCCAATGTTTCCCGTGCCCAGGCATCCTCTGCACATCGGCCCCCTAAGTTTGCTGGGCTGCGCGCTCGCCGGTTTGCTGGCTGGTTGTCTTTCCGCGCTCCTCACTCTCTCGATCTACAAGGTGGAAGACCGGTTTCAGAAATTGTCGATTCATTGGATGTGGTGGCCGCTCGTCGGCGGGCTGGCTGTTGGTTTGGGAGGCATGATTTTCCCGCAAGCGCTTGGCGTCGGCTACGACACGATTGCCACGCTGCTCCAAGGCGCGGTGACCACCAAAGTGATCCTCGGCGTGCTCTTGGTGAAATGGTTTATCTGGGCGGTGTCGCTCGGCTCCGGCACTTCGGGCGGAGTACTGGCGCCGTTGCTGATGATGGGCGGGGCGCTCGGCGGACTCGAAGCGATGTTCCTGCCCCACGAGGGCGCGGGCTTCTGGCCGCTGGTCAGCATGGGTGCCACACTGGGTGGCACGATGCGCGCGCCATTTACAAGCATCATTTTTGCGTTCGAGCTTACGCAAGACTCAAGTATCCTTCTCCCGTTGTTGATCGCAAGCGTGGTTTCGCATACCTTCACGGTATTGACGCTGAAGCGCTCGATCCTGACCGAAAAAGTGGCGCGGCGCGGTTATCATTTGAGCTCGGAATACGCGGTGGATCCGCTGGAAATCCTGTTCGCCCGCGATGTGATGCGCACGAAGGTGGCGGTGCTGCCGGCCTCGAGCAGCCTGTCGGAATTCCAGAAAGCTCTGACGGACCACCGGCAAAGCCAGCGGCTTCTGCCTGTCGTGGACGGCGACGGGGTTCTCGTCGGAGTCGTGACGCGCGGCGACATTTATAAACTCTTCGACCAAGGCGACGAGTCGCTGCTGCGCCGGCCTCTTCGTGACGCGGTCCACCGGAAAACCGTGGAAGCGTACCCGGATGAGCCGTTGCGCTCGGTCGTCTATCGAATGGCGGAAAAACGGATAACGCGCATGCCGGTGGTCGACGCCGATACTCGGAAATTTCTTGGCCTGATCGCGCTCGACGATTTGTTAAAGGCTCGCGCGCGCCATTTGGAGGAGGAGAAGCGGCGAGAGCAAGTCTTGAGCCTGCGGGTTTTCCTGCCCGGAGGCGGAGGCCAGGAGGAGACCGAAACGCAGGATCAGGCGGAAACGCGCGCGGCGTCGTGAAATTGCCGAAACTCTGTTTTTTCATCCCAGACCTCGCGACAAAAACAAAAGCCATGAGCGCAAGTCGACCAGCCTCCAAAAGCCGGTGGGGCGTTTCGTCGCCACAATGGGCGGCCATCCTGCGGGACCGCGAAGGGCAAGTGTTCCTGGTTTCGACACTGGTGATTGGCGCACTGGTGGGCCTGGCGGTCGTGGCGTTCATTTTGTTGACGGAACGCTTTGGCAACAAGTTGTACCCCGCGGCGGGAATGGGGCTGCGCCGGCTGCTGGTGCCGGTGGGCGGCTCGCTGGGGATGGGCTATTTGTTGTACCGCTACTTTCCGGATGCGCGCGGCAGCGGCGTGCCCCAGACAAAAGCGGCTTTGTACGCGCGCGAAGGGAATATTTCGTTCGGAACGGTCATCGGAAAATTCTTTTGCACTTCGGCCACGCTTGCCAGCGGTATTCCCCTCGGGCGCGAGGGCCCGGCGGCGCAAGTGGGCGCGGGAATTGCCTCGGTGCTCGGAAGGTGGCTCGGGCTTCGTACCGAGAAAGTGAAAGCGCTGCTGCCCGTGGGCGCAACAGCGGCGATTGCGGCCGCGTTCAACACACCGCTCGCGGCCGTGCTGTTTTCGCTGGAAGAGGTAGTGGGCGATTTGCACGCGCCGGTATTGGGGTCGGTGGTGCTGGCTTCGGCGACTTCGTGGGCGATGTTGCGGTTGCTGCTCGGAAATAATCCGCTGTTCCACGTACCGCAATATCAATTGGTGAATCCGGCGGAATTCGGGATTTACGCGGTGCTGGGAGTGGCAGGCGGATTGGTTTCGGTAGCGTTCACGAAGTTGTTGTTGGGGATGCGCGCACGGTTTTTGAAGTTTCCGAGGAAGACGCTTTGGTTTCAGCCCGTGGCGGGCGGGGTAGTGGTAGGAACCATGGGCTGGTTCGTGCCGCAGTTGCTGGGCGTGGGCTATGACCATGTCGGCGAGGCGCTGAACGGCGCAATGGCTCTGAAGCTGATGGCCCTGTTGCTGGTGCTGAAACTGGTGGCGGTGGCTGTGAGCTACGCGTCGGGGAACGCCGGAGGAATTTTCGGGCCGAGCCTGTTTCTTGGCGCAATGCTCGGCGGGGTGGTGGGCAACGTTGCGAATCACTTCTTCCCCCATACTGTGGGAACCCCGGCCGCCTATGCGCTGGTGGGAATGGGCACGGCGTTTGCGGGGATCGTGCGCGCGCCCATGACCTCGGTGCTGATGATTTTCGAGATTACGCGGGACTACGCGGTGATTGTGCCGCTGATGATTTCCAACCTGGTGAGCTTTTTCATTTCCTCCAAACTGCAGCCGAAAGCAATTTATGACGAACTGGCTTATCAAGACGGCATTCACCTGCCAAGGGCGGAGTCCCGGCAGCAGGAAATGCAGCGGCAGGTGCAGCACGCGATGCGCGAAGCCACGGAAGTTTTTCAGGTCGACACGACCGTCGAGGAAGCCTTGGAAAGAGCGAGATTCAGCGGATTTAGAGCGTGGCCGGTCTCGGACCGTAACGGCGTAATCGGGGTCGTAAGCCTCGCACGCTTGCGACAATGGGCCGGGGAAGGCTCGGCGGGCAAAGCCTTGCGTGAGCTTGTGGGCGCGGACGGTTTTCCTCACGTGCATATTGATCATCCGCTGCATATGGCTTTGGATCGTATGGGAGCGAGCCAACTGGACCTGCTGCCGGTAGTGAGCCGGGCCAATGTGCACCAACTGAGAGGGGTGGTGACGCTCGAAGACATCCTGGCGCAGTATGGCGTCGCTCGGGCGGCGGAGAGTCTGCCAAAGGGCAGATGACTAAGCCAATCCCCGGGCTGTGGCGCTCTTTCCGTTGCGAGCGCGAGCGGAAAGCCGCGACGCGGTTGGGACTGTTAAACTGTTCCATCGCGGAGCGGGAGAATAGCGATGGACGAGCAAGAGTTTGATGCGTTGTTCCAGCAGCCCTTTGGAAGGGAAGACTTTCAGAGGGCGGAAGCTGGACTGGGCCGCTGCGGGACACTCGCCGCCGCGCTTTTCGGTAGAACGCCCGAGGACCTGTGCCGTCAGCTGGTTGCTTTCCCATCCGGAAATCCCTTCGGGCTTTACCTTGGCGGATTTCCGGGACCTCGAACGGCACGCGCAGACGATTTCAGGCTTGGTTTTAAGCGGTTCGAGCAACCCACGTTTGGTGTGGCTGTCTCCATGGTTGACGCAGTTCGCGTCGGCCACCATCACGGTTGATGGGCAAGGTTACACGGTATGGGAAGCGCGTTCGGAGATTGTTCGCCGTGCGATTGAATATTTGGAAAGGCGCTGAGGACGGCGGCCCGCCTTAGAAGGCGGCCGCACCAACTGCGCTCCAGGCGTGCGGCCAGTGCTTTATGAATGTGACGTGACCATCAATGAAGGCCGGTTGGCGGGGAGCCGACGGCGTGCGCGGGCACCACGGTGACGGTGATCTGCGAAGGATATTGCCGGGAATGATGGACCGTGTTGTGGGCGACGACGCCGCGTGATTCGTCGTAATTGTTGCCGCCGGTGTTGAGATTGCGGTCGAAGCGCGGGAAATTGCTGCTGGAAACTTCGATGCGAAGCCGGTGACCGGCTTCGAAAAAGTTGCTGGTGTTCAGCGGCTGCAGCGTCACCTTGTAGACTTTACCCGATTCCATCCAGACAAGCGGTTTGTCGTAGCCGTCGCGATAGCGCATGCGTTGAATGGTTTCGTCAAGGTTGTAGGCCCTCCCGTCGGGGTACACGTCGAGGACCTTCACCGTAAAGTCCGTGTCTTTGGCGTCGGACGAGAAGTAGAGCGTCGGAATCATCGGACCGGACACTTCGGTGCCTTCCTTGAAGGGCTCAGAAGTGAAAACCAGGATGTCGGAGCGCGCTTCCATCCTGCGCTGGTCGAACGCCCCGGCCTGAACAGCGTCGCCCGTGCAACACACATTGCCGCCGTAGGAAAGCACGGGATTTATGGGATCGTAAGTAAACGTGTCAGGCTTATCGGCTTCTGCCGGAGAAGTCACGAGCAAGCCGTCTCCCGTCAAAGAGTTGGCATGGCCAGCACTGGATAGAAACATGGTCAGCGGGTGTGCGCTGGCGAGCGGCCAAGTGTCGGAAGACTGCCACTTGTTGATGCCCATCGTGTAGTACGTGACTTTCGGAAGCGCATCGAGCCGCGGGCTCTTATCGCCTTTGAGGAAGCGGTCAAAAAAGCTATAGATAATTTCCTGATAGTCAAGCCGGGCATCGCCCATGCTGCGTTCTCCGACGATGGTGTCTTCGGTCGCGCGTGTGTAGGCGCAGTGCGTGACAGGAGCGATGATGGCCCACTGCTGGTTGGCGATCTCGCCCTTGGCGTTTTTGCGGACATGATTGAAAAGAGCAAGATTCGGGCCAATCGAAACGTCGTACCAAGACATGAACCATAGCCCGGGGACATTGAGCGGCATATCGTCGTGATAGAGGCCGCCTTTGTACCAGGCGGGATCGTTTGGAGTGCGCTTGATCATGCGGCCGCCGGTGGGGACGGGCATCGCATCGGCGAAAATTCCAGGAGGCCCGTCGACCGCCTTCAAGATGTCTTGTTCGGGGAGATGCCAAAGAGCTTTGGACCATTCGACGGGAGGAAGCTGCTGCGCGAGGTCGAAGGATTTTGACTCGCGGATGAGGTCGGCCTGCGAGCTATCGGCCGGGAACATGGGCCGCACCTGGTTCTGCTCGCCATAGAGCCAGGCGATGAACAGCATCTGGACAGCGCCGCCGCGGTACCAGTTGCCCTGCTCGTAATAGGGCGCGACCCGGCCGACACCGGCGCCGAACCCCTGAACGTTCATCGCGGCATGCGCGGGATTTCCCATCGCTGCGATGCCCATCTGGTATTCGGCGGTCGAAGAGCAGCCGGTGGTGCCGACTTTGGTGTTCGACCACGGTTGCGAGGAAATCCAGCTGAGCGCGTCGTCGCCGTCAGTGCGCGGCGCGCCAAGAATGTCGTAATTGCCTTCGGAAAAGAAGTGGCCGCGCTCGTTTTGAATCACATACGCATAGCCGCGTTTGATTGCCGTCAGGATGGTGGTCATGTCCGCGGGAACTCCGTTGCGTATATCCCAGAAGTTGAAATTGTACGGCGTGCGAACCCAGATGGTGGGGACTTTGCCGGGGGCGTTTTTGGGGCGGTAGATGTCGGTGGCCAGCCGCACGCCGTCGCGCATGGGCATCAGCACCTTGCGATCGATGACGGCCAGGGCTTCGAGTTCCTTCTCGGTTTGCATGCGTTGTTCTTTTTGTGCGGGCGTGAGGGGTGGCTGCTGAGCTCGTGCGACGGCCAAAGCGATGGTCGAGACAAAGGCACAAGCCAGGAATACTCTGACGGTAGATTTCCTCATCGGCTGATTCCCTCTCGAGAAACGGGAGTGTGATTATGCCCCATCCGGTCCTGTGCGGGAAGGAAGTGATCGACAAGCGGCCGAACCTAGAGACTCAACTTAGCGATGGGTGTGCCACGATTTTGCATCATCCTTGCGTGCTCGAAGGAGCTTCTCTCGCCTCGCTGTTCGGAGACGCAGAGCGCGGCGGGCAAGGGATCGCTGCCTATCTCAAGTAAAATCTAGCATCCGGCCCGGGTAGAGTACTGACGTCCCTACGGGTACTGACGTCCATTGACTCCGTTTCATCGGCTGTGTTACCCATAAGTGCGTTCACTTTGTGGCTTCCAGGGAGCCGCATCGCGAAACATGACTGCGGGCGCCAAACATCTCGAAATCACACTGGAGACGCAGGTCGAGAGCGTCAATCTTGCCGAGGAGATGTGTCTGCGCGTCGCGGAAGCGGCGGGATTTGGCGAGGATGACTGTTATCGCATCGGGATGAGCGTACGCGAGGGAGTCATCAATGCGTTCCACTATGGAAACCAGGAGCGGCCGGAGAAAAAAATCTATCTCGCCGTGGACATTACCTCGGAAAAACTGATCATTCACGTGCTGGACGAAGGCAGGGGATTCACTCTGGCCGATGTGCCAGACCCTCTGGCGGAAGAGAATCTGCTGAGCACTTCGGGGCGCGGGATTTTTCTGATGCGCGCGTTCATGGATGAGTTCGACGTGGTCACCGGGCGGACCGGCGGAGCGGAAATTGTGATGTCCAAGAACTTGCCGGTGCCCGGCGGCAATTCAACGAACGGCCGGGGCGGAGAAGGAACGGCGCCCAAGCAGGGAGCCTGAGGAACAGGGAGTTCAGGAAATATGGCGCTACAAGCCACGTATCGCGATGCCGGGCCGGTTACGGTTGTGGATTTGAGCGGGCGCATTACTCTCGGCGACGGCAGCGCGCTACTGCGCAAGACGATTCGCGGGCTTCTTCAGGATGAGAGGAAGAAAATCCTGTTGAACCTTGCGGATGTCGATTACATCGACAGCTCCGGAATCGGCGAACTCGTCAGCGGGTTCACCGCGGTGAAGAATCAAGGCGGCGAATTGAAGCTGCTCCAGCTGACAAAGAAAGTACGCGACCTTCTTCAAATCACAAAACTTTATACAGTGTTCGATATTTATACCGACGAGAACGCGGCCATTCGCAGTTTTTGATGGCGCTCCGTGTTTTAACCTGACCCGGCAAAGAATCGCTTGATTCCGGGCGACGCGCTCGTCCCCCTACCAAAGGCTCGCCTCCAGGACTCCGCTGCGGCACAATCTCTTGGATGGATCAGGCGGCGGACACCATTTGGATTGCAGAGCAGGCGAAGGGGATCGGATTCGACTTGTGCGGCGTGGTCCGCGCGGAAAAATTCCCGGAGCTCGAAAACACCAAGGACTGGCTCAAACGCGGTTACGCCGGAGAAATGAACTATCTTTTCGACCCGCGCCGTGAAGATCCGCGCGGGGCTATGCCGGGAGTACAGAGCGTTATCGTTTGCCTGCTCAACTACAACACCGATCACCCACTTTCCCTGGACGCTAAACCCCGAGGCCAAGAGCATGACCCGAGGGGCTGGATTTCGCGTTACGCCTGGGGCGACGACTATCATGATGTGCTGAAGGAGCGGTTGCAGGCGCTCGTCGTGCTGCTTCGGGAACGCTTCCCCGAACCCTTCGAGGCTCGTGCCTATGTGGACACGGGACCGGTACAGGAGCGCGTGGTTGCGAAGTACGCGGGCCTGGGCTGGCTGGGAAAGAACACCTTGCTGCTCAATCAGGCGCTGGGCTCGTACTTTTTCCTCGGTGTGATTCTAACGACCCTGGATTTGGAACCGGCGCTCGGTGAAGGAGAAACGCCGCCGCCGGACCTGTGCGGGAGTTGCCGGAGATGTCTGGAGGCCTGCCCGACGCAAGCGTTCGTCGAGCCTTATGTCATGGACGCGCGCAAGTGCATTTCTTACCTGACCATCGAATTGCGCGGCAGCATTCCCAAGGAGCTTCGCGAGCCCATGGGCAATCATGTCTTTGGCTGCGACATCTGTCAGGACGTTTGCCCGTGGAACCGCCGCGCACCGGCTTCCCCCCTTGTGGAATTTCAACCGAGAGCTTTGCCTCGACACCGGGAGAAGGCATCGGAAGCGGCTTCGCAGGCCGAGGAGGATTCTCTTTTCATCCCCGGGCTCGATTGGCTCTTGACGCTCAGCCAGGAGGACTTTCGCCGGGTTTTTCGCGGCAGCCCTCTGAAGCGCGCCAAATGGCGCGGGCTGGTGCGCAACGCCTGCATCGCGGCGGGAAACTCCGGCATCCGGCCGGGCGGCACGAGCTACGCCCGCATCCTGGTTTCCTTACAGAAATTGGCCGCGTGCGACGATGCGACCGTTGCTGAATCTGCCCAATGGGCGCTCTCGCGCATCCAATGAATGTGCAGCGGAAAAGCAGCGGACCAACGAACCCGCGAACCGGGGGCCGCGCGGCGGCCAGCTTCACCAGCCCGGCCGGGGGCGGCCGGGGGATCTGATTACCAATCCCCATGGCGCTCGGGGTATAATCGCTGCCGCTGGCCAGCTAGCCCTCCGCGCTACCGAGGTTCCATGAATCGCCGCAAAATTCCTTTCTCAATCGAGTTTCGCCGGCGCTGGGTTGCTCGGGACAGAAAAGATTCGACGGGATCCTCTCGGCGCTGGCTGCGTGACCACTGCGGACTCAAATCTCACTCTGGAGGAAAAATCCGTGGCATTTAGCGTGCCCCCGCTTCCTTATCCTTTTGACGCACTGGAACCCTACATCGACGCCAGAACGATGGAGATCCATCACGACAAACATCACGGCGCCTACGTTACGAATCTGAACAAAGCCCTGGAAGGCCAGTCCGCGCTCCAGGCCAAGTCGATCGACGACTTGCTGAAAGGACTCGATGCCGTCCCCGAGAATATCCGCGCGGCCGTCCGCAACAACGGCGGCGGCCACTGGAACCACACGCTGTTTTGGACGCTGATGAAAAAAGGCGCGGGGGGCGAGCCCAAAGGAGACCTTGCCGCGGCCATCAAGTCCTCCTTCGGATCGTTTGCCGGCTTTCAGGAAAAGTTTACCGCTGCCGGCCTGGGCCGTTTCGGCTCAGGCTGGGCGTGGCTGGTCGTGAAAGACGGAAAGTTGGCGGTAGATTCGACCCCCAATCAGGACACGCCATATTTGCTTGGCGCAAACGCCAAAGTGGTGCTGGGCCTGGATGTCTGGGAGCACGCCTATTATCTGAAATACCAAAACGTAAGAGGCGACTACATCAAGGCCTGGTGGAACGTCGTGAACTGGGACAAAGCCGCGGAACTTTTTGCAGCGGCAAAGTAACCGCTTTCGAGACAGTCTCAAAAAGAAAAGGTCCTCGACTAAGCCGAGGGCCTTTTGTTTTCCACAAGATTCGAACGGCTGGAGGCTAAGCCATCAATTGCCGTTTGGCCAGGGGAACGATGGCGGCAGTGCGCCGCGGCGCAGGGTAATCCTTTATGGGCGGAGCATAGGAACGAGCGTCTCTCGCGGCTACGGGCTTGGGATCGGGAACTACTCCCATTGCGTGCCGCGCCGCTTCGCGAACCAGCTCCATGCGGCCGCGCACCTGGAATTTTGCCAGCAAGGACGAAACGTGAAATTTCACGGTCCTTTCCGAAAGGTTGAGATGCGAAGCAATTTCCTTGTTCGAGAGACTCTCCGAAACACCGGCAAGAACTTCCTCTTCTCTGCGGGTTAGCCGCACCTGGCCGTGAACGGCCTTGCCTGCCTCAAGCAGTTGGCCGGCTTTTTCCATAAGGTTTTCTAGCATGTCGTTTTCTGCCTGAACCAAAACGGCGTAGTCACTGGGGCTCTGGCCCCGAATCAGGCAGTGCATGGCCAGCAGTCCGGCCGCTTGATCGACCGGGAGACGGCCGTCGGGCCCGGCCTGTACATGGAAATGGGCTACTCCAGAGTTCTTTTCGTAAAAGAAGAAGGTATTGCGGTGGGAGATAGGCCGGGCAGTCAACAACTGATGCGGATGGTCACTTCTGCGGATTACCTTCACGTGCACCCCCTCAGAATGCAGCCTCGTGATGGAACCGAAGCCAATGAGTTTTTAGTAGTTCGTTCTGTGCCCCTTGACGAGGCCGGATCCCCAATTGAGTAACTCGCCCGTACGTGAATGCAATGGTGGCAGTCGAACCCGTGCTTGTTACCCAATCAACGCCAGCAAACAGGTTGGGCAAGGACTCCCTGAAGGTCCGTTTGGTGGACGTTCTGCCGAACTGATTCAAGCGTTGCAAGCAATCTTCCGCAATTCAAAAAATGCAAGTCTTTCACAGGCTGGGGTTTAGACCCCAATAATCTGAGTACTGTACCCTCGTTGCGGGTAGGAATTTCACGGCATGCGAATTTTTTCCACGAAAATTTGGCGAAGTCGATCGTCATGTGCACTGCGCAAATCGCACGAAACACGCAAGAAATCAAGAGTTGTTGAGTCTAGACGTTGCTCCTCCACTTGTTGTGAAAAACTCTGCTGGAATCTGAGAAGAACCATCAAAGATCAAAACACCCGAGTTTGTTGCGGGCTAATGAGTTCGTATCGCAGGCCGCGCCACCGGATTTTGCGCGTCAGCGAAGAGTTAACAAAGTTTGCCAGGTAGAGGAACGGCATGAAAAGGGGAAGCAGGACATAGTCTGAAGCCATTCCCATGATTTGCGCGCGTGCATTGGGCAAAGCTTCGGTTACACCCGTAAGGCGCAGCCCTCCTCGCATAGCGGACAGCAGCAAGGGAAGGAAAGTCAGGATCACCAGTGGCAGGGCCGGCCTTCCCGCGACGAGCGTGGTGAGCGTCACATAGCAGCCCAGCAGCAACGTCAGGCAATAAAGAAGATGCGTGAGCGCTGCCGCCCTCCACATTTTGCTCGCGTAGACACGCGTGATCAGGATTTGCCGGTTCGTGAATTCCAGCAATCCCGCAAAGTCCGTCTCCACATAGGAGATGGTCAGGCTCTCCGGGATGAACACGATGGAGCGTCCGGTTCTTTCGAGCGCGCGAGTCAATGAATAATCGTCGCTTACGGAATTCTTCCATTCCTCCAGCACGCCCGATTGCTCGAAAGTAGCGCGCCGAATCGCCGTACCTCCGCCCCAGCAGAAATTCCTGGCCTTCTCGCCGAGCATGGTGACAACCGGCACATTCCAGGCTGCGAGAAGCCGCGTCGGCAGATTGCCGTTATTGGGGATCAGCCAGCGCATCGTGCTCGTGGCTCCGACCCGCGAATCCGCCAGCGGGGCAACCAGATGGTGCAGCCAGTGCTTCCCGGGCCGGCCATCGGAATCGGCAAACACCAGCACCTCAAATTCTTCGGGCAGTTGTTCGACGCCGGTTCGCAGATTGTTCACCTTCTCACCGCAATTCACGGCTTTCCCGGCAATCACGATTTTTGTCTTGACGCGAGAACTCTTCGCGACCCGTTCAATAATGCTGCGGGCGGGATCTTTCTCCGAGGCGAGGATAAAAAAGATTTCGTAGTTCTGGCGTTCGAATTCCGTCAACGAAACCAGGTTGCGCTCGAGCCCCGGCTCGATACCCTTGCATGGGCAGAGCACGGCCACGCGCGGCGCGTAGAATCCGGGATCGCCGTACAGCCGCCGGCGCACGTAGGCGAGCCAGCGCATGGCTTGCCAGACGAGATAGGCGCCGAGCAGGATCTGGATGATTGCCAGTATGTAGAAGAGTGTTTCCACTTTCTTTCAAAGAATAGCAGAGGAGGATTGTTCACGGAGCGCGGATAAAGCGGCTAGAATCGCAACCGTCAACGGTTGTGAAGGACGGTTTCATGAGCCGTTCCATTTCTTCAAGGAGAGACAAATGCCAAGAGTCGATGCGGGAATGGTTACTTGCGGGCTGGATTTGCCGGGGTATCGGATTGTGAGGAATTTCGGGATCGTTCGCGGAATCGTGGTGCGCTCGCGCAGCCTGATCGGAAATCTTGGGGCTGCGCTGCAAACGATTTGGGGCGGCAATATCACTCTTCTTACGAATCTGTGCGAGAGAACGCGCGAGGATGCCTTCGAGCTTCTTTTGCAGCACGCCGGCGAGCATGGCGCCAATGCCGTGATTGGCATGCGCTACGACGCCACGGAAGTGATGCAAGGCGTTACCGAAGTTCTTGCTTACGGCACGGCCGTGCACGTGGAGCGCCTTGCCTGAATCATTCGCCGCATTTCGGGATGCGAACGGAGTGGTAAACTTCGAGCCTGTCATGTTTTGCTTAGCTTGCGGTACCAAAGTTCCTGAAAACGCGAGGTTCTGCTCGTCCTGCGGCCAGGCGATGGAATCGGACACGGGAACGATGCTAGTGGACCAGGACAGCAGCTTTCCAGGTGAAACCATTTCGCCTCGAGCGTCCACGCCGCGCAAGCCGCCCGCTGCGCCCGCCCCTTTGCGCCATCCGCGTGCGACAGGGAGTCCGAACCCGCTGACGAGCTCGGACCCCATCGGTGGCGGCCGGTTCACTCCCGGGCAAATCCTTGCGGAACGCTATCGCATCGTGGCGCTCGCTGGCCGGGGCGGAATGGGCGAGGTCTTTCGCGCGGAGGACCTGACGCTTGGCCAAATCGTCGCCATGAAGTTCCTCCCCGAGCGGCTTTCCCAGGACGCTCGGGCGCTCGCGCGGTTCCACGCCGAGGTACGCAACGCGCGGCAGGTTTCACATCCGAACGTTTGCCGCGTTTTTGATATTGGCGAAACGGACGGCACACTGTTCCTGACGATGGAATACGTGGACGGTGAGGACCTCGCTTCCGTGGTGCGCCGCATCGGGCGGCTCTCGCCGGACAAGGCTACGGAAATCGCACGCCAAATTTGCGCCGGGCTGGCGGCGGCTCACGAACGCGGCGTCATTCATCGCGACCTCAAGCCCGCCAACATAATGCTCGATGGCGCCGGCAAAATCCGCATCACCGATTTTGGGCTGGCGGGAATTGCCGCGAGCATCCAGGGCGAGGAGGCGCGCGCTGGAACGCCGGCCTACATGGCTCCGGAGCAACTGGCGGGCAAGCAAGTCACCACCAGGAGCGACATCTACTCGCTGGGTCTGGTCCTCTACGAAATCCTCACCGGCCAGCGCGCCTTCGAGGCGTCCACGCTCCGGGAGCTGGTGCGCTTGCGCGAGTCGGGAACCATCACCCATCCTTCCACGTTGGTTCGCGATCTCGATCCGCTAATCGAGCGCGTGATTCTCCGATGTTTGGAGAGCGATCCGGACAAGCGGCCCGCTTCCGCCTTGCAAGTGGCCGCCGCCCTTCCTGGCGGCGATCCTTTGGCCGCAGCGTTGGCCGCCGGAGAAACACCTTCGCCTGAAATGGTTGCCGCCGCCGGAGCGACCGAAGGCATCAAGCCGCAGGTGGGGCTCGGGCTGATTGCCACGGTGCTCCTTGGCCTGGTCGCGCACATGTTTCTGGCCGACCGATACAAAATTCAAAATCTCACGCCGTTCGAGAAGTCGCCAGAGGTGCTTCTCGCCCGCTCCGAGGAGATTACTCAACAGCTGGGATTCTCAGAAACGCCCGCGGACAGCGCCTATGGGTTCTTCACGGACTTTGATTACCTGAATTACATTCAGGAACACGACAAATCGCGGGCGCGCTGGCAGCGCCTGTCATCAGATCGTCCGCCTACGATGGTCTTCTGGTATCGCCAAAGCCCCCGGGAGATCGCGTCCTCCGATTTTTTCAACTTCGCGGGCAACGTGACGCTCTGGGAGCCCCCGTCCGATACAACCGGCATGATCAGCGTATGCCTGGATTCCCGAGGCCGACTCCTATTCTTCAAACGCATCCCGCCGGAGCACGATCCGCCGCGCGGCGCTTCTGGCCCGCCGGATTGGCCCTCGCTGTTCTCCGCGGCGGGTCTCGATCCCGCGACCTTCACCGCCGCTGCTCCCGAGTGGTCGGACCTTTTGTATGCCGATACGCGCGCGGCATGGACCCGTGAAATCTCGGCCCCGATTCGTTCGACCGAGCGCGTCGAGGCCGCAGCCTACCGTGGGAAACCGGTTTATTTCCGGGTTTTGTACCCTTGGGCTGACCCGTGGCGCGATCGGGCTCATCAACCGTCAAGTCATCAAAAACTCGCCAACATCGTCGGAATCGTGGTGTTCGCGGCCCTGCTTGTCGGAAGTGTCTTGCTTGTCAGAAGAAACGTCCGGCAAAAGCGGGGAGATGAAGCCGGTTCTTGGCGTTTGGGCAATTTCCTGTTCTTTGTGTTTCTTACGATGTGGGCGCTACAGGCGCATCACCTGGCCTCGCTCGGTGAATTCGGGATGATCGTCCTCGCGCTGGCTTGGGCCTTCCTCATCTCTACCTTCGCGCGGCAACTCTATTTTGGTCTCGAGCCATTTGTTCGCCGCCGCGATCCGCATACCTTGATCAGCTGGGCGCGCCTGATCAGCGGGAAGATTCGGGATCCGCTCGTAGGCCGGGACATTTTGATTGGTACCGCTTATGGTGTCTTGCTGGGAGCCTTCGAGTCCGTGGACAACATTGTTCTTCCGCTCTTTGGAGGCTTGCCGCCGCAGCCCGGAACGGCCTCGATGGAGAGCCTTCTGGGCGTGCGCCCCACGCTCGGTTCGATCTTTCGCTACACCTGGGCCTACGTGCTGTTTTCTTTGGGAGTTTTTTTCATTCTTTTCCTGCTGAGGCTCGTGGTTAAAAAGGACTGGATAGCGGCGATCGTGATCGTTTTCCTTGGCGCTGTCACGAACACGGGAGGCGACTACTTTTGGTCGACCTTTTTGTTCTCAGCGGTCATCTGGCTTTCCATCTACCTGGTGCTGCGGCGCTTCGGATTGCTCGCCCTGGTTGTCGGGCTCGTCGTGCAGAACACGCTCGTGACCTTCCCGATGACCACGCACTTGAGCCGCTGGTATGCCGGGGGAGCGATCGCGGGGATCCTGACCGTTGTCGCTGTCGCGCTCTTTGCCGTGTACCACGCCTTGGCGGGCCAGCCTTTGTTTAGCACCAAAGCTTTGGACGACTAGTTCATCCACACCGGTTTGTTCGAGTAGCCGGAGGCTTCGCATACCTGGACGGCAAGGTTTTCGAGCTCTGCCAACGCGCAGCTGGCGGCCATGCGCGCTTTCTCGAGGAACGAGGAGTCCAGCAAAAATGCGCAGCGGTCCACAAAAGGATGATTCGCCGCTTCGAACGGTTTCGGAGAGCGCCGGGCGGGGGCCGTCCTTGCCAAAAGGTCTTCGTACAACTGCAAGTCCTTTTGGAAATCCAGCGCGTCGCCCACGCTCCAGCCTTGCTGCCGCACCAGTGACGCGAGGAACTTCTTGTGAAAGAGCGCGGCTTCTCGCCGCGCCATGGGGCGCGGCTTGGACCGGCCCTGTGCCCGAGGCTCATCGCAGACAATCTCCAATGCGCGCACGCTCAACGCCAGCAAGGCCTCGCGATCGAGCAGCGCCAGTAAATCGCGATACATCACCGCGTGCGCTTGGAGAGCTTGGCGTTCATTCTCAAGAACATAGGAATCCGCGAACCGCCGCACGATGCGCTCGCGGAGCAGCGCTAAGTGAAGCTGCCGGGCAAGTGCGGCCGCCGCATCCGCCATGGATTGGCGTCCCTTGGCCATGTGTCGCGTACATGGTAGCAGGAGTTCGCCCTGGTCTCGCGCGATGTGGCGCAAAGAGAAAAAGCCCGGCAAATCGCGCCGGGTTTATGACCATTCGATGATTAGAAATCATTCAGGAGCGCCCACGCAACCTCATCATGCACTTTCGCGCGAAGCGATTTCGGCAGAAACGCCCTCGTTTTTGGTTACTTTATGCCCGCAACGATACCCTCCAGCGAAAGCGCCCTTCCATGGCTTTCCGTCACCGATCTTCGGGTAGGCGCCAAACCAGTCGCACCTTCGAGCGCTTTAGTGGATGGCTCTTGGGCTCCCCGGCCCAAGGCGCTCGGCTTTCGATTCCGGCGCCGGAGCCAGTGGCTGGGCCACCGGCTCCTTTTGCAGCGCGTGATCGAGCACTTCGTCGAGCGTGTGGACGTAGGTGATCTTGATATCGCCGAGAATATCGGGTGTAAGGTCGGCCACGACGTTGGGCTCGTTGTCCGCCGGTAGCAGCACTTCCTTGATCCCCGCGCGTTTGGCGCCAAGCACCTTTTCCTTGACGCCGCCGATCGGGAGCACCACGCCCGAAAGAGTCATCTCGCCGGTCATGGCGAGGCGATCCTTCACCGGCCGCCCGCTGAGCAGGCTGACCAGCGCAGTTACCATGGCCGCGCCCGCCGAGGGACCGTCCTTCGGCACCGCGCCCGACGGCACGTGGATGTGAATGTCCTGCTTGCGGAAGAAGTCCGGATCGATGCCGTAGCGGTCCGCGTTCGCGCGCGTCCAGGTCAACGCGGCGGTCATGGACTCCTGCATCACTTCGCCCAAATGCCCGGTCATGGTGAACTGCTTGCCGCCGCGCATGCGCGTCGCTTCGATGAAGATGATGTCGCCGCCCACCGGCGTCCACACCAGCCCCACCGCCACGCCCGGCCGCTTGACGCGCTCCTCGACTTCCTTTTCGGTGCGGAATTTCGGCACCCCCAGAAACTCGCGCACCACTTCCGGGGTGACGGTCATTTTCTCCGTTTTGCCTTCGGCGATTTTGCGGGCCTGCTTGCGGGTGATCGTGGCGATCTCGCGCTCGAGGTTGCGGACTCCCGCCTCGCGCGTGTAGCTGTGGATGATCTCGCGCAAGCCCTCGTCGGTGAAGTGAATCTGTTCGTCCACTTTCAACCCATGCTCGCTGGCCTGTTTCGGAATCAGGTACTTGTGCGCGATCTGAAGCTTCTCTTCGCCCGTGTATCCGGGCAGCTCAATGATTTCCATGCGGTCGCGCAGCGGCTCCGGTATGGGATCCATCCAGTTCGCGGTAGCGATAAACAGCACCTTTGACAAGTCAAACGGCACGTCCAGGTAGTGATCCCGGAAGGAATTATTTTGCTCCGGATCGAGCACTTCCATCAGGGCCGAGGACGGATCGCCGCGGAAGTCGCGTCCTAGCTTGTCGACTTCGTCCAGCATCATTACCGGATCGTTGCTTTCCGCGCGCTTCAGCCCTTGAATAACTTGTCCGGGAAGCGCGCCGATGTAGGTCCGGCGATGTCCGCGAATCTCCGCTTCATCGTGCATTCCGCCGAGCGAGATGCGCACGAACTTGCGTCCCAGCGAACGCGCGATGGACTTGCCGAGCGAGGTTTTGCCCACGCCCGGAGGGCCGACAAAGCACAGGATGGGCCCTTTCATCCCCGGTTGCAGTTTCTTCACCGCCAGGTAATCGAGGATGCGTTCCTTCACCTTTTGTAAATCGTAGTGGTCTTCGTCCAGAATATCGCGCGCCTTGGCAATGTCGATTTCCGCAGCACCGGAGGATTTGCTCCACGGCAGCGCGGTCATCCATTCCAGGTAGGTGCGCGAAACCATGTACTCGGCCGAAGCCGGGGTCATTTTCGCCAGGCGCTTCAGCTCGCGCTCGCATTCCTTCTTGGCTTCCGCCGGCATTCCGGCTTCTTCCACCTTCTTCCGCAGCTCATCGATTTCCTGCGTCGAGTCTTCCGACTCGCCGAGTTCCTTCTGAATGGCCTTCATCTGCTCGCGCAGCAGGTATTCGCGCTGGTTCTGGCTGACCTGCTCCTGCACCTGCTCGTGAATTTTCGAGCGCAGCTCGAGAACTTCCAGCTCCTTCGACAATTCGCGGATCAGGATTTCCAGGCGCTTGCGGACGCTCGCCGTCTCAATCAGCTCCTGGCGCAAGAGCGTGGAAAGCGAGGGCAGCATTCCGGCGATGAAGTCCGCGAGCTCGCCGGGGTCCTCGATGCTCATCGCCTTCGATTGCAGGTCGTCTGACAACTGCGGCGAGTGGCTCACCACTTCGCGGAACAGATCCTGCGCATTTCGTTGCAGCGCCTCGAGCTCCGCGTCCACTTCGCCGAGGATGTCCGGCTCGGGCTTTACTTGCGCTTTCAGGAACGGTCGCAGGTTCACGAGCTCGACGATCTGGATACGCTGGAGGCCTTCGAGGAACACCACCACGTTGCCGTTGGGCATTTTTACGGTTTTGTGCACGCGCGCCAGCGTTCCCACTTTGTGCAGGTCGGCGGCAGCGGGATCCTCAATCCGCGGATCGAGCTGGGCGACCACGCCCAGCAGCTTTTCCTCGCCTTGCAAGGACCCAACCAGCGCCAGAGAGCTTTCCCGTCCCACCGTCAGAGGCAACATGGCGCCCGGAAAGAGCACCGTATCGCGAACCGGCAGGACCGGGAGAACCTCAGGTGTTAAAAACGTTTTCTCAGCCATAGTCTCCCCAGTCTATCAGCGGGGCCCTCTAAAAGCCCCTTCTCCGAGATTAGATGCAGCCAAAGTACAAATGTTGCTCAACAATGAGATGGCTGCTAGCACTAAATCTTAGTCTCTTGCGCTCACATCCTACGCCAATTCTCGGGCGATTTCAAGATATCCATCTAACGTTTGTATTTTCTTTTACTTACACCTAAAGTTCATGTCTTACGGTCGTGCTTACCTGGTTTCTCCGGCGCCAAAATTCCTAAGGACATACTCCTTCGCCTCTTCCTCCGTTCTGATTTGCCCTTCCAGCTGGGCGTCTTCGACGCCCCTGAGGATTTGAGCAAATCGAGGGCCGGGGCGATAACCCATGGCGAGCAGGTCGTCCCCGGTCAGCAGTCGCGGAGGCCGGACCTGCTCTGGGGGCGTGTCGTCGAGGAACCGCTCGACGAACCGATACGAATCCAGCTGGCCGTGACTCGACAGGCAGTCGAGGCGGTGGAGTTCGAGATGCTCGTCGAAGTTCGGCAGGCGCACAAACCTCTTCAACGTGGCCTTGCGCATCGAACCCACGTGGCCAAACCTCATGTGATTCGCCACCAGAGCGGCAATCTGCCCGATCTCGTCGTTGGAAAAGCGCAGCCGCCGGCAAATCTCTTCCGCCATGCGCACGCCCACGTCCACGTGGTGATTAAAGCGGATGCGATCACCGGTCTCGGCGGCCGACTGGAAGGTCGGCGGCTTCCCGACGTCGTGCAACAATACACCCCAAGCCAGCGTCGGGGAAGCACCCTTCTCCAGCTTTTCGAGCATCAGGCACGTGTGAATCCACACGTCGCCCTCCGGGTGGAATTCCGGAGGCTGCTCCACGCCCTTCATCGCCCGAATCTCCGGCAAAACCTGACCGAGAAGCCCAGTCTCCTCCAGCAATTCGAAGGCTCGGCGCGCAGCCCCTTCGGTCAGCATCTTCGTCAGTTCTTCGCGCAGGCGTTCGGGAGAGACTTGCTGAATTTCCGAGACGTGCCGGCGCATGGAACCTAGCGTCGTCTCTTCGATTGCGAAGCCGAACCGCGCCGCGAAACGGACCGCTCGCATCATCCGCAGTTTGTCTTCGGCAAAGCGGCGATCGGGATCGCCAATGGCGCGAACCAGGCCCGCGTGCAAGTCCTTTTGTCCGCCGACGAAGTCCAGTACTTCGCCGGTGTCGTGCCGCATCAGCAGCCCATTGATTGTGAAGTCCCGTCGCTCGACGTCTTCTTGCGGCGTCTGCGAATAAACCACGCGGTCGGGATGACGCCCGTCGCTGTAACCGACGTCGGAACGAAACGTGGCGACCTCTACCTTCAAACCGTTCTTCGGGATCAGGATGACGCCGAACTGCGCGCCCACGGCGACGCTCTCCGGAAACAGGCCGGCGACTTCGACCGGCGTCGCGTCCGTGGCCACGTCGTAATCGGCTGGGTCGCGTCCCAGAAGCAAGTCGCGCACACACCCGCCGACCAGCAACGCCTGGTATTTGTGGCGTTCGAGCATCTCGCAAATCGCATTGGCCAGTGCCCGGCTCGTCATACCACCAGGCAATCTATAAGCAACGTTCCTCTTCAGCATCCATCACCTTAGGGTAGCTCAAGTTCGAGTTCCAGCGCGTGGCCACGCTACGACGAAGGGGCTGCCCGGAGCGACACTTCCCTCGAATCTTTTTGCTTGGAGCTTATGACAACCGACAGCTAAGAACCGATTATTTGCTGCGGAACACCAGGCAGGTAATATCGTCCGCTTGCCGCGTGCCGCCCACGAATTGATCGACGCGTTCCATTAAATACCTCAGGCACAGATGCCCGCTCCAATCCGGCAAACCCCGGACGGTTGCAAGCCAGCGCTCGTTTCCAAATTCTTCTCCCGACGCGTTGAACGCCTCGATGACTCCGTCGGTAAAGAGAATCAGCGCGTCGCCCGGCCGCAGCTCCAGGGAGGCAGTTTCGTAAGTCGCATCCACTTTGATTCCGAGCGGAAGCCCTCCGATTTCGAGCTTCTCAAGCGCGCCGTTCGCCCGGCGCAGAATCGGCGCATTGTGCCCGGCGTTCACGTACGTGAGGCGCCGCGAGGCCGGCTCATATTCGCACAGAACCGCGGTGGTAAACCGCCGCCCATCCAAGCTATAGGCGGAGGCATAGCGGTTCAGCCGCGTCACCAACTCCGCGACCGGCGCACCTTCGCCGGCAATGGTGCGAAGACTCGCCTGCAAGGTGGCCATCAGCAGCGCCGCGGGGACGCTTTTTCCCGCCACGTCGGCAATCACCACCACCAGTCTTTCGCGGTTTTCGGGGTCCGGGTAGAACGCGTCATAGTAATCGCCGGCAACGGAATTTTGCGGCCGGGTGGCAAAGGCGATGTCCGCGCCCGCAACTTCGGGAGCCTGCGAAGGCACGAGCCAGCTTTGAATTTCACGCGCGATTTCCAAGTCGCGCTTCATGGCCACTTTGTCCGCCAGCTCCAGCGAAAGCAGCAGCAGGAAGATCAGCGCGGCGAACGATTCGAACTTGAATTGAATCCCGACGTCGTGCCCGAACTGGAAGGTGAATCCCGACATCAGCAACATCGCCAGGGCGAGGAGTAGCAGCACGCGCCGCGCGGGCGTCATTTTCATCAGCGTCGCCCAGAAAATATCCTTGGCGACATAGAACGGCCGGCGCCACCGCGGGAGCTTTTGAATGGCGTCCCAATCGACGTCTTTACCGTAGAAGCCGTAGCCCGCGCGGGCATCCGCGGCAAATTGCGACCACAAGTCGTCAAGTTGGCGCCCTTCGCTGATGCGCTCCCAGAATTCGCGCACGCGATGGAACGCGCCCCCGGGAGGGGCTGTGGAAGATACACCCGGACTTGGAGAGGCGCCGCTCATGGGAATAATCGGACGGAGAGCAGATTATAAGACATTCCGCTTGCTGCTTCAAAACGGGGGGCTTCCCGGGC
This sequence comes from Acidobacteriota bacterium, assembly GCA_003223215.1. Taxonomy (GTDB): domain Bacteria; phylum Acidobacteriota; class Terriglobia; order Acidiferrales; family UBA7541; genus Acidiferrum. The sequence goes on from QHYH01000142.1 coordinate 36,132, forward strand.
CCTTGCGCTTAGTCCTCGCGCTTGTTCAGATCCTCAGCCGAGAGCGAGCCGCCAAATTGCACTTTGCCGAAACCGAAGCGGTCGCGCAAACGGTCGGCGGCCTTGGTGAGTCTTGCGAGCTTTTCGCGGCGTTCCGCCTCCAGCAGATCGAGTTGGTTGTTGCCGTGCGTGAAGCCGCTCAGGCTTACTCCGAGCAGACGAACCTTCCTTCTCGTGTCGCGATGCTCGCGAAAAAGGCCCTGGAACACGGCATAAATGTCGGCATCGAGTTGCGTAGGCTCCGCAAGCGTTTTGGCGCGCGTGTGGGTTTCGAATCCAGTGTAACGAATCGTCAGTGTGAGTGTTCGCGCGGCCAGCCCCGCTTCGCGCAGCCGCTTGCAGGCCTTTTGCGAGAGGTGGCTGAGCGTCGTGGTCATTTCGTTGCCATCGTTGGTGTCTTCTCCAAACGTGTGATTGTGCGAGATGGACTTTGGTTCCGCATCGATCACAAATTCGTAAGAATCGCCGCCGCGCGCTTTGCGGTAGAGCGCCTCGCCCCACTGCCCGAAAATCCTTTCCAGCTTTTCCTGGGGAACCGCCGCAAGCTGCTCGACGGTTTCCAGTCCCAGCGCGCGCAGGGCTCTCTCGGTGACTTCGCCGATGCCAGGAATCTTTCGCACCGGGAGCGGCGCTAGGAAACGGGCTTCGCCGCCTGGCGGAACCCACACGAGGCCGCTTGGCTTGGCTTGGTCGGAAGCGACTTTTGCGGTAAGCCGCGTCGTGGCGAGTCCGCCTGAGCAGGGAAGACCGGTGCTTTCCTTGATCGTTCGAAGAAGTTTGTCCGCCGCGGCCAGGGGCGGACCATGCAAGCGCTCTGTTCCAGCAAGATCGAGATAAGCCTCGTCGATGGAAACCATTTCGACGACCGGAGAAAATTTCACAAGAATAGAGGCGACGCGGTCGCTCCATTTGCCGTACTTTTCGTGATGGCCGTCGAGAAAGATCGCGTGGGGACACAGCCGGCCCGCCGTTCGCAGGGGCATTGCCGAATGAACACCGTATTTTCGCGCTTCATAGCTGGCCGCGGTGACCACGCCGCGCTGATCCTTCTGCCCGCCAACGACAACGGGTCTGCCGCGCAGTTCCGGCCGCTCCAGCAATTCGACGGAGACGAAAAAAGCGTCCATATCCACGTGCAGAATGGACGCCGCCGCCTCCGCCGCCCGCTCCTCTAGCGGCCCATGCTTTGCACGAAACCTAGCCAGCTCCGGCATGGCCTTAGCCTACCCCGGACATTCCTGGGCCTCAACCTTTTCCGACGAAGCGTTACCTATGACCGTTCGGCGGCGAAGACGCGGGGGATGCCGGCGAGGTCGTTGGTCACACTCACTCCGGTCCAAGCCGGTGCGTCGAGCAGAGGCTTTACGGCGGGCAGACTGTCGTGGCCGAGTTCGAGGACGAGAATCCCCCGCGGCAGTAGATATTTTGCCGATTGCGCGATGAGATCGGCGTAGAGTTCGTAGCCTGCCTCGCCGCCGTAAAGCGCGATTTCCGGTTCGTGCTCGCGGACTTCGCGCATGAGCGTTGCGGCTTCGCGGCGGCCGACGTAGGGCGGATTGCTGACAACTACATCGAAGCGAAACGGCGAGTCTCGACCAGTGGGATGAGGAACGCCAAAGGATTGCGGATCCCCGTTGCGGAGTAGCTCGCACGGAACGATTGCAGTGGTGGAAGGATGAGGAAGAACGTTGGCGGCAAATGGCGTCGCAACGACAAGGTCTTCCAATAAATCGGATTGGAAGAAAAGCATGCGATCGGAGACGCCGTGCCGTTCGGCATTGCGACGAGCCACTTCAAGGGCGGCGCCGGAAATGTCCAGGGCGAAAAGGATTGCGCCAGGGAGCGCTTTTGCCAGGGCAATGGCAATGCACCCGGAGCCGGTGCCCACATCGGCAATGCGCAATCCTTCGCCGCTAAACGGTTGACGCCGTCCAGCACGAATTTCACGAGCCGCCAGGCGTTCCAGAGCAACTTCGATGACGTGTTCAGTCTCCGGGCGCGGGATCAAGACATCCGGCGTGACTTCGAATTCGAGGCCCCAGAATTCCTGTTTGCCGGTCAGATGCTGGGTCGGTTCACCCGCCGCGCGACGACGAATGAGCGCGGAATAGTGCTCGGCATTCACCAGAGATATTTCTTCTTCGGGATGGGAATACATCCATGTGCGATCGCGGCCCAAAACATGAAGCAGTAGCAGTTCCGCGGCAAGCGTGTAGGAAGGCACCTGGGCATCACGCAGCTGCGCGATGCCCGATTTTATCAGGGTGCGAACGGATTTTGCTTCGGAAACGCGGTTCATCCAATGAGACTTTCTTTTTGCTTGCCGCCGCTGGACTCGTCTCGGCCTAGCGCAACGCCTGGTCCTGCATACGCCCACCGGCCAATCACAAGACTCCCTAGAGCCGCCTGGCCAACCGCGACGGCTCCCAGAGTCAACCAACCCACCGACAATCCACCGAGGGAAAGGAATCCAACGCTGATGCCTCCGAACGAGATGACTCCCGCGCTGACCCCGCCTACGGCGATGATTCCCGTGGCTAAGCCGCCGTAGGCGATGACGCCATGCGCCCTTCCCCCCATCGACGATAGCGGCATGCCCACAATTTGAATCGGGGAGTTGTACAATCGAACGTGCCTGCCGTCGGCGCGATAAACGGCAATGTCGCCGACTACAATCGCAGCTAGCTGGATCACCCCGACAAAAACAATGATGCTTAAGATGGCTTTGCGAAGTTGCCGAGGGTTGCCGCCGAGTCTCCGCATCCATTCGGGACCGGGTTCAGAGCCGGGGCGGGTCAGCATGCGGCGCCTCCTTACGAAAAGAATGCTTGCCAGGATTATGCCTCAGCAAGTTCCTGTTGGAGGCGCTCGGCTTCGTAATGGGAAACCAGCGCGTCCACGAGCGGTGCGAGTTTGCCGTCCATGACCTCGGTCAATTGATGGAGCGTCAGGCCGATGCGGTGATCGGTCACGCGGTTTTGCGGAAAATTGTAGGTGCGGATTTTCTCGGATCGGTCGCCGCTTTTGATCTGCCCGCGGCGCTCTGCGACGATGGCCGCTTGCTGCTTTTCCTGCTCGAGTTCGTAGAGGCGCGCGCGTAGAACGCGCATGGCCTTTGCGCGATTCTTGATTTGGGATTTTTCGTCCTGTTGCGAAACGACCAAGCCCGTAGGCAAATGTGTGATACGCACGGCGGAATAGGTGGTGTTCACAGACTGGCCGCCGGGGCCGGAGGAGCAGAAAGTGTCGATGCGCAGATCTTTCGGCTCGATCTTGATGTCGATTTCGTCGGCTTCGGGCAACACGGCGACCGTTGCCGCCGAAGTGTGGATGCGCCCTTGCTGCTCGGTCGCGGGAACGCGCTGTACGCGATGCACGCCGCTTTCGTATTTCAGCCTGGAATAAACCTTGTTCCCCTGAATCGCGGCAACCACTTCTTTCATTCCCCCAAGCGAAGACGGCGAACTTTCGAGGACCTCCACTTTCCAGCGCTGCGTTTCGGCGTAGCGCGAATACATGCGGAAAAGCTCAGCGGCGAAAAGCGCGGCTTCGTCGCCGCCCGTGCCGGCGCGGATTTCGATGAGCACGCTTTTCTCCTCGTTGGGATCCTTGGGAAGAAGCAAAAGTTTCAGCTCGCGCTCGACGGTTTCCTTGCGCGCAGCGAGCGCTTTCTCTTCGTCGTGCGCCATCTGCTTCATCTCGGCGTCGTCCGCTTCGAGGAAGAGCTGATGCGCCCCGGCGAGATCTTTCACGATTTGCTTGTATTCGCGATGTTTCGCGACGATTTCCTCGAGCTCGGCATGCTGCTTGGCGATCTTCTGAAAGCGCGCGGAATCACCCACGACTTCCGGCGAAGAGAGCTGCTGCGTCATCTCCTCGTAGCGCGAATCGAGCTGGTCCAACTTTTCGGTCAGTGTAAGAACGGCCATAGCAACCTCAGTTTCCGGTTCGAAGCTTTAGATTGAAAGCAAATGAAAGAAGGCAAAAGAGTTTTAGAGAAGTTGTTTTGAGTTGGTGCACGACTGAGGGCTCCCGGCGCGGGAGCGGAAGGCGAGTCAGCTAATAAAATGCCGCGTACATCCGTTGGCTCTACTCAAAGAATAGCGCTGAACGGCGAAACTTGCAATTGGAGGGCGGAGCCGCGGAGCCGTTGCCCGCGTCGAACGCGCTATACTACGATGCGCATAGAGTATGAGTGAAGCGGTGCGCACCATCTTGCAGCCGGACGTGGAAGCCACGCGCGAAGCTGGGCACGAGGCGGATCCGGGGTTTTTGTGGGATTTTTGGTACCCGGCCGCGCGGAGCACGGAGATTCGCGCGCAAAAAGTCATCAAGGCGCTCTTGCTGGAAGTGCCGCTGGTGTTGGGGCGCACAGCAGAAGGAAAAGCCTTTGCGCTGCGGGATGCGTGTCCTCACCGGGGGATTCCGCTTTCCTACGGTAGAGTCGACGGCAAGGTAGTGGAGTGCTGTTACCACGGCTGGCGGTTCGATGCGTCGACCGGCCAGTGCGTGGAAATTCCCTCGCTTACTTCCCAAGACAAGTTGAAAGTGGAGCGAATCTTCGCCGGGCATTATCCCTGCGAGGAGCGCGACGGCTACGTTTGGGTCTACATGAATGCCCCTGGCTCACGATTGCCGGAGAGTATCCCGGAAGCACCAGGGCTCAAAGTGTTCAGCGAAAAATACAAGATTACTCATCTGTCGTGCGACCTGCCTTCGCACATGGACCACGGGATCATCGGGCTGATGGATCCGGCGCACGGGCCGTTTGTGCATCAGTCGTGGTTTTGGCGGAAGGGCGCGAGCATTCACGAAAAAGCGAAGCGGTTCGAGCCGATCCCGAACGGCTTCCGGATGAGCCCGCACATGCCGAGCGCCAACAGCGCGCCATATCAGTTGCTCAAGAAAATTACCGGCGAGCCGGTGACGACGACGATCGACTTTGTGCTGCCTAACCTGCGAACGGAGATCGATCAGAGCGGGAAGCTGTGGTTTTCGAGCCGCGCGACGGTGACGCCGGTGCGGCGCGACTTGTGCCGGATTGATTTTGTGGCGGCGTGGAATCTGCCCTTCCCGGTTTTCCTATTTCGCCCGTTCGCGAGAAAATTTTTGCGCCAGGATCAGGAGACGATGATCCAACAGGCGGAGGGACTGAAGCACAACCCAAGGCTGATGCTGATTGACGACGCGGACCGACAAGCGAAATGGTATTTTGCATTGAAGGCCAACTTGCTCGAGTCGCGGCGCACGGGCGCGCCGATGGTGCATCCGATCGACGGGCCGGTGACGCTGCGCTGGCGCTCGTAGGGAGGTGACCCTTCGGTGGGGTAACCCGTGATCCCGGAAAACCCCGTCTTTTAGTCCTAAGTTAGCCTGGGTACCCCTGCAGCCCTTCTGTAAGTGTTGATTCTAAAGGGCTCACGATTAACAAAAATTGTTGCTATTATAGCTTCCCGGAAGAGGCACTTCATAGCCCCAATTTGCAGGACGGAGCAGGAACATGACCGTTCGCCAGGATGCGATCCTTCATTCTGCGAGGCATGACTGTGCGAGGCCTGTGAATTGGACAGGCGACGGCGTGCTGACCGTTTCAAATGATCCGAGAGCCGGCGGAAGTCAACGCAGAGAGGAGAGATCGAAGCTGCTGACAACGTGCTGCTCGCCCGGGGCGGAAACCTCAACCTCGGTTTTGACGGAGTCCACTTCTTCGGCGGGATAAGTAAGCCAGACGTACGCGCCGACAAAGGCGCCGTCCTCGGAATAGATAGGTTGGCCATCGACGGAGTTGGGTTCGATGGTCTTTTCCCCCTCGCGGAGGACATAGTCGAAGTCATTATCCTTCCAAAAATCCAAAGCGCGCGGAGTGAACCGGTCGCCTTCGGTCGAGCGTTTGCTCTTTTGCTGGGAAGCGACCGCCGTGTAGGTAGGTGTGAATTCAATGCGGACCCGAACGCGAATGAGGTCGCCGCGATCCTGGTAATCCTTCCAGGCCTGCTGTGCGCTATAGCCCGCGGTATTTTGATGGGAGAGCTCGACAACCTGTGCGTAAGGAGTAAGCAACTGGATCTCGGAGACGTACGGGCCAGCCTTAGGGAAAGGCAGATGGCGGGTGTAGCCGCTAAAAAAGTCGACGATTTTCTGGTCCGTACGCTGGCCGAGGAAGTAGGCTTCCCGAACGGCCTGGTCGGACAGGGGCGTGTCGAACGGCAGAGCCGGCGTGGACAGAAGCAACGCCGAAGTGAGGAGCGCCAGAAAAGCCCGAAAAGCTGGCGGCATCGAGAATCTCCTTATTCTATTGGACGGTTGGGATAATGGGGCGGTTTCGGAAGTGCGACGAGAGCGAAGCCAAATTCGCACCGCGTTTGTCCCCAGAAGAAACAGAATCTACGGTGAACTAGGGGCCCCGGTGATGTCGGCACCTTTCTTGCCACAGAATCCTCAGACAGAAGCGACGGGTTTAGCCAGTGTTTGAGACTTGTGTTGTTCCTCGCACTGCCGTTGTATGGCTGTCCTCGGGAGGGTCAACGGGGCCAAAGCCGATCATCCAGCCGCCGAGCATCACGGCGCAGCCGACGAACCAAATCGTAGCTGTAGGCCAGACGGCGGCGTTTATCGCTGGAGCAAGCGGGACGCCGCCATTGAATTACCAATGGAACAAGAAGGGAACGGCGATTTCAGGAGCAATCAGCACTTCCTATACGACTCCGCCCGCCGCACTCGGGGACGACGGGGCAACTTTCACCATGACAGTGACCAGCGCGATTAACTCTGCTACCAGCATGGCGACCGCGCTGAAGGTGTTGCCCGCGCCCCCGCCTCAGGCGGGAGATTTGAGATTCCAGCAGGTGGACGCACCTTACTAGCTGTTCCGTCTGACCATGGAACGAGGCAGCTGTCTGCAAGGTTTCAGATGCGGCGCGGGGTGTTGGGGAAATCGAGCCAGACTTTGACGCCGCAGAAGTGGGAACCTTCGGTGCAGATGGGGGTGGTGATGCCGGCGCGGAGATGGCAGGGCGGGCCGATGTAGCGTGCAAGTTCGGGATGGACTTCACGAAGCTGAGCGATTTCGTCCATGGAGGCTTGAAAGATTTCTTCCTGCGCGTTGAAGCAGGTGCGCATGGTCCATTTGTGGAGAAGGTGGAGAAGCGATCCGGATTCATGCAGGCGGATGGACTTGGCGTTGGGGAGAAGATAGAGAGCGATTTCGAGCGGCACGCCGCGGTCGAGCAGCTGATTTTTCGCGGACCACGCTTCCTGCATGGCGCGGTCGTAGGTTTCCTTGGCGCGCGGGTTGGCGGCGACAAGCGCGGGCGTGATGTAGTCGGGCTCGCGCGTGTCGGCAAGCGTGAGCAGCGGACGCGAGCCGGGGACCATGCGATGGCGCTGGTCCTGACTGTCGGCGGTGTGGCTGATTTTCTTTGCGAACGTGTAATTGGCGTGCTGGAGCGCGCGCATCATCGGCGCGTGCACGCCCACGTTGAGCGTTTCAAGGCGATAGAGATTGCGCGCAGGGTTGAGGAGGCGATCGAGGGCGTCGGCGTCGGAACATTGCGAGGCGGCGAGGCCGGCGACAGCGCGATAGGATTCGGCGATGACACCGAGAGCGTTGGGGGAGTAGTCGACAAGGCGAGAAGTTTTGCCGTACAGCTTGACGTCAAATTCGCGGGCAAAGGATTCACCGGCGTTCGGATTTTGAGGAATTGACTTCCACTCGGGAAGTTCTTCGAGCGGTTCCGTTTCGAAACGATCGAAAAATGGAGCGTCCAGCGTTTTTACCTGCGAAACCATTTCGCCGATGATGGCGCGGGCTTCGCTCGGCGTGTCGGAAGCCGAGCACATGCGCCATAGGCGGTGCAGGACAATGCCGGAGAGGGTGTGCACCATCGTGGTAAAGGCAGCGATAGGAAGAACATAGCGGGCGATTTCAATGGCGCGCTTTTCGGCGGAGCGTTCGATCTTTTGAAGGCGCCTGGGATGGGACATGGGGCTGACGTGCCAGATGTCGTAGAGGATGTTGCGCGCGTCGCCGATCAGGAGCGCGGAAAGCTCGCGGTAGTAATTCCAGGCGCGGCAGATGGCGCCTTCGTAAATTTCTTTGGACTTTTCGTCGAAGAAGAGCGAGACCGGCGGAACGTAGGCTTGAGCGCGGTCAAGACGCACATAGCGCTGGCTCTGCTGTTCGGAATTATAAAACGGATGTGCGTGAAGAAAAGACCAGACAAATTGGCGGCTGACGTTTTCCAGCCCGAATTCAAAATGCGCGTGCTGGTAGACGGTGTGGTGGCCGCTGTAAAACGTGGCGGCGCCGACGTTGAGGCGCTGCTTGTCGGTGATTTCTTCCGGCGTGATCAAGCGCGGGGCGTAGCAGGTGCGCGCGGCGGCAATGGCGGAGTCGAATGGATGGGCGAAAGCATTGCGGAGGGTGACGCGAGGCGGTGCGGATTCGACAAGTTCGCCAGGACGCGAGCTGTCAAACATGCGAGATTGTGTAGCCACGTTGGCAAGGTATTTTACACGGGTGCGAAGGATTTAACAGAGAGGACTAGACAGAGCCAGACAGAGCCAGAGAGAGCATGGAGGCCACAGCGCAAGGAGCAAAGAAAATGTGGGACAGACCTTCTTGTCTGTCCCCGGGGAAGCATTGCTCACAAAGAAGAAAGATAGAGAGGAAGCTCTGTCCTATTTTTTGGCGGTGCCTGCTTTGGAGGCGGCGTCGGCGTATTTCTTGTTGAAGCGCTCGACGCGGCCGGCGGTGTCCACAAGTTTCTGCTTGCCGGTGAAGAAGGGGTGGCAATTCGAGCAGATTTCCACGCGCATCATGTCGCCTTTGATGGTCGAGTGCGTCTGGAACGTGTGGCCGCAGGCGCAGTGCACCGTAACGGCGTGATAGTCGGGGTGAATACCGGGTTTCATGGGGCTGCCTTTCGTCGCGTCCGGTCTCGACGGCAAACCCGGCAAAGCCGGGTCTTACGGCCGCGTCGCTAGGTCGCGAGCAATTCCCCATGATACGCGAAGAATCGAATTTCGCAAAATGGCAGGAGCAGAGCAGAGAAACAGCGATCGGAGGGAGGGATCGGAAGCCGAGCGCAAAGGACCTCGGACTTCCTTCCAGGGCCAGGGCTAGATAGATTTGGCGCAGAGCACGGCGCCATATGGAGGGGGTTAGGTGAGGGGGTTATATGTTGAGTTTCAGAAAAGTCGCCATTGTCGTGGGAGCTTTGCTTCTCGGTCCGCTGGGGATGGCATGAAGGCCGGGGATTTGGCGGGAGGCGCGCGAGGCGAGATTGATGCGTTCAACAAGAAGTTCGTCGAGCTGCATTTGAAGATGGACACACCGGGGATCATGGCGATGTGGGCAGAAGACGGCGTGGATTTGATGCCGGGGGAGGCACCGCTGGTGGGCAGAAAGACCATCACGGCGTGGGTTGAAAACGTTCTGGCGAAGATGCCGGGATACAAAGTGACGAAAGAGGAGATGGTGTTTCACGACATTCAAGTGTGCGGAGACTGGGCGACCGAGTGGGCGACAGAGCATCAGGTGGCGCAGGCTCCGGAAGGGAATCCGAATCTCGACGGATACGGGAAGATGGCGCTGGTGCTCCATCGCGAGGCTGGCGGCGGGTGGAAAATCCAGCAGGAAATGTGGAATGCTTCGCCGAAACCTTGAAATAAGTGAACAGCGCGCCGGCCGAACGCTTTGCGCTTGTGTGTGTGAATCCGGGCTAATTTTCGTCGAACCGCCATCGGGTGACGGCATCGGCGAAGTTTTCCGCGTGTTCGTCTTGCGCAAAGACGACCTGGGGCTGGACGCGAAAGACACAGCCATTCGCAGCCATCAGAAGCGGCTCCACGTCGCCGCCGTATTTGGAATTGTAAATTTTAGCGAGCTGCTTCCAGACCGAGCGATCCGTGATTTCCTCCGCGGTGCCTTCCAGAATGACAGCTTCGTCGGCTTTTTCGGTTCCAATGACAACGCGGGGGACCGCGGCGATGTTTTTGGCCTTGCGCGTGCGCGGGCCGGTGCTGAACCAGAAGGCGTCCCGCCACCAGATTCCCCAGACAATCATGAGGTGCGGACGGTGATCGGGCCGCGAGCTGGCAATCCAATAATTGTGCGATTGCTCGAGGCGCTCGACGGCCCAAGACCAGGGTTTCAGGCTGGACATGTCCTCGGGTGGCTTGGTGAGGGCATCGGGCCAATAGGGCCGGCTGACTCTTGGTTCGAGCATGGTGCGTCCTTTCGAGATCGCAGATCGAGAGGGATTGTAGCAGGCGGTGAGCGAGGCCGTCAGAAGGAATCCGCAGACGAATCAGAACCGGAGATCCAAGACCGGAGAAAATCGCGTTTCAGGAAACGAAAGAGCAGCCGATGCGCGTGCCGCCCTGCGCGGTCTGCTGCCTCCACACGGGTTTCAGGTTGACCCTCACGGGAGGGAGAATCGGGACGTGCAGGACCGCGAACAGACTTTCCGGAAGATTTTCCTGGGAATCCAACTCGATGGCGACGCCGCCAAAACCCAGGTCGAGGACGCGAGCACGTAGCGACCCTTGTTCACTTAGGACGGCATAGGCGTTGGTGCCGGCCATGGAAACGCGCTCGGCTTTACGCTGAACGGCGAACATGCGGGGCGGGGAAATCACCGGTGCATGGGCTGGAGGAGGGCTAACCGTGCCGCGGGCCTCAGGGTCGCTCTCTGGTTTTTCGGGCGCGCGCATGGTTTCGATGGAAATGGGCGGAGGGAGTGGACCGGGAGATTCCAGCGAAACCGCGGGGCCGGGAGCCTGGTCAGCCGAGGGGACCGTTTCAATGCGATCGGCGCCGTCAAGGGTTTTCTTGTGATTAGCGTGCTTTTGGCGGTACAGGCGCTCATCGGCGATGCGAATCAGTTGATCGGCCTGCTCTGCGTCTTGCGGAAAAATGGCAATGCCATGATCCATGCTGACGGCAACTTGCAACTGCAGCGGCTGGAGGATCTCGACAAATACCGCTTCGACGCGGCGGCTGAGCGCAAGAGCTTGCTGCGCGTCCGTTTGCGGCAAGAGCAAGGCGAACTCATCGCCTCCGATGCGGAAGGCCGAGTCGGAAGTGCGCAACGCTTTCTTGAGCGTTGCCGCCGTGGCGCGCAAAACCTCATCACCGCGGGGGTGGCCGTGTTTGTCGTTTACTTCTTTGAAGCGGTGCAGATCCAGAATCACCAGGCTCAGCGGCTGCGTGTAACGGCGCGCACGATTCAATTCTTTTTCGAAAGATTCTCCAAAAAGCCTGCGGTTGTAGAGGCCGGTCAGGGGATCGGTGACCGCATTCAATTCGAGCTTCTTGAGTTCCTCGTACTCCAAGATGATAGGCACACGGAGAAATCCGGAAGTAGCGAGCACATCCATAAGAGCCGCCTTCAGAACAACGGGACGGCCCGCTTGATCGGTGAGGGCCCGACGGCGATTGAGCATTTCGTCCCAGATTTGCACACACTCAGATTCGCGCAATTCAACGTGACAGATTGCGCGGAGAAAGCGCTGGAGAAATTGTCCCCGCGCGGGCAGGTCGAGACTCTCGAGTGTATCCGCAAGCAACTCGAGATACGTGTCCTCGATCGGCAGACGCGGGGGCGCGAGGGCGCCGGAGCTGGGCATATCCGGTATAAACCTAACCTCTGCCTATCCCCGCGGGGAATGGGGCAAGCATGTAAATTGTTCTACAAACATTTGGAGCAACCAAGAGACCATTGGTACTGGACCTTGGCGGCCTCCGCATGACTAGACCTCAGTGAGCCGGGCATCCTAATATAAGATGCGGTGAAAAACGAGGCAAAAACTTAGCAAAGTGCGCTCGGACAGACAGCGGATGTAACAAAAGTATCCAGCGGGGATGGCAGCCCTATTCCAACGGGTGGAAAAATTCTAGGCCGAACAGGCGTGCATCCCCCACCTTGTTCTGTCTGAGGACACGGGCAAGAATAGGGGGAGTCGCCTTGGGAACAAAGCCGGAGGATAGCAGAGAAGGAGCCGGGATGGTGAGATGGATCTTCTGGTTCGCTCGCAGAGCATGTTCGCAGGTGATGCAGGCGCCAAATGCGCTGATGTCTAGGGTCTTAGTAAGCTCAATGAATTCAGCCCCGGAGGCATCCGTGCCGCGCACGAAAACGGGAATCTGAAGCCGTAGGCGGGGCGAGCGCCTTATCGAGCGAGTCTCTACGGCGTGCATTTCCCCCGTTGCGCGATTCACAGAGCCCTCGGACAGTACGAAAGATATAGTACGGGATAGCGAGCATCTTGAGGGCCAGACAAGCTTATCCAAAGAAACATTAAGTCGCGTATTGAGAATAACTTCCTAGCTGTTCGCAGATGCGGAAAGGATTTTCATTCGACGGTTAGGGCTTTAAGATCCACTGGATTTCCGTAAATGTGCAAATGGAACGCTTTTACCATTGACTCGACAGGGAACACTCTGTAAGGATGTGCATTCCGGCAAGGGAAAATATTTACCACACTCGCAAAAGAGAAAACTGAGCTAATAGATGACCGGAAGGATAGCCATGCCCCCCGTGGCCGAAGATCGCAATCGCCGACCTCTTCCCCTAGGGGCGGTCAGACAAGTCTTGGATATTCTTGAAAAGTCATTAGTTGTCGCCGACCGCAGCGGAGGTCTCGTGCTGGTAAACGCGCGGGCACGCCGTTGCTTGGAGACCCAAGGATTCACGGAAACCGACGAACTGAATCTCTTCAGTGATCTTCTCAAGATGGATGCAGCCGACATCTTCAGGCAAGTGGAAAGGGGGGAGCACGAGGTCAACGTGCGGATCGGCCCGGCGGAGAAAAGAACGTCGATGCGGATTCGTTGGATGCCGGAATCCGATTGGCTGGTGGCGGAAATCCAAAATGCGGACGGGCAGGCGGGCGATTCCGAAACGCAGCTTACCGTGCAAGATCTGCTCCAGGAACGGGAGATTACTTACAGGAACCTGCTGGCGGCCTACCTGAAATTACAGGAAGTGAACCGGCAGAAAACCGTGTTTCTGGCTTCCGCCGCGCACGAATTGAAGACGCCGCTGGCGGTGATCAAGGGTTATTACGACTTGTTGCTCGCGGGTTCGCTCGGGCGGCTGACGGACAAGCAGCGAGACATCCTGGAGGAATCCAAAGAGAGTTGCGAACGATTGGTGCGCCTGGTCTCCATGTTCCTGAACTATTCGGCACTGGAGAGCGGCAAGCTTGTCTTGCAACTGCGCGAGAACGATTTGCGCGATTGCCTGGATGAGCTTTCCAAGAGGTGGTTTGAGGCCTTTCAGCGCAAAGGAGTGCGCCTCGAAGCGAAGATTGACCCTTCCATACCGACATTCCGTTTCGACTATCAAAAAGTTCAGCAGGTTGCCGCGAATTTGCTCGACAATTCCTTGAAGCACAGTCCGAGCGGCGGCACAGTGGTGCTGCGGGCGGCGCCCCATTTCTGGGAGCGCCGCGTCGCCACCATGGCGCCTTTGCAAGAGCGCCGGAGGTTTCGCCTGCCACGCCCGAACAGCGTAGAAGTCAGCGTGAAAGACTCCGGCACGGGCATTTCTGCCGAACATCATCAGGAAATCTTTGAGGATTTCGTGCGAGTAGACAGGAATACTTCGGGGATGGGACTAGGGCTGGCAATTGCCAAGCGACTCATCCAGGCGCACCGCGGCAAGATCTGGGTGGAGAGCGACCCGAATGGGGGAAGCCGATTCACGTTCTTATTGCCGATGGATCAAGGCTAACGTCGAGAAAATCTCGCAGAAAAGAGAAGAAGCGATGGGTGAGAAAGAAAAAGTTCTGGTGGTGGATGACGAGCCGAGCATTCGCAAGTACCTGCAGACCCTTTTGGAAGTAGACGGGTTCGAAGTCGAGACCGTCAGTTCCGGCAAGGAAGCCTTGAACAAAGTGACCAAAGGCGAGCGACCAGACTTCATCATTCTGGATGTGCTGATGCCGGAGATGAACGGGATTGACACGCTAAGAGAGCTGATGGAGATCGACCGCACTCTGAATGTGATCATGCTGTCTTGTTCGAACGAAGTGGGGACGGTGGTAGAGGCCATTCGCATCGGCGCGCACGACTACCTTACCAAGCCATTTGAAAAAACCGAGCTGGATGCGGCGATGCTCAAGTCGCGCCAGAAGAAACAGTTGGCAACCGAGAATCAGGCGCTCCGGGATTACTGCGTCCAAGTGACGGAGGATTTGAGCTTTTTGGCGGCGAGCCCGCAGATGGTGCGAATCCGGCAGCAGATCCTGCAAATCGCTCCGGTGGACGTGCCGGTTTTTATTTGTGGCGAAAGCGGCGTGGGAAAAGAAGTTGTCGCGCGGATGATTCACTTGCGTTCGAAGCGGCGCAACCAGGCGTTTGTGAAAGTGAACTGCGCGGCGCTGCCGGGAGAGCTGCTGGAATCGGAACTGTTCGGATTTGAGCAAGGCGCCTTTACTGGTGCCGTGAGGAGCAAGCCCGGTAAGTTCGAAATGGCCAACAAAGGCACGATTTTCCTGGACGAAATCGCGGAGATGACCACGCACCTGCAGGCCAAACTGCTCCACGTTTTACAAGATCACCAGTATTCGCGGCTGGGTGGGCGGCATGTGGTGGAGACCGACGTGCGCGTGCTGGCAGCCACGAACGTGGACGTACATGAAGCGATGAAATCGGGACGCTTTCGCGAGGATTTGTATTACCGGCTGAATGTATTGTCCATCAACGTGCCCCCGCTTCGGGAACGCACGACGGAAATTCCGCTGTTGTTTCAACATTTCCTCCAGAAGTACAGCGAAAAATACGGGAAGCCCGGGCAGCCGCCATCCAAGCATTTGCTGGATGCGGCCGTGAACTATCCCTGGCCTGGAAATTTGCGCGAGCTGGAGAACTTCGTAAAGCGTTATGTGATTCTCGAAGATGACGAGGGCAGCCTGCGCGAATTGGTGGAAATGTCCTCCACCCGGCAGCGCACTTCGCCGCGCGAAGAACCGCCGCCACCAAAAGACCAAGGGCTCAAAGCCCTTGTGCGCGGCTTGAAGGATGAAGCGGAGATGGAAGCGATCGCCGACGCGCTGGAAAAGACCCGCTGGTGCCGGAAAGACGCCGCGAAGATGCTGGGAATCAGCTACAAGGCGTTGCTTTACAAGATGCGGCAGTTCAATCTGGATACTCCGCGAACGCGGAAATCCGCGACGGCGCCAGGGGCTGAAGAGAATTCGGCAGTGGGAACAAGAAACGGCTGACCGTCCTCGGTAGCGATGCGCGGGCCAGGCAAAAACAAGAAAACGATATACTCGGGTCCTTGAGTTACCTTGGCTTGCGCAAGAAACCTGAATCAGCCCTCGGGGGAGCGAGAACTTAATTCAAAGAAGGGAACGCGGCCGCGAGAAACGGCCCGCGGAGTGTAGCGGAAAAATGGGGGGCGCCAACGAGCGTCGAACGACTCGGCGCTATGATCTATCGTTGCCGGTCCTTGTTCGTATTCCTACGGAGAAGGAATCGGATTCCAAGAAGGGCAATACCCGCGACATCTCGACGCGCGGACTGTATTTTGTAATGGATCAAGATCCGCAAGCTGGCTCCCAACTCGATCTGGTGCTGACATTGCCAACGGCAATAACCAACGGCAAAGAGGTTCTGGTGCACGCATTCGGAAGAGTCCTCCGTGTCGAGCCGCGTATCGAAGACGGCAATGCGCGAATGGGTGTTGCCGCGGTCATTGACAAATACGATATCGTGCGTGCGGAGGCGGCACGAGCCTAGTGCCGATTCTTTGGCCCCGAAGAGTTTCCGCAAACCAGTCCCCGAACCAGTCCTTCCCGCCTCAAGAACAGGCTGATTGGGAGCCCACTTTGATTTGCAACCCACCTTGCTTCTAGGTCGAAATAGGCCTAGTATCCGGCTAAATTACCTGCGGAGGTGTCCAATGAGGGTTGGCGATTTGATCGAGTCCCGCAAGGAAGTCTATACCGTCTCGGAAGAGTCCAGCGTTCACCAGGTGGCCCAGTATCTGCGAGCCAAAGAAGTACGCACGGTTGGCGTGCTGGGGGCGGACGGCAGGCTCACCGGTGTCATTTCGCAGAGCGACATTTCCGACAAAGTGGCTGCCGAAAACAAGTGTCCGGCATGGATGAAAGCCTCGGATATCATGACCCGTGAACTGGTTACCGTCACGGCGGAAAGGACGCTTGATGAGTGCCTGCTGCTTATGGAGCAAAACGGGATCTTCCATCTGATCGTGCTGAACGAGGTGGGGGAGTTCCGGGGGATGCTCTCGGTCAAAGATATTTTGCGTGTGGTAGCCTCGGATGAAAAGGCCAGAGCTGACCTATTCGAGGCTTTTATCTTTCCCCCGCGGTAAAGCATCCGGGCGGGTTGTCGGACAAGAGCCGGGACCGCTCGAATCCCATGGAGTGGCTGACGTGCGCTGCACGGCATCTGTTTATCCGGTAACGACGTTTCAACTGCGGGCGCGCCGTAACATCCTGAGCCTCGCACCGGTAGATGCGAACCAATAAAAGCCGCCACCGCCCGTTAGCAGGATATTCACGGACGAGTCCGTCACGCTTTACCCCGCCTCAAAAGACCGAGTCCACGACTGTTAGCGCCAGTGAAAAACGGCGCCATTCTCGCCGGTTTTGGCCGGGGCCAGTGATCCAGAGCCCCGCTGGTAAGGACGCGGTAAGAATTCTAAATTAGTTTCTAAATCTTGCACGCCGCTGCGCTTCGATTTAAATTCGTCGGCAGGAGTTTAACTAATTTCCGTTCTTGGCTTTCGATGTTCAACTCCAGCGCCAAACTCGCTCGTTTGCTCTCGCGGACAGAATACCGAACCTGTGTCGTGTTCCTCATGCAAGATCACTCTACCCACCGGGTCTACCGCCTATACGACTTCAACAAATCCCAACAGATCACGCCAGGCCAATACTACTGCGTGTCGGGAAAGGTCAACAGTGCGGACAAACTGTACCTGGTCATCGAGTCGGTCAAGATGGACACAAAACACTGCCGGTGTTCCACAACTCCTGCTCCTGCTGGCGGCGCGGGAGGATGGCTCATGAAGTAAAGATCGACGTTGCACGGGAAAAACTAGAAATCAAGCCTGCTTGTTCTTGCGCAACAACAGGCAGCCCATGGGTGTGTTCCAAACTCGCCGCCGGGCCAAGTGGCTCAACCCAAACCGGCGAAAGTGGATCCCTTTTAAACCGGCGCTAACACACGACAAAAAAAGCCGAGATGGCGGTGCTAATGATAATCGTGAAAAGCCCGTTTTCGAGGCCCATTTTGCAGGCCCGGGAGTTGCTGAAGCAGGGAGTGAACTACCGTGCTTCGGTCGTCAGAAGGGAAAAATGTTTTCGTACCGCAGAGAAATTCCTTGCTATTTCTGGTCCGGAAGAAATCGCGTCCCTTTGCCTTGCGGTACTATAACTTTCTTGTTCTGCCTTCATCTAAGTGATTATAAACAGAACGGTTAGCCGGTTTGCGCGGTCAAGTGTGATCTTGGCGCCACACCCCTTTAATGGCCGCTAGTGTGCTTTCCATCCTGCTAGACCATGTAGGCTGACATGTCTGTCGAAAAGAGAAGACCGACCGCGGGCCAACAAGCGGCCATCCTGCCGCCGGAAGAGGTATTGTTTGGCCGGTCCGAAGCCATGAAACAGGTGCGGAGGCGCGCGGCGAAAATCGCCGGAACGGGCATTCCGGTGCTCCTGTACGGGCCGAAGGGAAGTGGCAAAGAGGTTCTCGCGAGATGGCTTCATAGTCATTCCGCAGTATCGAATGGCCAGTTCGTTAAGGTGAATTGTGCGGCGATTCCAGGGACCCTGCTGGAGAGCGAACTTTTCGGCTTCGAAAAAGGTGCGTTTACCGGGGCGCACGCGACAAAGCCGGGAAGGGTGGAACTCGCAGACCATGGCACGTTGTTTCTTGACGGCGTCGCAGACCTCGATTTACCTTCCCAGAGCAAACTTCTGCAGTTTCTTCAGGATGGCCGCTTTTCACGAATCGGTGATGAATCGGAGAGGTCAGTCGATGCACGGCTGATTTGCGCCACGGACAAAGACCTTGGCGAGGAGATTGCCCAAGGCAGGTTCCGCCTGGACCTGTACTACCGAATTAATGTTGTAGGCCTGAAGTTGCCGCCATTGCGGGAACGCCGCGAAGACATTCCGCTGATGGCCGAGCATTTTCTTGCGCGTTGCCAGGAACAATTCAGCGTGCGACCTGAGCCGCTCAGCAGGGAGGCGCTGCACTACCTGCAGTACACAGAGTGGCCAGGAAACATCCGAGAGCTTTCGAACGCCATCGCGCGGTACGTCGTTATCGGACCGGAGGCTTTGATGAGAGAGGACTTGGAACGGTCCGCTCATTCATGGCCCGGGCCAGACAAGAATGAAATCGTTCCTCTGAAGAGCTTATGCAGAGAAGCCATCCGGGCGGGTGAAAAAAACATTATCCTCGCGGCGCTGCGCGCCAATCGCTGGAATCGCAGGAAAGCGGCTCAGGAGCTGAAAATCAGCTACAGGCTGCTCATTTACAAGATTCGTGATGCTGGTTTGATTCCCCAAAAGAAGGGCCGCACAGCCTCAAGATCAAAAAGCGAGATCGGGCCAGCGCCTTCGTCCAAGAACTGGAAAGACTAATTCCCGGGCGTTTGTCGGGCGCTGAGCAACCAACCGAAGATTGTCCGGTAAACACGCAATCCACGCTCGCCTGCTCCAACGAGAGACATCATCCCCACACCCCGAACGATGGCGCAGACACGACTACTTTCTTTCGCGCGCCGGCTGACTGTGCTGGCTAATGCGGAAGCGTGAGAGGACCTCGCCAAGATTTTGAATGAACGCTTCGGAATTGTAGAGCTCGGCGCTGGTGCGCAGACCCTCGGGCGTAGCAGTAGGTTCGACCACATCCAACCGAAATTCCCGTGCGACGTCCTCGACGATCTTCGGCTGAATGGGCCGCTGCTGTTCAACGTATGCGTTGATTAACGCATGCTCACACAGCAGGTTCACTACACGAGGAACCCCCAGTGAATACAGGTGTATGGCGTCCCTGGCGGCCGGACTGAAAATAGGCGGCCCGTTCGCCGCTGCTCCTGCGATTTTCAACCTTTCGAGGACGTAGGAGTGCGTCTCTTCCTTCGTTAGAGGGCCGGTCTTGCAGCGAATCATGATGCGTTGTCGCAGCTGTCTTAGCTGAGGCAAATTTAGCTTCTCTTCAAACTCGGGCTGGCCAGAAAGTACAATTTGCAACAATTTCTCCGTATACGTCTCCAAGTTCGTGAGCATCCGAATCTCTTCAAGCACCGCAAACGTCAGGTTTTGCGCCTCGTCGATGATCAATACGCAGGTTTCACCTGCCCGGAATCGCTCCACGAGCCATTGATTTAGCTTAATTAGTTGCTGGCTCTTGGAACTGGATTCGCAGCGAATTCCGAATTCTGCCAGTACAAAGTCGAAGAACTGGCTCGAATTCATCCGGGAGTTGAACAAAAACGCTGTCTTCGCGGCGTTCTGGTGCAGCCAGTCGAGAAGTCGGTTGACGAGCGTTGTCTTGCCTGTTCCCACCTCGCCCGCAAGGGTGACAATACCTTTTCGGGTCTGAATGCCGTACATCAGACTAGACAAGGTTTCCTCAATCTGTTTCGTAAGAAACAGATACCGGGGATCCGGATTCACATTGAACGGGTTTGCTTTTAGTTCAAAAAATCTCTTGTACATGGTCTCTCATATATTTCGCCATGCGGAATTCCATCCATGCTGTCAAGCTCTGGTCACGTGTGCTGCGACCGTGATTGATCCCCGTCGACTCCACTTCGTAAGCCAGCTGCGCCGATGATTCCACCGCACTCAGGTCGCCGCTGAAACAACTGGTCGTGTTCCATTGGCGTGGTGCTTCTCCGTGCTGCTCCTTTCCACCCCCTGCTTCCCCTCCAAGCCTGCTTGCTTGATCTTGTAGAGGAGCGATTTGTAGCTGATCTGTAGCTCTCGGGCCGCTCGCTTCCTGTTCCAATGCGTCCGTTCGAGCGCCTCCGCTATCAAGTCACGCTCCGCCTGGCGCGACGCCGTTCGAGCTGCTACTTTCAAAGGGACGCCCCGCGGCTCCTGGTCGAGGGTGGGCAACCGCAGCTCGTCCATTGCCCTTCGGGAATCACCGAGCAATACAATCCTTCTCGAAAAGTTCTCCAATTCCCGGACGTTCCCCGGCCACTCATGGGCTCCCAGGAATTCTCTTTCCTCGTCGCTCAAAGGCGGAGCCTGCCGTCCTAACTCCTCAGCATGTTTCGCCAGAAAATGCTCCATGAAGGGGAAGATGTCCTCCTTCCTGTTTCTCAGCGGCGGGAGGCGGAGGCAAACTCCATTGATTCGAAAATACAATTCCGTCCTAAACCTCCCCAATGCGACTTCTTTCTCCAAGATGCGCAACGTCGACGAGATGATGCGAAAGGGGCTGGGAGTCGGCTGGTCCGTCTCTCCCTCCGGGAAGAGTTCAAGTAGTGACTTTTGACCTTCGAGATCCAATTCATCGATTCCGTCTAGAAAAACAGTTCCTCGACCGTCCGGGGAACTTCCCTCCGACACCCTCAAGCTCGATTTCAAGACGCCGAGCACTTCCGTGTGTGCGGCCGCTCTGCAGTTGACTTTCTTTAGCGGTGCAGCTCTTTGTCCGGAGAGTAGGTGAATCACACGCCCGTAAACATTCTTCCCGGTTCCGCTCTCCCCCGTCAGCAGCACGGGTATGTTCGTACCGGCGATTTCCCCCACGATCGCATTCAACTTCTTGATCGCGGGCGAGTGGCCGGGAACAAAACCAGTGTTCCGGGGCAGAGGCCAGAGGCGTGTCGGCAACGGGGTCATAATCCTCGACCGGAGGCAAGCAAATCTGCTTCCAGGTCGATCACCGTTTGAGCGCCGACTCGTATCGGCTAAGGTGTTTGATTTCAGCGAGCTACAATAAACAGACCGCTGATCCCTCTCGCCGGTACTGTGCTTGTGTCGCAATTTATGCCCAAAAGTTCCAGAACTTTTCGCTCATTCTTCCTGCCCGGAAACTCCGAGGACACGCAGAACGAGCTTGCCGGTCGAAGCGGCGAGGAACGCCGGGAGTTCTAAGGTTCAGAAAACACGCACCTTGATACCCGTTCTGCGAGACGTTGGGACGATCAAAGAAGCCTGGTTTGCAGGCGTAGGACCCCGCGTGAGGCTTGGTTGGGCGCACGGATGAAGAACGCCAGGCACGCATTCGAGGCCGCGGAAGCGGTTGCCAAATTGGCGATGAGCCGGGTTCTTGAACAGCTGACCCCATTTTTGGGATATTTTGGATAAGAAACTTCCCTTTCTGGAGGTAAAGCCTGGCGGCAGCGATCTCTTGGTTCTTGCTCCCAGAAGACTGGGTAGTTGTAAGTTATTCATCATAGAATGATATCTACAGTCTTTGCGAGGGCTCCAACCGAGAGTCCGTGGCAACTGGCGTGCAGCTCGGTCACGGAATAGAAAGGGACATGAATGGTTCGCGATCGCGAATTCACGGTCGCCGATGTCAGGAGAGTTCTGCGCAAGCATTGGTGGATCATTCCTGTTTGCGGGGTGGGCTGTGCGGCACTCAGCGCATCGGTCGCAAGGCAACTTCCTAAGAAATACACATCCCAGGCCGTTGTGCTCGTGGGCAAACCCACGGTCGATACGGAATACGTGAAGCCCGTCGTCGACGAGGGTTTGAACCAACGCCTCGCCTCGATGAAGGAGCAGGTTCTAAGCCGGACCCGCCTCGAGCCGCTCATTGAAAAACTTGACCTCTACCACGCGGATCGCGGCAAGCTCCAGATGGAGGACTTGATTGAACGCCTGCGGGCGGCCATCGAGATTTCTTCCCTTGAACCGATGCCCGGGACGCAAGATCGGAGTATCCCGGGGTTTTCAGTGCAGGTGACCTTCGACAATCCGCGAAGCGCTCAGGGGATTTGCACTGAAGTAGCGTCGATCTTCAGAGAGCAAAA
Source organism: Acidobacteriota bacterium (assembly GCA_003223215.1). GTDB lineage: Bacteria > Acidobacteriota > Terriglobia > Acidiferrales > UBA7541 > Acidiferrum. Next base: position 58,157 of record QHYH01000142.1, read on the forward strand.
TGCACGAGCTCTGGAGCAAACGGCGGTGCGCACGGCATCGATCATTGGTCAGCAGCTGGCGGAAGCGAAGGCGAAGCTTGATGAACAAGATGCCAAGCTGGCCCAATTTAAGCGTCAATACATCGGATCCCTGCCGCAAGAAGGGCAAAGTAACCCCAGTTTATCGTCGACTCTGAACTCGCGGTTGAAGGCAAATACGCAAGCCTTAAGCCTAGCACAGCAGGATAAGGCCTTCGATGAATCTCACTTGAGCGAGGCGACGGCCAATTCCAAGGTATCCCGATCGAAGGCGAATCCTCAAACTCTTGTGGAGCAACTGCGGGCCGAACAGGACCAATTGACGGTGCTCGAGTCGCGATATACGGCCGAGCACCCTGATGTGATCAAAGCCAACAATCGCATCATGGAGCTCAAGAAGAGGATGGCAGAAACGTCAAATTCCGATAAGACTCCAGCGCCATCACAAACGGCATCGCAGGCGCCTCAGATTCAGCAACTGCGCTCGAAGCTGCGCCAGGATGAAGTTAGGATTGCGGATCTTACCAGGCAGCAGACGAAAATCCAAGACCAGATGCGACTTTTGGAAGGGCGCGAGCAAGCCAGCGCGATGGTGGAGCAACAACGAAAAGAGCTGACGCGGAATTACCAGAGCGCACTGGACGCTTACAACGATCTCCTGAAGAAAAAACAAGATTCTGCAATGGCAATAGACCCGGCTCATCAACAGGAAGGCGAGCAATTTCGCGTACTGGATCCGCCGAGCCTTCCGACGAAGCCGTCATTCCCCAAGATGCTGTATTTTGCAGGTGGCGGACTAGGAGGAGGGGTGCTGTTGGGTTTGGCCGTCCTATACTTGCTCATGGCAATGGACAACACCCTGCACACGGAGAAGGAGGTTGAGATGTATCTAAAGCTTCCTGTCCTTGGCAGTTTGCCCGTTATGGAATTTTTTGCTGGACGGACCGGAGATGCGAGGCCGCTGAAGCGATCTCTGCTTGGGAAAGACTGAGTCGAGATAAGAAGCAGGCGAGGACAGAATGAGTCGCATTCATGAGGCGTTGAAGAGGGCCGCCGAAGAGAGAGCCGCGCAGCTTGCAGCCGGAAGCGAAGCCAGCTCGGCCGATGTCCGCAGCGAACTTGAACTGCTCAGGCGGGGTCCCGAATGCACAGGGCCTGCAGTCTCCGCCCGGGGTACGACGAGCGGGAATGAGAATACCCTTCTTTGTTTTGAAGAATTAGGAAAGCGATGTGTAAAACTGGAGTGGCAGATCGACCCACACAATAGCGTGTTTGTAAACGCAAGGCCAGGGCAAGAAGGATCGGAACGGTTTCGTACTCTGCGCTCGCGCCTGGACAAAATTGCATCAACCCGCAAGCTAAAAAGGGTTCTTCTAACGAGCGCTGTGGCTGGAGAAGGAAAGACGTTTGTGGCGTTCAATCTTGCGCAATCGATTGCACAGCAACCGGACCTTCGCGTCTTGCTCGTTGACGCAGATTTGAGGTCGCCTCGATTACACCATTTGTTTGGAGCGCCGATCTGTCCAGGACTCTCGGACTACCTGCGAGGGGATGTAGATGAGTACGCGATAGTCCAAAAAGGGATGAACGAAAGCCTTTTCTTGATTCCCGGCGGGAGCCTGGTGTCCAGCCCAAGCGAGGTATTGCGCACCGAAAGGATGAAGCAGTTGCTCAATCGGGTTACGCCGCTGTTCGACTGGATCATACTTGATTCTCCGCCTAGTCTACGCGCAGATGATGCGGGGATTCTTGCCGATCTGGCGGATGGAGTCTTGTTGGTGATCCAAGCGGGTTCAACCGCCGCCCAAATTGCGGAGAGAACCGCCGCAGAATTCCAGGGAAAGAATTTGCTTGGAGTTGTGCTCAATCAGGTTGAAAAAAGAGACTGCTGGAATGATTACTATGGCGGTCGAATTGTGCAACTCGAGACCACGGACCGTGCACTGCCCGCCGGTGAACGGCTATCGTAACGCTCTGGTACAAAACGAACTCTGCCAGCTGATCGTAATAGAGCCATACAGGAAGCTTGGCGTGCTCATCGCCACGGAATTCACGTCGAAATCGCCGTCCCTGCATCCAGGATATTCCCTTACTCGACGCACGGTTTGATCCGTGGATCTCTGCTGTCCTCGTGGATAGCCCTTTAAGTAAAATGCAGAACGCATCGTCGACCGGCGTCCGAGTTGCCCGATGTGCAGTGGCTTGTACGGACGCGGTGCACGATTGTGGAGGGTGCATGAAACAGGCGAATGACTTCATGCCTCGCGTGACTGAGTTGATCGAGGCATCGATCACCACAAAACAGGAACTGTTCCGCAGCAGAGAAACCCTCTCGACGATAGCAAAAGTGTCCGAACTGCTCGTCAGCGCGTTACGGCAAGGTGACAAGGTTTTGCTGTTTGGCAACGGGGGTAGCGCTGCCGACGCGCAGCATATAGCCGCCGAGCTTGTGGGGCGCTTTGCGTTCGATCGGCCAGCCTTGCCGGCTTTGGCCTTGTCGGTGAACAGTTCCTGTGTCACTGCCATTGGGAATGACCGGGGATTTGACCAAGTCTTCGCGCGGCAGCTGGAAGCTTTGGCTCGCCCAGGGGACGTCGCAGTGGGCATTTCGACCAGCGGCAATTCAGCGAACGTAGTGCATGCAATGTCGCAGGCAAGGGAAATGGGATTGCAGACCGTGGCGTTGACCGGGCGCACTGGCGGGCGCCTCAAGAACAGGGTTGATCATTGCATCTGTGTCCCCTCAAACGAGACGCCGCGGATTCAGGAATGCCATATCTTGATTGGACACATCCTATCGGAAATTGTAGAAAGAGAATTGTTCAATCAGCAAGGCCGCATTTCTCGGCCGCGACGCAGTCATCGATCGAAATCCTGGTAACGGTCAGTATCTAAGTCGTTGGGAGGAGACTAAGGTTTCCTGAAGAGCCCCTTTTGCTAGCGCGAATCGGCAGGTCGGGAACAGCTGGGTTTCTGCTGGCTGCCCGGTCTTGATCCGGAGGCCTGAGCGACTGCAAAACCTCATGGCAGCCAGCTGCCACGCCTACACAAATTGCGCCCTGAGGAGGACGGCTCGGCTGGAGCTAAACAACACGATCGGTAGAGCGCCATTCCGATACGGGTTAGGGCTCACCTGTTCGGGCATCTCGAGGGACCGGCGTACCTTTTTCGAGCGGCCAAGCGGTCGCGCAATCGAGGCCTCTCTCGGGAAATGGGCGAGAGCCAAAAAATGGGGGATGGTAACGGAATAACCGGTCCTGCGTCGAGGGATTTACCTTAGCTGTCTTGCCCGGCGTCTCCGACCGAAAAGTAGGTGCAATCGGGATGATGGAAAACCAGCGCGCTAACGCTGGCTTCCGGATCCATCATGAATCCTTCGGTGAGCTGCACGCCGATTTCTTCGGGCTTCAGCAGTTTCCAGATGCCGGCCTGATCTTCCAAGTTGGGGCAGGCCGGATAACCAAAACTGTAGCGCTTGCCGCGATAGCGGGAGGTGAAGCGCTGCGCCATGGTCATCCCCGGCGGATCGCGGAAACCCCAGTCTTCACGGATGCGGCGGTGCACCCACTCGGCGCAGCCTTCCGCAGTTTCGATGGCAAGAGCCTGCAAGCCGTGGCTCAAGAAATAATAGCCTTCGTTTTTTGCTTTTTCGGAGCGCTGGCGGACGCCCTCGCCGGCCGTCACGACGAAAAGCGCGAGATGGTCACGCTTTCCGTTTTGGGCAGGCAGGAGGTAATCGCTCAGGCAGAGGAAATCGCCCTGGCGCTGCCGGGCAAAGCGGAACGTGTGCAAGGGCTCTTTCGCGCCTGGCGCAAACAGAAGCAGCGACTCGCCTTCCGGCTCCGCTTCGAAGAATTGCCACACGGCGCGGATTTTCATGAGCGAAGCGGCTTCTTGCTTCACTTCCTCCACGCTTTCGAATAGCTCGATGGCTTTCGGATCGCGCTCCGCCAGATGCTTCTCGAAGTCGCCGCGGAAACCCAGGTGGCGCCCGTAAAGCATGTAGGGATTGATGTAGCCCCAAATCTCGCGCAGGTCGGGCACGAGGCGGACCTTGCGGTCGAGATAGGACACCGGCGGAATCGGCAGATCAACGCGGATACGTGGCGAGCGCGCCACTTTTGGAAGGGGCGTGACGCCGACGGTGGTGGACACCTTGAAACCATTTCCGGACGCCGTGTGTTCCCGCAACACGGTTTCGCGGGTGGCCGGGTCCATCAACTGATTCATCAAACGCAAGCCGGTCATCGCATCTTTGGCGTAGCAAACCGCTTTGCCGTAGCTCGGAGCAATTTTGGTCTCGGTGAATTTTGCGGACAGCGCCGCCCCGCCGACGAGCAGCGGAATCCCGATTCCCGCATCTTTTAAATCGCTGGCGGTCGTCACCATTTGCTGCGCGCTTTTCACGAGCAGCCCGGACAGGCCGATGGCATCAGGGCGGTGTTCCTGATAGGCTTTGATCAATTCTTCCGGCGGCACCTTGATGCCGAGATTCACCACCTCGTATCCGTTGTTTTTGAAAATAATCTCAACGAGATTCTTGCCGATATCGTGCACGTCGCCCTTGACCGTGGCAAGAACCACCTTGCCGCGCTTGGCGGAATCCGCTTTTTCCATGAACTGTTCGAGATAACTCACCGCCGCTTTCATGGATTCCGCCGATTGCAGTACTTCAGCGACGATTAATTCGTTGGCGTTGAAAAGGCGTCCCACTTCCGCCATGCCGGCCATCAGCGGCCCGTTGATGATGTCCAGCGGCGCGGCTCCCTCGGCGCGTTTGCGTTCGAGGTCGGCGATCAGGCCGTCGCGCGTGCCTTCGAGGATGTAATTCGCCAGACGGTCGTCGAGCGGCAAATCGGCGCCGCGAGCCTTTTCTTTTTTCTTGGCTGCGCGGAAGTGTTCGGTAATCGCTGCAATCCAGAATTGATTGACGGCAGCGCGCTGTTCTTTGCTTTGCTGACGCCAGTCCGCAGGAGCGTCGAGCAGAAGGCGGGCATTGGGACGGTCTGCGGGCAGGCTCTTGGGCGGATGCGAGAACAGCAGGTTTTCCGCCAGTTCGCGCTCGTGAGCGGGGATGGAGGCAAAGCGCTCGATCTTCTCGGTGTTGACGATCGCCAGATCCAGACCGGCTTTCGTCGAGTAGTAGAGGAAGACCGAGTTCACGACTTCGCGCGCGCCGGGCGGCAGACCGAACGAAACATTTGAGATGCCGAGAATAGTGCGCACGTCCGGGATCGCCTGCTTGATCAGGCGAATGCCTTCCATCGTTTCAACCGCGCCGCCGATGTAGTTTTCGTCGCCGGTGGCGCAGGGAAACACTAGGGCGTCGAAGATGATGTCCTCTGGCGCAAAACCGTATTTTTCCGTAAGCAGCTTGTACGAGCGTTCGGCGATGGCCAGCTTGCGCTCGCGCGTGAACGCCTGCGCTTGAACGGGGTCTTCATCGATGCACCCGACGACCACCGCGGCGCCGTATTCATGCGCAATCGGCACGGTACGCTGGAATTTTTCCTCGCCGTCTTCGAGGTTGATGGAGTTGATGATGGACTTGCCCTGGCAATAGGTGAGGGCCAGCTCGATGCCCGCCGGGTCGGTGGTATCAATCATGATCGGCGGCTTTACTTTGCGAATCAGTTTTTCGTAGAAGAAAGGGATGTCTCGCTTCTCGTCCCGCTCCGTGCTTTGCAGACACACGTCCAGGACCTGCGCGCCGCCGCGCACCTGCCGCCGGGCAATTTCGCTGGCCTCCTCCCATTTCTCGTCGGCCACGAGGTTCTTGAACAGGCGCGAGCCAATGACGTTGGTTCGCTCTCCCACCAGCAGCGGCCGCGTACTTTCTTCAGCTTCGATGGCCTCGATGCCAGTGTAGATGGCGCGATGGCTCTCGGCGGGCCGCTCGCGCGGCTTTTTGCCCTGGGCCATTTGTGCAATCGCGCGAATATGCTGCTCGGTCGTGCCGCAGCAGCCGCCGACCAGGTTCAGCCATCCGTTGTGTATGAACCTTTCGAGCTGGGTTGCTAGCGATGTTGGCGTTTCGTAGTATTTTCCGTCCTCGGGATTGGGCAGTCCCGCGTTCGGGTAGCAAGAAATGAACTCGCTCGTAAGCTGGCTCAGTGTTCGGATATGGTCGGTCATGAACTCCGGCCCCGTTGCGCAGTTCATTCCGAAAGCCAAGGGCTTTGCATATTTGAGCGACGCCCACATCGCATCGATGGTTTGGCCGGCGAGCATCGAACCGTTTTGTTCGATGGTGACGGAGATGATGAAAGGAATTTCCGCCGCGAGTTCCCGGGAAAGCTTGCGGATCGAAAGCAGTGCCGCCTTGATGTTTCGCGTGTCCTGACAGGTTTCCACGATCAATAAGTCCGCGCCGCCATCAATCAGGGGCTTCGCCAGGTCGTAATAGTCCTGCCGCAAGTGATCGAAGGTGATTCCGCCCGTTACCGTAATGGCCTTGCGGGTCGGCCCCATCGAGCCGGCCACGAATCTTGGTTTGCTAGGCGTGGAGAATTCGTCCGCTGCTTGCCGCGCCAGGTGGGCAGCCTTTGACATCAATTCGTACGACTGATCCGCGACCCCGTAGTCAATGAGGTCGCTTTTGGTTCCATTAAAGGAATTGGTTTCAATGATATCTGCGCCCGCCTGGAGGTATTTCCGGTGAATGTCCAGAACCACGTCGGGGCGCGTGCGAACGAGGTTCTCGTTACATCCTTCGAGTTCGGGCCCGCCAAAGTCCGCGGCAGCTAACCCGCGTTGTTGCAGCATGGTACCCATGGCGCCGTCAAGCACCAAGATTCGCTGCGAGAGTAGTTCCCGCAAGGCTTTGCCGGATTCGTTCAGGTTACGCATTCCTAAAATGCCCTGCACCTTCGAAAAGTTCCCTAAGCTAGTGGTATGTCCCGTATATAACCTTACAGCAGAAGCCCCTTCTCTTTGCCCGCGGGCTGGGTGGATCCGGGCTTGATCTGCTCCATCTTCGCCCGCGCGCGATCGATCTTTTTGATGATCTCTTCGACAGTGGCGCTCCAGATGAACGGCTTGGGGTTTTGGTTCCAAGCTTGCAGAAATGCCTCGATGGCTCGGTTTAGCTCCGGCACACTCACGAAACTGCCGCGCCGAATCGCTTTCTCAGTCAATTCTCGAAACCAGCGCTCCACCAAATTCAGCCAACTGGAACTGGTCGGCACAAAGTGGCATACAAAGCGGGGATGCTTCTTCAGCCACGCTTGCACGTGCGGCTCTTTGTGCGTGCCGTAGTTGTCCATCACTAGATGCAACTTCAGCTCCGGGGGAAACTCAGCGTCTAAGCGGCGCAGAAACTTCCGCCACTCCTGATGCCGATGCCGACCGTGACATTCACCAATCACCTTGCCATTCAACACCTGCAGTGCCGCAAACAGCGTGGTGGTGCCATTGCGCTTGTAGTCGTGCGTCATCGTACCGCACCGGCCTTTTTTCAGCGGCAGCCCTGGCTGCGTCCGATCTAACGCTTGAATTTGACTCTTTTCATCCACACATAGCACCAGCGCCTTGTCAGGCGGGTTCATATACAACCCCACCACATCGGTCAGCTTCTCTAGGAATTTCGCATCCCGCGACAGCTTAAAAGTGCGGCTCAGATGCGGCTTGATATTGTGCAGCTGCCATAAACGGTTCACCGTGTTCTTGCTGACCCCTTGCGCCTCTGCCATGAGCCGGCAACTCCAATGGGTCATACCCTTGGGCTTGCTTTGCAAGGTCGCTTTAATGATCCGGTCTCGCTGCTCTTGCGTATAGTGCACTTTGCGTCCGCGACCGGGAGCGATCTCCCAAACCTCCCCGATGCCCTTCTCGTGCACACGCTTGCGCCACAGCTGCACAGTGGGCCGGCTCACGCCGAGCCCCTCGGCGATCGCCACATTCTGCTGACCCGCCACCGCTCCCAGGATAATTCGGCAGCGCAGCGCCACCTGTTGCGGCGTCCCGTGCGCGGATTCCCACTGTTCCAGTTGTGTGCGCTCAGACGGTTGTAAATCGATCGCCAGACCTTTGTTCGGCATGAATAGGATCATACCAAGCGCT